>SVLK01000027.1 GCA_015067975.1 Oscillospiraceae bacterium | reverse complement strand
GCGGATTTTCCAATCCGCTTACTTGTCATGCCCAAATTGCAGAATGAGTGCATCCGTCGACGGATGCACTCATTCTTTTTTGGATGCCACCCTACAGGTAATGCCACTAACTAAGTGATATTACCCCGCAGGGTGCCTCTTTCTTGTTACCTATCCTTATCTTTAGGTATCCATTTTCCATCTTCCGTTTTTTCAAGCACTGTATCGTAGCAGTTAGTAAATCTGTAAATTGCTATCGTTTCCGTTTCGGCATCAAGCGGTATTGTAAATTCAGTCTTTGCTCCCCAAGAGCCATTGATCCCACCAAATGCAGAATAACAATCCAGATACAACTTACCGTCGTGCTGTTGATGAACGGATACTTTTCGCACATACCCAATCGAAGATGAAACGACAACTTTGATCGTCATTTCACTTCCGTCCTCAGAAACAACGTAATCAGCAATGTAAGCATTTCCTTCTTTCGTAAATCCGGGAACGATCCAATATAACGCCGCCAAAAAAACAATGACAGTGAAAACTACTACCATAATCTTTACATAGCTTTTCATTCGATTCACCCCCAAAGCTCCTGATCGCCATACAACAGCTTTCCATCCTCCTGTGTCAAATGGATGGGCTTACTTTGTGTGAAATCTGATTGCCAAGATTGCACACACAGCAATGCCTGCCACATACGGAACGGCATAAATGAATGCGATGCCGGCAGGAGCACTATCACCAATTCCCCGTTGCATCACAGCATACTGATATCCAACTACCGCGCACATCAAATTACTAAGAATCACTGCCAAAACAATAAAAATGTTTCTGATCTTTTTCATTGAGATTTTCTCCTATTTCTTTTTGCTTTTCAGGAGAAAACTTGCACCTATTACAATTGCCACAACACATAAGATCAAAAATATACCGTTTCCGTCAATGGTTACCATAGAGGCTTCACTAAGTTGGTTTGACACTTCCGGTCTAACGATAGAAAGGAAACCCCAAATGACCAGTGATACAATCCCTGCAATGCAGATGACAATACCAACGATCATTTTAGGTTTTTCTACCACAACTTCATCGGTGGTGTCCGTTATGCCTACGGTATCATCTTTCAAAAGATAATCCACCGTAACACTAAAATACTCACTGATCGAGATCAGCTTCTCACTCTCCGGAACTGCTGTTCCTTGTTCCCACTTTGAAATTGCCTGTCGTGACACATTCAGTTGTTCTGCAAGCTGCTCCTGCGAAAGGCCGCTGTTTTTACGAAGCTTATACAATTTTTCTGATAACAACTTGTTTCCTCCTTTCGCTTTCAGCATACTGAAACGGATGGCAAAACTCTATACACAGATATATGCAATTCCGCAACCAGTGGTAGCAAAAGTTATCCTTATCTCTCCGACATTTCTCATTTTCGGATAACGTAATTTTACATCCGCCCGACGCTTTTTTTAATTGACAAAATGGCAGAAAAACAGGATCTTCCATTGTGCATTAGATTAAGACGCAAAAATCCCCGCAAGCCAATGATCCCGCGGCTAAGCCGCGGGATCATTGGCTTGTTTTCAGAATGATAAAAATGCACGTTCCGCCTTGCCGCTCATTGGGCAACCGCTCCCTCGCCAACAGAAATCAGGAAGTGATACGGGACTGACAAGATATTACTATTATCGTGGGTCAGCGTGCACACCAGCCGGTAGCTGCCGGAACCACTGGTAGTCAGCGGAATTTCCAACTGCCTGACACTCTCTTCCGGTTCAATTGCAAAGGTCACTCTCTGGCCGATGGCAATATATCTTCCGTCATCAGACTTCTGCTCCACCACTAACAACACCGTGCACGCACCCGGAAGGTCCTGATACTGCATGGCAACCTGCAGCGCACCGTCAGAAACCACTTCTTCTCCCGTAAATTTCAGAGAGCACCGCGCCTCTTGTGGCTTTTGGAAACGCACCTCTGCCGTTTGCAGCAGTTCTCCATTCATCGGTGACACATCGGCTAAAGAGTCCGCTGCCATCCACGCAACATCAAAGGCATACTCTGCCTCTGTACGGGGAAACAGCTCCGAGTACAGCTGCAGGGCAATCGTTCCTCCGGCGATTGCGCCTAAGGGGATCACAAAGCTGCCGTTAGCGTTACGGATGTATTTGGTGCTGGTGGTGCCGGCCTCTTTCTGAAGCCATGCATCAGCCGGAAGTGTTCCGCTTTTCGGTGTCAGCACCAGCGCCATGTCGCACGTTTCCCATTTGGAAGCAAGCTGAGGACCGGTAACGGTATAAGATACCGTGCAGCTCAGCGGCTCCGCCTTCTGCCCCACCTGCAGCGCAAAGGTGGTCTGCTGCAGCTCCACCATGACGGTTGCTGCAAGTTCAGGCGCAGTTCCCTTTTTCACTGCGCTCAAGGCCATTGACAGCAAGGTATCCGCAGGGAGCAGATCCTCCTGCTCCACGCGGGAGAAATCCACGATCAGCTGCGCGCTCAGTGCTTCGCCGGAGAACTGATAGCCATCCTCCGACACACCCATCCGGGAAAAGGCATCCAAAGTAATTTCCGTTACACCGGCAGATGCCGTGAAATGCCAATAGGTATTGGCTCCACCCGTTTTCTCCACAAAGATGATGGCAGTACCCTCAGGAAGCGCCGGTTCAAAAGACACGGTGAGTTCCTGATAGTCCGCGCCGTCAAAAAAGTCCAGTAAGAACGCAGCCGTAAAGGCAGAATCACGACTGACCACCGTTGTAGTTGCGTTCTCCTGCATATTCCCAAACACCTGTCCGTCTGTGACCGTGCCCTCGAGCTTCGCACTCTTCTTTGCACCGCCGAACTTCACCCAGACCTCAGAGCCCTCCGCCACATCGGTCATCGTGTAGCTGTCGGTACTGTTTTTCGTTATCGTGGGATATTTCTCCGGCTGATTCGGTTCAACCTCTATTTCGACTTCATACTCACCTGTCTTCAGGTGATATCCTCCCTGCAAACTCAGTTTGAACAACAGTCCACCGCCTTCCGGCTGTGACATATCAGGCCGCTGCAAGCCAGCCTCCCAGTCCACGTGGATCGTGGCACCTTCGTAAATGTAGACGCTGGTGGAGCGGGACGCATCGGAAGCACAGTAGTTGGCCCCTTCTTCATAGTAGGCTTCCACCCAGTAATAGGTAAAAGTCTGAGGCAGCTGAAGTTTGCAGGCAAAGTCACCCTCGGACGCTTCATCCGTCCAGGCCGAAGACTCTTCCGCACCGTTCGTGTAATAAATCAAGCGGTACTTGGTGGGTGTTTTGCCGGAGGCCACCCGTTTGACCTGCAAATAAGTATATCCGCCTTCCACAGATGCCACAAACTCGGGCTTCGGCGGCATATCCTGCGGTGCCTTTCGGATCGCATAGGCAACTTCCGCCATCAGGTCATCCGCGGGATCCGCCGGATCTCCGGCGGATAGGACCACGCCGGCCCGATAATCCTCACCTGCGTTCACCGGAGGCTCACCCAGCGCAGTTCCGCCATGAGTATACGTTATCGTCAGCTCTTCTGTCCAACCGGAGACAGTACTCAGCGCTGCACCGTGGGGATTTCCGTCATAGATCGCATCGCTGACAGAGAGGACACGCTCCCAAACCACACCGCAGCTGCAGCTGCGCTGCAACAGCTTCGTATGGCTTCCTCCGTCCACCACAGCGTAGCGATACGCATGGATCTCTTCATGGGTGCACTTTTCCCAGACACCGTAGAGGGAGATGGTTTCGTTATTCTCCAGCGTCAGATTGCTGACCACCTCTTCGTCAGCGTACAGCGGCTGCGTGGCATAGGGATCGGTATGCCAGCCCAGGAACATATATCCCACGCAGGAAAAAGCGTTTTTCAGCAGCTTTTGCGGCGTATGGTATGTAAAGTGCTGCAGTTCGTTCATTTCACCCTCAACGGGAACATTCACAGGGCCGTTGCTGTGGAACTGCACCCAGAAGCCGGTGGCTTCCCAGATGCCGTACACGGTCAGGTTGCCTTGGGCATCCACGCCCGCAGGAGAGTCTGCCCCGTTGAACGTACAGGTGGTATTTGCCTGATACTCCATACCGGGTTCTGCCGTAGAGGGCGCCGTATACCAGCATAACAGCTCATAGCCCTCATGATAGTACATGGAACTTTCGATGGTGTATTCACCCAGCTTTGTGTGGTAAAGCGAATACTGGCCGGAACCCTGGAAGTTTTCAAAGTAAGTCACCGTGCGGATATCCGCTTCTACATACCGGTGATCCCGGAACCACTCGTTTGCCGAGCCGGTCACATCCACCGTGATGGGGAAACTCTCGCCCCCCAGCGCTGCCAAAAATCCCGGGTTTTGCATACTGCCGTAAAGGTCAACCTGACCGCCTGTGATATGCATACTGCCCCGAATGCTGGCATCGCCCTCCTTGTTATCGGGGTTGATATTGACATCCACATTTTCATCGGCTGCCGAAGAGATGATCAACTTGCCACCAGCCACCATCATGAAGTCACTGCGGTGCTCCTTGGTTCCGTCTCTGTTCTCTTTGGCGTCCAAACAATAGATGTTCAACTGCGTCTTGGTAGCATCTGATCCGCCGTTGAGATAGATGGCGCCACCGGTACCGCTACCAGCCGTATTGCCGCTGATCACCGGGCAGTCCGTATGGGTGTAGGTGATGCCGTCGTCTTCATGGGTAAAGGATGCTATTTTATTGCCGTTTCCGTCCCAGTGCATTTCTTCCACGCCGAGCACGATGGTGATGAGCTGCTCCGTAACCAGCGGGTTGCCCACCACAGCCACTGCGCCACCGTTACCGGAAGCGGTATTGTTGGAAATGGAGCCGCTGAATATTTTGATGCCCACATTGGCGTTCTCTTCCATGACGGACACATACATACCGCCGCCGTTTTGGGCGGTGTTGTTGTCCACGCTGCCGGCGCTCATGACCACGCTGCCATTTTCAATGTAGGCCGCGCCGCCGTTTCCGGAGACAGCTTTGTTGCCGGTCAGGCTGCCGCCAGAGATAGACAGCATACCGCCGCCCATGTAAATGGCACCGCCATTACCGCCAGCACCTTCGGCATAATCCGTCGCCGTGCAATTTTGGATCACACCGCCGCCCGTGAGCGTAAACGTTCCGGCGGTCATATACACAGCTCCGCCGTTTTCTGCCCGGCAATCTCTGATCGTACCACCGCTGACAGTGGCCTCGCCCTTCCTGTCATCCATATACACAGCGCCGCCATTTTTCTGCAGGCGAGGGAATTGTGTATCTTCCACATCACTGTCGTGCAAGATACCGCCGGTCATCACGAACGTGCAGGGGTCCACATCGCCAGCCATAATGATCTGGCCGGAAATATCACCGCCGTTGATTTTCACGTTAGCATAGCCGATTTTGCCCGGGGCACTGTCCTGATCGTTGGTGCCTCCACCGCCAATCGAACCAGTTAGGATCGTGCCGCCATTGATCGTCACATCCGCATAGCCGCCATTAGCAATCATATTCGCGCCAAGACCGGCCGTGCCGCCGCCAATCGCAACACCGGGTTCAACATCATAACCAGCCACTGTGCCGTTGGTATAGTCCTTCTGTCCAACGCTCTTGGCTTCCACTGTACCACCATTGATCACAACCGTGCCGGAACCGGCGCCCTTGGTCACGCTATTGCCGCCGCCCAAAGCGGCTCCGCCCAAACTCTCGGCATACACATAGCCGCCGTTGATGGTCACCGTGCCGTCATTGCCGGGTTCCTTGATGGAACTGGCGCCACCGATGGCTGTGCCGGGAATATGGCTGGCTTGCCAAAGGGTGTCTGGATCTGTTGTACCGAAATCATCCACGGTAAGATAAGCGCGCACACCATAGTTGTAAGCATAGACTTTACCGGCATTGATGGTCACCTCACCCGGTCCGCCCTTGGCAGTATGGGCAATACCGCCGCCGATGGCCGTACCGGTAGTGCGGGCCACCGCAGTCACATGACCGCCGTTGATGGTCACCTGACCCATACCGTTACCGCCGCCGCCGATGGCCGTGCAGTTTTCCCAGTCGGAAGCAGAACCCGCATAAAGCGTGCTGCCGTTGATCACAATGCCATAGCATTGATCCACACTGTCGTTTGCACCGATGATCGCCTGCCAGTTGTTTTTGGCAACTTTCCCTTTATATGGCCCCGGGTCGTTGTTCAGCTGCCGCGGGTCGCCCACCACCGTCAGGCTGTTCCCGGTCATCCTCGTCCCCTCAATATCCGTGATGGTGATGGAGCTTCCGTTCCTGCTCTTGCAGTAATAGTTCAATCGTCCTAGTTTGCTGTCACCCTTCAGGCGCAGCATGACCCGGGTATTGGCTGTGTCGCAGCCGCTGACATAAATACCTGCCGCATTGTCGCTTTGGCTGCTTGGCTGCTTGATGGACCAGATATTCTCCAGTGTCACGTCGCAGTCCTGCCCGGTGACACCGATCGTGATTCCGTATGCCGTAGGCTCCCTGTCAGTAAACAGAGAACCGGTGCGCTCATCATCCGTACCATGCCATGCCTGATACACGGCCAATGCATCGGTGTTATTGGTGATATACTCCCGCCAGGGCTTACCATTAACGGTAACATTTGCATAGGTGGGCGCCACAAAAGTTCCGTCGATGATACCGCTTTCGTTCCGGTTAGCCGTGGTGGACTGATAGATATGGAAACGGGTGGTGGCCGCGTCATAGGATGCTCCGGACTTGTTGACCTGCTTTGCTGCACCGCCATTGATCTCCATGTAAGAACCGGTATACGTGCTGTTATTGATGATAATATCTCCCAAGGCCAGATCCAGATAGATCGTGGTCATTTCGCCGTTCAGTTCTGCCGTAACAACGACCTCCTGATCCGCTTCCCCATCGCCGGGCGCAGAAAAAGCCAGCGTCCAATCCCGCCCCGTACCGGTAGGAGCCGTGATGCTCACATCATCCGAGGGGTTGTCCCCTTCTTTTACGGAAATACCGGTGATCGTATAGCCATGGTCCGGACGCACGGTAAAGGTGGCCGCCTTCGTCCACGCCTGCTGTCCGGCAACCAGATTATTTTCCTGATAAAAGCTAAACCCCGTCTCCGGGATCAGCAGCAGCGTTGCGTCCGAAGAACGCGCCGTCCCGCCGGAACCGTCAGCAGCGTATGCCAATGCCGTCATATCGGCACTGCAAAAAGCCAAAACCAACAGCAATGCCAGCAAACGGTATGCAATTGTCCTGATGTTCCTGCCTTTGCCCATTTGTTTTGCTCCTCTTTCTTTCGTGCCTCATGGAGAAACGGCGCTTTACGGTGTTCCGACCACGGCCGCCACCGTGCCCACTTTCACGGTACGGAAACTGTCTTCATCATAGTCCCCGGCACCGGCATCCTTAAAGAACCGGTAGCTGTGGGATGCGTATGCCTCCGTAAAACTGACAGTATCCGTCAAGTTTCCCGGTCCGGTCAGTGCTGCGGCCATCACCGGGTCGGTGTTGTCGGGAATCAAATTCTCCGGAATGCTGATCACGGCCTCTCCGGCCACATTTTCCGTCCAGACGGTCAAAATCACATAGTTGTCCTCCGGATCGCTGTCATCCACATGCAGATACACCGCCGAGTCTTTGGCGGCCACCTCAAAAGTCGCCTGCAGCGTTTCCAGATAGCCCTGCCGGCTCCCCTCTTTGCCGCCCTCACCAGTCACCGTCACCAAATATGTTTCGCCAGCGGCAAGACCGTCAATGGTGATGGTTGCATCTTTCACCGCTTCGTGTCCGATGATACCCGAAGCGTCCGGCAGCACGTTGCCCAATCCGTCTTTCACCTGCACCGCCGTCACGTCGCCGCCTGTTACCGACACGGTGTAGCAGGTATCCATGTCGGACACGCGCAGCGCATCTGCAAAATTGTTCAGCGTAATGGTCACCGAAGTTGTCTCCGCCGGACTGACCGGCGCGTTGAGCACGTACTTTTTCATAGGCTCCCCGGTATCGCGCAGGTAATCACTGGTAAAGTAAAAATTCCGCGCCGACACGGTAGCTGTCCGTCCCTGCGACTGGACATACTGTGCGTATGCCGTGCCGCCCAGCGTGGTAAACACCAGCAATCCCACCATGGCCGCCAGGAGCCAGCGCTGCCCTTTGATGCCGCTAAATTTCTTTTGCTCCATATCCTTCACCTGTCAGTCCGTCTGTTCCGCCGTCAAAACTACGCGCACCTGGTCGATCTTTCCGGAATATTCCGCACAGCGGTCTTCCGGCCGGTCGTCCGGCCAGTAGAGTACCACATTGTAATCAGCGGTTTCGCCCACGTTCAGCACATCATATGCCGCGCCGTCAGTCTCGCCGCCGGAGATCTTCTCCAGCGAGAGCGCCAGCGGCAGGTTCCCTGTGAGGTTCACCAGTGTCACGGAGTACTTCACCGTCACTTCACTTCGGTTCTCCACCGAAACGGTGCGGATCACCGTTTCGCCGGGGATCATTGCCTCTACGATATCGTTTGTCAGCACAGTACCGGTTTCCGTGACCTCAAATCTGGCCACGCGGGCACTGTCTTCACCTTCCACTTCGGAACTGTAGCGGGCATAGATACCGCCCCCGGATGTGTGCAGGGAAAATACGGTCAGGTAGAGCAGCACAACGGCAAAGCACAGAGAAATCCCTATCGCGCCGCCGCGCTTTTTTGTCCGTTGCATTGCTCCGCCTCCTCTCTCACAGTTCATCTTTCAGCCGCCGGATCTCTTCCTTGATCTTCCGCTGCTGTTCTTCATATTTCTCTTTTTCCCGACGACGGGGGATCTCCACCAGTGCCACAGCGGCGATCAGGATGCACACCGTGCCTGCCGGCGAACGGATCAGCGCCACCGCTGCGCCGCCGCGGGGGATCCTGAAGACCACTACCCCCTTGATGGCATCGCGCCCGATGGGATCATCGGCCACATTATTGGCATCTCCCCTGGTGATGACACGGTCCCCGTCGATGTTCACGATTCGGTGCACCACAAGGATATTGCCATCCTGATACACTACGATGTCGCCCATCGCCACATCCTGCGTCCGACACACCACGATCAGATCGTCGATGGACAGGGCAGGTTCCATGCTGCCCGAGAGAACCACAGCCGCGCCGCAGCCAAAAGGCATGGGCATCCGGTCACCCAGCAGCTTTCCGGCATTGGCCAGATATAGGTTCATGCCCAACACGCCGCCGCATAGTGCCAGCAGGACAATGCGGCACAACGCAGCCGTCACGCAGCATTTTTTTGTCTTATTCATCGTTTTTCATTCACACTGCTCAGGCGCATGATTTCTTCGTACTCGCCCAGCATCTCTTCCAGACCGTACACTTTCTTTTTCAGCCGCCATACCCATGCCACCAGTACCGCTGCCGTCAGCAACAGTGTCCACACCAGCCAGCAACACCAGCAGCAGCCGAAACTCTCACCCCGCAGGTGGGCCAGATGGGTGATATCCTTTGTGGTCAACTGGGGGTTGGCCGTGGCCTCTGTGGCAATGCCCACCGCCACACCGGGTACGATTTCGCCGTCCTGTATGCCTAAATAGGTGTCGTAATCATTCTGCCGGTCGCTGACTTCAAACACCCAGCGCCAAGAGACGTGGTAGGTAAACACCTCGCCGGGATGGATGCTGCCCTTGTGGGCCATGGTGTTCATCTGTTCCGCGTTGACCCATTCGTTTTCGCCGCCGAGAATGTAGTTGCCGTAGTCGTCCATTACCCGGAATTCCACCGGCACCTCGTCGCCGGTGAGAAACTCCACCGTGGGTGTCATAAGGAAATCAATGACCACCTCGTCGTTGTTGCGCAAACGAATATCGTAATTCACTGCCGTGCCGGGCGCCACTACATTGTCGGCGCTCAGGCCGCGAACGGTGATCTCACCTGCTTCGTTGGAATACTCAATGCGGAACATTTCGATGCTGCCCTCCGGTTCACCCAGCCCCAGATCCACTGTGTAGCGGTCCCGTGTGGCCAGCTCATATAGCCGCGAGCCCAGCACAGCCGTGCTGATCAAAAGCAGGATCACGATGGCAGCCAACAGCAGGATAAACCCCGTGCCGCGCTTCTGTTTCTTATTCTTCGGTTCGATCTCGATAACTTCTTTTTCCGGAAGTTCCGTGCGCATAGCGATCCGCTCCTTTCCTTCGGCGGGTTCTGTTCTTGCAAAAGCCATCCGGTACCAAATGGCTTTTGCAAACCCAAAACCCTTGAAAAACGCCGGCACCCGGTCCGGCCACGACAGACCGGGTGCCATTGTTTATCTTATGTAAGTGCAAATAAGTGCCCGATTTTAAATCAGTCGACCTGCGTTGCGGTGATTTTGGCAGCAACGGTAATGGTATCCGTACCCGTAACACCCAGATTGGTATCGGTTACATCGTTACCATCGAAGGCCCACTTCCACTCAACTTTGATTGTGGTCGTTCCGGATGCCAATGCCGTAGCGGCGACGTCTGCTAAAGAGAAGCTCCAGTCACCACCGGTGACCTTGAACTGCACAGGGATGTTGGCAGTATTCGTGACCGTGTAATCGATCTCATAAGTAGCAGAAACTTCGGAAGCGTTGGTCAGTACGATATCAAAATAGCCTGTCGTACCAGGGGCAATAATCGTGCCGTCAGCAGGGGCAATGTGCTCTTCCAAGCCACCCAGAGTATCGTTTACCGTATTGAACAAATCAAAAGTAAACGTCTGCTCGGCGCTGGTGCCACTCTTGTCACCAAGGGTAACAACCCACTTGGCCACACGGGCAGTATCCGTACCATTAACAGCACTGGTATACTTGGCAAACGTACCGCTGATGACGCTGGTGGTCATGAGCACTGCGATCAGCAGAACAGAAGCCAGACGCATGGTTTTATTCTTCATATTGTTTTCTCCTTTCACAAAAATTTTCTATCCCCTGTCCTTACGAATCGGGGACTGATCGGTTACCGGGCTTGCGCCCATGGGCGTTCCGCCCGGTGTTATATTCAATCCCCGGTCGTGGCCCGGCGGATAGAATGTCGCGTATGTAACAAAAAGTCTTTATGTTCCGGTGTTAAGCGGAACATAAAGACCCGCGGATCATGTTCTGATTTTGTGACCGGTATTATTTCGTCTGCTCCTGCTCTGCCTTCAGGCGGCGCAGCTCTTCCAGTTCGGCCATCAGTTCTTCGGTATCCTGGGCATTTGCCTTTTCATACAGGCGGCGGCGAACCATATCGTAACTCACCAGCAGCAGGATGGGCAGCACCACGCACACGATCAGTCCCGGTGTGGTCTGCATAAACAGCGCCACATTGCCTGCGCCGGCCACCCGCGTTCCCTCATAACGGGCCACCAACTTCGATGCCGACACCGGCAGACGGTCTTCGGTGTTGTTGTTATCGCCTTTGGTGCGCCATGCCACCTCTCCATTCCATTCCGTCACCTCAATGACACGGTGGGTCACGATGGAACTCCCGTTGCCGGCAGGGTCGAAAAAGGCGATCACATCGCCCACCCGAATGCTCTCCGGCTCTGCCGTACGGCAGATGATCAAGTCGCCGCTTTCAATGATAGGATACATGGAGTCCGTCAGCACGATTAGCGGCAGGCAGCCGCCGATACTGGGGACCTCTTCTTGATTCATATAACTCTTGGCGATCAGTGTCAGGTTGATCAGCAGGACCGGTGTCAGGATCACACACAGGACGATGCCGATTACATGCAGTGCCTTATGTCCGGCCGAAGTCTTTTCTCTCGTCTTCATCTCTTCCTCTTTCCCGGCAAACTTCCGTGTTGTTCTATATTTTTCTTTATGTCGGCAGAAGGTCTTAGTAGGATACAGCGTATCCTACTAAACAGGGGTACCCCTGTTTGCGCTCGCTCATGTGTTGGATTATAAGTGTTATATTGCATCAAAATATTGGTTTTAATACTATATCACCTTCATCCTGAAAACACAAGTGTCTATACAGTTTTTTTGCTGCATTTCAGGCCGCGACAGGTGCATTTCCGCCGTATATTCATGCCGTCAACCTAACACCCGGATGCCAAGCACAAGGTTTCAGACATAAAAAAGCGGGCCATCCGGCAGGATGGCCCGCTTTTTTATGCAGTTACCTTGTTTTTCCGTCTGCGCCACAGATGCACCGGCACATACATCACGCTCAGCACTGCCGCGCCGATGATGGGGAAACCCCACAGGTGGTTTCCCAGCAGCGTTTCAAAAATTTGCAGCGGATTGCCATCATCTGCTCTCATGAGGAACATAAAGTTGGTGCCAAACAGCAAATTGACGCCGTAGATGGGTACCGCCAGCGCCAGCAAAAACAGCAGGCATTTGGGCAGCTCACGGGCATTGGGCCGGATATCGCCGCCTGCTGTCAGCACCACCGGATAGGCAAACAGCAGCACATGCACCGTGAAGCTGTGCCAGTACATGAAGCTGGTGGGCGGCAGCTTGACCCAAGTGGGGAACAGCAGCGCCGCCAGCGCACCGGGGATGCAGATGCCGTAGAGGAAATTATCCAGCAGTTTGCTGGGTTTCCACGCATGGATGGCAATAAAAATGATATTGATAGAGCACAGGTGCAGCGGCAGATAGCTGGGCGTATAGTTCCCGCCGATGAACAGGCACACCATTTTATACAGCTCATCGGCCAGCAGCGCCACTGCCAGCACCTTGCGAATTTTAGCCCGCTGCTTTTCGTCGCTGCGGCGGTACAGCAAACTCACGACCAGCGCAAAAGCCACCGCGCCGATGATCCATGCCAAGTGCATGGGGCAAAAATGGGTCCAGCCAAGTCCATCCGGAATGGTGTCGGACGTATGTAAAAAGTTGCTCATACAGCACCTCCCTCTATTTCTCGCTGCATTATATGGCGCATCGCCGCCCAATTTGTGAACAAACTGTGAACAAGCACTTAAATTTTAGCTAAGATCAGCGATTCTGCCACGAAAAAAGAGAGCCGTTTCTTTGCAGAAACGGCTCTCTTTTGTAAACCATTTTACTTCACCAGCAGCTCTGCGATCTGCACAGCGTTGGTGGCAGCGCCCTTGCGGACCTGATCGCCGCAGCACCAGATGTTCAAACCGGTGTCGCAGGTGAGGTCGTCGCGGATGCGGCCGACGAACACGATGTCCTGATCGCTGGTATCCAGCGGCATGGGATAGCTCTTATTGGCCAGATCGTCCACCAGACGGCAGCCGGGGGCGTTGGCGATCAGCTCACGGGCGGTCTCCACGCTGATCTTCTCCTTCGTACGCACCACCAGCGACACGCTGTGGCTGCGCACCACCGGCACGCGCACGCAGGTGCAGCTGACCTTCAGCTCCGGCAGGTGCATGATCTTGCGGCCCTCGTTCTGCAGCTTCATCTCCTCGCTGGTGTAGCCAAAGAAAGCGTCGCCGCCGATCTGGGGGATCACGTTGAAGGCGATCTGGTGCTGGAACACCTTGATCTCCGGCTTTTCGCCGTTGCGCAGCGCGTCCACCTGTGCCATCAGCTCCTTGGGGCCGCCGGCGCCTGCACCGGATGTGGCCTGATAGGAGGAAGCCACGATGCTCTCGATGGGGCTGGCAGCGTTCAGAGCGTTGATGGCCACCAGAGAGATAATGGTGGTGCAGTTGGGGTTGGAGATGATGCCCTTGTGGTTTTTCACGTCCTCGCCGTTGATCTCCGGCACCACCAGAGGCACGTTGGGATCGAGACGGAACGCGCTGGAGTTATCCACGAACACGGCGCCTGCCTTCACGATGGCGGGGGCAAAACGCTCGGCAATATCGTTCTCGGCGGCGCCCAGCACGATGTCCATGCCCTCAAAGGCCTCGTCGCAGGCCAGCTCCACCGTCAGTTTCTGTCCGTTCCACTCCACTTCCTGACCCACGCTGCGTGCGCTGGCCAGCAGGTGCAGTTCTTCTACGGGGAAATTGCGCTCGATGAGGATCTTCATCATTTCCTGGCCTACCGCACCGGTAGCGCCCAGAATGGCGATCTTTGCTTTTTTCATCATCCGTTCCTCCTCTTACTTCATAAAGCTGTCGTACAGTACGCGCACAGCATTGTCGAAATCCTTGTCCTCCACGCCGATGATCATATTCAGCTCAGCCAGTCCCTGCATGATCATACGCACGTTGATGCCGGCAGCGCCCAGCGCGCCGAAGATCTTGCCGGAGATACCGGGGGTAAAGGCCATGCGGCGGCCAACGGCGGCCAGCACTGCCAGATTTTCCACCACCTGAATGGAGTCGGGCTTGATCTCCCGCTCCAGCTCGCCCAGCAGCTGATACAAACACGCCTGCACGTCCTCAGCTTCCACCACCAGCGACACATAGTCGATACCGGAGGGCAGATACTCAACGGACACGTTGTACTTCTCCACGATCTCCAGCAGATTGCGCAGCAGACCCACCTCGCTGGTCAATCCCATCTTGGTGATGGAGATGGCGGTGTAGTTCTTACGACCGGCGATACCGGTGATCAGTCCGTGCTCGTTTTCTTTCTCATCGTCAAAGCACTCCTTGATGATGGTGCCGGGATGATCGGGCTGGTTGGTGTTGCGCACGTTGAGGGTGATATTCTTCTTGCGCACAGGGAAGATGGTGCCCTCGTGGAGCACCTGTGCGCCGATGTAGCTCAGTTCGCGCAGCTCGCCGTAGGTGATGCGCTCGATGGGCAGGGGATCCTTAACGATCTTGGGGTCGGCCATGAGGAAGCCGGATACGTCGGTCCAGTTCTCATACACACCGGCATCCAGCGCAGCAGCTGCCAGCGCACCGGTGATGTCGCTGCCGCCGCGGCTGAAGGTCTTGATGGTGCCGTCAGGCATGGCGCCGTAGAAACCGGGGATCACGATCTTGCGTCCGGCAGCGGCGCAGCGCAGGTTCTGGTAGCTGACATCCTCGTTGACAGAGCCGTCCAGATTGAACACCAGCCACTCGGCGGCGTCCACAAAATGGAAACCCAGATAGTCGGCCATCAGCCGTGCTGCGAAGTATTCACCGCGGGACACCAGCTCATCCTGCGAGATGCCGCGGTCCATCTTTTCGCGCAGCACAGCGAACTCGCTCTCCAGATCTGTCTTCAAACCCAGCTCGTCGCGGATGTCCAGATAACGCTGGCGGATCATATCAAAAATACCGTCGCAATTGACGCCGTATTTCAAGTGTGCGTGACACAGATACAAAAGGTCGGTCACCTTGTGATCGTCCTTCTGGCGCTTACCGGCGGCGGACACCACCACCACGCAGCGCATGGGATCGGCCTGCACAATGTCCTTAATCTTTGCAAACTGCACAGCATTGGCCATGGACGAGCCGCCGAATTTGAGTACTTTCAACATCTTTTCTCTTTCCTTCCCACAAAGCAGTTCTCTCAGCCGGACACCGCTGCCCTTCCCCCGGCGCGAAAACTGTCGGTTGGTGCGCTCCATTTGTCCGCGAGTTAAAAACACTTGCTTTTTCTTTGGGGACATAGTATCATATATTTATGCAAAATGCAAGAAAAAGATTGGAGCAAGTTGTATGATGTATCAAAGCACCCGCGATCACCGGAACCACGCTTCGGCCAGCCGCGCCGTACTGGACGGCATCGCCGCAGACGGCGGTCTGTACATCCTCGATGATCTGGCGGCGCTGGATTTTGACTGGCGCGCCGTACTGGAAGAGGACACCATGGGAATGTCCGAAAAGATCCTCGCGGCACTGCTTCCCGACTTTGACGATATGGGCGCACTGGTGCAGCGCAGCTACGCCGGCAAGTTTGAAACCGACGCGCTGACCCCCGTGGTGCACGTGGGTGACAGACACGTGCTGGAGCTGTTCCGCGGCCCCACCAGCGCTTTCAAGGACGTGGCACTGAGCGTGCTGCCCCAGCTGATCACCGCCGCCCGGGAAAAAGAGGGCGTCACCGACGAGATCGTGATCCTCACCGCCACCTCCGGCGATACCGGTAAGGCGGCGCTGGAGGGTTTCCACGATGTACCCGGCACGCGGATCATCGTGTTCTACCCCCATGGCGGCGTCAGCGCCGTGCAGCAGGCACAGATGACCACGCAGGTGGGCGGAAACGTGTGCGTATGCGCCGTGCGCGGCAACTTCGACGATGCCCAGACCGGCGTGAAGAATATTTTCGCCGCCTGTGCCGGACAGGATCTGGGCGGCGTACAGCTTTCCAGCGCCAACTCTATCAATATCGGCCGCCTCGTGCCCCAGATCGTCTACTATTTCAAGGCCTATGCCGAGCTGGTGGATGCCCAGCGCATCAAGGCCGGTCAGCCGGTGCACTTCGTGGTGCCCACCGGCAACTTCGGCGATATTCTGGCCGGCTACTTTGCCAAGCTCTTGGGTCTGCCGGTAGGCAAGCTGGTGTGCGCCTCCAACGCCAACAACGTGCTCACCGATTTCATCCATACCGGCGTGTATGACCGCCGCCGTCCCTTCCATAAGACCACCTCCCCCTCCATGGACATTCTGGTGTCCAGCAATCTGGAGCGCCTTTTGTATCTGCTCAGCGGCTGCGATAATGCGTATGTCGCCGGCTTGATGGAGCAGCTGAAGACGGAGGGCCGCTATGAGATCACGGCGGAGATGCTCTCCAAGCTGCACGCCGAGTTCGAGTGCGGCTGCTGCAGCGATGCCGAAGCTGCCGCCGTTATCGGCAAGGTCTGGCGGGAGAACGGCTATCTCCTCGATCCTCACACCGCCGTGGCATGGGCCGTAGCCGATGCGTTTATGGCCAAGCGCACCGACGATGCGCCGGTGGTGGTGCTCTCCACCGCCTCGCCCTATAAGTTCCCCGATGCCGTGCTGCGCGCACTGGGCGAGGAACCCTGCGACGATGAGTTCGCCGTGATGGAGCAGCTCCGCGCCCTCACCGGTGTTCCCGTTCCGAAAAATCTTGCCTCCTTGCGTGAAGCGCCGGTGCTGCACCGCGACGTGATCGACAAAGAGGACATGCTGGAGTATGTATTGAGAAAGGTAGGCGAAAAGCAATGGTAACTGTCCGCGTTCCTGCAACCACGGCCAATATCGGTCCCGGTTTTGACACCTTTGGCTGTGCTTTCCAAATGTATAACACCTTCCGCATTGAGGAGCGCCCCTCCGGTCTGTGGTTCGAGGGTTTCGACTCCGTGTTCTGCAACGAGGGCAATCTGGTGGTGGTGGGTTACCGCGCCGTGATGAACGCGCTGCACCTGCCCATGCCGGGCCTGTTCGTGGAGATCACGGAAAATCAGATCCCCATCTGCCGCGGTCTGGGCTCTTCCTCCTCGCTGATCGTGGCCGGCGCTGTGGCCGCCAACGCCATCCATGGCGAGCCTTTGAGCCGTCTGGATCTGCTGGCCGTGTGCGTGGAGCTGGAAGGTCACCCCGACAATCTGGCCCCTGCCCTGCTGGGCGGCCTTGTCACCTCTTATGTGGAGGCCCACCGCCCTCTGGCGGTGCGCTATCACCTGCACAAGTCGCTGCGCTTCACGGCGCTGATCCCCGACTTTGAGCTGAGCACCCATCTGGCCCGCAGCGTACTGCCCAAGAGCGTGCCCTTCGCCGATGCCGTCTTCAACATCTCCCGCGCCGCCGTGCTGCTGAAATCTTTGGAAGAGGGCAACGAGGAGCTGATCCGCACCGCACTGGTGGACCGTCTGCACCAGCCGTATCGCGCACCGCTGATCCCCGGCTATGAGGAGCTGCGCGCCCGCGCGCTGGAGAGCGGCGCACTGGCCTTCTGCATCTCCGGTGCCGGCCCCACGCTGCTGTGCCTGTCCATGGACGATGGTTTTGATGCAGAAATGGAGCCCAAGCTCTCCGCCCTGCCCAACAACTGGCAGCTGTATCCCCTGCCCATCGACCACGAGGGCGTGGTGGTGACCATGGAGTGAGGAATATGGTTCGGGAATATACCAAACGTGTTTTGATTTGCGTCACCGGCCTGTTTCTCTACGGCTTTGGCAACGTGTTTTCCATCAAGGCCGGCGATGTGGGCACCAATGCGTGGAATACGCTGGCCATGGGCATCTCCGACACCTCCGGTGTCAGTTTCGGCACGGCCACGCTGCTCATCAGCTGCGTCATCGTGCTCATCGACATCGTGGGCCGCGGCAAGCTGGGTTTCGGCTCGCTGCTGAACTTCATTCTCATCCCCGTCTTTTCCGACCTCTGTCTGGCGGTGTTTGACTTCGTCCCCGCCGCACCCAATATGGTCTGGGGCATGGTGTATACTCTTTGCACCCAGCTGTGGCTGTCCTTCGCGCTGGTGATTTACATGAAACCGGCGCTGGGCTGCGGTCCGCGGGATACGCTGATGGTCATCCTCGGCCGCAAGATGCCCAAAGCACCCATCGGCGTGGTGAAATTCGTACTGGAAGCCACGGCGCTGGCCGTAGGTGCACTGCTGGGCGCTCCCTTCGGTCTGGGCAGCGTGCTGGTGTTGGCGCTGCAGGCCAGTATGTTCCAGTTCGCCTGTTGGGTCTGCCGCTATGAACCCCGTAAGGCGGAGCATGAGAACTTCCTCGATACCATCCGCCGCTGGCAGGGCAAATAAATGCAAAAAAAGAACCTCTGTGACATCACAGAGGTTCTTTTCTGCATTTTACCGGATGAAATTGGTACGTTTGGGTTCTTCCTGCCGCGGCAGCGCTACACCGGCGGCGCGGCCCGCCTCCTGACAGCGCAGGAAATAGACCATGTTCCGCGCCAGTACGCGCATGGTGCGCATGCCCTCCTCGTCCCGGAAGACTTCCTCGCCGTTGGCGCCGTGGACCATGTTCCAGTAGCTGGAGCCCACCTGATACATCTCACTGATGGCGAAATACTTGTTCAGCTGGTCCAGCGTGGCCGTGGTGCCGCCGCGCCGTGCTACCGCCACTGCAGCGGCCGCCTTGTAGCGGAAGGTCTCGCCGCCCGGCTCGGAGTAGAACAGCCGGTCCATAAAGGATGTGATGGCGCCGCTGGCCGCAGCGTAGTGCACCGGCGTTGCGAAGATAAATCCATCGGCTTCCTTGGCCTTGGCACGAAACGTGTTGACCACATCGTCGATGACACACTCGTTGGTGGTATCGCACACACGGCAGCCGTTGCACCCGGCGATGGGCTGATTGCCCAGCCAGAACACTTCCGCCGTCACGCCCTCGCGGGCAAACTCCTCAGCCATATGCTGCAGCACCGCGTTGGTACTGCCGTTTTTGTGGGGACTGCCGTTGACCAGTAATACCTTCATCGCTCCATCCTCACTTCAAATCCTGCTGGTTCATCCACACATCCATCACCAGTGAGTGGGGCACGATCTTGGTCAGCAGCGACTGGGCGCGGGCGGTGAAGCCATAGCGGCTGATCTCCTTGCCCTGTTTGGCATCGCGCCATGCCCGGCTCACGATCTGCTCCGGCTGGTACATGGCCACATATTTCTTCACCACCGGCGGCTCATCGCTGTTGATGGCGCGGTCGAAGAACTCCGTCTTGGTCCAGAAGGGGCACACCGCCGTCACGCCGATGCCGCGGCCCTTCAGCTCGCGGTTGAGGGCGCGGCTGTAGCGCAGCACGAAAGACTTGGTGGCGGCGTACACATTGATGTAGGGGATGGGCTGGTCGGCAGCCACGGAGGCGATGTTGATGATGCGTCCGCCCTCGGTCATATAGGGCACGGTCAGCTGGCACAGAGCCATCAGCGCCAGGCAGTTGAGATCCACCATGTTCAAATTCACTTCCAGCGGCGCGTCCATGGCGGCGCAGAACTTGCCAAAGCCGCTGGCGTTGATCAGCAGAGCCACCTGCGGCTGTTCCTCCTGAAGCAGCGCGGCGTAGATATCAAAGCTCTTGCGGTCGGTCAAATCCAGCGAGATGCCCTTCACAGGGAACGGCACGGTCGCTTTCAGCTCCTCCAGACGGTCGGCGCGGCGGGCGATGGCCCACACCTCATCCAACTGCCCCCACTCCTGTACCGTTTCGGCAAAACGGCGGCCCATGCCGCTGGATGCACCGGTGATCACTGCAATTTTCTTCATATCTGTTCCTCCCCACGGATGTTTTTCTCCATTTTAACATTTTTTTCGCCACGGCGCAATAGAAGTACCATCTGCTATCCGCACAAGTCTCTCCACTGGGAGTTACGGGCGCTCCACTGGGCTCCCTTTCTTTCAACAGCGAAAGAAAGGGAGGAAAAAAACGCCGCGAGGAACCGATGGTTCCTCGACCTCCTTTATTCTCAAGCGTTGCCGTGTAAAACAAGCTTAAATGTAGCATTGACTATGCGCCTAACCCGCTTGGCCGCTCACATTTCAAGAAACGCAGGAGTGCAAGCTTCTATATTTTTGAGCGGTAAGCGGTAAAAAAGCCGCCCCTTCCGGGTAATGTCACTTAGTTAAGAGGAAAGTCCTCTGTGTCACAGAAAATGTGATACAGAGGGCTTTTTTCTTGTGAAATTTCAGAAAAAGTACTTGACAAATATAGAAAAATCGGGCAAGCCGCCTT
>SVLK01000026.1 GCA_015067975.1 Oscillospiraceae bacterium | reverse complement strand
AAGGCCCGCCACCGGATCGCACACAAGGCCCATCAGGTTCTTCAGCGCCATGGCCACCGCGTGGCCGATCTGGGCCGCGCTGCCGCCGCGCAGGGCCACCAGCGCACCCGCCGCCATGGCAGAGGCAGTGCCGATCTCGGCCTGGCAGCCGCCGGCCGCGCCGGAGATAGAGGCGCGGTGCGCCACCACGGCGCCGATGCCGCTGGCCACATAAAGCGCCTCCAGAAGTTGTTGCTGGCTCAGCTCCTCCCTCTGACAAAGGGGGATCAGCACCGCCGGCAGCACGCCGCAGGCGCCGGCCGTGGGCGCCGCCACGATGCGGCACATGCAGGCATTGGATTCGGCCATACTCAATGCCTCGGCGATCACCTCGCCCACGTAGCCGCCGGCCAGATTCTTCCCTTTTCTGTTGTACTGGCGCATCTTCAGTCCGTCACCGCCTACCAGGCCGCTGACGCTGCGGCGCTGACCGGTGTAGTTATGGGATGCGTCCTCCATGGCCTTCCAAACCGTCAGCATCTTGGCCATAGACTGGCTGCGCGTCACCTGCCGGTGCTGCATATCCTCTTCCAGTACCACTTCCCAGAAGAGCTTTCCCGCTTCTTCCGCCCGATCAATGATCTGCTGCATGGAATCAAGCATCTGTCTCTTCCTCCTTCTCGTAGTAGGTCACCGACAGCACAGGGCTCAGACGGCGCAGCGTGTCCACCTGCGCAGGCCGCAGCCGATGGTCCGTTTCGATCACCATCAGCGCCTCGCTGCTGCGCCCCTGACGGCACAGGCTCATGTTGGCTACATTGATGCGCATGCGGCTCAGCTGGCCCGTCACGGCGGCCACCGCACCGAACTCATCCTGATTGCGGATGAGCAGCGTGTGGAAATCGCCGGTGAAGCGGACGGCGATCCCGTCCAGCTCCTGCACCTCGATACGGCCGCCGCCAAGGCTGGCCGCCTGCATTTTCAGCTTCCGGCCATCGGCGCTCCACACCTCCACCACCGCCGTGTTGGGATGGGCGTCCCGCAGCTCGACCTTGTCGATGGTAAACTGCAGCCCCGCCTCCTGCGCCGCTTCAAAAGCGCGGGGGATACGCAGGTCGTCCGGTTTCATGCCCAGCAGGCCACCCACCAGTGCCCGGTCGGTGCCGTGTCCGGCGCCGGTCTGGGCAAAGGAGCCGTGGAGACGGATCTGCGCCTTTACCGGCGCCGTCCCCAGCAGTGCGCGGGCCATGCCGCCGATACGGGCAGCACCCGCCGTGTGCGAGCTGGACGGTCCCACCATAATGGGCCCCAAAATATCAAAAATATCCATCCGTTCCGCCCCTTTCCGCGTCGGTGCGTTCATTTCCGTTCCGTATTATCCCACATCCGCCGCGCCGTGTCAAATAGTCTGTCCCATTTGGAATAAACCAAAACGGCAGTTCTCCGAAAAAGGAGAACTGCCGCCGTTTATACTGCCAGAAGACCCATGCCCATCATCAGGCACACCGCCGCAAAGATGGTGACGATGGATACCACGCTGCTCCACACCAACAGCTGCGTTGCCAGTTGATCGTCGTTGTGCATCTCGCGGGCCATGATGGCGCTGGATACCGCCACCGGCGAGCCAAACAGGGCGATCAGTGCCGGATAGTCGTTGACGCCGCAGGGCAGGACACCCCATCGGCTCAGCAGCACCGCGCCGCCCACACCCAGCAGGGGTGCCAGCACCGTACGCCACAGCGTACCTACGGCGATCTCACGGAACATGCCCCGCACCGCAGAGAAGCTGAACTGTCCGCCAAGGATCAGCAGCGCCAGCGGTGTGGCCACCGACTTCAGATCCTGCAGCACCTTGAAAAGCGGGGCCAGATCCTCCCGCAGGGAGAACACCACACTGCCCAACTGCGCCACCTGCCATTGCCGCACCAACAGCGCCGCAATACCCAGCAGCACACCGGCGATCAGCGGGTTTTTCGCCACATCCAGTGCGATTTTCTTCACGTTGACGCGGCCATCGCCGTCCTTGCGAAAAGCGGACAGGGAGATCACCGCCAGCACGTTAAAGGCCGGCACCAGTACCGCCGCCACAACGGCAGCCACCGCCTCAGCCTCCGTGCCGCCCAGCGTAGCTGCCAGCGGCATGCCGATGATGGCATAATTGCTGCGGAACGCACACTGCGTCAGCACGCCCCGCCGTTCCGACACCGGCGTTACTACTATGGCGGTTGCAGCGCCCAGCAGGAAGATCACCACGATCATACCCAGACAGTACAGGCACAGATCCCAGCGGATATCCGCCACGGAGCCGATGCCGTACACATTGATAAACAGCATCACCGGCAGGCATACGCGAAACACCAGCTTGCTGCCTGCAGACAAAAAGGCATCTGTCAGAAAGTTCTTTTGCCGCAGGATATATCCGATCAGGATCATCACTACGATGGGCAGCACCGCATTGAGTGCCGTTACCAAAATCTGCACCGACATGGTCTCTTTCCTCTCTTCCCTTCCGGCTGCGTACAGCCGTGTCCTCACATTCTGTCTGTATCGTACCACCCCCGCGCACTTCCGTCAATACGCCGCCCCCTTTTGCCGCTGTCAACCGCTGGTTGCCGCCGTCTTTCCAAACTGTAAAAAAAGGCAGCCTTCCCGGGGAAGACTGCCTCTTTCTTATTATATAATGTATACGAGGTAATACCCTTAGATCTCCTGCATCTTACTCTTGTCGACCAACAGGGATTTCTTTGCCATGGTGATGGTCTCCTTTTCTCTCTCGTTTATTTGTTGAACTCGATCATTTTGCCGGGGTTGAGGATCAGCTTATCGTCGAAAGCCAGTTTGACCGCCTTGTAAAGGCGGATCATCCGCTCGCCTACGAAGTCTTCCAGGAATTCGATGCGTCCGTTTCCGATGCCGTGCTCGCCGGAGAGCTGGCCGCCCAGCTTCTCACGCAGCTGCAGCGCCGCCTCCAGCGCAAATAAATCATAGGGATTGGTGCGTGTTGCGCCGCTCAGGCGCTTCATGGAACCGGTCTCAGGATCGATATCCACCTTGGTGCCCGCCGGCACCTGCTTCATGCAGACAATGATCTTCATGGCTTCTTTTCTCTCTTTCGTCGCTCACTTTAGCGGCAAAAAGCGTTAAACAGATTGTGCTATTTTCGTTTCGAAAAGTAAAGCTTTTTCTGGATTTCTGTCACTATTTTGCAAATTGCTTAAACAACTCGGTGAATAGTTCATCGAACGCTTCCGTTTTTTGACAAAAAGTTCTCCCACCGCGCCGATACCGCGCAGTGAGAGAACTTTTTTACCATGATAAATTTTTAAAAAACCGCCGTCGAATAGGGGCGATCAGCACGAACTGCGCGCCCATCAGCGCACCCAGCGTGTTGCAGATCACGTCGTCCACCTCTACCGTACCCAGCAGGTGCAGGTACTGCAGCTGCTCCACACCGCAGCTCACCGCCGCGCCAATCAGGACAGCCGGCATGATCTTCACTGCCGCAGGCCATCTGTGGGGGAAAAGGCCCGCCACGCTGAGACCCAGCGGCATAAAGAGGGCCGCGTTCATCAGCATGGTGCGGATGTATTCCGGCTGCTCGGCAATGCGCGCAAGGGTGGCAAAGGGCTGCAGGATCACCACCGACTCCGCCATGGGCTCGCGCCGCAGCAGTGTCACCTCTGCGATGAAAAGGAGGCTCACCGGCAAAACCGCCAGATTGAGAAGCTTCCACTTCCACCGCCGACTTTTGTCGGCGTCCGCCAGCTCATCCCACCGGCTCCACAGCACCGCAAGCAGCAGCATGAGAAATACCACCAGCCACAGCGGCCGGGAATAGATGAAGTTATACATGGCGGGACCTCAGTTTTCGGATCACCCGCCATCCAGTATCCTTCATATAACCAAACTCATCTCTTTTGAAGTTTAATATATAAAAAGATACAATGGCAATTACTGCTGTTACACAAACCAAAATCACAAAGTTCACAACGGTTATTTCATCCCGGAGAATAAGTGGGCGAATCGCAAGAATCGTCAGCATAATGCACACAACCTGCACCACTCGGCTCATGCAGGATAAGTAGTAACCTTTCACAGAACAACCAAAGCCATATTTATGGATAATGAGCGGATCAAACCAAATCCGCGCCGCAGCATTTGCAATGAAAGTGGCAATCAACACGCCAAACACACCCCATCGCGAACCTAAAAGCAGTGATAGGACCAAATTGATTGCTGCCACGATCAAAGAACGATACCAGCCTTGAGAAAAAAGGCCCATTGCAGAGCGGAACGTCCAGAGGACATTCATATATCCCTGTACGAAGAAATTCAACACGATTACTGCCGTCACAGGAAAGTCCAGGCAATAGTCCGCACCCAACCACAGGCAAATAAACGGATCCAACAGTACAATCAGTGCAATTGAACACAGGCCGTACATCCAAAAGTTCACGAATTCCACTCGCCGAAACAATGTTGCACCTTCATCCCGACTCTTTTCGGCAAAATAGTTTCCTAAACTGGACGTAATGGCACCAGTAAACAGGCACAAAACTCCCGTGATCGTTTCTACGATCAGTTGGTAGTTCGACAACAGGCCCACCCAGGCAACACCAATCAGCGAAGAAATAATAATGCTGTCCGTACTATGCAGCGCCACATGACCCACTCGGGTCACAGCCAAACTTTTTACATCTTTCGCTATCTGCTTGCGCTCATCAGATGTAAGTTCTTCGACCTCTTCCACACGGAAAGCTGTATACATTTTTTCAGCCTTTCGTGCTGCTATCACATTCTCCAAAAGTGTTGTCCCCAGTTGAATAATCAGGTATACCGTAAAATTGTGCAGGCATACAAGCACCACAATCTGGGCAACTGCCTTTAGAGCACTTAGTCCCGCTCTAATATTCGTGCGAATATACTCTTTTTGATCCGCCGTCAAAATAGAACAGCGGTACCCCCAGAACCAATATGACAACACGGAGTTTCCCAGGTACATTACGTAATACAGCGTTAGATGTTCCACATCTGGCTGGTCTTTGATCAGGCTATCCAAAAAAGGAACTAATGCCAATCCTACTGCCAGAACAACTGACCCGATAGCAATGTAAACTTTGCGATACAGCTGCAACAGTGCAGCCAGCTTTTTGTCATTCTTCTCCGCTAGGGGCCGGTACATATTGTACACCATAGCCGTTCCAAACCCCAGCTCCGCCAAAGAAAGCATCCCCAAGATGTTGGAATACAACCCATTCACACCAAGGTAGTCGTTTCCCAATGTGCGGATAAACACGGTGCGGACAACAAAATTCAGCAACAAAAGAATCACTTTTGCCGCCACGCCACTGAACATATTCTTTATCGAGTTTTCCAACCTGCTGTTGCTCATCTATTTTTTAAATACTCCGTTTTTCTTAGAGAAGACTTGTCATAGTCATATTCGACATCCAGATAAATCGTCCCTTCCGCTTTCAGTCGCTCATAGGTCTCTCGATCCCTGTACTTTATGACCTTGGCCGGATTTCCTCCGACCACTGCCATTGGGGGAATTACCCCAGAAACAACAGTTCCCGCGCCAATCACGGCACCTTCGCCGATCTCCGCTCCCGGCAAAATCAGCACATGCGTTCCGATCCATACGTTTTCGCCTATCGTCACCGCCTTATACACCATCCGGCGGTCATAGGGAATCGTCTGCAAGTCTTCCGAATCGTAGTTGTGGTTTGCCGTCCAGACTTCTACATTTCTGGATATGATCGTTCCACTGCCAATACTAACACTTCCCTCAGCTCTGGCATAGAAGTTTTCTCCGATCCACACGTGGCTTCCAAGGCTCATCTTTGCCGCGCTGGAAATATTCCAGCCCGGGCAGATATGAACATTTCTCCCTACCGCCTGCATTTGAACGTATAATTTGCGCTGTTTTTTACGCAAGCGCCAATCCGCAAGCGCAATATGCAGTCTTGTGATTATTCTCATGGATTTTCTCCTTAATAGAGTGTCTTCTTCCCCGTTACAGCATGTTTCATTCGCCGAAGAAGATACCGTATTTTACGTCGGTACCGTTGGGCGATACTTTCAACAAGAAAGCTTTCCATTGCCGCTACCTCTCCCTCTTTTTCTGCACACGCATAGTACGGCGAACGTTTTGGGGATACCAGAGGCGACTGCTCCAGGTTTTTGTTTCCGCGCAGAATCAACTCATACGAAACATTTCGTTTCTCTACGCCTATTCTTTCTAAAAGTTCCTTGCCTTTTTCCGTATGAACTAAAACTGCAGAGAGGCCCTTGTTATCATCCATATCTGGAAGTGCTACCTCGGCACCCCAAAAATCTCCCAGCGTCAAATCAGACCCCGATCTACATCCGCGAAACACACACTGGTAGCAGCTTTCTTTTAACGTCACATTTCCAATAAAGGCATTTTTATAATAAATGTCTTCATTATTCCTTACATACAGTTCTTTCCCATTAGAAAAGCGCAATTTCACGCTGCTGCTATGCCATCCTTTTGATTTGTCCCGAAACTGTACGTCTTCCACTCGAGATTTATAACGCTTCTCCTGTATTATCAAATATGTTCGCCACGAAGAGATTGACGGAATCCCATGACAAATCACATCTGCAATGTACAAAGACGGATAATCATTTCCCAAAAAGGTCTTTAATGCTGCCGCTTGACAAGGACAGCCGGAAAATAAAACCGGAATATTTTGTTTAACTAGCTTTTCAATTTCACGGTATACCCCCGTCATCCGGCTCTGTACATATTTGGAACCTCGCATGCGCACAATCTGTTTAGGATCGTTGCTCACAATATGTTCAACCGACAAGTCTTCCGTCAACACTGCACCGCACACGTAACCGCCGGCAGAAATAACTGCATCCGCAAGCGCCGCAAAAACACCTCCGGAAGAACTCTCTTTTCGCACAGCATCATCTGTATGCATCGCCGCATATCCCATCGGCTCTTGTCGGCTTGCATCTTCCGCAATATTTAGCACAGGGCATGCCTGCTCGCAGCGTTGGCATCCAATGCAGCGTTGCCCGTCGATCTGCGGATATTTGCTTCCATGGTGCTCTTTCTCAAATGAAATTGCGCCCACCGGGCAGCTATCCACACATGAACCGCACAGAACACATTGGTCTATCGATACAATGTCAATCATCGCAGTTTCCCTTTCAGCACCTCGTCAATAAACGTTTTGGATTCAGCAATCTTTCCGTCCAACCGCATCTGCACCGCCGCCCAGTCGATTTTCTCGTCCGCTTCCCTGCGGTTTTCCAAACCCACCAGTATCAGCAAATCCCGCATGCGGGCATTCAGGTTTTCCTTCCGGTCAAATGTCAAAAACGGCCGTTGAAAAATCAAAGAGAACGCCGTTGCATGGAAGGAGTTTGACAGCACACACTGTGCACCGGCCACCAGTCCCAAAAATTCCCGCGGGCCTACCGCCATATCACAACAGTCAGCATAGGAGCACTTCCCTATACTGCGGATCTGCCATCCGTGCTTTTCTGCCAAACTTTTCGCCGTGCGCTCCACCGCAGCGCTGCCGTCAAAATCATAAACCAGCACATACGGTTTCGCTGTTTTCGGCACAGTTGCAAGTCGCGCCCAAGCCTCTCTCGGCAACAGGAACACAGGATCCATCACACCCCGGCCTTCCACGCCCAGTTCCCGCAGGATCTCCACGCCGCTGCTTTCCCGCACCGACACATAATCCAACGACGCAATCCATTCGCTTTGTTGGACAGCCCACTGTACATCCGCATGGGGCGCAGCAAAGCTGGCGGCATATGACGCCCGCACACTTTCTTTCGGCGCAAACATCAGGTAAAATGCCGGATCACGGCCATTGCGGAACTGCGTGTTCCAGATCTGGTCGCTGCCGGCAAAATAGACATCCGCCGCCGGCGGATCAGCTTGCAATTCCTCAAAAGAAGCATAGCGCTTTGTCAGTGGCAAATAGCCCTTACGGAACTCGTCATAACGCTTCTTGCGCAGTCCCAGTCGAGCCCGCAGCCGTCCCGGCAGCTTTGCTATCAGATACGCCTGCCGCACAAGCGGCTTGTCGTAGCGCGGATTGCCCACGCCTCCCAGTCGGAAATGTCCGCTCAAATAGTCCGGTTTGTAGTCGATGACCTGCGCATCATGTCCCAAAGAGCGTAAATAGGTAACCAGCGCGTAGGCCTGCAGGCTCGCCCCGGCATTGTAGACATCATGGCAGGTAATCGTCTTGATCTTCATACGTTACTCCATCAACTGATAGATTTTCTCCACTTCTTCTGCGTTGGAATAGTCCCGCGCAAGGCAAGTCTGCCGTAGGCGTTCCATCTTCGCCTCGTCACGCAGCAGCGCAGCGATGCCTGCGGCGCAGCCCTCGTTATCCATAGGCACGATGACGCCGTCCACGTTCTCCTCCAGCTGACTGGCGGAGGTGGCGTAGCGGGTGATGACCACGGGCTTTCCCAGCATCTGGGCCTCCCGCACGGTGACGGCCTTGCCCTCGTAGCGGCTGGGCTGCACATAGAGGTCGCACGCAGCGATATAGGGATAGGGGTTGGCCTTCTTGCCCAGCATGATCACATGCTCCTCCATCCCCGCCTCAGCGATGCTGCGACGGATCAGTTCTTCGTCACCACCGAAGCCGATCAGGTACCACTTCACATGCAGCCCCATCTGCCGCAGACGGCGGCAAATATAAGGCACATTGTCAAAATTCTTGGCGTTGGTATATCGTCCCACCGACAGCAGCCGGATACTGCCGTCACAGGGCATCTCGGCGGAAACGTCTTCCTGCGCCCGATGATGAACGAACTCTTTTGCCAAGATGTTCTCTATAACAATCGAACGCGCCACTAACGTCGGGTGGCTTGCGTCAAAAGCCCGCTTGCACTCATCCGATACATTGACGATGGCATCGCACTCACGCCACATACCGTCTTCTAACTGCGGATCCGATACGATACGCAAAAAATCCGTGTGAAACCACCCTACACGGCGTCTGGCCTTGACCTTTTTTGCCAAGATGTAATGGGGATCGTTGAAACTGATCGCCAAATCGTATTCTCCCTCGATTTTCGGGAGCACGTTAGTTGCGTAGTAGTGGGATCTTTGCTTGACGATGTAGCCCTTATCCGTAAAACAAAACCGCTTTGTCCTCACCGCACAAACCGCCTTTGCCGTCAAGCGCGCTGCTGCAACCCCAAATTCACCACCCAGCAAGGCCGTCTTAATTGGCAGCATCATGGCACGATAGGCTTTATTTTCCGGAAGCAGGTTTACATGCTCCGGCAGCAACTGCATGAGTTCTCCCGAATGCTGCATCAGCATAAGGTCAACTTCACACTTCTTCGTCTTCATGGCATACAGCAGACCCAGCAGACTCGTCTCTGCGCCGCCCAGTTCCATGTTGGAATGAATGATCAGGATTCTCTTCATCTTCGTATGCACCTAAAAACCGAGTAAACTATACGGGCAGCGATGGGGCAATAATGAGTAAGTAAAACCCAATACTTCTCTATCTTTGGCAAGTCTTTTGCTTTCATTAGACTGCTTGCAGCTTTATGCGAAATGTTCCGCAGCTCTTCGCATAAGTTAGGATAGTTTCCCCACTTTTTAAATCGTTTTCTCCAAAAATCCGCTTCCTGCAGCAAGCAGGCTTCCATGCTCTCCACCCATAGTCTTTTTTGAGGGAAACACTTTCTCATGTATTCTATTGCCAACTCCACACTGCTTACTTGCGACATTCTTTTTTCAACCGCGTGTTTGTTCTTGCTGATTGCGTTGATATTTCCAACATTATAGTAATAAAGCTCCGCATCAATTACACATATAGATTCAGTTTTTGGCATCAATTGTGTATAAAACAATCTATCTTCCGTAAACGCTATAGACTCATTAAACCGCAATTCTCCCAGCAGCTTTCTGCTAAATACTTTTGTTGTTGCTGCAATATATTCAGCATATCCTCTCACATACACATCATGATAATACGTGTCAAGCGTTATCGTTCGCACAACATAGTCACTTTCCGTCCAACGATAATTCTCTTCACTTCCTTTTATGAGTTTAAATATAACAATTTCGCATCCTGATTTCGAAAGCTGTCCCCATACTGTTTCATACAAATAGGGACTAATATAATCGTCTGCATCTATAAATGAGAAGTATTCTCCTTTTGCAACATCCATGCCCAGGTTTCTGGCATGTGAAACACCTACCTGATCTGCAACAATTACTTTGATATTTGCATAGTCCTTCTCGTACTTTCTGCAAATCTCCAACGATCGGTCCGTCGATCCATTTTCAACGAGAATGATTTCTATATCCTTATATGTGTTTGTCAACACAGATTGCACGCAGCGATCGATATACTTTTCTGTGTTATGCACCGGAATAATAACACTTATCATCTCTCATCTCTCCTCAATAAGGCAAGTTCCGATATCTCCAGTCGATCAGCCGCACATACCACTTGGCGCCGTTTGTTTGCTTGTCCGCGCCACGCCACGGTGTTTTATCCACAGCAGCCCAATACCGGCCCCGCAGCGGGTGGCGGCAGTCCTTTACCCACGGACGGCTGGTAAAGCTGGGCGTATAGTGCAAAATCACCGGCTTTGCTTTCGCTTCCGCAACCTCCTGCTCCGTATAGAACTCCGCATGATCTCCGAAATACTTTGCCAGCTTCCGCCGGTCAAACATATAGTGAATGGTCATTAGATTACATGCTGCCGGCAGCCGTTGCCACTGATTCCTCAGCACACCGTTCAGGACGCCCTGATCGTGATGGGTCACCCGGCCCTGCCGTTCTTCCAAAAATGTCATGCACCGCTTTTCTACTTGCTCCTCGCGCCACACACCCAGATTAATTAGCAACAGACCGGCATTAAAATACATCTCTTCTGGCAGCAGTCCCACCGCCGCCTTTGTTTCATCACCGATGAAATCCTGTACTGCGCCTACGGCCTTTCCACCCAGATCCGCCGTCCAGAGTTCCCGCAGCGAATCGCACACGATCATGTCGCAGTCCATATACAGTACACGAGGGATATCTTTGCGCAGCATGCTACCCGCAAAGAGACGTGCATAGGAGCTCACAGAAATCGGCCAACTCATATCCAATTGCAAGCGTTCTTTCCAGGCCGAAAAGTCAAACCACGCCAACTCCGCATTGGAGAAAGCCGCCGTTATCGCTTCCAGCTTTTCACGGTTTTCATTCCCAATACCGTTTTCGATAATGTGCACGCAGATTTTTTCAAAATCCCGGTTGTTATCCAGCAGCGACTGTATCGCCGCCCCCATGTGCTGGGCGTAGTTGTCGTCACTGGAAAAAATCACATGCATGCAGTTGGGATTGTAGGTCATGTCACTTTCCTCGTCTCATAAAGTCATTGCCCAACAGGCGGTGCAGCGGCTTACCCGCCTGTCCGCGGCGCACCACATCCGCGATGGGTACCGCCAGCGACGCATACTGCGGCATCTCCGGCAGAAGGCGCACTTTTTCGGGGATAAACGGCATCATTTCGCCCTGATGGCGCATGAGGAAGAGATCCACGCTGCAGCAGCTGTAGTCGATGCTGTCCAGCAGGCCAATCAGCGCCCGCTCGGCGCCGCCCAACTCCAGCGCGTGGGAACAGATGAAAATCCGTTTCATTTCTTCAAAAGTTGAACTCCGTAATATATTCATCGAACCGTTTCCCGTATCTCTTATCCTCGGGGGGATAGCACATATAGTCCCCGTAAATCTCCTCCAGAAGCTCATGACTTCCTCCCGGGACTTTTAGCATCCGTCCTTCATAGAGCATTTCTTCCGTCCGCGAAAACATATCCTTTCTCCACCATTTTCCGGGCTCAATGTTGACGGCCACTCGATTCGACTTACCACTTTTGTCCACCGTCAGCCGATAGATCAATTTCTCAATTCTCTTCTCTCCTACAAACCAGCGGAAAACATGCATCACATACAACCCACCCTTGTACAGGAGAGCTCCGCTGCGTCCACTGTCGTCAATGCATAACATCAGCAGTCGCTTTTCATCCCAGTTCAGCTTCGCAATCCGAAGTATACCGCAGGCTTTTGCAATCAAGCTTCCCATTTTTGGTCCATACTCTTTCATTTGCTCTATCAGGAAAATATCCACCGCCATTTGGAGCATAATTCCAAGATTTTCCGTGCCCGGCAAATATATCTTGCTCCCTCTGCGGCCAATTTTCATTTCCGACAGATATTCCAACTCACCGGAACCCATAATATTGATATCATATTTCTCCAACCATTCCGGCATATTACTTGCCGTCCGGTAAAATTTCATGTAGTTTTCCCGGGTCATCGCTATATCGATATCATTGTCCCAGGGAATTGTTCCCCCATGACGAACCGCACCCAAAAGCGTGCCATACATGAGGAAATATTCAATCTCACTCTTCTCGCAAATGTCAACAATATCAAACAAGATCTCTTTTTGGGTTTCCTGCATCCGCCTCAGATCTTCCAGCGTCATCTTTTATCTCCTCCCCAGCATCTTCATAATTCGATGCAGCGGTCTTGAAATCTTGCTGCGCACCTTTGCCCATTTCCCGTTGGCCGATTTCATATACCAATGGATACCATACGTGTTCTCTGTGATCGTCAGTTCACCTGTGATATCATTCAAGGGACAGAAGTATTCAGAAGACAGAATGTGAATACCTTCTATTACCTGCGTTTCGCCATTTTGCCGCAGTCCGTATGGCAACAGCGCATAGGTGTTCATTTTCGGAGAGCCCATCAGGTGTCCCCACGCCGCATAATCACGTTCCAGCGTTTCGGTGGTCTTTTCTTCATACGCCGATAGCATTGCTTTTACGATGGGGTGATGCGCCTCTGCTCCAAAACCGAGTCCGGTGTTGACATATTCGCCTTCAAAGGAAAAGAAACCTTCTTCCGCACGTAATGTTTCCACTGTGCTAACCAGTTCCACATCTGTATCAAAGTAAAAACCGCCATACTGTTCCACTGCCCATAGCCGCACGTAGTCGCTCAGATAGGCATACAAATTTCTTTCAGATGTAAATTTGGTATAATCGTTAGAAGTAAGGTCGAAGTTGCTCTCATCCCAGCGGATGATCTCGTAGTCGGGGCAGAACTTCTCCCAGCTGGCGATGCACTTTTTCGCCAGCTTCGGCAGTTCCTTGCCGCCAAACCAGCAGTAATGGATCTTTTTCGGGATCATAAGGACTTCCCTCCTCACACCAGCGACCGCAGCCATTCCATCAGCGTCACGCTGGAGAATCCGGAGTCGAAATGCTGGTTGATCACATTGGCATAGTAGAAATACGCCACGTAGCACACCACCGCCGCCGGGATCAGCCACTTGCGGGTTTCCCGGTCAAAGTTGCTGAACAGCCACGGAATGGTAATGCACTGGAAAATCAAAAAGTAGTTGGCCAGACGGGCGAAATAGTTGGCCGTTCCGAAAAGCGCCACAAACATGATAGCCGCGTTCAACATGACCAGATTGACCATCAGGTTCATTACCCGATCATTTTTCTTCCAAATCACCCGCCGGGTCATAAAGGCCAGCACCGCCGGAACTGCCACCACAGCCAAGCGGAAAGGATTCACACCCTCACCGCCAAAGGATGCCGCGTCGTATTCCTCGCCCAGCATCGTCGTAATACTGATGATAGTACCCATCAACGGCTGCATCAGTACGCCCGCCGCGCCAAAAGCAGCCAGCATCCAGTAGGTCATCTTGGTCCACGGCTTGAACATCAGCAGCGGCACCAGCAAATACATCAGGGCATAAGCGTGAAACATGCTTCCCAACAACACCCACAGCACAAAGGAAATCCACTTTTTCTGGATGGCGCGGTCCGTGCCTATCAAAGCAAAAGCCACTGCAGCGCACTGTTTGATAGCCGCCAACGCAAAGGTGTAGGCACCAACCGTAACAAACAGAAAAACTGTCAGCCAGAGATTAGCGCTATATTTGCGGATAAACCACAGGTAAATACCTACCGTGATGGCAGCGTAAAACATCAGGTACGACTGCACATCCATGCCCAGATTTACCAACAGTTGTGTTAATACATTGTAGCCGGGGTTATTGCCGATCCGCCAGTCCACATCTGCAAAAATGTCTCCCGATTTGATTAGATTGTAGGCGTGACGGTACATGCCCGTATCATTATACCGCGTCCGCAACCCCACAAAGAGGATCATCACCACCATCAGGATGGCATAAAACACCCACTCCTTGCGCGCGTAGCGCATCCCATTGCGATCGTAAAACGACGTATAATGGGACAGTACCGCCAATATGAGACTTGTCAGTACTACCGGGAGCAATTCTCTCATAGGTCTTTTCCTTTACTTCTTTCTTGTTCGATAGCGCATCAGAGCCAGCATTGCCAGTCCCGCCGGCCACGCCAACAGCGTCAGCAGTTTCGCCGGTGAACGGCGCAGGATCTTCTTTTGCTTTGCCATCAGGCTGCTGGCCACATAGTGGGCCGCCGTCTTGAAGCGGTATTTCCACGTCATATCCGGCACTTCCAGAATCACCCGGCGCAGCTCGGCAAAGCTGTTGGGGCTGCTGACATATTGCTTCCAGATGTTGGCTGTCATGCCGTCCGGCTGGTATTCCACCAGGCAGAAGCACCGATTCACCGGTCGGAAGCAGTATTCCCGGGACAGACGGATGATGAAATAGTGGGGGTTAAAGTTCTTCTCCCCAGGATATACAGGCATCGGCGCCACGGTGCGCAGCAAGTCATTGCGCACTACATACTTCTTATCGCCCATGCCCGGTACACACAGCAAAGTCGCCGCGTTGATTTGTTCCTCCTCGGGCAGCAGTTTGCCGATCAGCTCGCCGCTGTCTGCATAGTCCAAGCCCACGAGGCCCGCGATCCGCTCATTTCCGCGGCACGCTTCCCATTCCCGCAAAATCGTTTCGATGGCATCGTCCGGCATGCTGTCATCCGAATCAATGCAGACAGACAGCTCTGTGTCCATAGCCGCGATGGCCGCGTTATAGCCGGTATGCAGTCCGCCGTTTTCCTTGCAGATATAGCGGATCTCATACCCGTTGTCCTGCGCCATCCAGCCACGCACCAGTTCCTCTGTATTATCGGTGGAGCCATCGTCAATGATCAGCCAGACAAACTCCTTGCACGTCTGCCGCTTCAGGCTCTCATAGCACTTGCCCAGAATATAGGCCCGATTATAGGTAGGTGTAAATACAGTGATCGGCTTCATGCCATTCCCCTTCGCTCAATCGATATAGGCGGTTTTCCCGTCCGTGGCGCGCAGCAGTTCTTCCCGCTTCTCCGCAGTCAAACCGGCACCCATGCGGTAGAATTTGTCAAAAACGCCGCCCTGCGCCATTTCAGCCTCGGCACGCTCTTTTAATTCCTGCGTCGTGCCGATCACGCGAGCCGGCACACCCACAGCCACAGTGCCCGCCGGCACATCATGGGTCACCACGCTGCCGGCGCCGATCACCGCGCCGTCGCCGATGGTCACTCCGGGCAGCACCGTAACGTTCGCGCCCAGAAATACATGATTGCCGATCCTGATACGCCCCAAGCGGGTGTAGCCCGTCAGCTTCTTCGTGCTGGCATCGTGTGCCATCAGCGTCACGCGAATAGACATAGTCACATCGTTGCCAATCTCAATCAGGTAGCAATGGGTCGGATCAATAAAGCATCCCTGCTGCCGGTTGAAATCGCGTCCCACTTTCAGTCCCCGCTTCACCAACGTTTCCGTAGGGACCTCCCGATTCAGCATCTGCACCAGATTCTTCATTTTCTGCTTCAGGCTCATCACTCTGCTCCTAAATAAAACTCCTCCAGCCATTTGGCGTTCTCGGCAGCATCAAATCCGGCCGCGCAAATGGTGTCATATGTATCTCTTCGTTCTCTTCTGGCTGCGCAGAGCACCCGCTCTGCCCACATCTCTGCATCGCCCAGCGGCAGCTGCTGCACCAGATCGGTCATAATACTCTCCGGTGAAACCTTATCCGAGATCACGCAGGGCAGACCCGCCGCCTGTGCCTCCACCAGAGAAACCGGCAGCCCCTCATACAGGGAGGGAAATACGAACACATCCATGGCCTGCAGCAGGCGGTTTACATCGCCCCGCACGCCCAGAAACAGCACCTTGTCCGCGAGTCCTAATTGCCGCACTTTTTTCTCGATAGCTGCGCGACCTTCGCCGTCACCCACCAGCAGCAGCCGTGCGCGCGGCTCATTCTTCGCTGCTTCGGCGAACAGGTCGATCATAAAGGGATGGTTTTTCGGCTCGCTGAACCGGCCTACATGTCCCAGCACAAGGGCATCTTCCAGTCCCAGCTCCAGCCGGACTTCCCGCCGTACCGCTTCATCGAAACGATACGCCACCGCATCAATGGCGTTGGGTAATACCCGAAAATCCGCACCGCCGAACATCCAGTTTCCGGCCTCCTCCGCACAGGCGAACAGCTGCGTTGCCTGTGCAGGAATCCCCCGCTTGCACAGCAGCTTGATCAGATACTTGGCATCTTTGTCCTGACTGCTGCTGTGACTGTGTCCGATTCGCACCGGCACGCCGTGCTTCCTCGCCGCGCGCAGCACATATGCACTCATGCAGTCCAGATGACTGTGCACTACCCGATACTCCGGATGGGCGGCAAAAAACTCGTCCAGCGAGCGCAGATAGCCTGCACTGAAGGGATTCACCGGCGGCACATGGTAAATGCGCCCTCCCAACGCGCGGATCTCCGCATCGTAGTCCTTCTCCCCTTCCCGATGAGTCAGGAAGTCAAATTGTATCCGGCTGCGGTCGATCTGCCGATAATAGTTCATCAGCATGGTCTCCAAACCGCCCCGGTTCATGTGGGTCACTACCTGCAGCACCCGCTTGGGCTCACTCATACTCCCAATCCTTCCACGGTCGCGTCCACGACCTTTTCTTTGTCAAACACCGCTTCCATCCGCCGCCGTCCAGCGCGGCCCATTTCAGCCCGCTCCTCCGCCGTCAGCGCCAGAAAGCGCTTCATTTCTATGTACAAACTTTCCGCGTTCTGTACCGCGCACAGATAGCCGCTGACGCCTTCCTCCACTGCCTCCATGCAGCCGTGGATGCAGCTGGTGATCAGCGGCCGGGCCATGGCGGCACACTCCAGATTGGTGTTGGCCATGCCCTCGTGATAGCTGGGCAGCACAAAGCAGTGGCTCTGCGCGATAAAGGGCCGCACATCCTTCTGATAGCCGTGGTAGCGCAGCCACCCCGCCGCCTCGTAAGCGCGGATGGCAGACGCGTAGTCCTCTTCAAAATCGCCCACCACATTCAGCACGCAGGCATATCCTTCGCCGCGCAGCCGCTCCATGGCGGAAAACAGCTCTTCCACGCCCTTTTCCCGCATCACGCGGCCGATGAACAAAAACTGCACCGGTTCCTCCGCCGGATACTCTGCCGGCACATAGTGCGCAAGATTGACGCCCGCGCCCATCAGCAAACGGCACTGCGCCTCGCGCACGATGCCCTCGCCGATCAGCGTATCGCGGTTTCCGGCGTTCTCAAAAAACACCACCTTGGCCCGTTTCAGCGCCATTTTGTACAGCACCGCCACCAGCTTGCGCAGCGCGCCCTTCTTCTGGAAAGCCGTGCCGAGACCCGTAATGTTGGTGGCATAGGGCACGCCCAGCAAGCGGCATGCCATGCCGCCGTATACGTTAGGCTTGATGGTGTAGGTGATCACCAGATCCGGCTTCACCTGCCGCAGAAGCTGCAAGTAACGCAGCAGCAGCTTGGCGTCCGTTACAGGGTTGATACCCCGCCGGTCAATGGGAGTCTCCCAAAAATGGCAGCCCATCTTCTCCATCAACGGCACTAATTCACCGTTAGGCAGCGAAATATGTACTTCGTGCTCCTCCAGCAAATGCGCCAACAACTCCCGGCGAAACTGGTATAGACCCACGTCAAAGTTGGCCAAAACTAAAATCTTCATACTAACTTTCTTGCGGGCACACCCACATACGTTCCTTTTTCCGTGATATCCGCCGTCACCACCGCACCGGCTCCTACGATTGCTTCGGCACAAATGGTCACATTGTTGCGCACAATGGCACCTGCTCCCACCAGCGCCGCCTCGCCTACGTGTACCGTACCCGTCAGCACAGCGCCGCAGGAAACGTGGGCATAATCGTCAATACGGTTGTCATGTTCCACCACCGCCGCGGTGTTGATAACGCAGTGCTGTCCTATCCGTGCGCCGGAATTGATCACCGCTCTGGGCATCACAACGCTTCCCTCGCCGATGACTGCTCTTTCTGACACAATAGCCGATGGATGGATTGCCGTATACCAGGCAGCATCCAGTCGCGCCGCCAGTTTTTTCCGCACCTCATTGCTGCCCACGGCAATCACAAACTGTGCATCTTCAAACCGCACAGCATCTGCCGTTGTCCCCAACACAGGAACGCCCTGCACCTGCGCGCCGACAGGCAAGACATCATCCAGGATGCCGCGCACCCTGTCTCCACATGCCTCCACAATATCCATCACAACTTTGGCGTGTCCGCCGCCGCCGATCAGTATCACGTTTTTATGCATGAATCTCTTCCTCCGCGCCTCGGAATTCCTCCATCGTGGCGCTGTTCTCTGCCGAAATCCCCTCTTTGTGCAGCACGGCTTTCACCGTCTGCCAGAGGATCTTCACATCCAGCGCAAAACTGATGTGATCCACATACCACACATCCAGCTCAAACTTCTCTTCCCAGGTGATGGCGTTGCGCCCGTTGACCTGCGCCCAGCCCGTGAGGCCCGGCGTCACATCGTGGCGGCGGCGCTGCTCTTCGTTGTAGAGCGGCAAATACTTCACCAGCAGCGGGCGAGGCCCCACCAGAGACATATCGCCCCGGAAGATGTTCCACAGCTCCGGCAGCTCATCCAGCGATGTACTGCGCAGAAGGCGCCCGAACTTCGTCAGCCGCACCTCGTCGCTGAGGAGTTCTCCGTTCTCGTCCCGCGCATCACTCATACTGCGGAATTTATAGAGTCTGAAGATCTTCTCGTTCCTGCCGGGCCGCTCCTGACAAAAGATGACAGGGCTTCCCAGCTTGCTGCGCACCAGCAGTGCCACCACGGCCATCACCGGCCACAGCACCAACAGCGCACCGCCGGACAGCACGATGTCCAGCACGCGCTTTCCGTATACTTCGTAAAAACTTCTCTTCTCTCTCATTTCTGCCCACCGACAGTCGGCCCTTGGGCCGTTTTTTACATTTGGGCATATGCGCCCATAATCTGTTTTATTTTACAACATTCCTCCCTAAAAGGCAATACGCAACGCACTTCCTTTGCCCTTTTTCTCCATCAAGCAAAAGAAAAGTCCCACTTGCCAAGCAAGCGGGACTTTCTCCTTATGTATTAGCCTGATTTGTTTGTGTCGAAGCGTCTTCCTTTTGTTGGGGATAGATCAGCCGGATTTGCTTCTTTCCTCTCCACGCCAACCTCTGCCCGCAGCGGTCACAGTAAGATTGATACTCCCGCTCCATAGTCACGTCGCACCGGGGGCAGACATAATAAGCCGGCTGCCCGAAAGCAGCCGGAAATACCGCCAATTCTTTTACTGCCATCGCCGCGCGATAGCTAAGCTGCTGTTCAATCGCCCTCGTCTCATACCCGGGAAACACTCTTTGCTTTTGATCGGTGTTCACGCCTCTCCACCGCCTTCCTCCCGCTCCCAACGGTAAAGCATAGAAGACACGTGGTAGATCTCCGCCGTAACACAGCGGCACTGCTGCAATAATGGGAGAAGCAGCGGATGTATCTGCGCCTCATGCGCAAGTTCCGGGCCGGGCAAGCAGGCGTCCGGCCCGGAGATCAGTGCAGATGGGGACATGTTCAGTCTCTCTGAGAGAAGCTCAATGGTGTCGGCCCGTGGGTTGGACTCCTCCTTCAGATAACCCTGCAGTGAGGTACGGGCAATGCCGATCTCCTCTGCAAATTCCACCAGTGTCAGATCTCGTTCTGCCATGGCGGCTTTTAATGTGGCTGCGATGTTTTTCTGTATGTTCATAATAGCCACCTCCTTCACATATAGCATACGGAGGGGCATATTTTGTCGTAAATGCCATCAAATTGGCAGAAAAGCCAACATTTCGGCACAAGTCAATTAAGTTTAACTGCTGTCGCACCCGACCTCATATGCCTGTGATATAAGACACAGGTAACGGGCAAACCGATTACATATAAACGAAGCTTTGCATAAGCGGAAGGAGCGCGGCAGCCGATTCGGCCGCCGCGCTCCCTCCGGTGTGGAGAAAATGGACAGTTAGCAAGTAAAGTTGGATGATGTCTTTTCGATGGTCTCTACCAACGTAGTTCCCTGGTAGACCTCCATAATATAAGTCACACGGTAGGTTCCGGAGGACGGAAGCGGTGTGGAGAAGTACGCGCTGTTATGGATGCCATAGCAAATGCATAGCGAATGATTTCTTGTTCTTCATCTATAACCTCAAAATCGAGGAACCCATGATCTCTAAAGTAACGAAGCCGAATACGTGCTTCTTCCTTGGAATGAACCCGCAAGATTCGAGGTAAGGCAGACACCTTGCAAATCCACTGGCCGGGTGATACTAAATAGCTCTTTCCTGCGATAGTCTTTTTATCACTTCGATAGTTTACGTAGGAATATAACGCCATAAGGCTGAATAGCTGCAATGTACCGTCGTTATGAAAATGCTTCTTGTCATTAAACTGGCGAAACCAACTTCTGGGTACACGAACCTTGGGAAACTTGAATAAACTCTGGTTCTGCATAGATGCTCCTCCTTTCCGTTTTTCTGATTCAGCATTAAGTCCTCTGGTCTGGAGGATCACAAGCCTTCGTGCTTCATCCCATGCTTATGGGCAAGCCGTCCCTCGGTGTGTGGCCTAGCCGGACGGGTGTATCATTGTTTTCCCATGTCGTCGTCGCTGTGGGCTTGTCCTCGGCCCGTTTCACCTGGAGCTG
>SVLK01000025.1 GCA_015067975.1 Oscillospiraceae bacterium | reverse complement strand
CGGTGCGCTTGGCGGTCTCAACGATCTTCTCTGCGCTCTGGTCGATGACCTGATGGTCATAGGCCTTCAGACGAATGCGAATCATTTCTTTTGCCATTTGGTTTGTTCCTCCATTGATTTTGTACGGTTTTTGTTACTGCGGACCAATTGCCGTACGGTGAGAGAATTTTCTTATACGCTTTACCGTGCGTATCATTCCGGCTCATGAAAAACACCGGCGCGCAATCCGGCCGGTGTCTTCTGGCGCAGCGATCTACGCTGGCGCACAGAACTCTCTCAGCCGCCCGATTATCGGACATACTCCCCGAAAGTTACCGGCTTTCGCCGCAATCTCCCGGTTCATCGCATTGTAAACGCCTCCGGGTGTGCAGCACCCCTCGCGCGCGTACCCTCATATAATAATCGAAACTACCCCATTTGTCAAGCAATTTTTTCTCTCTTTTTCATGAAAATTTTTCGCTAATTTCGTTACTTTTTACTAAAGCGTCTCTCGCCGTTCTCAGCCTCTACATTTTGTGGTTTGCCGCACTTTTTACCCCAAATTTAGCCGTGTCCTTCCATCTATTTACAACAGTTTCCCGCCATGCTATACTTTTTTGAGGAGGTGTTCGCCTATGAGGAAATCCGCGAAAACTGTTTTAGGCCTTTTTCTGTTCGCCATCATCTTTTTCCTTCTCTATGCCGACGATCAGAAACGCCAACTGCAGCAGGTTTTAGCGATTCCCGAAAGCGCTGCGGTAGAAATCACCTGCGGCGGCATCAACCACGGCCGCACCTGCGCGCTGACAGACGCCGACCGCCGCGCCGTGTTGGAAGAACTCTCAAACATCGAATATGCCCCCTTCAAACGAAGCCGCATCCCTTACGATCTCGAAGAGGAATACTTTTACATCACCGTCGGTTCACCGAACAGCGGCTATTACAGGCGGTTTGATATCTACGCCGATGCCGGATACGGAACTTTGTCCAGCAGCATTACCTTCTCCGTCAGCGATGAGTTTCTTGCTCTGCTCCGCTCCATCCCTTTCCAAACATAAAAAAACAGGCAGCTGACGCTGCCTGTTTTTTTATGTCTCTTAGTAGGCCACCGCCCAGTAAATGTCGGTGTCGCAGTCTTTGCCGCACACGGGGCACTTGCCGGTAGTGCCGGACTGCTGCAGAGGCATGCAGCGGGAGCTGACGCCCACCTGCTCCTTCATAGCCAGTTCGCACTCCAGTGCGCCGCACCACTTGGACTTCAGGAAACCGCCCTTGCTGTTGATGATTTCCTTGGCCTCAGCCATGGTGGAGATGTCAAAGGTGTTCTCCTCGCGGTTCTTCAGTGCCATGGCGTACATGTTGTCATGGACGGCATCCAGCAGCTGCTGTACGGTCTGCTCCAGCTCGGTCAGAGGCACAAACGTCTTCTCGCCGGTGTCGCGGCGTGCAATGCAGCACTGCCCCTTCTCCATATCCTTGGGGCCGATCTCCACGCGCAGAGGCACACCCTTCATCTCGTACTGAGCGAACTTCCAGCCGGGAGACTGATCGCTGCCATCCATCTTCACGCGGATACCGGCAGCTTTCAGGCGATCACGCAGCTCACCGGCGGCGTCCAGAACGCCGGGCTTGTGCTGGGCGATGGGAATCACGATCACCTGAATGGGCGCAATACGAGGAGGCAGCACCAGACCGTTGTTGTCGCCGTGGGTCATGATGATGCCGCCGATCATACGGGTAGAGCATCCCCAGGAAGTCTGATGGGGATTGTGCAGCTGGTTGTCCTTGCCGGCAAAGGTGATGTCAAAAGCCTTGGCAAAGCCGTCACCGAAGTAGTGGCTGGTACCGGACTGCAACGCCTTGCCGTCGTGCATCATGCACTCCACAGTGTAGGTCTCCTCAGCACCGTTGAACTTCTCCTTGTCGGTCTTGCGGCCACGGATGACGGGCATGGCCAGCACATCCTCGAAGAAACGGGCATAGATTTCCAGCATCTGCATGGTCTCTTTGCGCGCATCCTCCTCGGTGGCGTGCATGGTGTGGCCTTCCTGCCACAGGAACTCACGGTGACGCAGGAAAGGACGGGACGTCTTTTCCCAGCGGATCACGCTGCACCACTGGTTGTACAGCTTGGGAAGATCGCGGTGAGACTGGATCACATTTTTGAAATGCTCGCAGAAAATGGTCTCAGAGGTGGGACGGATCGCGTAGCGCTCCTCCAGCTCCTCGCTGCCGCCAAAGGTGACCCATGCGCACTCGGGAGCAAATCCCTCCACATGGTCTTTTTCCTTCTGCAGCAAAGATTCGGGCAGCAGCATGGGCATCATCACGTTCTCGTGACCGGTCTCCTTGAACTGCTTGTCCATGGCCTGCTGGATGTTCTCCCAGATGGCGTAGCCATAGGGACGGTACACAAACATACCCTTGATGGAAGAGTAGTCGATCAGTTCAGCCTTCTTGCAAACATCGGTATACCACTGGGCAAAATCAACCTCCATGGAGGTGATTGCTTCTACATTTCTCTGATCTTTCGCCATAATCGTTTCAATCCTTTATATTGTAGTGTATTTTCACAGTTTTCTTTCCAAATTGGTATTGTATCTGCCGCGCGAAGAAAAGTCAAGCCTTGGCGGATTTTCCTTATTATAATATAGTATGAAAAGCACGCTCCGCTGGGGCAACTTTCTTTCATCAGCGAAAGAAAGTTGCCAAAGAACGCCGCAAGGAACCGATGGTTCCTTGACCTCCTTCACTCTACTTCGGTGCAGCGTAAGCCAAGCCGAAATGTGGCATTGATTGTTCGCCTAACTCGCTCAGCCGCTTGCCTTTTCTTAAATGTAGAAGTCGTTTCTTCTACATTTTTGAGCAAAAGCGGCAGCGCGCCCGAGGCGGCAAAGCCGCCGACAAAGTACTCTTGGGGTGCTCAGAGAAGCAGAAGGCAATGCTACATTTCCACTACGGAAAGAAGATTTTTTCAATTCGCGTGGCTGTCGATTCTGAATTTTTCTGCACACTGCTCGCGCAAGGATCCACGATACCCCAAAAACACGAGCGTAAGCGATGTTTTTTTGACTGGTGGAGTGCATGCGACAGCACGCAGCGCTTAGCAGTTTTGAAACCTTGGTTTCAAAGGGCGTTTTTGGAAACTTTTTCCGTGACACCCCGAAAATGCGAGCGTAAGCGACGGATTTTCGGCTGGTGGAACGCATGCGACAGCGCGAAGCGCTTAGTGTCGCTCTTGACAAAAGTATGCCGTCGGAGACCTTTAAAACGTTTATTACCTATGCCCCAAATAAGCAAAAGGACGGCTCACGCCGTCCTTTTCATTTTATTCTACACTGTACAGGATGTCTTTTGCCACAGGTGCATAAAACAGCCGCTCCACCTCGTTGAAATCGCAGGTCTGCCCAAGGATCCACATCAGTTTCGCTACCGCCGCCTCCGTGGTCATGTCATAGGCCTCCAGCAGCTTCAGCGTGCTCTTCAAGTGACCGCCTACATGATACACCGTCAGATCGCTGCCCTCATTGGGCACCTGCGTGGTCATCACCACGATCTTTCCCTGCTCCACCGCACCGCGGATGGCATCATAGAATCCGCCATGCTCATATTCCGGCAGGCCGCCTACGCCAAAGCTCTCGATGATCAAGCCGTCATAGCGTCGGGCCATGAACTCCACCAATTCTTTTTGCGTACCGGGAATCAGCTTCAATAATCCCACATTCGTGTTCAGTTTGTCGTAAAACACCGGCGCTTCGCTGCACTCACTGCGGATATACTGCAGCAAATGCTCGTCCTGCAGGACCGCCAAATCGGGATAGTTCACGCTGGAAAATGCCTGAAAACTCTTGGAATATGTCTTTCTTGCCCGCGTTCCTTGAATCACACGCCCGTTGAACACGATCTGTACGCCGCCGCAGCCGCGGCAGGCGTAAATAAACGCATCCGTCAAGTTGCGCTTGGAGTCAGTGCTGTCAAACCAAATGGGCTTTTGCGCGCCGGTCAGCACAATGGGTTTGGGGCTTCCCTGCACCAGATAGCTCAGCGCCGCTGCGGTGTAGGCCATGGTATCAGTGCCGTGGCTGATCACAAAACCGTCATAGGCATCGTAGTTCTCCCGAATGGCCGCAGCGATTCCCAGCCAGTGCTTTGGCTGGATGTTAGTGCTGTCCAGGCTGTACAGCTGTAGGCACTCCACCCGGCAAAGTTCAGCGATTCGCGGAATAAACCCCAGCAGCTGCTGCGGATTCAGTTCCGGCGCCAGTCCGTCCGGCGTCATCTCCGAGGCAATGGTACCGCCGGTGGCGATCATTAGGATTTTCTTCATCTTATAGCTCCCGATTTTCCATGGCAGCCAACCCGTAACGAGCCGCCTGTTCAATCACAGCGCGTCGCTCGTCGTCTGCCACTTCATATTCTCTGCGCAGTTCTCTTAAAAACAGTCCGCGCAGTGTGTCTTCATCGCAGTGCTGCCAGAGTTCTTTCTGCAGTCGTGTCTCATCGCGGATCTCCAACTGCCATGCCGCTCCGGACAGTTCCGCTTGTAAAGCAGCAACATCCACCTTTTGTTCCACGTCTCCCCGCAAAATCAAACGGCAAATATCCTCTCGCCTGCCCTGCAGCGCTTCGCGTGCAGCGGCAAGGGCAGCCTGCCCGGTCACATCCACCGGTAAAATGTGATACTGCCGGCGGGCAAAAGGAACGAATTCCAAGCGAGCTCCGTTCTCATCCACTTCGCCTATCAGAAATCCTTTTTCATCCAGCTCGTCAAACCCGCGTCCCTCCGGGCATCCGCAGTAAGCATAGTCCGTATTTCCCGCGCGCATCACGCCGCGGTATTCATGCACATGCCCCAGCGCCGCGTAGTGTGCGCCACTGCGCGAGAGCCACCGCGGCGAAACGGTACGATAGCGACTGTTGGCATTCCCCACATCTCCGTGGAGCACCACCAGCTGCACCGTCCCATCGCTGCAGGAGATTTCTTCCGTCATTTCTTCTGCTTCCGCCGCCGTGAACGCCGCGCCCCAGACCGTGCAGTTATACTGCGGAAACACCACCTTTTGCAAGTAATCATTCTTAAAAATGTGTACATTCTCCGGCCAAAGCGTCCGTGCATAGGGACTATGAGGTACATAATAGTCGTGGTTTCCCGGTGCAATCAGCACATGCCCGCGAAAGCGCCCCAAGGCAGCGGATAATTCTTCCAATGTTTCAGTATAAACGCGCTCGCCGTCAAACAGATCGCCGGCCAGCAGCATCAGCTGCACTGCGTGATCATTGGCATAGTCCACCATGCGATCCACCAGCTGCCTGCTCTCCCGGCGGCGCTGACGTGCCCGCTCTTCCGACAACGCGCCAAAAGCGCTGTCCAAATGGAAGTCTGCAGCGTGGAGGATCTTAACCATCCACTTCCTCCTGCCAGCCCTTGCAGACATCCACCCACTCTACAAAGTTGGCCCCGCAGCAAGTCTGCAGTTCGTCGCAGGTCAGCTCAATGGCAGAAGCAGCACTGCCCACTGCAGGAAATACGGTTTCAAAACGGCGCAGGGAGATGTCCAGATAGGTTTTCACATCTTCCGGCAGGGCAAAGGGGCACACGCCGCCGGGGGCATGACCGATCCTCTCCACTGCCTCTTCAAAGGTCAGCATCTTTGCCTTGGCATGGTAATAGTGTTTATATTTGCTGTTATCGATCTTGGCGTCACCGGCAGCCACGATCAAAATGGGATCTTCGCCTACCTTAAAGCTGAGGGTCTTGGCAATGCGAGCACCTTCCACCCCCACCGCCAGTGCCGCCAATTCCACCGTGGCGCTGGACACTTCAAATTCCTGCATACGGTCAGCAACGCCGTAGGGTTCCAGATACTCTCTTACCTTTGCAACAGACATGATTTCTTTCTCCTTTTATGTGCATTTTCTGCGCACAATATACGCAGGTTTTTTCTTTATTATCGGATATCAATGCGTTCCACTGCAGTGCACAGTCCCGTATCGCTGTCCAGCGTAAAAATAGCGCCTTGCATTTTACAGGCTCCTCCGGCATTGCGGTAACGACCCGGCAAACCACCGAGGAAAAACTCCACCGACTGCTCTGCACGGATCCCCAGTACTGATTCCACAGGTCCGGTCATCCCAATGTCTGTAATATAGCCGGTGCCTTTGGGCATCACCCGCTCATCCGCCGTGGGCACATGGGTGTGAGTACCCCACAGAGCACTGACTCGGCCATCCAGATGGTATCCCATCGCCAGCTTTTCACTGGTGGGCTGGGCATGAAAGTCTACCAGTGTAAATGTAGGTTTCTCCTTCTCATTTTTGAGCAGCTTATCCGCCGTGCTGAAGGGATTCTCCGCATTGAAGTCCAGATTGCACCGACCGATCAGATTCATCACCGCGATACGAATCTGCCCGCACTCATACACCCCGTAGCCGCGGCCCGGAGCATGGGAAGTATAGTTGGCAGGCCGTAAAATGTAACGGTTGTCCTCCAGATAATCGACGATCTGCATCTTGCCCCATGTGTGGTTACCTAAGGTAATTACATCAGCGCCGGCAGCAAACAAGTCTTCCGCCTGATCGGGAGTCAGTCCGTTGCCGGAGATATTCTCTCCGTTCACCACCGTAAAGGCAATGTTTTTCATTCTCTTCACTTGCCGCAAATGGCGGCTTAAATGGCGCAGGCCTTCTTCCCCGGTCACATCACCTACGGCCAAAATATGATAGAGCATATATCTGCTCCTTTCTCGTTGGTCATTATGAGGATTATAACACAAAATGGCGCCAGTTCAATGCTTCCGGACAAAACAATGCGCAACAAAAAAGACATTCAGCCTCGGACTGAATGTCTTTTTTATCTTATTTAGCGTATTCAACAACTTTGGTCTCACGCAGCACATGCACCTTGATCTGACCGGGATACTCCAGCTCATTTTCAATGCGCTTTGCCAACTCACGGGCCAGAATGACCATTTCATCTTCACTGACCTGCTCGGGCTTAACCATGACGCGGACCTCGCGGCCAGCCTGAATGGCATAGCTCTTCTCCACGCCGGGATAATCACTGGTGATCTCTTCCAGTTTCTGCAGACGCTTGATGTAGTTCTCCAGATTCTCGCGGCGAGCACCGGGACGGGCAGCAGAAATGGCATCGGCTGCCTGCACCAGGCAGGCCACCAGCGTCTTGCACTCCACATCGCCGTGGTGCGCCTGAATGGCGTGGATGATTTCTTCCTTCTCGCGGTACTTACGGGCAAACTCAACACCCAATGCCACGTGGGTACCTTCCATCTCATGGTCAATGGCCTTACCGATATCGTGCAGCAGACCGGCACGCTTGGCAGCATGGACATCCACACCCAGTTCAGCGGCCATCAAGCCGGCGATATGGGCGACTTCAATAGAGTGCTGCAGCACGTTCTGGCCATAGCTGGTGCGATAGTGCAGACGGCCCAGCAGCTTCTGCAGTTCGGGATGCAGGGCGCGCACGCCGGTTTCCAGCACAGCGCGCTCACCTTCAGAGCGGATCACAGCGTCCACTTCGCGACGGGCCTTCTCCACCATCTCTTCAATGTGGGTGGGATGGATACGGCCGTCAGCAATCAGTTTCTCCAGCGCCAAACGGGCAATCTCACGGCGCACAGGCTCAAAGCAGGACACGGTAATGGCCTCGGGAGTATCGTCGATGATCAGATCCGCACCGGTCAAAGTCTCCAGCGTGCGGATATTACGGCCTTCACGGCCGATGATACGACCCTTCATTTCGTCATTGGGCAGGGGAACCACACTGACGGTAATCTCAGCCACATGATCGGCGGCACAGCGCTGGATGGCGGTGGCCACGATCTCACGGGCGCGCTGGTCAGCTTCATCCTTGGCGCGGGCTTCGATCTCTTTGATCTTCATGGCGGTTTCGTGGGTGACCTCAGACTCAACCTGGCTGATCAGGTACTCCTTGGCCTGCTCGGCCGTGAAACCGGAAATACGCTCGAGCATCTCGGTCTGGCTGCGCTTGATGATGCGGATCTCTTCCGCCTCCTTATCAGCCGCCGCATGCTTGGCGTTCAGGGCTTCTTCCTTCTTCTCGATCATCTCGGTCTTATGATCGATGTTCTCTTCCTTCTGCTGCAACCGGCGTTCCTGCTTCTGCAGGTTGGCCCGGCCTTCCTTGACTTCCTTCTCATATTCACTGCGGGACTTCATGATTTCTTCTTTTGCCTCAAGAAGGGCTTCGCGCTTCTTATTTTCAGAGCTTTTGATCGCTTCGTTAATGATCCGCGTGGCTTCTTCTTCCGCGCTGGAGATTTCTTTCTCCGCAACGCGTTTACGGTAGTGAATACCGAGAGGGAACCAGATGGCGCAGGACACGACGGCCACAACCGCTGCTACAATGTAGCCGATGGTGGTCATATCGGGTTCCTCCTATGCAAATTTTGTGTATGGAAAACGAATTGCCAGCCTATGGCAATTCCCTCATGTAGAAAATAATCGAGAGATTCCCCTAATCCCCCAATAATAATCTCATCTTATTTTATATGTATTATGCAAACCTGTCAAGTGGAAATCCCCATTCCGGGATGTGGTTTTTGCCACTTTTATACAGAAAAAGCACCGGACTGAAGTCCGGTGCTTTCGGTTTTAAGCTGCGTCATCCTGCTGCGCTGGGGCGGGCGTTTCGATAACGGAATAGGCATTGACAATGCCTCCCTCACCGTCAGCAAATCTGACAGCAACATAGTCGCCCTCATTCAGGATGACCACGTTGCGATCGGCGGCGGCAGAAATGGCAAAATAGGTATCAGCGCCGCTGAGACGGAAGTAGTACCAGGTGTTGCCTTCAATCACTGCAGTACGGATCTCCGCGATCACACCGGCCGTCTCCTGCTGGTCGGAGACATTGATATCTGTATCCGTTTCGTCGATCATGCCGTTATTGGCCAGCATGATGCGATAATTGCTCTCGCACTCGGCCACCGTCGTGCCGGTAGCCACGATTTGGTACTGGCTGACATTGACCATAGCGTACATCTTCACCAAGCCTGCCGCGTCCTTCAGCGCCATAAAGTAGGTGGGCTGCTCGGAAATATTCAGCAGCAGCGGGAAAGTAGCATCATAGTGCAGATGCTGTACCTGACCTTCGGCAGATGCCTCAGCGGAGTATTCCTCGGCACCGGCCACCTGATAAAAACGCGTTTCCTTGGTACGCTGGTTGGACAGGATAAAACCAATATTGGACTCATCGCTGACTACAGAGGTGATGCCGGTATACATATAGACATCGTCACCGATGGCAATATAGTTATAGCCGTCTGTCGTCTGGGTCATGCCGCGCTGACCAAAGATGGAATTGATAAAGCCGTTGATATAGGCACCGTGGTAGTCGTACTGTTGGATAATCAAATCAGCGGTAAACACATGGTCCACCCAATCGGGTACATCGGCCACATCGTAATAGGTGCTCTCACCGGTAATGGCATCCACCAGCACGGCACCGGTAATATCCACGCCGCCAAACAAGCCGATGGTTTTATCGATACGCGGGCAGACCCAGTAGGGCTCGCCCTGCTCGTCGATTTCAAAGGCAGGCTCATCGAACATGTAAGTGGGGTAGTCAAAGCGCAGGTGGCGGTAGAGATTGCGTCCAAAATGTTCAGCGGTGGTGTAGCGGATACCTTCTTCCAAACGCACCACTTCCACATCCTGATTGACCATGTCGATGATCAGGTAGGCAGGCAGACCTTCCGCGCGGTTATTGAACCACTTGATCAAATCACCGTAGCGCAGCGGTGTGACACGCACAGGACTACCCTGATAGTTGATCTGAGTATAGTCCGCTGCAACTTCGAACTGAGATACCATATCCGCCAGTTCGCCCAGCTTACGGTTGCCCAAACGGACAGCACTGTCGCGGTCCAGCATGGGGATCTGATCGTAGGAGATTTCCTGCACCTCGGTAGCGAAGTCGCCGTCTGTGACAGTCAGCAGATCGCGGTAGCTGGTCGCACGGATCACTTCCCAACCGGCGATACCGCCTACAACACCCACAATCACCAGCAGCGCCGCCACAAGCGCAGGAATCTTGCACTGTTTTTTGACAAAGCCCAAATAGCCCTTTACACCGGTTCCCTGAAAACCGGAGGTAACCACAGCGCAGCCGCAATAGACAGCGCAGATCAAAAACAGAAAAACGTAAAATTCCTGTGCCTTCAGGTTAATCGCCGGCAATACCGCATAGAAGTAAACCGCAGCAAACACCAGCGTCACCAGCAGATTGATCAGTGTGCGGGTAAACGGTGTACCGATGGGTTTGCGGATGGGCCGGTCGGCGGGATCCTTCTTTGCAAAAGGATTCTGATGGGCAAATCCTTCAAAATCAGGACTGTTCCAGTTAATATTCATCGTTCTTTCCTTTCTTTGTTTATGGCTTTGCTTGTATTATATCCCTTGACCAAGAGAGAAAACAACAACATTTTATGAACATTTTCCCTTTTGGGGCAAAAACGAGACCTGCACGCTTAAGTACAGGTCTCGTTTTACTACTTACTACTTAAGCTAAGGCACTTCTTACTGAGCGCCCTTGCAGAAAATGGGGCGCAGCGGAGAACTCTCCCACTCCGTGCGGAAGGGATAGTAGTCCTTGGAAACATTGGCATATTCCAAGCGGCTCAGATCGGCACAGGCAGCGCCGGGAGTATTGGCAACGTAAATCTGATCCGAAAGCGGTTCATAAGCGGCACGGTAAGATGTACAGGCCTTGACCACCACCAACTGCTGCTCCAGCGGTTCAATACCGAACGCGCGGAAGAGCTGGGGATCACCATTGCCTGCCGTATTATAGCATACAAGGATGCTGATATTGCCTGCTTCCAGCACGGCGGCACGGCCGATATTGTGGGTCATACCCTTACCGGCGGGACCTTGGCGCATAAACGTGCCATCCTCAAACAACGCCTTGACCTTTGCGTTGACCACGGCCGGGACACTGTATTTGCTGTCCAGCGTGCAGCCTACCTGCACCGTCAGTTCACCGCCCACACCGGCAGCAAAAGCCTTCTCCACAGCGGGAGCATCGTTAACATAAATGGAAGCCTTTAGCTGAGAGTTTCTCGCTTGCAGCCGCGCTACCACCGCAGCGCTATCGCCGGTAGCGCCGGCATTGGTAGAGTCGGCAGAGTCCACCAGAATGACGGGCTTTTCGCTTTTGTTCTTCTCAGCAATATCGATGATCTCATCAATGCTCGTCAGCTCGGAGCGGAACTCCTCTTTCAAATCAAACAGTCGCTGAGCAAAACGATCCGACACTTCGCGGGCCGCTTCTGCCGTTTCCGCCACGGCGATCACCGTAGTGCCGCCCACAGATACGTCCAGCCACGGCTGCATCTGGAACACGGAGAAGTCCAGCAGCGTACCGTCATCGATCAAAGCCGTGGCGTCATCTACAAAGTTTTTAAAGCTGCCCTGCAACGTGGTATATCCGCTGGCAGGAACGATCATGGGAACGCGAACAGCGGCGATGGTCACCGCCTCCCCCTGCAGGCGGCGCAGAGCCAAGCGGGCAGCACGGCAGCCCACTTCATAATAGTCCATATGGGGATAGGTCAGATAGCCGCAGATGAAATTCGCCTTTTCCAGCATCAAATCGGTGCAGTTGGCGTGCATGTCACAGGAAGCTGCAATGACCGTTTCCTCACCCACGACGGCGCGGACTTCGCTGAGGATCAATCCGCACACATCTTCGCATTCCGTGGCCTGCGTCGCACCGTGGAGAGACAAAAGCACACAGTCCACCGGCAGATTGGCACGCAGCACCGGCAGCGTATTGTCCAAAAACTCCTGCACAACCTTTTGGTCAACGGGACCACCACTCTGGGCTTCCATGGAATAGGCGGGAATCGCCTCATAGCCGGCCTGCTGCATTTCGTTCAGCATGCCGTGGATAGCAGAGGGTTCACGCAGAATTTTCTCCATGAACGCCTCGCCGCCCACGATGTTATTCATCGCAAATATTTCGCGGCCCGTGATCACAGGGTTGAACGAGTTGCTCTCCTGTCTGAATTCACACAAAATTGCCTTTTTCATAAGCCATCTCCCCAATCTTTGTGTTCCGGCCTCTGTCGGTTTATATTTCACATTTTACTTTTAAAGCTGCCGTTTTTCAATATGCTTTTCCGACTTTATTCCTCCGCAGAACAAAAGTTTTTTCAGCAGTTGTATTCTCTGTTCGGCACGCAAAAAAACAGCGCCCTATCGGACGCTGTTTTTCAATCACTGCTTCTTTTTAATACAAATGCGGTCTTCTTCCAGCATCACCTGCGCCGTGTCGCCGGCGCAGAGCGTGCCTTGCAGCATCTGCTCGGCAACGGCGTCTTCCACACGGTTCTGGATGGCACGGCGCAGAGGACGGGCACCATACTGCGCATCAAATCCATCTTTGGCCAACAGCTCAACCGCAGCATCGTCCGTTTCCAATGTGATACCCTGCTCTGCCATACGGCGAGCGGTGGTTTCCAGCATACTGCGGGCAATGGCGCAGATATTCTCCTGCGTCAGCTGGCGGAACACGATGGTCTCGTCGATACGGTTGAGAAATTCGGGGCGGAAGGTACGTTTCAGCTCTGCCAGCACTGCCTGCCGGATCCGCTCGAAACGCTGCTCCTCATCCACCGCTTCGCCGCCGTCAAACCCCAAACGGGCCGTATCGGCTGCGGTGATGTTTTTGGCACCCACATTGGACGTCATAACAATAATGGTATTTTTGAAGTCCACACGCCGGCCCTGCGAATCGGTCACAATGCCGTCCTCCAGGATTTGCAGCAGAATGTTCCACACATCCTCATGTGCCTTTTCGATTTCATCAAACAGTACTACACTGTAGGGCTTGCGGCGCACTTTTTCCGTCAGCTGACCGCCCTCTTCGTGACCCACATAACCGGGAGGCGATCCCACCAGACGGGATACGGTATGACGCTCCATGTATTCGGACATATCGATGCGCACCATGGCGTTCTCATCGCCGAACATGGCCTCAGCCAACGCTTTGCAAAGCTCTGTTTTGCCTACACCGGTAGGTCCAAGGAAAAGGAAAGAGCCAATCGGTCGACGAGGGTCTTTCAAACCGACGCGGCTGCGGCGAATGGCGCGGGCCACTGCGCCCACTGCATCCTCCTGCCCCACGACGCGGTGATGCAGCGTTTCCTCCAGACGGAGCAGGCGGCTGCTCTCGTCTTCTGTCAGCCGCGTAACAGGAATCCCGGTCCAGCCCGCTACTACTTTGGCAATATCCTCGGCGGTAACGCTTCCCCGATTTCCGGACAGCTGCTTGTTCCAGTTGTCTCGCTCGATTTCTATCTGATCGGTATAATTCTTCTCAATATCCCGCAGTTGCGCCGCTTTTTCAAAGTCCTGTGCAGCAATCGCCTCTTCCTTCTCCCGACGCAGCGATGCGATTTTTTCTTCCAGACTCTTCAGATCCGGTGACGCCGATTCGGCGTTCATACGCACCTGACTGGCCGCTTCATCCATCAAATCGATGGCTTTATCGGGCAGGAAACGGTCATTGATATAGCGGGAAGACAGTTTCACCGCCGCATCCACGGCCTCATCGGTAATGGTCAGCTTATGGTGCGCCTCATACTTATCCCGCAGGCCCAGCAGTATTTCTACCGCCGTCTCTGCCGTCGGTTCCCCTACAGTAACCGGCTGGAAGCGACGCTCCAGCGCAGCATCCTTCTCGATGTATTTGCGGTATTCGTTCAGCGTCGTAGCACCCACTACACGGATCTCTCCACGACCCAGCGCCGGCTTGATAATGTTAGCCGCATCCACCGCGCCTTCGGCACTGCCGGCGCCAACGATAGTGTGCAGTTCATCGATAAACAAAATGACGTTGCCGGCTTTCTGCACCTCTTTCAGCGTATTTTTAATGCGCTCCTCAAATTCACCGCGGTATTTGGTACCGGCCACCATACCGCTCAGATCCAAAGAGAGAATCTTTTTATCCATCAATTCTTCCGGTACATCGGCAGCCACAATACGCTGTGCCAGTCCTTCGGCAATGGCCGTTTTGCCTACGCCCGGCTCACCGATCAGCACCGGATTATTCTTTGTACGGCGCGAGAGGATCTGCACCACACGGGCAATCTCTTTCTCCCGGCCAATTACCGGATCCAAGCGCCCTTGTCGGGCGGCTTCTGTCAAATCACGGGTAAATTCAGACAGCGTTTTCCCCTTCTTTCCTTCATCACGTCCAACAGGCGAAGCGGGCGTGGCTGCTGCGCGGGGCGCTTCGTTGAGTTTTTTTACCACGGCGCTGTACAGACGGCGCGGCTCGATGCCAACGCTCTGCAGCAGGCGGATGGCCATGTTATTTCCTTCGCGCAAAATGCCCATCAGCAGGTGCTCCGTGCCGATATAGCCGGCACCGGTACGCATCGACTCACTCACCGCCAGTTCTACGCTGCTTTTAGCGCGGGGCGTCAATCCCTGAGAGGGTGCCGCACCGGACAGACCTGTTCCCACGCTGCGCTGCAGGATACTGCAGACAATATCGTCACTTAATCCCTGCTCCGTCAGTACACGGTGGGCGATGCCCTCTTCCTCACGCAGCAGACCCAGCAGCAGATGTTCGCTGCCTACATAGCCGTGCCCCATTTCCTCGGCAGCTTCCTGCGCCAGGCGCAGTGCCTCCTCGGCACGGGGAGTAAACTTATTTTCATGCATTTTCAAAGACGCTCCTTTCTTCAGCGCTATTGATTCCTTCTCAGGCGCTCATGGCGCGCAGCTCATCGCGCACTTTGGCCGCCTCTTCATAATCTTCGTTGTCAATTGCCCGCTGCAGTCGCAGCTGCAGGGCATTGCGTTTCACCTGCTGGGCGAAAACAGCCTTTTCCTTTTCGCTCAACAGCGATTCGGATTGCTTCGACTCTTCCTCCACCGCAGGAGAAGGGAATTCCGTCAGCATCCGCGTACCAAACCCGTCCAGCAAGGAGAAAGGATTTGCGAAAAACGGGTCGCTGAACAGGTGCGGACGGCGCAGCGCTTGCGCATATCCCAGTTCTTCGGCGCAGCTTTGGCACAGCCGGTACTGGGTGGTATGACCGTTGACCGTACTCCTATAATAAAAAGTTGCTTCGTTTTTCCCACAATGTTGACACTTCATAAGAATAACCTCCTTATTCATCATTCAAACCAGTTGGATCAAAATCTGCTTGACAATATCAGCGCGCAGCGCACCGCGATACGCAACAGGCAGCGTCTGCAAGGCCCGATCACCGATTCCGGCCAGCAAACAGCGCGCAGCCTCGGCGCTGATGGCACCGGATTCCGCCAGATTGCTGACGATGGCCCGGGCGCTGGGCAGGTCCAGCGTATCGCCCACCGAATTGATCACATGCATCAGCAGCGTTTGCCGATCCATGCGCACGCGGGTAATACGGATATAGCCGTTACCGCCGCGTCGGCTCTCCACGATATAGCCCCGCTCCGGCGAAAAACGGGTGGACATCACATAGTTGATCTGGCTGGGTACGCAGTTGAAGCGCTGCGCCAGATCGCTGCGCTGCAGTTCCAGCACACCGTCTGTTGCCTCCAGTTCCGCCTGAATAAATCCCGCGATCAAATCAGAAATACCCATCTTTTATCCCTCCGATTTTCATTTGACTTTCTTTGACCTTATTATAACTCCGGCAGCAAAGAAGTCAACAGGGATATTTTGACTATCTTTGACCAATTTGAAAACAATTTGTGAACTCGTCTTTTTGCACAAAAACGGATGGATGCATTTTCCGCGGACAAGGGGTTGCTTTTTCAGATTTTCATGCTACAATAGGAATACCAAATATTTATGGAGGTGCTCTCATGGCTTATCAGATCAGTTCTGCTTGCGTCAGCTGCGGCGCTTGCGCAGATGCTTGCCCCGTCGGTGCTATCTCTGCTGGTGATACCCAGTACGTCATCGATGCCAATGCTTGCCTGGACTGCGGTTCTTGCGCAGATACCTGCCCCAACGGCGCTATCTCTCCCGCTGAATAATTACATAGCAAGCTGAAAAAGTACCGGACAGCTGTCCGGTACTTTTTTGTTCTTGGCGCTGCCACTTGCAGCTGCCGCGTATTTATATTACAATAGAAGCGCAGGAGGTGATGGCATGGAAAAGACCGATCAGCTGTGGCCGGGTGGCTACCGTTTTATTTTTGATGACGCTTTGTTCCAGCCGTGCACCGACTCATTTTTATTGGGTGCTTTTCCCACTTTGAAGCGCAGCGAAAAAGTGTGTGATCTGGGCGCAGGAACCGGACTGCTCGGGCTTCTGTTGCTGGCAAGAGAACCCTCTTTACACATCACCAATGTAGAACTGCAGCAAGATGCCTGTGCGTTGGCACAGCGTAACACCACACTGAACACGCTGGAAAATTCTATCGTCTGTCTGTGCGCTGATTTGCGCGATTTCTCTGCGCTGCCACCGGCAGGTTCTTTCGATTTAGTGGTGTCCAATCCACCTTACTTCCCTACAGGGCACGGATTGCGCGCAGAAAGTGAGGCGCGCGAAACGGCTCGCGCAGACAGCACCTGCTCTCTGGATGAGTTATTTGCCGCTGCTGCGCGGTTGCTGCGTTGGGGTGGTCGGTTCGCTCTATGCTTCCGTCCGGAGCGAATGGCCGAACTGATGGAGACGGCACGCCGCCACAAGCTGGAACCGAAGCGACTGCGTATGGTGCAAAACCGCGCCGACAGCGCCCCTTCCCTGTTGCTGCTGGAGTGCCGCCGCGGCGGCGGGGCAGGCATGCGGGTAGATGCACCTTTACTTTTAACCAATTGCGACGGTAGTCCTTCTGCAGAGCTGGACACCATTTATTTCAGAGATAAGAGGTAACACTATGGCCGGAACATTGTATTTGGTGGCAACACCTATTGGCAATCTGGGCGACTTCTCCCGCCGCGCGGTGGAAACGCTGCAGCAATCGGACTTTATTGCCGCCGAGGATACCCGTGTATCCGTTAAGCTTCTGAACCATTTCGGAATTAAAAAACCGCTGGTAAGCTATCATGAACACAACCGCGCCGCCGCCGGTGCCGCCATTGTAGATCGGCTGCTTGCCGGCGAAACGTGCGCACTGGTCACCGATGCCGGCACACCGGCCATCAGCGATCCGGGGGAAGATTTGGTACGGTTGTGCGCTGAAAACGGCATCACTGTGCAGAGCATTCCCGGCTGCTGCGCCTGTATTACAGCGTTGGCTGTGTCCGGTTTGCCTACGGGTCGCTTTACCTTTGAAGGCTTTCTTTCGGCCAATAAGAAAGAACGCCGTACTCGCCTGCAAGAACTCGTAGATGAGCAGCGCACCATGGTATTTCACGAAGCGCCTCATAAGCTGCGCGCAACCTTAGCAGATATGCTGGAAATTCTGGGTGACCGCTCCATTGCGCTATGCCGCGAACTGACAAAACTTCACGAGGAAACGCGACGTACCACGCTGAGCCAAGCAGTGGAGTTCTACCGCGACAATGAACCGCGCGGCGAATTCGTGCTGGTGCTGGGCGGAGCAGAAAAAGCTTCCGAACCTGCCGTCACGCTGGCGCAGGGTGTGGAAATGGTGCAGCAGCTGCGGCAGGAGGGGTGCCGCATGAAAGATGCCGTGCGTCAGGTCTCAACCGATACCGGATTGAACAAAAACGAGCTTTACGATGCCGCACTAAAGGCATAGTTTTCTCCCTAATACACAAAAAGGATAGTCCGCTATGCGGACTATCCTTTTTCTGTTTGCCCGATTCACTTTTCGCCGCGCAGTTCCCGCAGGCATTTGGGACAGATGTTCTTTCCTTTGAACACTCCCACATCTCTGATGCTGTCACAAAAGATGCAGGTGGGACGATACTTCTTGAGCACGATGGACGATCCATCTACATAGATCTCCACCGCGTCCTTCTCTCCAATGTCCAGCGTGCGGCGCAATTCGATAGGCAGCACAATGCGGCCCAGCTCGTCTACTTTTCTCACGATACCGGTAGATTTCACAGCAGTTCACCTCAGTATGCAAACGTTTTCGCACCCTCTTGTTTGTCAATTATGAGCCGATTTTCGCCATTTGTCAACTATATATTGGTAATTCTTCCAATTAATTTACAGTTTAGCAATATCTCTCTGTGCATATATATTACTGGGAGGTGATTTTATGGCAATGGCCTGGGTCTGGACACTCATGGCCGTTTTTTCCGTAGTCTGCGGTGCGGCATCCGGGCGAATGCCTGCTGTGGCAGAAGCGGCGTTGGAAGGTGCGGCGGCAGCGGTAGAACTATGTGTGGCTTTGGCCGGCTCACTTTGTCTCTGGATGGGGCTGATGGAACTGCTGGAGCGCTGCGGTTTGGCAGGAAAGCTGGCACATCTGCTGCGCCCGTTGTTGCGGCAGCTGCTGCCCCGCGCCGCGCAGGAGGAAGAAACACTCTCAGCATTAAGCGCCAACATGTCAGCTAATCTGTTGGGGCTGGGAAACGCAGCTACCCCCATGGGTATCCGGGCGGCACGGCGCATGGCCGCATCATGCGGCGGCACAGCCAGCGACGAGCTGTGCCGTTTGGTTGTGCTCAACACCGCATCCATTCAGCTGCTGCCTACCACGGTGGCCAGTGTGCGCGCCGCCTGCGGCAGTGCAGCTCCTTTTGATATTCTCGGTGCCGTATGGACTTCGTCCCTGCTTTCGGTCACAGCAGGTCTGTTGGCAGCAAGGTTACTGCAGGCGATATGGAGACATTGAGCATGGATTTTTCTTCTTACATCGTGCCGGTACTGCTATCCGGCACCGCTTTATATGCGCTGGTCAAGCAAGTAGATGTATATGATGCTCTCATTTCCGGTGCCGGCGAGGGGTTGGGGACGCTCGCGCGGATCTTACCGTCGTTGGTGGCACTGCTCAGTGCTGTCTACATGCTGCGCGCTTCCGGCGCCATGGAGTTACTGGCTTCGCTCCTTGCCCCCGTGATGACGCGGTTGGGAATCCCGCCGGAAACCGTTCCGCTGTTGCTGATCCGTCCCATCAGCGGTTCGGGCGCTTTGGCGGTGGGCAGTGAACTGATAACGCAGCACGGACCGGATTCTTACATCGGGCGGGTAGCCGCCGTCATGCTGGGTTCTACAGAAACAACATTTTACACCATTGCCGTGTATTTTGGCGCTGCCGGGATCCGGCGCACCCGTTACACCATTCCCGCAGCGCTGACAGCCGATCTGGCCGGATTTTTCTTTGCTTCCCTGACAGTACGTCTTTTCTTTGGCGGATGAACACCAACTTTTCTTGACGAATTTGGCAAAATACGCCATACTGGTTACATCCAATCTGTCGAAGAAGGAGTGTTCCTCATGCGTTACATTATCGCCTTTGACTGCGGCACTACTGCAATCAAGGCCGTGTGCATTGACCGCGAAACCGGCAAACTAACCTCCGGAAAAGCCGAGTGCCAATTGTTCCTCCCGCAGCCTAACTGGGCTGAGCAGGATCCTGCGCAATTGTGGGATGCTCTATGCGCTGCCAGCCGCGAATGCGTGCAAAAAGCTGCGCTTAATCCGCAGGAAGTCGCCGGTGTAGTGATTTGCGCCCCGTGGAAAAACATTATCCCACTGGACGAAAACGGCACTCCGCTGCGCCCCAGTATGATTTGGATGGATTCCCGCGGCATTGAGCAGGCTGCGCGGTTGAACAATGCCATGGGCCGCTTTGTAGCCACCGGGCAGGACTATTTCGCCCGTTTGATGTGGCTGAAAGAAGAAGAGCCGGACATCTGGGCCAAGGCAAAGCATATTGTGGGGTTGAACTGCTATTTCAAGTTCCGTGCCACCGGCAACTTCTTCACCGAATGCTCTGACGATTTTATTCACACACCCAATGCCGATGTGCAGGCCTATTACAGCGAGATCCTCAGCCATACCGGCCTGACGGAAGCGGATCTGGAAAAGTTCCCGCCATCTCTGCCCTCCACCGCCTGCGTGGGGAAGCTGTTGCCCGAAGCTGCCGAAGCGCTGGGACTTGCGGCGGGAATCCCTGTATTGGGTGGTTTTGGCGATCTGAATGCCATCACTTTCGGTTGCGGCTGTATCGAAGAGCCCATGACTCACATCTATTTGGGTACCTCCGGTTGGTTATGCGAAACGAAAAACAACCGTGTAGACGGCTATGGCGCCGGAAACTTTACATTGGACGAACAGCACGAATGCACCATCTTCTCTCTGCAGACCGGTGGCCGCGCCTATGACTGGCTCATCAGTCAGTTCTATGCTGCAGAGCGCGAGGAACTGGGCGATGCTGTATTTGACCTTGTCAACAAAGACGTAAGGTCTGTTCCCGCCGGCTGCAAAGGTTTGATTGCTACCCACTGGCTGGGTGGAGAGCTGCCGCCACTGGCAGCCAAAAACGCCAAGGGTCTCTTCTTCAACATCACCGATCAACACGACCGCCGCTATTTCGCCCGTGCCATGCTGGAGAGCATCTGCTTCACCCATCGGCTGTCGCTGGAACACTACACGAAACTCCACGGCAGCAAACCGAGCAGCATCCGCGTCGTGGGCGGCGGTGCCATGAGTGCAGAGTGGATGCAGATGATGGCGGATATTCTGCAGATTCCCGTACAGGTGCCGGCAAATCCCCGCTATGTGGGCACTATGGGCGCCTACTACTGCGCGCTGATCGGTTTGGGCCTGGCAGAAAATTATGCTGACGCTATTGCGTCTCAAAGCTTGGGTGAGGAGACGGTGTATACCCCCGAACCCGACAACTTCGCCGTATATGACAAGAACTTCTCCGTCTACAGTAAGCTGTATGCCACGCTGCAGCCTCTGTATGATGAGCTCAACGGCGTATATTAAGCAAAAAAAGAAGTCCCCTTCGGGGTAATGTCACTTAGTTAAGAGGAAAGTCCTCTGTGTCACAGAAAATGTGATACAGAGGGCTTTTTTCTTGTGAAATTTCAGAAAAAGTACTTGACAAATATAGAAAAATCGGGCAAGCCGCC
>SVLK01000049.1 GCA_015067975.1 Oscillospiraceae bacterium | reverse complement strand
TGAGGGTCCACCCGTTCCCATCCCGAACACGGAAGTTAAGCTCATTTCTGCCGACAATACTTGACTGGAGACGGTCCGGAAAGATAGGTAGTGCCAACATTCCTCCATAGCTCAGTCGGTAGAGCACGCGGCTGTTAACCGCGGTGTCGTTGGTTCGAGTCCAACTGGGGGAGCCAGATAAAAAGTGCCGCCACTTTGGTGGCGGCACTTTTTCTTTTCTTCCACCGGTCGAAGAAATGGGCCTTTAGCTCAGTTGGTTAGAGCAGACGGCTCATAACCGTCCGGTCCCGGGTTCGAGTCCCCGAAGGCCCACCATATAGGGGTATAGCTCAGCTGGTAGAGCAGCGGTCTCCAAAACCGCGTGTCGAGAGTTCGAATCTTTCTGCCCCTGCCAAACAGGCGATCACGAAAGTGATCGCCTGTTTTTTGCTTAGATAACAAAGAAACAGAAGAACTTACCGACAAGGCTTGACAATTCTTTGACAAGGAACTATACTCCACTTAAGTGAACGTGTTCATTAAGGGGGGCGGATGCATGCCAAAGATCATTGAAGATTTGCGTGTTCGCTTGCTGCAGGAAGCGCAAAAACAGATCACTACGGGTGGTTATTCGGCGATGACGATTCGCTCTGTGGCAAAAACTTGCCGCGTGGCAGTTGGCACAGTATACAATTATTTTTCTTCCAAAGACGAACTGATTGCCTCAGTAATGCTGGAACGGTGGAAGCACTGCATACAGCAGATTGCTCATGCCGCTCAAAGTGCCACGGGAGCTCGGAGCGTATTGGAAGCGATGTATGTCCAATTAAGTGCGTATATCGATGAATATCAGATTCTGTTTCGCGATGAAGAGGCCGCATCGGTATTTGCTGCCAGTTTCGGGAAGTACCATGAGCTGCTGCGTGACCAGTTGGCAGCTCCGCTGCGCCGCTTCTGTACCAGCGACTTTGAAGGTGAATTTATTGCCGAAGCCTTGCTTACCTGGACGGTGGCGGGCGAGGGCTTTGAAGAGATTTATCAAGTGATTCACAAAATTGTTGAAAAGGAGTAATGTATCATGTCCAGTTTTAAAAATCTGCGTATCGTCGACAACTTCTATCAGACCTCTCTGTTTTTCCCCATGCCCACAGTGGTGATCAGCACGCTGTGCGAAGATGGATCTACGACGTTGGGCCCTTACTCGCTGGTGCAGCCCTACTATGTGGCCGGCAAGGATTTTTATGCGATGCTGCTGTGCTGCCGGAATTCCTCCAACACGGCGCAGAACATTCTGCGCAACGGAAAGTGTGCCATTAACTTTGTTGATGACAAACCCAAGACATTTGCTGAGTGTGTGAAGCTGAGCTGGCCCGGTGATAAGCCGGAAGATAAGATGCCCAATTGCAAGTTCCGCCTGGAGAAGAGCCAAATTGAAGAGGAAACCGGAGAGAAGCGCCCCATGGTGCTGACGGATGCTATCCAGTCCATTGAATGCACCTGGGTGCGTGAACTGGATAACGCACAGAACGACCAACCCGGTCAGTTGAACGGCTACGAAGGTCCTTATCATGATTTCAACGGCATTACCTCTCAGTTCGGCGCGCACTTCATCTTGAAGGTTGACCGTATTCTGATGAAGGAGCAGTATGCCAACGCTATCATCAACGGCGTCAAAGCCGGTGACTTTCCTCCGCTGCCTGTAGACTATGGCTACCGTGACAGTAAAAACTTCTGGTTCCATCGTAAAAGACGCATGCGTGCGGAGCTGCTGCCCATGCGCAAAGCCAGTTTGGAGTCCGTCCGCTACGCTGCGGACCGCGCCGACGATAAGATCCGCTTTACCGATGATGCACTGATGACGATCCTCAATGTGCCCCGCGTTTTTCTGCCCCTGGTGCTGAAGGGCTGCGTAGATTGGGCCAAAGAGAACAACGTGGAATTGATCACGGCAGAGCATATGCAAATCATCAACGACAAGCGCTCCAAGGAAAAGAATAAGTAAAAGAGAGGGATTTCCCATGAAGGATTTTTCTATCGCCATGGCGCTGGTGGACTACATCCCAGTGGTGCTGTTTGCCGTAGCTGCTGTGTTGCTGCAGCGAGACCTCTATCATAAAATGAGTAAGGGTGCGTTTGCCCTGTTTGCAGCCGGTACGGTAAACATCTTTTGCGCCGGTGCGCTGAAAGCGACTTATAAGCTACTGTATGCTGCCGGTATCTGCGATTTCGAGGCACTGGACCATATGTTTTTCCCCGTACAATCTATAGGCTTTTTACTGACGGGCGTGGCCGTTGTAGCAATGCTGTGCGGCAGACAGAAAAAAGCATTGTTGTCGGTAGCTCCTCCGGTGTTCAGCGGCACATTTCTGTTTGTGGGATTAATGGTCGCCGGCCTTGCTTGCCTGGACGCAGGACTTGGCTATATTGCAGTGAAAATGAAGAAGTTCAGTGCATTGGCGTGCTTTATAGTATCCTTCATTTGTTGTCTTTGCATGGGATATCTGTCCAGTCAGGAGTTTGCAAAGGCTTCCATGAACTGGTTGGCTGAGGGTATCAATGTGATTGGACAGGGTGCGCTGCTGTTGGGCGTTTGGGCACTCCATAAAGCAGGGCTTGCCGATTGGGAAATAAGCAAATAAGACGTAAGACACCGCCTGTTTTGCAGGCGGTGTCTTTTCTATGTAAAGCTCTTGACAAAAAGAGCGAGGTATAGTATCATACCAAAGTCAGCAAAAAAAGAGAAAGAAAGCAAAAAAGGTATTGACAAGTCGCGCTAGACTTGATATACTAATAAAGCTCGATTCGACGGAATCTGATCAATCTAAATTATGGCCGAGTAGTTCAGTTGGTTAGAACGCCAGCCTGTCACGCTGGAGGTCGAGGGTTCGAGCCCCTTCTCGGTCGCCAATATGCTGCTGTAGCTCAGTAGGTAGAGCGCATCCTTGGTAAGGATGAGGTCGGCGGTTCGAATCCGCCCAGCAGCTCCAAA
>SVLK01000004.1 GCA_015067975.1 Oscillospiraceae bacterium | reverse complement strand
GCCGCTTTAGCGGCGGCCTGTAAAAAACTATGCGATTGGCGAACCTTTTCATGCATCTTAAGATGCCGCTGGTACCAGGCCCTTTTAGGGCCTTTTCATACCACGCGTTTCACGCGTGGTTTTGATTTTTTTAACAAATTGAAAATTGTGAGTATATATTCAAATTAATGAATGGCGATAAACGAAAGATTAGTTAATTCCTTTCGTTATAAAATATGAATCGTTTTTTCAAACTTAAATTTGAGCCGAAAATTCGACAGAAAAATAATTAAAAAGTTTAGTTAATTTGTTGACAATCAGGTGAAAACAATATAGAATACATAAAGACATTATAAGGTATTGTATGAGATATACAGCTTTCTGAAAGCAGTCGCATGCAATGCCGGGGAGCAGTGCAGGAGCTGCTCTGCCGGGATGTCGCAGCTGTGGTATACGACTGCGGCATTTTTGTCTGCCCTGTGGCTTGTTCTCTGCTGTTAGGGAGCAAGTCAGCCAATCGCGCAAAACATAGTGCTGTCAAAAAAATTTTAAAGGAGAAGAAAAACACTATGAAGAAAATCATCGCACTGATCCTCGCACTGTGCCTGACTCTGGCACTGGTTGCCTGCGGCGACAAGACTGACGCCGGCAACACCCCCGATCCCCAGCCCGCCGCTGCTGAGTACACTCTGGGCATGGGCATCGTTCTGAACATGGACAGCTCCAAGGCCGAAAATGCTCAGGTCGACGCTACCGTGGCTGCTGTTGTCATCGACAAGGATGGCAAGATCGTGGAGTGCCGCATTGATGTCGCTCAGAACAAGATGGCCGTTGTTGGCGGCGCAGTGGATACTGCCGCTACCTTCAAGACCAAGATGGAACTGGGCTCCGCTTATGGCATGGCCGGCAAGGTCGATAACAACGACGACGGCGTGATGCTGGAGTGGAACGAGCAGGCTAAGGCTTTCGAAGAGTTCGTGGTTGGCAAGACCGGCGCTGAAGTCGCTGCTCTGGAGACCAAGGAAGCCAAGGGCCACAAGATTGCTGTTGACGAAGACCTGCTGAAGGCTGGCTGCTCCATGCAGATCACCGACTTCATGGCTGCTGTTGCCAAGGCTTGCGCCGACGAGCAGGGCCAGAAGTTCAGCGCTGCCGGCGAGTTCACCCTGGGTGTTGCCGCTGCTACCGTTGCTGACGAGTCCACCGCTGCCGCTGCCGATAAGGACGGCTCCGTGAAGATGTACACCGATTTCGCCGCTGCCGTTGTGGCTGATGGCAAGATCCTGGCCGCTGTCACTGATGCTGTTCAGCCCGAGATCAAGGTGAACGTCATTGGCGACATTATCGAGAAGACCTTCAAGGGCACCAAGCGTGAACTGAAGGAAGGCTACAACATGGCTACTTACGGCGCTTCCATGGACAACAACGGTGACGGCAAGGTTCTGGAGTGGTATGTCCAGGCTGACGCTTTTGCAAAGTATGTTGTTGGCAAGACCGGTGCTGAGGTCAAGGCTATGGAAACCAAGACTCTGGATAACGGTTATGTGATTTCCGCTGACGATGCTCTGCTGAGCGCCGGCTGCACCATCCAGATCACCAGCATGAAGGCCGTTATGGCTACCGCTTGCGACTACGCTCGCTAAATGACAGAACATAACGTAGGAGTTGAACAGATTGAAACGGGTAATATCGGGCACGCTGCTGCTCTGCTTGCTGCTCATCCTTGCGGTGGGTTGTGCAAAAAAAGAACAGAAGATTGACCCATTAGGCAATGTCTATTTTACTTATTTCGATACTGTCTCCTATGTATACAGCTACGCAGGAGACCCGGCCGAGCAGTTCGATGAGCGCTCGGCCGGGGTTTCCCGCATTTTGCAGGAATACCACCAACTGTTTGATATCTATCATGAGTATTCCGGAATCAACAATTTGTGCACTGTCAATCGGCAGGCCGGCGGCGATCCCGTTGCAGTCGATGAACGGCTGATCGAGTTTATGCTCTATGCAAAGGAGCTGTATGCCTCCACACGAGGCGAGCTGAACGTAATGATGGGCGCGGTGCTCCGTATCTGGCACGATTACAGAACGGAAGGCATCGACGATCCCGCCAATGCCCGACTCCCCGATATGGAGATGCTGAAAAATGCAGCAGAGCATACAGATTTTTCTTTGCTGGAAATCGACGAAAAGAACAACACCTTGCGTATCAGTGATCCGAAGGCATCCATTGATGTGGGTGCGTTGGGCAAAGGATATGCCACAGAGATGGCGGCGCAATATTTGGAACAGGAAAACGCCGATGGCTACGTACTGAATATCGGCGGTAATATCCGTATCATTGGCACGAGACCAGACGGCTCCGGTTGGAAAACCGGTCTGCGTGATCCGTTCAGCGACGGATATCTGGTCAATCTGTATTTGAGTGATACCTCCTGCGTGACTTCCGGTTCCTATGAGCGCTACTATACAGTTGATGGAGAGCGATACCATCACATCATCGACAAAGATACGCTGATGCCAGCGGATTATTTTCCGTCACTTGTCATCGTATGTAAGGACAGCGGCATGGCCGACGGACTGTCCACCGCACTGTTCTGCATGCCCTATGAAGAGGGCCTTGCGATCGTGGAGCGGCTGGATGGTGTAGAGGCGCTATGGATCATGGATGATGGAACCATCCACTGCAGTGCCGGCTTAAATGATAAAATTGTAGATTAAAAAAACGCATATACCCAAATCCCCAGAAGAAGAGGAGGAAAGAGGCTGATGAATATCAGAAAGAACATTTCTACCCTGCACTTGCCCCACAACAAGCACACCGCCGGGGTAAGCTCTATTCGCATCGCCCCTCCGCAGGAAGTCGTGCTGCCCCTGTCTATGCACTCCGGCGCACCTGCCGTTCCTGTGGTAAACGTAGGCGACTATGTCCGCATCGGTCAGCTGATCGCTGAAGAAGGCGGAAACATTTCCTCTCCTGTTTACGCCACCGTTTCCGGTACGGTTAAGGCGATCGAGCCTTTCGAGAAGCCCAACGGAAAGAGCGTTATGTCCATCCGCATCGAAAGCGATGGCAAGATGGAGAAGGATCCCAATCTGGCACCTCCCGAAGTCCATGATTTGGACACGTTTCTGGCCGCTGTCCGCAAGAGCGGTGTCGTCGGTCTGGGCGGCGCTGCATTCCCCCTGTGGGCTAAGCTGGATGCCGTACGCCGCAATACGGTAGATACCGTGCTGGTCAACGGCGCTGAGTGCGAGCCTTATATTACCAGTGACCACCGCATGATGGTTGAAAATACCGACATGCTGGTCAAGGGTGTAGAACTGCTAAAGAAGTACGTCAGCTCCGATAAGGTCGTTATCTGCATTGAAGACAATAAGAAGGATGCTATTGAGAAGCTGACTAAGATCTTCGCCGAAGATCCTCGTGTTGAAGTCTTCTCTCTGCCCACCATTTATCCTCAGGGTGCCAAGCAGGTGCTGTTGTATAATGTTACCGGTAAGGTAGTCAAAGGCGGCCAGCGCATGGCGTCTCTGGGCGTGCTGATCCTGAACGTTAGCAGCATGACCAAGATGGCCGAGTACATCGAGACCGGTATGCCTCTGGTTGACCGCATCGTTACTGTTTGCGGTACGGCTGTCAAGCAGCCCACCAACCTGATCGCTCCGATCGGTACTCCCATCAGCTACATCATTGAGCAGGCCGGCGGTCTGAAGGAAGAAGCCGGTAAGGTACTTATTGGCGGCCCCATGCTGGGTCATGCCCAGAAGACGCTGGATGCTCCCACCGAAAAGGCAACTAACGCCGTTCTGGTGATGAACAAGAAGGAAGCGAAAGTCTACGAGCCCTCCGTGTGCATCCGCTGCGGCCGCTGCATCGCCAATTGCCCTGCCAAGCTGGACCTGTCTGCTATCGACAGAGCGATGGAAGAGGAGAACGAAGAGAAGCGTCTGGCCATGCTGGAGAAGACCGGCGTTGGACAGTGCATCGAGTGTGCATGCTGCTCTTATGTTTGCCCCGCTCACAGACCGATCCTGGAGCGCAACAACGAAGCCCGTGCATTTATGAAGAATGCTAAGAAAAAGAGCGAAGGAGGGAAGTAAGCCATGTCTAAACTGACTGTTACTGCGGCTCCGCATATTCACAGCGGTGCCTCCACACAGCGCATCATGCTGGATGTTATCGTGGCTCTGCTGCCCGTCACGGTCGCTTCTGCCGTGATCTTTGGCGTTAAGTCTCTGCTGGTCATCGCTGCCTGCGTGATCAGCGCTGTACTGGCCGAATCCGTCTTTAACTTGGCCTGCGGCAAGAAGAACACCATCGGTGATTTCAGCGCTGTGGTGACCGGCCTGCTGCTGGCATTGAACCTGAGCACCAATGTGCCCGTATGGCAGTGTGTGGTCGGCAGCGTGTTCGCTATCGTCTGTGTCAAGTGCTTCTTCGGCGGTCTGGGCTGCAACTTTGCGAACCCCGCCATTGCCGGCCGTGTATTTATGCTGCTGACCTTCTCTCAGGTGGCCGGCGGCGCCAATCCCACCATCGTGGATGTGGTTTCCTCCGCAACGCCTCTGGAGCAGCTGGCTAAGGGCGCTGAAGAGATCCCCAGCCTGCTGGATATGTTCCTGGGTCTGCACGGCGGTGCCATCGGCGAGACCTGCGCTGCAGCTCTGCTGCTGGGCTTCGTCTACCTGCTGGTACGCAAAGTCATTACCTGGCATACCCCCGTGGTCTTCGTGGCTACCGTGTTTGTATGCTATCTGGTAGCTACCGGCTTTGATGTGACAGCTGCCCTGTATCAGGTACTGGCCGGCGGTCTGATGATCGGTGCTATCTTCATGGCTACCGACTATGTGACCACTCCCATTACCACGAAGGGCCGCGTCGTATTCGCCATTGGCTGCGGCGTGATCACCTTCATCGTGCGTTTCTTCTGCGCATATCCCGAAGGCGTGTCTTTCTCCATTCTCATTATGAATATCCTGGCCCCCTATATTGAAAAGTGGACCGCCAGCGAACCTCTGGGAGGTGTGAAATAATGGCACAGAAAAAGACCGCAGGCCTGCTGGCCGCTTTGATTGCCGTTTTCGCAGTAGTAATGTTCGGCTTGAACTTCGTGACCGGCCCCATCGTTGCTAAAAACGGTTCCGCACAGGAGTACGCTCCTCTCTACAACGTCATGCCAGATGCTGCCGGCTTTGAAAAGCTGTATGATGTAGCCGATGCTGCTTCCAGCACCTTGGTAGACGTTCCCGAAACCGTACAGACCATCCATTCCGAGACTTCCGGCCTGGGCTACGTTGTCCGTCTGGCTACCACCAAGGGTTATACCGGTGATGCCATCGAGCTGACGATCGCCGTTGATAACGAAGGCAAGATCTCCGGTGTGGAGCTGACGGCTTATCCCGAGTCTAAGGACTTCGGCGCCGAGTATCCTCAGACCTTTGTTGGTCAGGACTCTGCTCTGTCTGATGTCGCTATCGTGGCCGGTGTTACTTACTCCAGCGTTGCATTCCGTGATGCTGTGACCGATGGTTTCAATGCTCTGATTGCCAACGAGCTGGTCGGTGCAGGCCAGAAGAGTGCTGATCAGGCCCTGCTGGAGCTGCTGCCCTCCGTACATAGCGGTCTGGTGAACAATGTGGGTGTTGGCCAGTTCGAGGAATCCGACGGCACTGGCAATATTGTCAAGATCATGAAGGCCCGCAACAATACCGGTTATGCTTATCTGCTCAAGAGTGGCGACAGCATGGTGATGGCCGCTGTCAACGCTTCCGGTGAAGCCAAATTGGTGGATGTGGAAGGCAAGGATATCACTGCCGATGCTGCTTACACAGATCTGTTGGCCGAAGCCGTTGCCCATGCAGCTACCGGCACCGCTCCCAGCACCGATAAGGAGCAGGCCCGTCTGAAGGCTCTGCTGCCCGACGCCGAACTGACCTCTATTCCTTTGACCGGTGTGTTTAATTCCGTCTCTGCCGCTTATAAGCTGACCAAGGACGGTCAGGACTACTACGGTCTGGTAGCTAGAAGCTACGGTTATGATAACGAGGTCATGGGTGTCTACTACGTGGTGGATGCACAGGGCGCTATCGTTGGCATGACTGTGGATGAGCTGATCTTCCATTCCGAGTATTTCTTCGATTACACACTGGAAGAGTCCAGCTATAAGGCCGGCTTTGCAGGCCTGAATAAGGATAGCTGGACCGGCGATCAGGCACTGATTTCCGGTGCTACCATGACGACCGACGCAATGAAGACGGCTACCAATGACATCTTCGCTGCGTATGAAATCCTGAAGGGAGGCGATGCACAATGACAAAGAATAACTGCTGCGCTGCCATCGCCAAGAATCCGCTGATGGTCCTGTTTCTGAGCGCATGTCCCGCTATGGCTGCCACCGCTACCGTGAAAGGTGCACTGGGTATGGGTCTGGCCGTACTGGTGGTCATGGTGCTGAGCAATCTGCTGATTTCCGCTCTGCGCAAGATGATCAGCCGCGAGGCCCTGATCCCTGTCTGCGTGGTTGTCAGCGCCGGCTTCGTCTCCATCGTGCAGATGCTGATGAATGCTTTCCTGCCCAATATCTATCAGATGCTGGGTGTTTACGTGGCCGTTGTCGCTGTAAATTTGGTGGTCTTCGGTCAGTCCGAGGCTGCCGCTAACGGCAGCAGCGTGTCCGATGCCATCATCACCGGTGTGTATTTCACCGTGATGCTGCTGGTAATGGGTATCGTCCGCGAGCTGTTGGGCAACGCCAGCATCTTCGGCGTGAACATTGCTTTCCTGTCCAATTACCGCATTTCTCTGCTGAGCAAGGCTCCCGGCGGATTCATCATCGCCAGCATTCTGGCCGGTGTGATCAGCAAGTTGGGTCTGGCCAAGGCAGAATGTGCCGGCGAGTGCATGACCGGTGCAGCTGCCGGTATCAGTGAGTGCGTCTGTGCATGCGATAAAGAGGAGGAGGTACAGTGATGAAAGAACTGCTTCTGCTTTTGATTGGCAGCGTTGTGATGAACAACTGCGTGCTGCAGGGTTATCTGGGTATTACTACCGTTATGGGTAATGCCAAGTGCACCTGCAAGTGTGTTAAGCTGGGTCTGGCCGTCACTTTGACTATGGTACTGACCACCCTGATCGCATGGCCTGTACAGAACTTTGTAATGGCTCCCTTTGGTCTGGAATACTTCCAGACGCTGCTCTTCGTGCTGGTCATTCTGGCCGTAGTTTATTGCCTGAAGGCTCTGGTGAAAAAGGATATCTGCTTCCCGCTGATCGTCCTCAACAGCGCTGTGCTGGGCGTTACGCTGCAGAATATCAGCGCTACCTTCGTGCAGGCTTTGGTTGGTGCTCTGGGTGCAGGTCTCGGCCTGATGGTCGCCATGCTGCTGTTTGCCGGTGCCCGTGGCAAGGTCAACGACAAGTATGTCCCCGCATCTCTGCGCGGTCTGCCTGTGGATCTGATGACCGCCGCCATCCTGGCTATGGCCGTCATGGCTTTCTAAGCACAATTATAAAAGAAATGGTTCGCAGTTTTGCGAACCATTTCTTTTTTTGCTGAAAAGCAGTATCAATTTGATTTTCGTATCATTGTCTATTATAATATTGGAAACAAGAATTAGAGGGGGATCTTATATGAATACTTCTTCTAAAAACGCTCTGACGATGAAGCATAAAATCGGATACGGTTTAGGCGATGCCGGTGGATGCATGACCTTTGCGCTCATGGGCACCATGTTTTCCAAGTACTGTACCGATGCACTGGGCATCAGCACAGAACTGATGTTCATCTTGCTCTTGGTGTGGAATGTGTGGGACTTCCTCAATGACCCGCTCATGGGTGCGCTGATGGATAAGAGTTTTGCTGCAAACCGCAACCCTGAGGGTAAATTTCGTCCCTGGCTGCTGCGCTCTTCGCCGCTGATCTGCGTTACTTTCATCGCCCTTTGGGCCGTTCCTGCGTTCTTTGACGGCGTCACACTGCTGTGCGCACTCTTTGCCCTGAAACTCCTCTATGAAGCGTCGTATACCATGTTCAATATTCCCATGGGCTCGCTGCTTTCCGCTATGGCAGATAATGACCACGAGCGTGCCAGTCTGTCTTCGGCACGCGGTATCGGCTCCGGTTTGGGTAATGCGCTGCCCATGATGATCATGCCGATGCTGCTCAAGAAGTTTGGTGATAATAATCCCACCGGTTATGCCATCGGCGCTGCGATCTGCGCTGTCATGGGTTTTGTGATGTGCTTGATGCACTACCGTATGACCGAGGAGCGCAATGTGGTCACCGCGCCTACCAACGCAGCGGAGAATATCAAACTGACGGACATTCTTCATGTATTTCGGGTCAACCGTCCGTTTTGGGCGCTGTGTGTCCACGGTTTCTTCATTTGCATGATGCAGTATGTGGGTAATACCCTCAGCGGTTATATGTACTCCGATGTACTCGGCGATATCGCTATCGGCGCCTATGCAACTGTATTGTCTGCACCTTTCATGGCTGTGATCTTTATCTTTGGCCCCAAACTGGCGAAAAAGCTGGGCTTGGAAAAGATCATCCGCAGCGGTCTGCTGATCGGCTGCCTGCTCTATTTGAGTCTGTTCGCTTTGCATATGGTCATGGATGTCAATGCTTGGGTACACGTCATCTGGAGCAGTATGGCCATGGGTATTGCCAGTATCTCCATTTATATGCAGTGGGGCTTGGTCGGTGAAGCCATCGATTATAACGAAATGATCACCGGTAAACGCACCGAAGGTTCTATCTTTGGCACCTTCAATCTTTCCCGCCGCGTTGGTCAGACCATTGGTAACTCTTCTGCCATGCTGATGCTGGGATGGGTTGGCTACGATGGTAAGCTGCCGGTGCAGTCTGCTGCGACTGTCACCGGAATTAAGGTGCTTTGCGTATTGCTGCCCGGCATTTTCGTCCTTGGCTCTTGGGCGGCCTTTAAGTTCCTCTGGAAGATGGATGACGAGACTCGTCAGCAACTGGCTGAGTTCAAAAAGAACAACAAGAAAACCGAGGTATAACCTATGGATTACATCGTAAATACGCCCTGCGGAACACTGCAAGGCTGTGCAGGGCGCATCCCGGGCACTGCTGCCTACAAGGGGATCCGCTATGCGACGGCCGAGCGTTGGAAATATCCGCAGCAGGTCACTCATTGGGACGGCGTGTACGACGCCACCCATTATGGCCATTGCAGCTATCAGGCGCGCGCCTTTTACAATGAAGAGGATATTGCCGAAAAAGCCTTCTATTACCGCGAGTTCAGAAGGGGAGAGCACTATACGTATAGCGAGGATTGCCTCTTCCTGAATATCTGGACACCGGAAACAGCCAAAGAGGGAGATCAGCTGCCTGTACTAGTCTATATTCATGGTGGCAGCTTTACCGGGGGATGTGGTCACGAAAAGCAGTTTGACGGTCCTGTCTGGCCCACCAAAGGCGTGATTGCCGTAACGATCAATTATCGTCTGGGGCCTTTCGGCTTTGTTTGTCTGCCGGAGCTCAAGGAAGAATCTGGCAGCACCGGTAATTACGGACTATTTGATCAACTGGCTGCGATCCACTGGGTGCGCGACAATATCAGTTCCTTTGGCGGAGATCCGACCAATATAACCATTATGGGGCAGAGTGCCGGTGCCATGAGCGTCGAGCAGCATTGCCTCAGCCCCTTGTCAGACGGTCTGTTCCAAAAAGCTGTCATGTGCAGCGGCGGTGGTATGAGCCGCTATGTAACACCCGCCGCACCGGAAAAAAGTTATGTGTTCTGGAAGACCGTCATGGAGCGTACTGGCTGCAGCACATTGGCTGAGTTTCGCTCCTTACCCGCAGAGAAACTGTTTACCGCATGGAAAACCATTAAAAAGGAAATTAAAGGCGGAAATACATTTCCCTGTCTGGATGGCCGTTTGGTCGTTGGCGGAAAACAGCTGTTCAAAGAAGGGAAGTATCAGCAGATTCCCTATATGGTTGGCTCTACCAGCGAGGATATCGCACCGCCCATGATCCTTTCACTGTCCCGCAATTGGTGCGCATCACAAAAAATCCCCAGCTATACGTGGCTCTTTGACCGCCAGCTCCCCGGTGACAATAACGGTGCTTGGCATTCCGCAGATCTGTGGTATTGGTTCGGTACATTGGATAACTGCTGGCGTCCTATGACAGCAAAAGACAGAGCGCTCAGCGAACAAATGAGCGATTACCTAACCAATTTCTGTAAAACCGGTGACCCGAACGAAGCCGGAGCACTGCCGCACTGGAGCGCCGCCGCAAAAGGTGATAAACACGTCCTCTGTCTTGGCGAGCAAGAAACAGCCATGCGAAAACCCCAAATGCTGAAAATGATCAAAACTATGCTGACAAACAAATCTGTCGGTGAATGATGATAGAAAAGGAGTTATGAGTATGCCTGCAATCAAGTTGAAGCCCAACGAACTCACCCCTTTGCGCACGATCAACCCTCGGCTGGTCTCCTATAATGTGGAGATGACAGAAGTCACCGGTGGAACCTTCTGGAAAGCCTATAGTGATGCCCAGGTCGATGGCACGGAAGAATTCCCTGTGATCAAGGACTGGACCAACATGGGTAACCTGCAGCAGTGGTATGATCCCATTGATACCACAAATCCCCGCTTGATCAAGTTGGCCCGCGACCTCGGTCCGGCATGGATCCGCGTTTCCGGCACTTGGGCCAACAAGACTTATTATGATTTCGACGGTCATTGCAACGGAAAAGTTCCGGAAGGCTTCCAGAACCTGCTGACCAAGGAGCAGTGGCTGCATCTGCTGGACTTTGTCAAGGCAGTGGATGGCAAGCTTCTCGTCTCGATTGCCAACTGCCCCGGCATTCACAATGCCGATGAGCCCATGCCTTTCGAACAGGCTGATCTTCTGTTCCGCACCTCCAAGGAATATGGTGTTCCGATCTCTGCAGCCGAGTTTACCAACGAGCCAAATTTGATCGCACTCAGCGGTCTTCCCAAGGGCTATACTGCAGCAGATCACGCAAGAGACCACGATCTCTTCGGCGCATGGCTGAAAGAAAACTACCCCGAATGCCTGTTTGTCGGCCCGTGCACGGTGGGCGATATCGATATGTTCGGTGTTGGCATCGATGGTGCCGGCGGCGGTATGGCAGCAGGATTCCAAATGGTCACCACAGAGGAACTGTTAGGCGATTACCGTTCCAAGATGGATGTCTTTAGCTATCACTATTACAATGGCGTATCCGAGCGCGGCGCCGCTATGGGCGGTCACTGGCCCTATGAAAGTTGTCTGAGTGATCAGTATCTGGGTGTTGCCGGTAATTGCGCCCGCCAGTATACTGCACGGCGCGACAGATTTGTCCCCGGCGGGGAAATGTGGGTCACTGAATCCGGCGATGCCGGCTGCGGCGGCAATACATGGGCCTCCACCTATGCCGATGTCCCCAGAACGTTGAATGAGTTGGGTGATTTCTGCACCGTTACCAATGGTGTGATCTTCCATAATACCTTGGCTTCTTCCGACTACGGTTATCTCAAGCACGGTACCTTCGTACCCCGTCCCAACTACTTTGCCGTACTTTTGTGGAACACACTGATGGGCTCTACCGCCTATGACAGCAAGATTCCCGTGCAGGAAGGCGCTCACGTCTATTGCCATTCCCGCAAAGACGGAAAAGAAGGTTGTGTATACCTGGTCATCAACAACTCCTGGACGGAAACGACCTCTGTAGAGCTCCCCAAAGGCGCCGTCCGTTATACTTTGGCCGGCCGCGATGGTATTCGCAGCCGTATCATGACGCTGAACGGCCGCGAGCTGATCCTCGGCGAAAATGATTCTCTGCCTTTCATGGGCGGGGAAGAAGTAGACGCCGGAACGATTGAACTGGCCCCCGGAACCTGCACCTTCTTTGTGCTGTAAATGATAAACACTTTACCCTGCCAAACATGCTTTGGCAGGGTTTTGCATCCATACCACACCTGTGGTATAATGAATCCATCCAAAGAGGAGGTCATATCATGCCTTTTGAGATCGTAAGAAATGACATTACATCCATGCGTGTAGACGCCATTGTCAATACTGCGAACCCAAAACCGGTGATTGGCGCCGGCTGCGACTCCGCGATCCACAAAAAGGCCGGACCGATGCTGTTGGAGGCTCGTAAGGTTATCGGTAATATCCTTCCGGGTCAGGCAAAAATCACCCGCGCCTTTGATTTGAACGCAGCGTATGTGATCCATACTGTCGGCCCCATATGGCAAGGTGGCTTTCATAACGAAGAGACTGTTTTGCGTCGGTGCTATGATACTTCTTTAGCATTAGCCGCCAAGTACGAATGTAAATCTGTTGCCTTTCCACTGCTTTCCACCGGTACATACGCCTTTCCCAAAGATAAAGCACTGCAAATCGCGATTCAGGCATTCAGTACGTTTTTATTGGACCACGAAATGCAGATCTATCTGGTGGTCTTTGATAAAACGGCCTTTTCCTTGTCGGAAAAACTGTTTTCCTCTGTGTCCAGCTATATCGATGAACATTACGTCGGCGAAAAGAACAGGGAAGAGTACGGCATAGATGATGAGGCATGGCTGCGCAATAAACTGCGCCGCCGCAGGGAGGCGGAGGCCATCTGTGCCCCAAGCCTTTGCGAGAGCGCACCGATCGCGTACGGAATCAAAGCCTCCAATTCTTTGGATGAGCTATTGCAAAAGACAGATGCAGGATTCTCTGAAACGCTGCTGCGCCTGATTGACAAAAGCGGCGAAAAAGATTCCGCCATCTATCACCGCGCCAATATTACGCGCCAGCATTTTTCCAAAATTCGCAACAATCCCTATTATCAGCCCACCAAATCTACAGCTGTTGCCTTTGCTGTTGCACTGCATCTGGATATGAATCAAACAGAGGACCTGCTTCGCCGGGCCGGTTATGTACTAAACAATAACAGTAAATTTGATGTGATCATCCGCTATTTCATTGAACACAAGAATTACGATATTTTCGAAATCAACGCTACACTGTTTCACTTTGATCAAAGCACACTGGGCTCATAATTTGTCGCCTGCCAGTTGACCTATTCGCCTTCGATCTCCTTTATGATATGGCCATAAGCCCAAATAACATATCACAGGAGGTATAACCATGAAAAAGCAACTGACAGAGATCGTATTCATCCTTGACCGCAGCGGCTCTATGGCCGGACTGGAAAGTGACACCATCGGTGGTTTCAATTCCATGATTGAACGGCAGAAAAGGGAAGATGGCGAAGTCCTTGTTTCCGCTGTTCTGTTCAGCGACATATCTGAAGTTCTGTACGACCGCGTCCCGCTGGACCGTATTCGCGCCATGACAGATCGTGACTATACCGTGGGTGGCTGCACTGCCTTACTGGATGCTGTAGGCTCCGCAGTGCGTCATATCGGCAACGTCCATAAATACGCAAGGGAAGAAGACCGCCCTGAAAAAACGCTGTTTGTCATCACGACAGATGGCATGGAAAATGCCAGTCATCGCTATACCTATGACAAGGTGAAGCAGATGATCGAGCGCCAGCAATCCCGATACGGCTGGGAGTTCATTTTCCTTGGTGCTAATATCGATGCAGCCAGAGAGGCCGGCCGTTTCGGTATTGCCAGAGAACGAGCAGTAGATTATCATGCTGACCAGCAGGGTACAGAAACGATCTACGCCGCCGTCAGCGAAGCCTGCTGCGAAATTCGCCGGCATAAGCCCTTGTCCGCAAACTGGCGCAAAGCCGTTGACAAAGACTTTGAAGAGAGGAGAAAATAATTATGTTGGGAGCAATTTTAGGAGATATCATCGGCAGTCCCTACGAATTTGACCGTGGCAATAAAACCAAGGATTTTCCTCTGTTCTCCAAGGAGTCTACCTTCACCGACGACACAGTAATGACTTTGGCCGTTGGTACAGCCTTTCTTGAGGCCTCTCCCAAGGCCACAGATGACCGTGTTCTCCAGATACTTGCTGCTCGTATGCGGCAGTTTGGGAAAATGTATCCCCATGCAGGCTACGGTTTCCGGTTCTCCATTTGGCTGCGCTCCGGCAATCCGCAACCTTACAACAGTTACGGCAACGGCTCTGCTATGCGTGTTTCTTCCGTGGCATGGCTATATGACGATATGGATGCTGTCAGGCACGCGGCAAGACTTTCTGCCGAAGTGACCCACAATCATCCCGAGGGCATCAAAGGTGCAGAAGCTACCGCTGCGGCGATCTTCTTGGCAAGAACCGGAAGCAGTAAAGCCCAGATCCGCGCTTATATTGAAGAGCAGTTCGGTTACGACCTCAGCCGTACCTGCGACCAGATCCGACCTACGTATTGCCATGTAGAGAGTTGCCAGGAAACTGTTCCGGAGGCCATTATTTCGTTTCTGGAAGGCGAAAACTATGAAGACGTCATACGTACTGCCGTTTCTCTTGGCGGAGATACTGACACCCTGGCAGCTATCGCAGGCTCTATTGCAGAAGGCTACTATGGGATTCCGGAGGCATTGCGTCAGGAAGCAATCGCACGCTTGCCACTGGAACTTCGAGGCTTTCTTGCCTGTTTTACCAATTATCTGAAATCTGAAAAGCAGAGCACGCTTGATTGATCAGGCGTGCTTTCTCCATATTTTTCATCAAAAATGTTGCCGCTGCCACATATATAGTCCTTCTTCAAGCGGTATAATGATATCAAATTAATCATCCGGAGGTTTCAGTTATGTTGGAAGTCGGTCAAAAAGCACCTGCATTTTCGCTGCAGGACAAAAACGGAAATCTGGTATCACTCAGCGATTTTGCAGGCAAAAAAGTGGTTCTTTATTTCTATCCCAAAGATAATACACCCGGCTGCACCCGGCAGGCCTGTGCTTTCGCCCAAAACTACGACGGATTCAAGCAGGAAGATGTTGTGGTGATCGGAATCAGCAAAGATTCTGTGGCATCCCATCTGAAGTTCGCTGAGAAATTTGATTTGCCGTTCATCTTGCTTTCCGACCCGGAGCTGCAGGCGATTCAAGCCTATGATGTCTGGCAGGAAAAGAAACTGTACGGCAAAGTCAGTATGGGCGTGGTACGTACGACCTACATCATTGACCAGAGTGGTAACATCGAGTTGGTCATGCCCAAGGTAAAGCCTGACACCAATGCCTCGGATATTTTAGATTATTTGGCAAAAGGGAAGTGATCCTATGAAAAAACTTCTTTTCTTGAGCATTGTTCTATTGCTTCTGTCTGGCTGCGGCTCCGGCAATCAAAGTAACGGTAGCTATACACAGATTTCTCAAGATACAGCCAAGGAAATGATGGCGCAGCAGGGCGTTGTCATTCTGGATGTGCGCGAGCAGAGCGAGTACAACGAACGTCATATTAAGGGCGCAGTCCTTTTGCCCGTAGGAACCATTGATGCCCGAAGTGCTGCTGATGTGATCGGCGCTAAAGACACCGTGGTCTTGGTATACTGCCGCAGCGGAAATCGCAGCAAAACGGCCGCCGCTGCTTTGGTAAAGCTGGGATACACTAATATCTATGAGTTTGGCGGTATTCTCACCTGGCCTTATGAAACGGAACAGGAGTAATATATGCGAATCATTATTTCCCCGGCAAAGAAGATGAATGTAGATACAGATAGTCTGCCTTGGCGGGATCTACCTGCTTTCTTGCCAAAAACAGAGGAGATCCTGCGGAAATTACGCGCATTATCTGCACAGGAACTGCAGAAACTGTGGAAATGTAATGACCAACTTGCAGCGTTAAATATCGAGCGGTTGGAACATATGGACCTGCGTCGCCAACTGACTCCTGCGATTTTGTCCTACGAAGGGATCCAGTATCAGTATATGGCGCCCAGCGTTTTTACTTATGAAGAGCTCGATTACGTGCAGGAACATCTGCGGATCATCTCCGGTTTTTATGGTATCCTCAAGCCATTTGATGGAGTAACTCCTTACCGCTTGGAAATGCAGGCAAAGCTTTCTTTGTGTAACGCAAAAGACCTTTACAACTATTGGAATAGCATCATTGCAAGCACTTTGTTTTCTGAAACGAATTGCATCATCAATCTGGCATCCAAAGAATACAGCCAATGTATATCCAAATACCTGACAGATGATATCCGCTATATCACCTGCACCTTCGGGCAGCAAATCAACGGAAAAATCATCGAAAAAGGTACCATGTGTAAAATGGCCAGAGGCGAAATGGTACGTTATATGGCTGAGAATCAAGTGTCAAACCCCGAGCAGCTCAAAGCTTTTGACCGGCTGAACTATCACTATAGCGAACAACACTCCGATCCAGAAAATTACGTATTTCTCTATGAAAAATAATAAAACCGCCCAAAAGGGCGGTTTTATTATTATGTTCTTTTAAATCGCCTGTCTTGCTTTACGAAACCGATACTCTGTCCAGATTTCTAAAATTACAGGCATCAAGCATAGCAGCAGGTAGCCGCTCACAAAAATCCAAAACATTGGTGTAAACGTTGGAAATACAATTCGCGGATCATACTGCATGTCCATCTGACGAAGCATGACTCCCATCAGCGTTATTGTCAGACAAGCAAACATGACTACTACATAAGCGCGGTCACGGTTATCAAAGCGATAAATGGAGAAAGCCTTACGTCCTCGAAGCAAGCTGCCTCTGCTGCGCATGGAATCCGATGCCGTCGCCAGTGATTCAATCGTCCATGTGATCACCATAGAAAGAATACGTATACCATTGCGTAGTCTCTGCCAAACCGTTCCCTGACCGATCCCCAATCCAATGCCGCTCTGGGCAGTATTGATTCGCTTTACCTCTTTTTTTATTCTGGGAATCATACGAAGCAGAATCGCCAAAAATAAGGATAGTCTTGGACTGGCCTTCCCAAAGAGATACACGACTTTATCTGCGGAGAACACAGAGTAAACGCAGGAAAACCACATGCAGGTACCCGCAACACTCAAGCCCAAAACGACTCCGTATACCAAACTTTCCAGTGTTATATTGTTCCCGATCAAATTCTTTTGCAGAATGGTTACACCAAAATGCGTGTAACTGCTGTAATATAAAGCGAATGTAGCAACCAGCGGCAAAAGCAGCAAATTGAATAAAAAAGCTTTTCTATGGTTTCTCTTTATGGAGTAAATGAAAGCGCAGATATAAGAAGCAATTAAAAATACCGGGTGTTGAAACACAAGCATTCCGGTGATCACTGCAGTAAAATAGAGCAAGTTTACCGCAGGGTGGCATCGCTCAAATCCCATCGTCAGCTCCCATCATGTTATACTTCAGTTTGATTCGATCCAATTTCTCCAAAAGTGGCCTACTGAACAGTAACATCACGATGACCGAACACAATCCCTGCATCAAATTGGCAGGGAATCCAGACACAAATACCGCCGCAACAGCTTCCCAAGTGTATCCAATCGGCATCAGAAATACAGAGCAAACATCCAGCAACAAGCCCACCCAAAATACGCTTGCAAAGAATCCAAACACAGCAAGCCATACCGGTTTCTTAGACAGCCAACCCTTTTGGGCAAGAAAACCGGCTAACAACCCGCCGGCTCCATAAGCCATCATCTGCCAAGGAGTAAAAGCACCTTGACCGGCAAAGAAGTTGCTGCCAAAAGCGGTAATCGCACCAATCATAAAACCTGCTTCGGGACCAAAAGCAATACCAGCGAGCATGATAATAGCAAAGGTAGGCTTGAAATGGGGGATAGGAATCGCCACGCGGGAAACAATGGCAATCGCACACATCACCGCAATCACTACCAACTCTCGTGCCTGCGGTCTGCGGCCTTCGAAAACCCAGAAAAAGGGAAGCAGCATCTCCAAAATAATCAGAGTACAGGTGAGATAATAGCCTCGTCCCGGCAGCTTCAGTCCCAAATATAACGTCACAGGAATCAGAATAAAAAATACGAGCAAGGTTGCAATCGTAGATTTTTTCATTGCAAAGCCTCCTTGTTCTGCTGATAGAGCGAGATGACGTCTTCAGCAGTAACGGCCTGTTGGAACAAGTGGCGACTCATTCGCCCGGCAGCTGTGGTATAGAAACTGTTACCGCCAAAGAATCGACGTGGCGTATCGGTGGTCAGTATCTGTCCGTCAAAGAACATACTGACTAAGTCAGCATACTTTGCGCAGAATTCAACATCATGGGAGACCATTACAATTGTAATACCCTGCGCTTTCAGCTTGCACAAAATATCAGCCAGCTTTTCCTTAAAGAAACTGTCAATGCCTTTCGTCGGCTCATCCAACAGCAGCAGTCGCGGCTCCGTCAGCAGTACTTTCGCCAGTGCAGAGCGTTGCTGCTCACCGCCCGAAAGATCGTAAGGATGGCTTTCCAGCAGATGCCCGATCTCACACACAGCGGCAATCTCTGCGATCTTCTGTGAATCTTTCGTCATCTCTTCCAAGTCTTCACGGACCGTTTTTTTGACAAACAGGCTCTTGGGATCCTGCGGCAGCATCGCAAGACAACCGCCAAATAACTCCTTGGCTTTATATTTTTCTATCGGCTTACCAAAAACCTTTACTTTTCCGCGGTAAGGACGACAAATGCCGCAAATAGCTTTCAGCGCAGTGGATTTTCCTGCGCCATTGCCTCCAACAATGGCATACATGCTGCCTTTAGGAATCTCTGCGCTGACAGAGCGCAGGATATCGGGCGAGTCTTTTTCGTAACGGAACCAAAGTTCTTTCAAAGAAAGCGCTGCATCATAAACCTCATCATCCGCAGGAAGGGAAGGGATCTCGCAAATCGTAAGCGGTTCGGTAAACGTATCACTCAGCCAATTTCTCCCCTCACGGACAGTCAGCGGGCATGCACCTTCACCATTGACACCATAGAATACGCGAACAGGCGTCGGCATTGCAGCAAACATATCACTGCATTGCTCATACAGCAGCTTACCGATATTACGCGGGGTATCATCTGCGATCACTTTTCCGCTGTCCATGATGATAGCTCTGTCGGCATAGGGGAAGATATCTTCCAAGCGATGCTCTGTAATGATGATCGTTGTTCCAAGCTCCGTATTGATTTTTCGTACCGTGTTCAAAAAGTCAGAAGCAGCTACAGGGTCTAACTGGCTGGTAGGCTCGTCCAAGATCAGGACCTCCGGCTGCATTGCCATAATGGAAGCCAGATTCAGCAGCTGCTTTTGGCCGCCGGATAGATTCGATACGTCTCGGTGAAACCAGTCCTGGATACCAAAGTAGCAAGCCATTTCTGCCACGCGGGCACGCATTGTCTTTTGGTCACACCCCAAGCTTTCCAGTCCGAAAGCCAGTTCATGCCACACCTTATCGGTAACGATCTGGTCATCCGGGTTTTGCATCACGTAACCAATTTTGGCTGACTGATCCCTCTGACTCACCTCAGCAATGGGCACACCGTTGAAGAGAACCTCTCCGCTACGCTTACCGTGAGGTGTCAGCACCGTTTTTAAATGGCGCAAAAGCGTTGTCTTGCCGCTGCCGGATTTGCCGCACAGAACGATATATTCACCTTTTTCAATTGACAAACTCACCTCATCAAGGCTCTTTTTATTCTTTGAGGTGGGATAGGAGAAACTTAGATCCCGGATCTGGAAATGTGCCATACAATGGCCTCCTTTAAATTAATCAACAGCGGAATAAATACGTAAATACCATAGAGAATCGCACCCCAAGACAGAGGAGCCACTCCCATCGCAGGCAGATATACAGCGTTGGCCTGCCCCAAACATGCGCCGGCGATCACAGCGGCTAACAGCACAGCTTCTGTCAGCAGTAACCACCAGTCTCTCTTGCGCATGCGATAAATAAGAAAGCTCTGCCGTTTTGCTGTTCCGTATCCACGGGCACGCATGGAATCAGCCGTAACGATGCTGCCCTCAAGCGCCCAAGAAACCAAGGTTCCCAAAACAGTCATTCCTTCGCGCAGTTTATCATCTTCCCCTTTACCGATGGACATGCGGGCTCCGATGATCTGTTTCGTCTTTTTGATAAAGGCAGGCACCATACGCAGTACCATAACCAGCAGCAGGGAAATAGATGGGATCAAGTTGCCAAAGAGGCTTGTGAATTTATCACCTGTCAGCACATAGTTGTAACAACCAAACCACAAAAACATTGTTAGGAATACACCGGACAGAGCAACACCGTACACAAGTGCTTCTTGGGTATATGGCCTTCCAAACAGGGAAAATAGCACATGTGCGCCGCGCGTATTAAAAATGGGGTTTACTGCCGCTAAACAAACAACGACAACCAGCATCCAAAGGATCGCCTTTGCCGCTTTCTTTCGTCCAAGAGTCAAATAATATAGCAGGCTTGCGGCAACAGAGACCGCTAAATAGGCCGGATGCTGAAACACAACGCCGCATCCGATTGCTCCGACAAAAAACACAAAGTTTACTGCCGGATGATATTCAGAAAATGAGTCTCTCATTATCATTCCATTCTCGTTGCACCAACGTCAACGCCAAGTCCTTTACAGGTATAGCACCACACAATGACATCACCATCTTCCACAGTGTAGGAAGAACAGCCGTAGTTAGGAAACCAGTCGTTTACTTTATACATCCAGCCTGATTCAAATCCACAATCAAACTCATAGAGTTGATTGATTCCTTCTACATAATAACTGTCGTATAGGGGAGTCCAACTGTATTCAAGCTGTAACCCCGTCTGAGTACAGGCTCTTTGTAAAACATCAAATACAGTTTCTCCTGCAGAATAAGCAACGGTTACCGGCGAAAGAATGACACCATCGGAAGGGACAAATTCTGCTTTACCAGGTGCTAAATCGCCCATGTTCTCCAAAATTGTATGGCAGAAAATTGCGATCGTGCAGTGCAAGTCTGCAGGCAGGGAAGTATCCGGCTGCGTTGTATCGGCAGGAGGAAGCGGATCATCTGTTTTGCTATCCTCATCCGAACTGTCGCTATCGATCGTCGTATCAGGCGTCTGTGCAGAATCCGTTGTTTCCCCGGAGTCGTCATCCGTGTTGCTCTCAGCAGCATCACCGGTATCGTTAAGCTCGCTATCGTCCGTTTCCTGATTGTTCAGCAAATCCTGCAGTGCCTGTTGGCGTTTTGCCTCAAGTGCATCCAAGTCAGCCGATGTAAAGCACAGCGCAGTATCATTCAGTGCTCGGATCTGCGTAATCGCAAATTCATTTAAGCTTTCCGGCGTCAAGGCGCCAACCGTCTTTTCTTCACCAACGTATTCGATTGTTTGACCGCTGCCGGCGTCTTCCACATTGCCGCGAAGCACACCGATAGACTGTGCGCCACTACGTACAGAAATAAGCGCAGTTGTCTGGTCAAGCACCATTTTACGCCCATTGCAGCAAATAGTTATATCGGTAAGGCAGTTGGTAAACACTTCGCCGGACTGTATATCTGCTGCAAAAGCTTCCACGGTTGCCTCTTCGATGCTCATAGACACACTTCCGCCAAGGATCATCTCGTTTTCGCCTATCCGGACAGTTGCCGTAGCACCGGTTTGACTGGTGATTTGATCTCCGGGACGCAGAACTGTATCCTGCTCCACCATCAGGTTTACGCCGTCTCGCTCTAAACGAACCACACCGCGTACATTCTGCAATACAGCGCGTGCACCATCATCCGTATCAAACCAGCCTTGAACGAACCCAACACCGAAAATACCTGCTCCGACAATCAGCAGGATTAGCAGAACCATCACAAGATTTGCAGCCGTTTTCCTCTTCATAAGTCCTCCAAAACAAATAAGCTTCCCCTGTATGGGGAAGCTTAAAACCATCTGATCATACCCAAAATCTATCTTTTCCGGGCATAAAAATAACCGCCAGACCACCCCAAGAGCCTTGCATCACAGCTAAAGTCCGTATTCCGACTCCGGACGCCTCGGTGCAGCAGTCTTCTCAGTTATCACCAATGACTGATGCGGCTTTTGTCCGTCTACGGCGGCTTGGTACCGTTGAGATTTACTCATTCCAATTAACTTTAACCGAACAATATACCGGCTTTCGCCTTTTTTCCCATCCTAACATATTGCCTGTTGGAAAGCAACCCCAATTTTCCTGATTGACAAACCCAAGCCAAAATGCTATGCTAAGTCCGAAAAGTAAATAACAGTTTAAGTACCTCTTGCCGGTCACAGGTCTGAGGTCTAACAGAAAATCGGGTGTGAATCCCGAACGGTACCGCCACTGTAAGCGTGGAGGAGTATCACATGGCGAAAGCCGGTCATTGGCGCAAGCCGAGAAGGCCGTGATATTCTGATGATGCGTAAGTCAGGAGAACTGCTTAAACGGTGTCTGCTCCGGAGCCTGCAAGTACGGGTGCCGGGGAATTTTGCGCGGGAAAACGGCTGCGGCGACATTTCATGTCGCCGCTTTTTTGTTTTCTTTTTGTGATGGATCAGCATGGTTCGGGACATGCCTTCTCCAAAACAACCGCGCAGCCTGCAGCAACAGGGAAGATACGTTATCACTTTTCAGTATCAAAAACGCTGGAGGAATGCAAAAAAATGAAAAAACGAATCACAAGTCTATTATTGGTGCTCATCATGCTCTTAGGCATGATTCCCGGCACCGCACTGGCTACAGAAAAGGATACGGTGTATATCTCTATCAGTGATGATGCGCAGTTTGTTACTGCTCCGGACGGAACCCCTATGGGGTTTTATGCCGTGACCTTGGACGAACTGACAAGCGTAAATCTTGACGATTACGGTTTGAGTGACTATGCATACGACGCGGACTCTGATGGAACTCCCGACATCGCAGCATTACATCTTTACATTTACATTCACGAGGTGATTTTAGGATTGGACTGGTCAACAGTTACAATCACCGGCGATCCCGGCAGTACGTATTTTCAAAACGGCTTGTTTGGTTATAACGATGAAAACCTTCGCTATGACTACAATGGCGCATATCCTGCTGTTGATGGTTGGGGGTTGACTGCCGATCGCATTGTTCTCTCTGACGGCGATTTCCTAAATATTGCCCACTACACCAGTTGGGCTTTTTGGGGCGACAGTGTCACCGGTTTCCATTATTTTACCGATGCAGAAGGAGATCTGCAGCATACTTATGAGATAGCTTCAGGTGATACCGTAACACTTGGGCTTGTTCGCAGTTATTCGGATTGGACCAATAACGGTGCACCGGCTTTTGCTCCCGAAGCAGGGTATACGATCTATTACGGCAAGACCTACGGGGACATGGAAGGGGATACTACTTCCGCGGATGATGGTTTCTTTGAAATCACTTTTCCTTCTGCCGGCACATGGTATGTCTGGGCTGGCGGCGGTTGTGGCATGGAAAATCCCGATGATATCGTTTCTGCTCCCGCTTTAGCTACAGTAGTTGTGGAAAGCGCATCGAATCCCGATCAGGATGCTGCTGACGCAGTGGTTGAAAAGATCAACGCTATTAACGAAGTCACCTTGGATAGCGAAACTGTTATCAATGAAGCACGTGCCGCTTATGACAAGCTCAGTGATACACAGAAAGAACTGGTCAGCAATTACGGCGTTCTTACTGTTGCCGAGCAGAAGTTGCAGCAACTGAAAGAGGAAGCTGCACAAGCTGCCGCAGATCAAGCAGCCGCCAATGCTGTCATTGCTCAAATCAGCGCTATTGATACAGTAACTTTGGATAGCGAAACCTCCATCCACGAAGCACGTGCCGCTTATGACAAGCTCAGCGATGTGCAGAAGGAGCTGGTCAGCAATTACAATGTGCTCACTGCTGCCGAGCAGAAGCTACAGCAGCTGAAAGACGACAAGGCAGCTGCAGATAAGGTTGTTTTAGAAATCAGCCAAATCGGTGAAGTTACTTTGGAAAGTGAAGAGGCCATTGAAGCGGCATGGCTTGCTTTCAACTCGCTGACACCTGCGCAACAAGCGCTTGTCACAAATTATGAAACATTGGTAAAAGCACAGGCTACACTTTCTCAACTGAAAGATGACGCTGCACAAGCTGCCGCCGACCAAGCTGCTGCAAATGCTGTCATTACCAAAATCAACGCTATCGGCACAGTAACTTTAGATAGGGAAGAGTCTATCACTGATGCGCGTAACTCTTATAAAAATTTGAGCGACGCGCAGAAGGCGCTGGTCACCAACTACAGCACACTCACTACTGCCGAAAGCACATTAGACACCTTGAAAGCCGATATGGCGGCAGCAACTACAGTAATCGAAAAAATTGCCGCTATTGGATCGGTTACTCTTGATAGCGAGGAGAGTATCACTGCAGTACGTAAGGCCTATGAGGAGCTCACAGACAATCGCAAGGCGATGGTCAGCAACTATGCCATACTGACTGCCGCAGAAGAGAAATTGCAACAGCTGAAAGACGAAGCGGTCAAGGCAGCAGAGGATCAAAAGGCTGCAGATGCCGCAGAAGAAGTCATTGCCGCTATTGGCAAGGTCAATATTTTCTCCGGCACTAAAGTGGACACTGCTCGCGCCGCATTCAACGCTTTGACTGACGCACAGAAAAAGCTGGTTAAAAACAGTTCTGTGTTGATCGACGCTGAAAACGCACTCAAGGTACTGTACGCAGAGGCCACTAAAGCAGACCACAAAGCAATTTTTGACACAACAGGTAAGTATATCGCAGCCTTGGGAACGCCTGATGTCGGCTCTACCGGTGGTGAATGGATGGTCATTGATCTGGTCCGAGCCGGTTATCCTTGCCCTGACGGATATTATGAGAATGTTGTCAAGTATGTCGAGGCTAAAATCAACGACAAGGAGCAGCTTCATAGAGCCAAAGGTACCGACAACTCCCGCGTGATCCTGGCTCTGACTGCTGCCGGTTACGATGTCACCAACGTGGCGGGCCATAATCTGCTGATGGGTCTGACGGATATGCCCTATGTAAGAAATCAGGGCATTAATGGTCCTATCTGGGCATTGATTGCCTTTGACTCTCATAATTACGAAATCCCCACTAACCCCAATGCCACGGAGCAGGTCACTCGTGAAACGCTGATCACCTACATTCTGAACCACCAGCTGAGTGATGGAGGCTGGTCTCTTTCCGGTAAGACAGCCGATGCTGATATGACTGGTATGGCCATTCAGTCTCTGGCTCCTTACTACGACGAGAATAGTAAGGTCAAAGCAGCCGTGGACAAGGCTTTGGAATGTCTTTCCGTTAAGCAAAGCGCCGCCGGTACCTTTGGGTCTATCGATGGTACTTCAGTCGAGTCTTGTTCTCAGGTCGTCGTAGCTCTAACCGCTTTGGGCATTGACCCCGAAACTGACACGCGTTTTGTTAAAAACGGCATCTCTGCATTGGATGCGCTTTGTCTCTTCGCTATCAAGGATGGTGGCTTTGCCCATGTACCTTACGGCGAGATCAACGGCATGGCCACTGAACAAGGACAATATGCGCTGGCTGCTTATTTCCGTTTTAAGAATGGTCAGTCTTCTCTGTATGATATGAGCGATGTGGTGATTCGCAGTAACAATACCGGCTCAGGTGTTGTTGAAAATATAACTGACAGCAACAATAATGCCCTTTCCGGAACTTTGACCATCACGGAGGACAATGCAGCAGAGGCTCTGTTAAATAAAGAAGAGAAAGAACTTATCAGCAATGGTGTCACTGTTCAGGTCGCATTGGATGTGAAAGACATTAGCAAGACTGTGTCTGAAGAAGACAAGGGACTTGTGGAAAAAGCTTCCGAAAAGAATACGGTTGGTCTGTTTTTGGACATCACCTTGACCAAGCAGTTGGGCTCGTCTTCCCCTGTAAAAATCACCAAAACAAATGATGAAATCACTATTTCCATTACCGTTCCCGAAGCTCTGCGCAGCAACGATGCAAAGACCGAACGTGTATATAAGGTAATACGTGTTCATGAAGGGAAAACAGACGTTCTGGACACGGTATATGATGCAAAAACAGGAAAGTTGTCATTCCAGACAGATGCATTCTCCACCTACGCTTTGGTATACAGCGATGCGCCTGTCAAAACCGTCTCTCCTCAGACCGGTGATCAGGCAACGCCTGTCCTGTTTGTAAGCATGATGGTTATCAGCTGCTGCGGCATGGCAGTTCTGATTACCAAATCTAAAAAGAAGTTCTTCTAATTAATCAAAAGTGAAACCGCGTTGGGTGTTCAAACACGCAGCGCGGTTTCACTTTTACGGTCATTTAAAAATCTTAATAATCACAGTTCGTCTCATCTTCCACCCAACTGCGAGCGCGGTCTACCGCTTTATGCCAGCGGCTAAGCAGATGCTCTCGCTCATCTGCACTCATTTTAGGTTCGTAGGCGCACTTGAGCTGCCAATGACCGGTCAGCTCATTGGGAGAAGCACACAGGCCTGCACCAATAGCAGCCATGAATGCACTGCCCAGAGCCGTAGTATCCGTGATGGCCGGAATATGAACCGGCAGATTCAGAATATCCGCTTGGAACTGCATGAGGAATCTGTTGGCTACGGCACCACCGTCGCAGCGCATAGCGGTAATAGGTACGCCGGAATCGGATTCCATAGCTTTGAGCAAATCACTGACCTGATAGGCTGTGGATTCCAATGTTGCGCGAACAATATGCTCTGCCGTCGTACCGGCAGTAATACCCACCATCGTGCCGCGTGCATAGGAATCCCAATGAGGGGCAGCAAGACCGGTGAAGGCCGGCACAAAATAGACGCCTCCGTTACCGCCGGCAGCAAGAGCCATTGCCTCCGTTTCGGAAGCGGATCGGATGATTTTCAATCCGTCACGCAGCCACTGGGTAGCCGCACCGGAGATATAAATGCCGCCGTCAAGGGCATAGGTGGGGTGGCCATCCAACTGCCAACCTACAGTAGTCACGATTCCGTTCTCGGAAAAAACGGGCTGTGATCCGGTGTTCATCAGCATAAAGCAGCCGGTACCATAGGTGGTTTTCACCGTACCGGGCGCAAAGCAGGTCTGTCCAAACAAAGCCGCCTGCTGATCATTGATCATACCGGAGATGGGGGCTTTGATGCCGCAGAAGCTGTCAGCATCGGCGTAAGCAAAGAGGGAAGCGCTGTCACGGATCGTAGGCAGAATCCGGCAAGGAATACCTAGGATATCCAATACATCCTGATCCCAGCGGCAGCTATGTAAATTCATTAGCATCGTTCGTGAAGCAGTAGAGGAATCTGTGACATGCGCCTGTCCGCCGCTCATCTTCCATACCAGCCAGGCATCCATATTACCGGCTAGCAACCGGCCTTGGGCCAGAAGTTCTTTCGCCTCAGGAACATGATCCAACAGCCAACGCAGTTTCAGTGCGCTGAAGTAGGAGTCCACATGCAGTCCTGTTTTTTCGCGGATCAGCTCGCCGTGGGAAGCGGAGAGTGCTTCCGCGGCCTCCGAGGTGCGGCGATCCTGCCAGACAATGGTATTTGCCAAAGGAAGGCCGGTTGCACGGTCCCAAAGAACAACGCTTTCTCCTTCGTGGTCAAGGCCAACGCAGAGAATATCGCCTCCGGTGGCACCAACATAGTTCATTGCCTGACTTACCGCATCACAGGCAGCTTCCCAAATATCAAGTGCATCGTGTTCTACCCAACCCGGCTGAGGATAAATCTGCCGGATCTCCCGGTATCCGCGTGCAGCCTGCTGCCAGCGTTCATCAAATAAGATAGCGGTCACACCGGTGGTGCCTTGGTCAAGACCAAGATAATACTTTGCCATGATGGCCTCCTGTTTGTTTAATGATGCTTTACTTTTTCTCGGGGGAAACAACGTCAGACGCCAGAATATGGGCGCGCTGCAGTGCCACCACAAGGATCGGAACCAGTAGCAGTTGGACAATGATACCGGGAATAGCATTGGTCACAGCGCCGGCCCAGAAGGCTGCCCAGCCAAAGGCATTATCTGTCAGACCTAATATAACGACCTGTGCGACACCCCAAACTACACGGCCACCGATCATCGCAGTGATCAGTGCAATGTAGACAGAGGACATTTTACGCGGCAGCAGACGGTAAAGCAGGCCTGTAAGTAAGCCATAAGCAAGCAGCTCGAATGTCATGGCAATAGCCGTCATCAGGGGAGGCATGCCCCCAAAGATCGCATGCCGCAGCAAGGGTGCAACAGCGCCAACCGCTGCCGCCCACCACGGGCCACAGAGGAAACCGGCCAGCAGAACAGGCAGGTGCATGGGGCACAACGCAGATCCGATCTGCGGGATTTGCCCGGTCAGGAAGGGAAGGACCAGACACAGCGCCAAACAAATGGCAGAATAGGTGAGTTTTTTGATTTGCTGTTTGTTCATCGAAACAACATACATAGGTAGCAATTCCTTTCGTTATATGTTGCCGTCTTGAACGGGGAGGGCATTTTGTAATGCCGTTATGTTGTTTGAACGTTTTGATAACCGGCGTGGCCGGAAAATTACAGCTTAAAGCATGGTACGAAGCAATTCTACTGCTTCTTCCATCAGTTTAGACAGGCTGAGATTCGGTACACCTGCCACAATATTGTTGCACTGGTTCACCGGTAGAAGCAGCTTTTTCGCGCTACTCTGACCAATAGCCACCGCTATAGCAGGAGTAATCTCTCCCATCAGGGAGTCGGCCGCCAGAATGCCGATGGGGCCAACAATGATATCCGCTGTACGGCAAGCCACGATCACAGGATTCTCGCCAGTGGCACCATTCTCTGCACCAGCTTTGAGCATAGCAGAAGTGGCAATGGCGTTGGTTCCCACGGCAATGATCTGGCATGGTAGGGCTACGGACTTGGCCCGTTCGATAAAGAGCTGGCCCATACGGCCGCTCTGTCCGTCGATGACAACTACTTTCATTCCCAAACCTCCCAAATCATATCACACCGCACTGCGGCATCCGTCTTTGTAAAATATTCTTGCTCCATAGGGATCCATGTATCAAAGAAGCACTGCGCCATTTCCGGTGTATTACGCTTTTCAATTCGCGCGCGCTGCAGGTCACTGTTGATCCACATATACACAGAATAGTCGTAGAAACCAGCCAGTTCCGGATGCATGCTGTACGCACCTTCAATGATATTCAGCTTTTTCGGCAGGATTTCCTCCGCCGGAGCAATGGTAAATGTGGCGCAATCAAAGCGGCGATACTGCACCGTCTGCCGCTGTGAGAGAGGCAGCAGCACTTCTTCACGGAACCGCTCATGATCTACATTTCCGCCTACTTGTGCATAGCGTTCCTCCGTGCGCTGTTCCGGGCGGAGGAAGAAATCATCCATATGGAATACGTTACAGTCATACAGCTTTCGCAAAAGCGCTGCTACTGTTGTTTTTCCTGCGGCGCTGCCGCCCTCAATCGCAAATATAACACGCGCTTTTTCTTCTAAAAGGCGGTCAATTTGAGCCAAAAGAGGAAGCCAAGCGATATGCTGATTGGCAAGAACACGATAAGCAGGGAAGTACTCCTGATGGAATCTCTCCGAATGGTGCTGCGCAGGGTATCCGGCATTTCGCCACACATTAATGGCATCGGAAAATGCGCAGGCAGGGAAGGGGATCTCTCCGGCTTCCGCCATCTTCTCAGCTACGTCCAGTTTTTCCTCCAGATCTGCATATGTACCGCAGGGAAGGGCAGCCGACACAGCAAACAGATTGGCAAATGTGTCGGGAGAGATCTTCAGGTTTCGAAGATAATCCACATGAACGCGGCAGAAATCCCCGTCCAATTCCTCAATGGGGGAATAGAGCAGGGGAGGACATTCCTGCATCTCCTGGCGGAGATAGTTCGCCGCGGCAGCAGGAGATTCGATCATGTGACCGCAGCCAAACGTGCTCTGGTGCAGAAATTTCAGAAGATCTTGGATTTCCATATCCGGATAGCGGCGAAGCTGATTCAAAATCGCCTGATAGGTAGCAGACGCATGGTACATAAGCAGTTCTCTTCTCATTTAACAGTATTTGATTTATTATATAAAATTCCCGCTCATTTGGCAATACAGATCATGATCTGTCCTGCAAAAGGGACTCTGCTTTTTGTATCGTTGTAATTGTGAAATGGCGATGAAAAAGGCGCCGGTTTCGGCGCCTTTTCCTTATTTATCGAAGGACGGGTTAATGAAATAGAGATTCTTCTGATCCATCTTTTCCTTGGCCAACTGCAGACCTTCGCCAAAGCGCTGGAAGTGGACCACTTCGCGCTGACGCAGGAATTTGATGACATCGTTGACGTCCGGATCATCGGACATACGAAGAATATTATCGTAAGTGACACGCGCCTTTTGCTCGGCAGCCAAGTCTTCGGTCAAATCAGCGATCAGATCGCCTTTCACCGCCATAGAGGCAGCGTTCCACGGCCAGCCAGAGGCAGCGGTGGGGTAGACACCGGTGGTATGATCTACGAAATACGCATCAAACCCGGCTTTCCGGATATCGTCTTCTTTCAAATTACGTGTCAGCTGATAAACGATCGCACCGATCATCTCCAAATGGCCCAGTTCTTCGACGCCAATGTCCGTCAAGAGCCCTTTCAGTTCTGGATAAGGCATGGAATAGCGCTGGCTCAGGTAGCGAAGGGACGCGCCAAGTTCGCCGTCAGGGCCGCCGTACTGGCTGATGATCAGCGCTGCCAGTTTCGGATTCGGCGTAGAGATCCGCACCGGATACTGCAGTTTCTTTTCATATACAAACATCAGTCATTACCTCCTTTTTCCCAAGGCCACGGATCATCCAGCCAACGGTAACCGCCTTCTGTGATGGTAGTCTTTTTCAGGGGTCCGTACATAGCTTCGTATTTCTCGCGGCCTTCCTTTGCCATTCGGATATACGACCAATAGAGTTCCAGCACTTCTTGATCGTTGGCATGGGTATCCAGATAAAGGCCCAGTTCTTTGATGGCAAAATCTAATGCCATCAGCTCAGAGAGCGCAGAGTTGGCCGCAGGGAAGCGGCTTCTCAGCTCTCTGTGGAAGGGAAGGTCCAGCCCCGGGAACAGAGTTCCTTGCTGCAGTGCCTGACGCTGATCATAGCGTTTGGGATTCTTGTTTTGCATAGGAACATAGGGGAAAGCAAGTGCTGCGCACCGGCCGGGAAGCGAACCTTCCCGATCACTGCAGCCGGATGCAGATCCGGGCAGATCACAGCAGCTTGCGTTTTTCATGATCTTCTCAATATACAACGAATACTCCTCCTTTGCTTTTGGGACGTCTTACGCCCCAGCCCAGTTTATGAAGCAATAAAAGAAAAGGAAACTGCGATTCTCTTTTACAGTATTCTATGGTATAATTACTGCATGTTCCTTCTTTTTGGTGCATATGGTGTGCCGTAAGGAGGGGATCGGTATGTTTTTTCGCTCTCGGCGGCTCATTACCGCTATCATTTTTTTATTGATTGCTGCGCTATGCCTTTTCTTGATCAGTCGCATACCAAGCAAAACTGTATCAGCGGCAAAACTTTACAGTGAGCCGCACCTCATCCTGGATGCAGGGCACGGAGGTATGGATGGCGGTGCTACTGCAGCAGATGGCACACAGGAAAGTCTGATCAATCTGCAACTTACACAGCGTTTGGAGTCCGTGCTTCTTTTTTCCGGACATCCTGCAGCGATGACACGTACTGACGAAAACGACTTATCTTCACCCGATGCCGGGTCTATCAAAGCGCAGAAAGTTTCCGATCTGAAAAACCGTGTAGCGCTGATCAACAGCATGCCGAAGTCCACGCTGATCAGTATTCATCAAAACAGTCTGGCAGGGAACGGGAAGGTACATGGCGCACAGGTGTTCTACAATACTGTGCAGCCGGCAGCTAAAATCGCTGAATGCGTTCAGCGCGCCATGAATCAAGTAATCAATCCGGGAAATGAAAAGAACTGCAAAGCCATCGATTCCAGCATTTATCTTTTAAAAGAAGTAACCGTTCCCGCTATTTTAGTGGAGTGCGGCTTTTTATCTAACAAAGAAGAAACGCGCCTGCTTTGCAGCGCAGAACATCAGAAACAATTAGCGGTTGTTATTGCAGCCGGCTATCTTCAATATCACACAAAAGAGGGATGAACATGAAAAACAAAAGCATTTTCTTTTGTACCGAATGCGGCAATGAGTCTCCCAAGTGGTCCGGTCGCTGCAGTGCCTGTGGTGCATGGAATTCCATCGTCGAGCAGGCTGAAAAGAATGTCAAAACAGGGAAGAAGTCTTTTTCTCCTATATCTGTAAAGCCATCTCCCATTACAGAAATTGATACCGCTGACGAGATCCGTTTCTCAACCGGTATGGGAGAGTTGGACCGCGTATTGGGTGGCGGAGCTGTGAAAGGCTCACTGGTTTTGGTCGGCGGCGCACCCGGTATTGGTAAATCTACGCTGATGCTGCAGATCTGCAAGCAGTTGGGTTCGTTTGCCAAGGTTCTGTACGTTTCCGGTGAAGAATCGACGCATCAGCTGAAGATGCGCGCCAAGCGTTTGGCCGTGGACAGTGAAAACCTGTTCGTGCTCAGCGAAACATGTCTGGGAAATATCCTTGAATGTACAAATCAAGAATCGCCTGATATTTTGATCATCGACTCCATTCAGACGCTTTATAACGAAGATCTGGATTCTCCAGCCGGCGGCGTAGGACAAGTAAAAGATTGCACCATGGCGCTGATGCAGTTGGCAAAGGGGAGTGGTATCACCGTTTTTGTCATTGGTCACGTTAACAAAGAAGGGTCTATTGCCGGTCCCAAGGTATTGGAGCACATGGTGGACTGCGTTCTCTACTTTGAGGGCGATCAGCATATGACGTACCGCATTCTTCGCGCGGCGAAAAACCGCTTTGGCGCCACCAACGAAATTGGCGTGTTCGAAATGATGGACCACGGCTTGAAAGAGGTGGAGAATCCTTCGGAAATGCTGCTCTCTGGGCGGCCGGAGGATGCTCCCGGCACCTGTGTCACCTGTGTCATGGAAGGAGCTCGCCCCATTTTAGCCGAAGTACAGGCTTTGATCGTGCCCTCCGGTAGCACAAATCCGCGACGCACCAGCAACGGTTTCGATTTTCACCGTGCCGCTATGCTGATGGCAGTTTTGGAAAAGAGGGGAGGGCTCAAACTCTCTCAGTGCGATGCCTATCTCAATATTATCGGTGGATTGACGTTGGACGAGCCTGCGGCCGATCTGGCCGCAATTGTAGCGATTGCTTCCAGCTATCTGGACAAGCCTGTGCCGCCGCATATGACCGCTATTGGTGAGGTGGGGTTATCCGGTGAATTGCGCAGTATCAGCCATCTGGAGCAGCGGTTATCCGAAGTGCAGCGTCTTGGTTTCACGCAATGCATGATCCCCGCAAACCGCGCTAAAGAGCTCAAGCCGCTGCCGAATCTGGAATTGCTGCCGGTGCAAAATGTCGCACAGGCACTGCAAATCCTTGTCAGAGGGAAATAAGGCGTTCTACGTACCGTGGATTGCGAATTAAGTATAATTATTGTATGATTTTCGCGAGGTGAACGCGATGAATTACGAAAGAATCGGTCAATTGATTCGCCAACTGCGTACTGAAAAAGGCTTGACGCAGGAAGCTTTGGCAGAAATGCTGCATGTCAGCAATAAGACGGTTTCCAAATGGGAGTGCGGCAACGGTTGTCCTGAAATCTCTCTCTTTCCGGCGCTTTCCGCCGCATTGGAAGTGGACTTTTCAGCACTATTTACCGGAAATTTGGACGAAAAGCAGAAGAATTCCGGCAATTTTAGGCATCTGAAGTTCTATATTTGTCCTAATTGCGGAAATATTATTACTGCTGTCGTACCAACCGGTGTAACATGCTGCGGTAAAATGTTGCAGCCCTTGATTGCTCAAAAGGCAGAAGGGGAGACTCTCCAAGTGGAATGGATTGACAACGAATATTATATTTCGTCGCAACACGAAATGAGCCGCGATCATTACATCACATGTGTAGGGTTGTTAAGCAGCGATCAGTTGCTATTGCGAAAGTTATATCCGGAATGGGATGTACAGGTAAGATTGCCGCGCGCTATAGGCGCACAGCTGATTTGGCATTGCAGCCAGCACGGGCTGTTTTATCAGCCGTTGCCGAAGCCAATACGCCAGCCAAGAAACAGATGAGCACTTAATAACGCTGTTGGAAAAAGCTTTCCAACAGCGTTTGCTTATGCTATAATTTATATATTCTTAGACGGAAGGAGGAGCTGCAGAGATATAGGCAATTGAACAAAATAAAAATTTTGTTCAATTGAGAGGAGGGTAAAATGGATTTTAAGGCTTTTAAGGCGATATTTCACCGGAGCCTCATATTGGTACATTTTATCTGTTCCGGATGATTTGATCGATAGAAATGCTGTATCTGTTTAAGTCGCGCTGTCTGCAGTAACGCTCGGCTCAGATACCGCGTATTATGTATTTGCTGATCAATCATCTGCTCTGCTGATTGTTATGGCATCTGATTACCGTTTTGAGTCTCCTAAAATCTTATTGGACTTTCTGTCTTATCACGAGACCATTAAAGCGCACTCCCAGAAAACTGTTGATGAGTACTTTTTGGACTTGCGCAATTTTTTCCGTTATTTAAAGCAATCCCGTGATCGCAGCCTTCTTGATACTCCTTTTGATGAAATCAGTATCATGGACGTCGATATCAACTTGATTCGCACTGTTTCCCTGACGGATATTTACGGCTATATGACTTATTTGAGTCGAGATCGTGTAATTTTTCACAATAGTGAAAATTCTGACAAAGGTCTTTCCGCCGCTACAAGAGCGCGAAAACTTGCCACAATTCGCTCTTTTTTTAATTATTTGTGCAATAAAGTGCATCTTTTGGAGAACAATCCTTGCAAAGATATTGATTCTCCCAAGTTAAAAAAGACTCTCCCCCGCTATTTGACGCTAAACGAAAGCCTTTCCCTGCTGGATTCGGTGGATGGTCCTAACAGAGAACGTGATTATTGTATTTTAACGCTCTTTTTGAATTGCGGATTACGTATTTCCGAGCTGATCGGCTTGAATCGCAGTGATATTCATGAAGATGCTCTCCGTATCCTTGGCAAAGGTAATAAAGTGCGCATTGTTTACCTGAATCAAGCTTGCCAGAGCGCTTTAAAAAACTACCTTGCTGTTAGACGTCCCATTACCGGCAAAGATCAAGACGCTTTGTTTCTTTCCGGTCAGAACAAACGTATCAGCCGCTCGATGGTACATACACTGGTGAAAAACCATCTTTCACATGCAGGATTGGACAGCACGCAGTATTCTTCCCATAAACTGCGCCATACTGCAGCAACACTGATGCTGCAAAATGGTGTTGATGTTAAAGCGGTACAAGAAGTTTTGGGACATGAGCATTTGAATACCACAGAAATATATACGCATGTTGATAACGAATCACTGCGTATTGCTGCAAAGGCAAATCCCTTGTCAAAGGTTAAAATCAAAGGTAAAATCGACGATAATGAGGAGCAGGAATAACTTCCTGCTCCTCCCTTTTTTCATTCGTAATAATTTCTCCTGCCATCTGCGGTTATTCTTTCAAATCTTGACTTTATGCATCAATTGGATTACTCTTAAATTAGTATCTTATGAAAGCGGAGGTTTCATATGACAACACTAGAACTTTCTAAAATTTGCAAGCAAGTCCGCCGCCATATCATCAATATGACGGCGAATGCTGCAAGTGGTCATCCCGGTGGTTCTCTATCGATTACCGAGATCATGACCAGCCTGTTCTTCAACCACATGCGTATTGACCCCAATAACCCCAAAAATCCCGACCGTGACCGTTTTGTGCTGAGCAAAGGCCACTGCGCTCCCTGCTACTATGCAGTTCTGGCCGAACGCGGCTTCATCGATCCCGCTGAGTTCGAGAATTTCCGTCAGCTGCACAGTATCCTGCAGGGTCATCCCGACTGTAAGAAGGTCCCCGGTATTGATGCCTCCACCGGCTCTCTCGGCCAGGGCTGTTCTATTGCCGTAGGTATGGCACTGGGCGCTAAGCTGCAGAACAAGGACATCAATGTCTATACCGTTTTGGGTGATGGCGAATGTCAGGAAGGCCAGATCTGGGAGGCTTTGATGTCTGCCGCCCACTTTAAGCTGGATAACCTGACGGTAATCATCGATAACAACGGTCTGCAGATTGACGGTTCCAACGACGAGGTTATGTCTCTGGGTGATCTGCCTGCCAAAATCAAGGCTTTCGGCTTTGATCTGTACGAATTGGTTGACGGCCACGATCTGGACGCAGTCGAGGCCGCTCTCTCCGCAAAGGCAACTCCCGGCAAACCCAAGTGCATTCTTGCACACACGGTAAAGGGTAAAGGTGTTTCCTTTATGGAAAATCAGGCTGGCTGGCATGGCAAGGCTCCCAATGCCGAGCAGCGCGCACAGGCTTTGAAGGAATTGGAGGACTAAGACCATGAGTGAAAAAATTGCAACCCGTGAAGCCTATGGTAAGGCTTTGGTAGAACTGGGCGCTGTCAATGAAAAGGTCGTGGTTTTGGATGCCGATCTGGCCGGTGCCACGATGACCAAATTCTTTAAGGGCGCTTACCCCGAGCGTTTCTTCGATTGCGGTATCGCTGAGGCCAACATGGTTAATATCAGCGCAGGCCTGTCTACTATGGGTCTGATCCCCTTCTGCTCCACCTTCGCCATGTTTGGAGCTGGCCGCGCTTACGAGCAGATCCGCAACTCTGTTGCTTATCCCAAGTTTAATGTTAAGATCTGCTGCTCTCACGCCGGCGTTTCCGTTGGCGAAGACGGTGGCAGCCATCAGTCTATTGAAGATATCGGCCTAATGCGCATGATCCCCGGCATGACCATCGTCGTTCCCGCAGATGCTAAGGAAACTCGCAAGGCCACCTTTGCTCTGGCCGAGATGGACGGTCCCGCTTACATGCGCACTGCCCGTCTGGCTTCTCCCGTATTTGAAGAGGACTATCCTTTCGAAATCGGTAAAGCCAACGTGCTGCGTGAAGGCAAAGACGCCGCTGTGTTTGCCTGCGGTCTGATGGTAAACGAGACTCTGGAGGCTGCCAAGCTGCTCTCCGCCGAGGGCATTGAAATCAGCGTGATCAATATGCACACCATCAAGCCCATCGATGCCGAGTGCGTAACTAAATACGCAGAAAAGTGCGGCAACGTCATCACTGTGGAAGAACACAGTGTGATTGGTGGTCTGGGTGATGCTGTGGCTGATGTGCTGATGGGTAAAATCTGCTGCAAGTTTAAGAAAATCGGTATCAATGATCAGTTTGGCCAATCCGGTAAGGCCATGGACGTGCTGCGCGAGTACGGTTTGACTGCAGATCAGATCGCAGCTAAGATCAAAGAGACCCTGTAAACCACAGTTTCTCCGTTTTTTATGAAAAAAGAAGGTCTGCCAATTGGCAGACCTTCTTTTTTGTATTGAATTTAGGCTTTGCCAGCGCAACCCAGAACGTCCACCAACTTGTGGCGAACCAGTTCCTTGATATTGGCGCGGGCAGGCTTCAAGTACTGACGAGGATCGAAGTGATCGGGATGCTCGTTGAAGTACTGACGGATGGTGCCGGTCATGGCCAGGCGCAGGTCGGAGTCGATGTTGATCTTGCACACGGACATGGCAGCAGCCTTGCGCAGCTGCTCTTCAGGCACACCGATGGCGTTGGGCATCTTGCCACCGTTGGCATTCACCATGGCAACAAAGTTCTGAGGAACGGAAGAAGAACCGTGCAGAACGATGGGGAAACCGGGCAGACGCTTGGTAATCTCTTCCAGCACGTCGAAACGCAGTGCAGGAGGCACCAGAATGCCCTGCTCGTTGACAGTGCACTGCTCGGGAGTGAACTTATAGGCACCATGGCTGGTACCGATAGCAATGGCCAGAGAGTCACAGCCGGTGCGGCTGACAAACTCTTCCACTTCCTCGGGACGGGTGTAAGAAGCAGCCTCAGCAGAAACGTTGACTTCATCTTCGATGCCGGCCAGAGAGCCCAACTCAGCCTCGACCACCACGCCGTGATCGTGAGCATACTCCACAACTTTCTTAGTAATAGCAATGTTCTCCTCGAAGGACTTGGAAGAAGCGTCGATCATGACGGAAGTAAAGCCACCGTCGATGCAGGATTTGCAGGTCTCAAAGCTGTCACCGTGGTCCAGATGCAGAGCCACAGGGATCTCGGGGCATTCAATAACAGCAGCCTCTACCAGCTTCACCAGATAAGTGTGGTTGGCATAGGCGCGAGCGCCCTTGGATACCTGCAGGATCACAGGTGCCTTTTCTTCCTTGCAGGCCTCAGTGATAGCCTGAACGATCTCCATGTTGTTCACGTTAAAAGCACCGATGGCGTAGCCGCCCTCATATGCCTTGGCAAACATTTCCTTAGTTGTTACCAGTGCCATAATGATTCTCCTTTATAAAAATTATAAGTTGTATGGAATGATTGGTATAAGATTTACAATCTATATTGTACCACACATTTCAGCTTTTGCAAGTATAACCAATTTACTTTCTTTAGATTACGTGTTAGAATACTTGACAGTACACCAACAAAATTACCGGAGGTATTTTTCCCATGAATGAATTGAAAGGCGCATGCATTATTGGTCAGTCCGGCGGTCCTACTTCCGTGATCAACGCCAGCGCTTACGGCGTGATCGACACCGCTTTGAAGTCCGGCGTGATCACCCAGGTTCTGGGCGCTGAGCACGGCATCAAGGGCGTGCTGAATGACCGTCTTTTTGATATGGGTCTGGAGGATCCCAAGGAGCTTGAACTGATGAAGTACACCCCCTCCTCTGCTCTGGGTTCCTGCCGCTATAAAATTGCCGATCCCGAAGTGGACGACACCGATTACAAGCGTATCCTCGAAGTGTTCAAGAAGCACAACGTCCGTTATTTCTTCTATAACGGTGGTAACGACTCCATGGATACTTGCAACAAGATCCACCACTACATGCAGTCTGTCGGTTATGAGTGCCGCGTGATGGGCGTGCCCAAGACCATCGATAACGATCTGTGGGGCACTGATCACTGCCCTGGCTACGCTTCTGCCGCCAAGTATATTGCCACTTCCATGATGGAAGTCTACCACGACGCTCACGTCTATGACACCGGCATGATCGTTGTGATGGAGATTATGGGCCGTCATGCCGGCTGGCTGACCGCCGCTGCCGCTCTGGCCGGCGAATACGGCGCAGGTCCCGACCTGATTTATCTGCCCGAAACCGACTTCAGCATGCCTCAGTTTATCGAGGATGTGAAGAAGGTCTATGCCGAAAAAGGCAGCTGTATTGTCGCTGTTTCCGAAGGAATCCACTACGAGGACGGCGGTTTCGTTTCCGAAGCCAAGGTTGCTGCTAACGATGGTTTTGGTCATGCGCAGCTGGGCGGTCTGGCCGCTATCCTGGCACAGGTTGTGAAGGAAGAAACCGGCGCCAAGGTTCGCGGCATTGAGTTGAATCTGCTGCAGCGCTGCGCTGCACACCTTGCGTCTGAGACCGATATCGAAGAGTCCTACATGTCCGGCAAGGCCGCCGTGGAAAACGCCATCAACGGCATCAGCGGCCGCATGGTAGGCTTCGAGCGCGGCATTAAGGATGGTAAGTATGCCTGCAAGACCAAGCTGATCCCCTTGATGGAGGTTGCCAATGTGGAGAAGAAGATCCCCCGCGAGTGGATCAATGAAGCCGGCAACGGCGTGAATCATCAGTTTATTGAGTACGCTCTGCCCCTGATTCAGGGTGAGCCTGAGCTGCCCAAGCAGGATTCCCTGCCCCGTTTCTGCAAGCTGAAGAAGATTCTGGCCAAGTAAAAAGATGTAAAAAAGCTTCCGCAGTTTCAAACTGCGGAAGCTTTTTTTACTGGTTCTTCTGGTAAATCTGATAGAGACCATCCATCAGCAGATATTTGTCATAAATGACCTCATTGCGGCAATAGCGCACGATCACAGGCGCATTATTGCCTGTAGCCACAATGGTAGGAATCTCATCACCCAACGTTTCACAAATACGGTCAATAATACCGTCCAGCATTCCGGCCGTTCCATACACAATACCGGAGCGCATGCAGTCTTCTGTATTCTTGCCGATCAAGCTCTTAGGATGCTGCAGGGAGATGTCTGGCAACTGCGCCGTATGGTTAGACAGCGCAGCAAGGGACAGATTAACACCCGGGAACATTAAGCCACCTTCGTAGCAGCGTTTGGAGGAAATATAAGACACGGTAGTTGCCGTACCCATGTCGATCATGATGATCGGGGCAGGATATTTCTCCAAGGCGGCAACAGCATTAGCTACCAAATCGGCGCCTAATTGATTATGAATTTCCATGCGGATATTCAACCCCGTCTTAACACCGGGCCCCACCATCATAGGCGCTTTTCCCAACAAACGTGTCAAGGCTTTGGACATCATAAAATTGATGGGCGGTACAACGCTGGAAAAAATAGCACCGGTGACATCTTTCAGGTCATATCCGTAAAGCGCAAAGATATTCATCAGATCGATGCTGATTTGGTCGGCCGTCTTCCGTCTGTCAGTGTCAATGGACGCAAGAAATTTCAGTTCCCTGTCTTCGCCAAATAAGCCTACAGAGATAATCGAATTACCTACATCAATTGCCAGCAGCATGGTTGCAGCCTCCTTTTGAACTCTTTTGTTTATATTACCATGTAAATTCTTATATGACAAGGCGAATGTTGCCGCGTTTCCTCACAGGATAATGCAAATCAATCCTCCGCTTCCTTCGTTGATCATCCGTTCCAACGCTTCACGCAGCTTTTTACGAGAGTCATCCGGCATGCGGTAAAGCTTTGCCTGCAGATCATCTCCTACAATTTCGTGAAAACTTCTTCCAAAAATATTAGACTGCCAGATTTTACTGGTGTCTCCCTCGAATTCCTGCAGCAGATAATTGACCATATCTTCCGATTGTTTTTCATTCCCTACAATCGGGGATACTGTGGTCTCCACATCTGCACGGATCATATGAATCGATGGCGCACTGGCTTTCATGCGGACTCCATAACGTCCTCCCTGCCGTACAATCTCCGGATCCTCCAGATTCAGTTCCTCCACACTGGGCATAACGATACCGTAGCCTGTTTCACGGGCCGCGCGCAGCGCAGGTGCCACCTGATCGTATGCCGTTTTTACGGCCGACAGCTGCGTCAGCAGATCCATCAAATCTCCGTCATCGCTGACCGGCAATCCGGAACGCTGGCTAAGCGTTGCATAAAAGAGGCTGCGTGGCAGCTGCACCTCAACACCGGCCACCCCGACCCCCAGATCCATTCCACGCATGGATATCTGCTGGATATGTTCGTCTTTGCTGACCTCCGCAAGACATGCATCCAGATCGCGGATATGGTGCAATTTTTCTGCCTGCTCAGCAAAAGAGCGACAAATGTCTCTCTTAATCGGATGATCTGTCGGCAGAGCGTCTATCCAAGGCGGTAAAAATACGTTTAATTCCTGCAGAGGGAACTCATAAAGCAGTTCCTTCATCAACTGCACCAGTTCCTGCTGTTCCATTTCCTGAGAGTTGATACATACACAACGCACATGATAGCGCTTCTCAATATCATCTGCAATGGAGCGGCATCGCGCACTCTGCGGCTGCGCGGAGTTGACCAGCACCACAAACGGTTTGCCGATTTCCTGCAGTTCGCGAATCACCCGTTCTTCTGCATCGTAATAATCTTCCCGCGGAATATCTGTCACTGTACCATCCGTAGTGATGACAATTCCCACCGTAGAATGATCTGTAATCACTTTGCGAGTGCCGATTTCTGCAGCCTCCATCATGGGGATCTCATGGTCGTACCACGGTGTCATCACCATACGGGGCGACAGATCTTCATATTGCCCCATAGCACCGGGTACCATATATCCTACACAGTCAATCATGCGAACAGAAAACTCCGCGCCTTCTTCCAACCGGATCTGAACCGCCTCTTCCGGTACGAATTTCGGTTCTGCTGTCATGATCATACGCCCAGAGCCGCTCTGCGGCAGTTCGTCCCGTGCCCGCTCACGGCGATAGGTATTTTCAATATTCGGCAGCACTTGCAATTCCATAAAGCGTTTGATAAAAGTGGACTTCCCTGTCCGAACCGGCCCTACAACGCCGATATAAATGCTGCCGCCGGTACGTGCAGCCATATTCTGATAGATAGTTGCCGTTTGATTCATAGTTTCTTCCTCCAAATCCCTGCGAGAATTCCCTGCTGCCATATTTGTATGTGCCGAGCGGGACAATTAGAAGAAAAATACAAAATGAGCCACGGAGCAGGATCATTCCAGCCCCATGGCTCATTCGACAAATTCAAGTTTAATCAATAGCCTTGTTGCCATTATAGCCGTCAGAATAACCTTTTGAAAATCCCATTATAAAACCTTTCCATTTTGCATTTCCGAACTCATAAGGGACAATTCTGCCCGCCAACACTTGACTATCTTGCTTTTCGTCATTGGCCTTATCTGTTTGGCCAATAGAATAACCAATAAGATACCCCTCATCTTTGCCGCGGTCGTAATTCACTTCGTTAATGACAAAGAAAGCAGAAACAGCAATAATAGCAGCAATACACAATGACACTATACTGATTACTAGCTTTTTCATAGAAGCCCACTCCTTCGGAAATATGACATTTGGCAGTTAGCTATAACAAAAAACGGCTATTTTTACATCAAAACAGCCGTTTTTTTAATTTCGATTATTCCTGCTCCCAGTTATGCCAGACGTTCTGCACGTCTTCGTTATCTTCCAGCATACCCAGCAGCTTTTCCATCATCTTAACATCGTCATCGGTAGCCAACTTGATGTAGTTCTGGGGAACCATTTCCACTTCGGCGCCAACAAAGGTATAGCCCTTGCCTTCCAAAGCAGCCAGTACATCGGAGAATGCATCGGGATCGGTGGTCACCTCAAAAACAGGGCCATCTGCCTCAAAGTCCTCAGCACCGGCTTCCAAGGCGTCCATCATGACGATCTCTTCATCCAGATCCTCGTCCTCGTTGTTAATAACGATAACGCCCTTACGGTCAAAGGACCAGGACACGCAGCCCTGTGCACCCAGATTTCCACCGTACTTATCAAAGTAATGGCGAACCTCGGGAGCAGTACGCTGACGGTTATTGGTCAGGGCTTCCACGATTACAGCAACGCCGCAAGGACCGTAGCCTTCATAAGTAACAGACTCGTAGTTATCGGTATTACCGGCACCCAGAGCCTTGTCAATTGTGCGCTTGATGTTGTCATTGGGCATGTTAGCAGCCTTAGCCTTGGCAATAACGGTAGCCAGACGAGAGTTATGGTTAGGATCGCCGCTGCCACCCTGCTTCACAGCAACGATGATCTCCTTGGCAATCTTGGTGAAAGCCGCGCTGCGCTTGGCATCTGCTGCGCCCTTAGTCTTTTGAATATTGTGCCACTTGGAATGTCCGGACATGTTTTCTACTCTCCTTAAATGCAGTATTGAATGACCTCACGGTTATGTGCGGTCGAATGTATGATATCGAGTTCCGGGTATGCTTCTTTTAGATAGTTCACGATAGCAGGACACACCACCTGTTCTGTGGGATAGTGCCCGGCATCGATCAGGTTCAGTTCCTTCGTATCCAAAAATTCATGATAGCGGATATCGGAAGTGACAAATGTATCGCACCCCAGCGCAATCGCCTGATCAATATAATCACTGCAGGCACCACCGCCCACCGCAACGCGATGTACGGGTTTCCCGCTGTCAGTATAACGCAGGCCATTGCATCTTAAAGATTCTATCACAAAACGTGTAAACTCTACAAGGGGTAATTCACATTTTAATGTGCCGATTCTGCCAATTTTTTCTTCATTGAGCATTTCCAAATCGCATAATCCCAGTTTCTGCGCCAGTAAGTCGTTCACACCGCCCAATGCTGCATCCAGATTCGTGTGCATACAAATGGCAGAAATACCGTTACGGATCATGCCGATCAGCATCCGCCCCTGTGCATCGTCATCACGGACATGCTGTACCTGATGCCACTTGCAGTTCATCACCGGGTGGTGTGCCACGATCAAGTCTGCACCAAAGTCGATGGCTTCGCGTACTACCGCTTCCGTAATGTCCAGCGAAACCAGCACTTTTTTCACTTCCGCATTTTGCTCACCCACGAGATGCCCCACATTATCCCAAGCAGCCGCCAATTCCTGTGGGGCCCAATCAAAGAGTTTTTGTTCAATATCCTTTACGGTAATCATCAGCAACGCTCCTTTTGCAATGATTTCAGTTCAAGACAAAGCTTCTCCAGTTCTTCCGCCTGTCTCTGCACAGCTTCACTTTCTGCACGGCACTTTCCTTCGATCATACGCTCCAACTTGCGAATCTGCAACTGCAGATAATCACCACACAGCGGATCATCCCACAAGCAAACACCGTATTCTTCCTGTAATCTGGTCAAAGGTTGTTGCATTCCACCAGTTACAACCAAAACAGGGTATAAGAAATCTTTATCCCACACCAGCCGCTCATCTGTAAAGCAATATCCATTGTCAGAAAGCCAGCGCCGCAGCTCTCCGGCTTTTGTCATCGGCTGCAGCAACAGCGTTACCGCTCCGGTAACTTTCGTCCAAGGCGCAGCGGATAGAATGTGAATAATAGTTTCTCCCCCCATACCGGCGATCACCACCGTATCCACTTCATCACTACCAATGCCTTTCAGACCGTCGCAAAGGCGGAAGTTGATCCCATCTACACCATATTCCTCCGCAGTACGGCGTGCGTGCTGTAGCGGATCTTCTCCAATATCCGCAGCAATCGCAGCAGCGATTCTACCGCGCTGTAACAGCCAAACCGGCAGATACCCATGGTCGGTACCGATGTCTGCCACTCTCGCGCCTTGCGGCACCAGATCCGCCAGCAACTGCAGGCGGGGCTGGAGCTGCAGGTATTTCTCTCCCATGCATTTCTCCTCTTTCATCATTGATCATTCCATGATAAAATCCCATTTAGGAGGGATGTCCTATGCGTCTTTTTGCAGCTATATTGCTTCCCGCTCCAATCAAAGAGCAACTCTTACAGGCACAAGAACTGCTGCGTGCGCACGGCAGCGGAAATTTCACCCGTTTCGAAAATCTCCATCTAACGCTGGCATTCCTTGGAGAAACGCAGCAGGAAGAAGCCGCGATACAAGCGATTCGCAATACAGATAGCGCATCCTTTTTACTGCAATTCTCACAACCAGGCAATTTCGATCATTTATATTGGGCAGGAATCACGCTCTCCCCTGCTCTCTCCGCGCTTCAAGAAAGACTCGTACGCAATCTATCCGCACAAGGCTTTTCTCTTGAAACCCGCCAATATGTTCCTCATATCACGCTCTGCCGCAACTATCGGCCCGTCGGAAATCTTCCTTTAGCTGAAATCAAAGAATTACTGCAGCCGCTCTCGTTTACGGTCGACTGTATCAATTTGATGGAGTCAACACACAATAACGGACAACTTCTCTATTGCCAACGATTTCAAAAAGAATTGTTATAACGGAACACAAGGAACGCATACGGCAAAAGCCGTATGCGTTCTTTCTCGTTCATTATTCTGCGCTCTTATTAGCCACTTCGTTGACCACAGCCAGCAGCTTGTCAACATCCACACCATGAACGGCGCAAGCCTCTGCCACAGTCTCACCACGGGAAGAGGGGCAGCCCAGGCAGTGCATGCCGATGGAGTAGAAAACAGGAGCGGTCTGGGGAGCAATGTCCAGAATATCACCAATAATGGTATCCTTGGTAATCTCAATCATTTGCGGTAACCTCCGTTTGATATTTACTTACATAGTATAGCTTACATTGTCCAATCTTTCAACAGGAACTTTTATAATCAGCTGAATGGATATTAGTAAAGATATCCGTTTTCATAAAGGGCATAGTCGTCGTGCAGCACGCCCCACTGGCCCTTTTCGACCTTGTACTCAGAGTCCATCGGAAGATCCACTCGGGTCAAATAGTCGCGTACGGCGGCCTGCTCCGCTCTGATTGCGATTTCGATTAACCGTTCTTCTTCAGCCTTGGCTTCATTATTGAGTTTCTCCTCAATCTTGGCAGCCATCTCTTCCACCTTGGTCTTAGCCTTTTCCTCGGCAGTAACACGCTTATCGCGTTCTTTCAGAATGCTTTCGTACTTCATCTGCACTTTCATGTACGCGATGTCATTTTCGTAGTTAGCGCCGGCAGCTTCCTTCGCCGCAGCAGACTCCGTCTCATAGGCTGTCAGATCCGCAGCATGATCCGTTTCATACTGTTCGCGGCTCAGCACTGCTTTCATATAGCTGACAAGGACTTCGCTATAATCATAGAAGCCGTTTACCTCAATGGCGGTTTTATCCAGCAGATGGCTACGTTCCGCAGCAGTCTGCGCCTGCATTGCCTGATCCACAGCGACAAGCTCCATCATATGAGCTTTCTGCTGACGCAGATAAGTATCATAGGTAGTCGCATTGCTGTTGGCCAAAGCCGCACGCAGTACCTCCTCACTGAAGAAATAGTTCTCCTGCTGCGACACGGTGTTAACCACGCTGATATACGGTGCAACATCTGCCGCCTTCGTCTGATCCAGCTTGGCCAGTTTGGTATTGACGGAATACAGCGACGTCAGGATCGATACCTTTCTGTCCAGCAGGTTCTCGATATTGCTCTGGTGCAATTCCATCGTCTGGGTAGCTCCGGGAGTGCTCAGAAGTGTCAGCCGATTATGCAGTTTCTGCACCGTACGGCATTTCTCAGCATACTCAATGCAGTATTTGGCAGTGCGGCCTGCAGCATTACAGTCTTCCTGACACTCAAGCGTATACAGATAATCGGGATTCGCTGCCAGTTTGGTTTCTACCACCGCAGCAAAATCACCCATCTGCTTGGCATACTTAGTAGCATAGTTCTCTTTGTTCAGCTCTTCCTTGGCGATGCTCTTGCGCAACGATTCCAGATCCTTACTGGCAATGCTGTCATCGACCTGCGATTCGCTACCGCCTTTCTTGGTGTCGCTATACAGTACGTTATTTTCTTCATCCAGCAGAGCCACACCTGCCGTCCAGTCTTCCTGCACAGCGATGGTCTTAGGCTCATCGCCAAAGAACTGCCACTGATCAAAGAATCCCTTGGTGGGACGAGTTTCACTCTCAGGGCCTATATAGAAAACCACTGCAGAATTGACTGCGGAAAGATCCCAATGCTCTACATTCACCTGGCCGCTCAGCTGTTCTTTCAGATCGTCAGTCAGCATAACGCGGGCAGCTTTAAACTCCTTGCTGCTGCCAAGCTTTCCGTAATCATCCAGCGCAGCCTTGGTGTCAGCCTGCATCGGCGTCAAATTTTCGGAAGAGAATTCGGGTACCATCGTTCCACTGGAGCGCAAAATCGCAGGTACGATCAACGTTGCCAGATAGAGAACAACCACTGCACCAATAGCAATGCCGGTGCGAATCATCGCCTTCTTGAACTTCTCTTTTCTCAGGCGGCGACGTTCTTCCTCTGCCAACTTGCGCTGACGCTCCTCTTCTTCGAGGCGCAGACGTTCCTCTTCCTCGCGGCGGCGCTTCTCCTCGGCAGCACGTTCGGCCTCCAGACGTTTACGCTCCTTTTCCTTTCGGATCTCCTCAAGCTTGGCATTGCACTCTTCCAGCTTTTTGGGTGCTTCTTTGTAGTCACCCAACTCTTTCAGTGCTTCTGCTGCCTTTACCAGCACAGATTCCTTTTGAGACGCCATGTCATTGAGCGCGCTCTTATAAGCTTTCTCTTTGCGCTCTTTTTCTTTGCGTTCCTCTTCCTCGCGCCGCACTTGCTGTTTGATGGCGACAATTTCCGGCTGTTCTAAATCCTTTTTGAACCCAGCTGTCTTGGGCGACGGAACTTTGATAGTCGCATCATCAAGGTTCACCGTTTGATTCAAACTGTCATCCAGCTTTTCAATCACCTTATCCTGCAATTTCAGCAGCTTGCGGTTGGTAGGTTCTGCCGCACAGGCACGTTTGACGAATGCTACGGCTTCTTCAGCGGCCGCCTCCATCTTTGGCAATTCTTTTTGCAGTATTGCGCGGATATCCTTCTTCAGCAGCGTAGCAGATGCCGTTCCGGTTGTCTCCTGATAATATTTGAATTCTTCGACACGTGCATAGATCTTACCGTTTTTTATGGCGTTATGATATTCAAAAACGCGGTCCGCTGCACTGCACCATTCCTTCAGATTTTTTTCATTCAGCGGCAGGAACTTTTCACTGTTCAGCACTTCGGGCTTAGCGAAATCCTTCTCACTGCGCATAGTTGCGATCCAGTCCACGACAGCCTGATGATAATCTTCGCGCGTCGTTCCGGGAATCGTAACCAGCATACGCATCTGCTTGAATCCCTGCGGCATACCCAGCATGATCTGATAGTTCTGACTATTGTACAGATAGACGCCGCCAATCTGGCCTACAATGGGAATATCGTCCATTTCACTATCACCGATGAAGCGGTCCGTCTGGGACTTCAGCCGCCACTGTATACTCGTGACCATTGCTGCCAATAGTTCCGGACTTTTCAGGTGCGCATCTACATCTTCTGTCGACGCCCCATTCAATTGGCCGGCAAACAAGGTAATTCTGGCTTCTTCCAGTTCCTTAGATCCGTCTTCTGCCGGCAGCCATGCCACAAAGTCTCTGTCATCGCGCCCCATCTCCAGAATAAATCCGTCGGGGATCGCAATGGTATAATCTTGGCACTTGGCCACAGTACCCTGCGTATAGGTCAGCTGCGGCATCTCGCCGCGCACTTCATTATCCACATCCAGCAGCTGATCCAATGCTCGAAAGGCTTCTCCCGCCTTCTTCATTTCAGGGTTCGCCATGCCGGCAAGAGCACCGTTCATAGCAGCTGCAATATTGGCAATGTTCTTCTGGCAAGGGTTTTGGCTGACGCCGTCCTTAGGGTTGGCAGAATAATATGCCTTGCCCTCTTTTACACTGCGAAAAGCAATGTTTTCACGGGCCAGCTGCTGCAGACCTTGCGCCAGTTCGCTGCGGGGGACATTCTTAAACTGGGGCTGAGCGTTGATTTCTCCAATAGAGAGAGGGTTTTCTGCCGATTGCAGAAAATCATACAGTTTTTCAGTATCCATCGTTTTCCTCCTCAGCAGCCGTAAGACAGGTCGGCAAATGCCTCAAACTTGCCGCAGCCGAAAATGCTGACAACATCCTCATCGTTCAAATCCACAGGAAGTTCCTTTCCATCGTACAGCTCCATCACATCGTACCAGTGGTTAAAGAAGTCTGCATCAAATTCTTCCTGGCTGACGCGAGTCTGATCGCGCCAATAATAATGCTTTTCCGCCAGTGTATACTCACTGATGATCTCTTGCAAATTCGCATAAGACGGCAGATGATACTCTTTCAGCACGCCGTAACGTTCCGGCTCGCTATTCATCAGCATCTGGAAATAGGTGCCGCACCAAATCTCGTCGCCCACATTTCCTTTGCTGTAATCCAGCCCGGCCACGCGGTCAGCCTGCATCTTTTCACGGGCTGCCCTGATCTCCTCTTCCAGATTATCCAACCCGGCATAAGACGTATCGTTCTCCCCCTTGTCTAGCTTCTCATACTCTCTGCTGTAACGGTTATAGGCCTCAAAGAGCAGCTTGAGATGCGCAGTGGGCATCGTGCAGTAGTGAACCGTCAGATGCTGTGCCCAAATATTCACCTGATCGCCGCCCAGCTTGCACACCGTGCTGCACACGGCACCGGCAAGATCCAGCGTGATCTTCAGCTTCAAAATAGCTTTCTTTGCTCTGCTGCCACGTTTGGAAAGGGGAACCACTTCACAGACCTTTGCAGTAATTTTCTTGGACAGATTCTGGTCTATCACCGGTGCCAACACACGGTTGGCATTTGCCGGCAGATTGCCGAGGGATTCGCCGTTCTGATTGCGGACGGAGATGTTCTGCGCATCCTTCTCATTCTGCGGCTCGCGCACCAAATGCAGCACGTCACCCACGCGGATCTTTTCAATGCGCTGAGCGCGACCTTCAAACTGTGTGCCAACTACTTCCAACGTCAGTACAGCTTCCTCTTTGTCAACATCGAATTCACCGTTCAACGTACGAATCGCTGTAGCAAGGATGGTACTCTCATTGGCCTGTTCCTTATCGATAAAACTTTGCAGCGCTTCTTCATAACCCTCCGGCAGATGACTCTCGGGCGGATTATCCGTGGCGAAACCACCGTTGTTCTCGATCATTTTGAACACTTCGACTTTACGTTCCAGTTCAGGATTCGGCTTGACTTTCAGCGCCTTTTCATACCACTCAACGGCCTTACCCATGTCATCGTCTACGCCGTTTCCGAACTGATAGCAGCTGCCGACTGCCTCCAGCGCAAGTGCATACCCCTGCTCGGCAGACTTCATAAAGAGATCAAAGGCTTGCTTCTTATCCTGCTGCAGCTGGTCACCGCGCATATAGTAGCAGCCCAGGCTGTGCTGGGACGGAGCATGACCAATCTCCATACCCTTGCGATACCACTCGATGGCCTTACCCGTATCAACCGCAGTACCGCGGCCGTGTTCGTAGCAAAGCGCCAGTGCCCACATACCGTCACCGTTTCCCTGCTCTGCGGCAAGCTGCGCCCACTTGAAGCTTTCCTTAAAGTCTTCCTGCGGTCCAAACTGATCCAAAGAGCCGCCGATCTTCATCAAAAATGCTGCCAGATCCGCCTGTGCCTGCGCATCACCCGCCTCTGCCTTCTTGCGGTTATCATCAGCTTTGCCGTATTCTTCCACCAGAGTCGGAGCATCTTCATCGCCGTTGTCGGCAGCTTTCTGCATCCATTCTGCCGCCTTTTTCAAGTCTCTGGCAACACCGCAGCCTTTGGCATAGTGCAATCCGGTATTAAACTGTCCGACGGTATTGCCTGTCTCAGCAAGCTTTTCCCACCAATAGGCGGACTTTTTGAAATCCTGCTGGACATCGACATCACCGTTCAGATAGGACTGTGCCAGCTCCTCCATCACGTCAGGGTCGCCTGCTTCCGCTGCCTCGATCTTCTCCTCCAAAGACATGCCGGAGATCATTGCATCGGACATCATTTCGTCCATATAAGGGCGCACCATCTGTTCGCCGAGCAGGAACACTTCGCACGGCAGGTCCGGACGGTTTTTGCCTCTTACGATGGTAGCCGTCGCGTCATCCCCCTGATCGGTCGCCTTGATAATGACGCCGGATCCGCGGTTACCAAGGGCTTTCAGCTCAGCCAGCTTGCCCGTTGCTCTCAAGAACTGTCTCATTTCCAAGAAAGCAAACATGTACAGGCAAATATCTTTGTCCTCCCCCTTAAGATCCTCACCATTGAAAGCAATCGTGCCATCCTCGTTCACGTTCCATGTCTTGGAGGCGTTCTTCAAATAATCATACGTGGCTCGTTGCTCATCTCTGGTATAGACATCAACAGACAAGATGTCCTTTGTTTTCTTGACAATACCCATCATGGCCGATTCAGTAAAGTCAATGATCATTTCATAGAAATCGTTAGGATCTTTCTCCGACTCGGGATCCTCCATTTTCCCCGCCAGCTTTTTGAGCTTTCTCGTAATGAATGCGTTAAACGTCTCTTTGTCCACAAAAATATTGACAGAACGGTCCAACCCATCTTCGTTTACATTTCCGTAAATGGTAGTAGAGGTAGAGGTGCCGTCAGGACGCGTTACCACCTGCTGAATGCTGCCGTTTCCGTTGCGCAGCGCTTCCATCATTTCTTCCATGGAAATCTCTTTGGTTTCTCCGGTCTTGGTATCTGTTACGGTAGGCATGCCAAGTTCCCCTTTCTTTGGAAATAGCAAAAATATCCAATTATTCTGCTATTTCCTGCATATTAAACACATTTTAACATACTCGTTCACACGTTTCAATCACCCTTTGTTTTCATCAGCTACTTTCTCGTTGCCCCAACCAGTAAAATTTGTTATGATAATAATTAGATTATTAGCATAACATTTCGGAGGCATATGACATGAAACTGATCCATCTGTCAGATCTTCATATTGGCAAGCGCGTCAATGAAGTGTCCATGATCGAAGACCAGACATATGTTCTGGCACAGATCCTGCATATTATTGATGACGAGCAGGCCGACGCCGTTCTTATTTCCGGCGATGTATATGATAAGAGCGTTCCCTCGGCAGAAGCCGTTACCTTATTCGATGATTTTCTGTGCCGTCTTGCACAGCGTAAATTGCCGGTGCTGATCATCTCCGGTAACCATGACAGTCCGGAACGTCTGGCCTTTGGCAACCGTTTGATGGATAGCTGCGGCATCCATATCTCCCCCGTCTACGAAGGCAATGTGCGCTGCGTAACGCTGCACGATCAGCATGGCGCGGTGAATTTCTATCTACTGCCCTTTATCAAGCCGGCGCATGTCAAGCGTTATTATGGCGATGAACAAATCGTCAGCTATACCGATGCCTGCCGTGTAGCAGTGGAGCAGATGCATATTGACCCAGCACAACGCAATGTGCTGCTGACCCACCAGTTTGTCACCGGCGCATCTACCTGTGAGTCGGAAGAAATCAGCGTTGGCGGCAGCGACAATGTTGATTCTACGGTCTTTCAAGATTTTGATTATGTAGCGTTGGGACATCTCCACGGCCCGCAGAATATCGGGTCTAACCGGATCCGTTATTGCGGCACACCGCTGAAATACTCTTTCTCCGAAGAGACTCATCTCAAGAGTGTTACGGTGGTGGAATTAGGCGAAAAAGGACAGTTGATGCTTCACCTTCGTCCTCTGCAACCCAAGCATGACCTGCGCAGTATTCGCGGCACTTTCGCCGATGTAACGGATAAGGCCTTTTACTTCGGTACCGCTACCGATGATTATATTCATGTGATCCTTACCGATGAAGAGGATGTTCCGGAAGCTATGGGAAAGCTTCGCGTGATCTATTCTAATATTATGAAACTCAGTTACGATAACACCCGTACCCGCGCCAATCGCCTGATCGACAGTGCCACAGATGTGCAGCGTAAGTCGCCGTTGGATCTGTTTGGGGAGCTCTATGAACTACAGAACAACCAACCCATGAGCGATGAGCAGCGTACCTTCGCCCAGCAGCTGATTGAATCCATTCAGGAGGAGAAAAATATATGAGACCTCTGAAACTGACTATGGCCGGTTTCGGCCCTTACGCCGGTGTGCAGGAATTGGATTTTCGGATGTTAGGCAGCAGCGGCTTATACTTGATCACCGGTGATACCGGTGCCGGAAAAACCACCATTTTTGATGCCATCACCTTCGCTCTGTTTGGTGAAGCCAGCGGCGATAACCGCGAGGCAAACATGCTGCGCTCCAAATATGCCAAGGCAGAAGACCCCACCTATGTGGAGCTGACCTTCAGCTACGGAGATAAGCGATACACCGTCCGGCGCAATCCCGAGTATGAACGCGCTAAGGCAAAGGGCACTGGCACTACTAAGCAAACTGCCGACGCGCAGCTACAGCTGAATGACGGATCTGTTGTCACAAAGCAGAAAGAAGTGGATAAAGCGATCCGCGAGATCATTGGTTTAAACCGTGAGCAGTTCTCACAGGTAGCCATGATCTCTCAGGGTGATTTTCGCAAGCTACTGCAGGCGGATACAAAAGAACGTCAGAAAATCTTTCGCGACATCTTTGACACAGGGCTATTCGTCACGCTGCAAAACCGACTGAAAGAACAGTCCGGAGCAGTCCGCGAGCAGCTGGAACAGGCTTCTCGCAGTATACGCCAGTACATCGAAGGACTTGTTTTTGATGAAGAGTCTCCGCTGGCTGTCGACGCCAGAAAGGCTCGTGAAGGACAACTTCCCACAACAGAAGTCATGGATCTTTTCGCCCAACTCTTGCAGGAAGATAAGTTGACACAGTCTGCGCTGGACGAAAAGCTCGCCCTTCTTGAGTCTCAAAATGAGCAACTAACCACGCAGTTGACTCAGGCACAGGCCTATTTGGACGCTCAAAAAGCATTTGAGTCCAACAAACATGCCGAAACAGAGAATGCTGCAGCCTTGCTGCAGGCAGAAGCCGCTTTGGAACAGGCAAAAGCAACCCTTCCGGAACAGGACGCGCTAAGTAAACGGATCGCTGAGATCGAAGTGCTTCTCCCCTCCTATGACACACTGCAAAGCAAGTCCGTTACGCTTATTGGAAAGCAAAGAGAGTTGGGCGACGCCCAAACGGCTCAAGCATCTGCTCTGCAGCGCAAAGAGCAGCTCCATCAGCAAATCAGCGAATGGAAAGCCGAGCAAAAGACATTGGAGAACGCTGGCGCCGAGAAAGAAAAGCTGACATCGCAGCATCAGCAGCTATGCCTGCGTCATCAGCAGTTGGATTCGTTGATCCGCGGCATTACCACTCTGCAATCTCTTCGCGATACGTTAGCCAAAAAGCAAAACATCTATCTTGCAGCAGCCGAAACCGCCGCACAGTTATTACAGGCTTATGAGTTAAAGAACCAGGCATTTCTTGATGAACAGGCCGGAATCATCGCATCTACGCTAACAGACGGCATCCCCTGCCCCGTTTGCGGCTCTGTATCTCACCCCAAGCTGGCCGCTCTGTCGGAGAAGGCCCCCACGGAAGTCGATGTAAAGAACGCACGGCTTGCATACGATAAAGCACGACAGTCCATGGAACAAGCCAGCAGCGAAGCCGGTAAGCAGCGCGGCATTGTCACCGCTTCCGAAGAAGCGCTGCAGCGTGAAATGCATACATTATTAGGCAATGTCGCACCGGAGGATGCACAAAGTGCGGCAAAGCAGCAGTTGGAACTCCTTGCTGCGCAGATTTCTTCACTGGAAGCGCAGATCGCACGAATGCAAACCAAATTAGCCCGTAAAGAAGAACTCGGGCAGTTGATTCCCGACAAAGAATCTGCTCTGAATGCAGCTGACGCCGCATTTATTTCCAGCAAGGAGCAGATCGCCACATTGGAAGTCACGGTAGCGCAACTGCAATCGCAAGTCGCTGAGATCCGCGCTCAATTGCCCTATGTTGACAAGTCCGCCGCTACGGCAGAAATCGCTGCATTGACTGACAAACGGGGATCCCTCGTAAGAGAGCTGAGCAAAGCAGAAGAAAATCGCAACAAAGTCAGAGAATCACTTGCTGCTATTCGTGCTACACTCGTGCAGCTGCAAAAGACGCTGGAGAATCGTGTGCAGGAAGATCCGGACAAACTGGAAGAACAGCGAGCAGCTTTAATCGAGCAGAAAAAGGCTGTTCTCTCCAAGCAAAAGTTGGTGCATACGCGTATCACTACCAATGAAAACGCCCAGCTCCATATCGCCCAAAAGAGCAGTGAGCTGCAGGTACTGGAAGAAAAATACGCGTGGATGAAATCTTTGTCCGACACGGCCAACGGTAATATTAGTGGCAAAGAAAAAATTATGCTGGAAACCTATATCCAAACCACCTATTTCGACCGGATTCTGGAGCGCGCCAACATCCGTCTACAGAAAATGTCCGGCGGCCAATATGATTTGAAGCGCCGCAGAACTGCAACAAACCTGCGCGGACAGAGCGGTCTGGAATTGGACATCGTAGACCACATCAACACTACCGAGCGCAGCGTCAACACCTTGTCCGGCGGAGAAGCTTTCCTTGCCTCACTGGCTTTGGCGCTGGGGTTGTCCGACGAAGTGCAGATGTCCACCGGTATTCGTCTGGATACTCTGTTTGTAGATGAAGGCTTCGGTTCTCTGGACTCCGAAGCATTGGCCAAAGCTTATAACACGCTGGCCGGACTGACTGAAGGTAACCGATTGGTCGGCATTATTTCCCATGTCACCGAATTGAAAGAGCGCATCGACAAACAAATCGTAGTCACCAAAGAAAAAGGCGGCGGTGGCAGCCGTGCCAAAGTCATTGTCTGACTTATCATAAGCAGTAAAAACCCGGTTCGATCAAATCGAACCGGGTTTTTGTTAGTTATGCACTTTGTGTGTCTACTAATATCAATCAGCCGTTCTCACGAATCTTGGAGAAGCAGTTGCTGCAGTAAACAGGACGATCGCTCTTGGGCTCGAAAGGAACCTTGGCCTCGCCGCCGCAGGCAGCGCAGACAGCAGTAAAGAGCTCACGGGGAGCGCGGGCAGCATCCTTGCGGGCTGCACGGCAGGACTTGCACTTCTTGGGCTCGTTCTGGAAGCCGCGGGCAGCATAGAACTCCTGCTCACCGGCGGAGAAAACGAACTCCTGGCCGCACTCGTTGCAAACTAAGGTCTTGTCTTCGTACATGATTTTACCCTCTCTTTGAGAAAAATATATGCGTTCAGCCTTTGCTGATATCGCCTGATGAAAGTTGCCGCGCTACTTTTCGGCGCACGCGTTGCACTGCATTGTCCACCGATTTGGGAGACTTGCCAACAGTTTCCGCAATCTCACGACATGTGAGACCGTCTAAATAATACCCTAAAATCTTAATCTCGAACTCGGACAACTGCTCTTGAGTGCTCTGCAGCAGACTGGCAGCTTTTTCTCTGTCAATCAGCAACACTTCAGGATCTACCTGTGCAAAGGAGGTGTTCGCATCAAAGAATGAGGGATTCAAGGGGACCGATTGGTTTAGCGGGATATGCTTGCCGCTGGATGCCGCTTTGATCACAGAATAAAGGCGGTTGCGGATGCATGTTCCTGCAAAAGTGTAAAACGACGCATCTTTATTAGGACTATATTCACGCATTGCTTTGATCAGACCGAACATACCTTCCTGCAAGAGGTCCTCACTGTCCCCGCCCGCCAAAAAGTATGGTCTTGCACAGCAGCGCACCAAACGATGATATCTGGCTACCAAAATTTCTTCTGCCAGCCGGTTACCTTCGCCCGAGAGCATGCATAACTGCTCATCCGTCAAAGATTCCAAATGCGTATACTTTGCTTCGCTACCATTAACCATTTATCATTATACCTATTGCCTAAAGAATTTGTCAAGCAATCCTTAAAAATTTGTTAACTCTGTTGCTGAATCGACATTTTTTTTATGTAATTAGCCAAAGATTCTGCTACTTCCAGCGCAATTTCGGTAGTCTTAGCTTCCACCATCACCCGAATCATAGGTTCTGTGCCGGAAGGCCGCAGCAAAATTCTGCCCTCACCGTTCAGCATAGCCTCTTTTTCACGAGCCATCTGCCACAGAGTTTCATTCTCCATGATGCTTTCTTTCACGCCGGGTGCATGAGAAACCTTCACATTGATCAGTTCCTGCGGATACTGCGCGCAACAGGAAACCAATTCAGATGCTCTCTTGCCGCTACGGCACAGCACCTGCAAAAACTGCAGGGCCGTCAGTTCACCGTCACCGGTGGTCGCATAGGCACGGAAAATCGTATGGCCGGACTGCTCGCCGCCAATAGCATAGTCACACTCTACCATCTTTTCCAAAACATGGCGGTCACCCACAGCGGTGCACACCAGATTGATTCCGTTGTTCCGGCAGAACTCATGCAATCCCAGGTTCGACATCACGGTTGCAACAATCGTATTACCGGTCAGTTTTCCCTCTTCACGCAGCATCGTGCCGCAAACTGCCATGACCTTGTCACCGTCAATCACGTCGCCCTTTTCATCCACCAGCAGGCAGCGATCCGCATCTCCGTCAAAAGCAATGCCCAGATCGTAGCTGCCGGCTACCACACCTTTGGCCAAAATATCCATATGGGTAGAGCCGCACTTTTCATTGATGTTGACTCCGTCGGGGTCAATATTGATAAAGTCGGCCTGCAGCGGCAGTCTGGTAAACAGTTCCGGTGCTGTAGCACTGGACGCACCGTTAGCACAATCCACCAGAATCCTCAGACCAACCAGTTCGCAGTCTACGGTGGAGCGCAGATGACGAATGTAATCTTGTTTAAGGAGCTTCATGCCGCGGAAGCATTTGCCGATTTTGTTGCCTACCTTGACGTTCATAGGTGCGTTGCTGAGGATCAGATCCTCTACACGCTGCTCCATTTCATCGCTCAGTTTGTATCCCTCTCCGTTGAACACCTTGATACCATTGTGTTCATAAGGGTTGTGGGAAGCCGAGATCACAATACCGGCATCCGCCTTCTCCTGTACCGTCAAATAAGCTACACCGGGCGTAGGAATGACGCCCAACGGTATTACATTGCCGCCAACAGAGCAGATACCGGCAATCAAAGCACACTCCAGCATATCGGAGGAAATACGGGTATCCTTACCGATCAAAATCGTAGGGGTCTTTCCCTTCTCCTCTTCCAGTACCGTTGCCACTGCCTGCCCTACGTGGAATGCCAGTTCAACCGTCAGATTTTCTCCGACAATGCCACGAATGCCATCCGTTCCAAACAGCTTCCCCATAATAATCGCCTTTCTGCTTACTTAAAGCGCCAGTTGTTCCTGTCCTAAATAATCCATATGCAGATGATCATACGCTTTGCGAGTCACGCAGCGACCGCGTGGCGTACGGGTTAAGAAACCGATCTGCATCAAATAGGGTTCATAAACATCCTCCAGCGTCACCGACTCTTCACCAATAGTAGCAGCCAGCGTTTCCAAACCCACAGGGCCTCCGCCATAGTTTTCAATAATCGCGCGCAGCATGCGGCGGTCCACCGGATCAAGGCCCAGATAGTCGATTTCCAGGGCTTTGAGCGCCAGATCCGCTACTTCCCTGCTGATCACGCCATCCGCTTTTACCTGTGCAAAATCGCGCACACGGCGCAGCATACGGTTGGCGATACGCGGCGTACCGCGGGATCGACGCGCAATCTCCATAGCTCCGTTTTCCTCAATAGGTACATCAAGGATCCCTGCACTGCGTGTAACGATTTTTGCCAGTTCTTCCGGCGTATACAGTTCCAGACGCAGTGTAACGCCAAAACGGTCACGCAGCGGCGCAGAAAGCGAACCTGCACGCGTCGTAGCTCCGATCAATGTAAATCGCGGCAAGTCCAGACGAATGGAGTTCGCTGACGGGCCTTTGCCGATGATGATATCGATGGCATAATCCTCCATCGCAGGATAGAGAATCTCTTCCACCGCACGGTTCAAACGGTGGATTTCATCGACAAACAGGATATCATTCTCATTGAGGTTCGTCAGCAACGCCGCCAAATCACCCGGTTTTTCAATCGCAGGACCGGACGTAATGCGAATATTAACTCCCATCTCCGCGGCAATAATGCCGGCCAACGTGGTTTTGCCCAATCCGGGAGGGCCATGCAGCAGCACATGATCCAACGACTCAGTGCGTCGGCGGGCTGCTTCAATAAATACAGATAAATTGTCTTTCGCCTTTTCCTGGCCAATATATTCTTTCAGCGTCCTCGGACGAAGAGATGTTTCGGCCGCGTCTTCAGAAAGAAAGGTTTTCGCCACAATGGGCTCTTCGTAAATATCAGTTCCAAAATCGATACTCACAGCAACCGCTCCTTATCGTACCATTCTCTTCAGCGCCTGACGGATGATCTCTTCCAGCGGAAGGGTATCCATGTCGATTCCCTTCAGTGCTACAGAAATGTCCTGCGAAGTATATCCCAGCACAGCTAACGCAGCTGCCGCTTCTCCAGATTTATCATTTCTTACCGGAATATGCATCGGCGCTCCGTCAGAGGTGAAGCTGCTCTGCTCCTTTGCCAGCTTATCCTTCAGTTCCAGAATGATTCTCTGTGCAATCTTCTTTCCGATGCCCTGCGCAGCTGTCAGGGCCTTTTCATCTCCTGTCACAATAGCCAGTGCCAGCTGATCCGGAGTTGTCGCCGAGAGAATTGCCAGCGCTGCCTTGGGGCCTACACCAGAAATGCTCAGCAGCATTTTAAAACTGTTCAGTTCCGCCTGTGAAGAAAAACCGTAAATTTCGAAAATCTCTTCACGGACATGGAGATAGGTATACAGCTTGCTTTTCTCGCCGCGCTTGAGATGTGCCAATGTATAGTTGGTAGTAGCACAGGCATAGCCCACGCCTCCACAGTCGATCACTGCCAGATTAGGACCGGTCTCTGCAACAATTCCATTCAGATAGTAAAACATAGCTTCCGCTCCTCACACAGTTTCTTTCACATTTGGATCTTGGCGGCGCAGCAGACTGGTAGCACTTCTGGCATGGCAAATAGCAATCGCCAACGCATCAGCCGCATCATCAGGTCTGGGCACCGCCTTAAGCTTCAGCAGTCTTCGCGTCATATCCATTACCTGATTCTTTTCCGCTAAGCCATACCCAACAACCGCTTGCTTCACCTGCATAGGCGTGTACTCATAGACAGGAATTTGATTTCGCTCCGCCGTGTACAAAATCACACCGCGGGCATGGGCAACCGCAATTCCCGTCGTAATATTCTTGCTGAAAAAAAGTTCTTCCACCGCGATCTCATCCGGTTGGAACTGATGGATCAGCTGTTCCAAGTCACTGGCAATCTGAACCAATCGTGTCGCCAACGGCATTCCGGCCGAGGTAGTAATCGCACCGTATTGGATCATCTGCTGCTGCCCACGATCAGACACAATAATGCCAAAGCCCACCGTTGCAACACCGGGATCGATCCCTAAAATACGCATAGCTGCTCCTCCACCCCTTAATCTATGTAATTATAGCAAATACTATAGCGAATAGCAATAAAAAACTGCCGCCCGAATCGAACAGCAGTTTTATTATGCACGCGGATGCGCCTTGTGGTAAACATCCTTCAATTGTTTCTTGATGACCTGCGTATAGATCTGCGTAGAGGAAATATCCGCATGGCCCAGCATCTCCTGGATGGATCGCAGATCCGCGCCATTCTGCAGCAGATGCACCGCAAAAGAGTGGCGCAGTGTATGCGGAGTAATATCCTTCTCGATCTCCGCTTTCTCCTGATAATACTTGATGATCTTCCAAAAGCCCTGACGACTCATGCGCTCGCCATTCATGTTGACAAACAGAGCCTCTTCTGCCTCGCTTGCGACAATACGCGGACGAATATCACGTATGTAATCCTGCAGTGCCTTGATTGCCCCTTGGTAAAGAGGAATAATGCGTTCCTTATCTTTGCTGCGGCAGCGGATAAAACCAACCGTTAAATTCACATCGTCCGTGTTCAAGCCGATCAATTCCGAAACTCGAATACCGGTGGCATACAGCAGTTCCAGCATGGCATGATCACGAAATCCCTTTTCGTCCACGCACTTAGGCTGTTCCAAAAACAGTTCTACCTCTTTACTGGTAAGGATCTCGGGATACTTTCGTTCTACCTTGACCGCAGTTACGGTCTTGGCAGGATTGCTGCGCACATATCCGGATTGCAGCATAAAACCGTAAAACGATTTGATGGAGGCCGTTCCGCGTGTAATCGTCGCCGGAGATTTTCCAATCTGGGACATATACTGCAAATAGGCCGCGATGGATTCCTTTTTCACTTTTTTCAAATCCATAGAACCCTTTTCCAACAGCCACGTTTGGAACTGCGTAATATCACGAATGTAGGAGCTGAGCGTATTGGCAGACGCATGTTTTTCATTTTTCAAATAGTCTCTGTAAGCCGCTACATAGTCCGTCATATTCGCTCACTCCTTTCTTACGTTAAATCAGTTAAAACTGTGTTAATCAAATCCGGGACCCAGAACAATTCCACAAGCGCGCCGATCAGCAACAGCAACAAACACCCTAAAAGTCGCAACATATAACTCGCCGCACTCTGTCCGTCCTGCCGGCCAATCGTCTTTTGGTGTTTCATCCTTTGGATCGAATCCGCTGCAGCCCACAGCCCCAAAAACAATGTGCAAGGCACAGTAAATAAGCAACGAACCCCCAGCGCACTCAGCGCTAATGCCACGCCGCTCTTCCCAAACGCTTTAGCAAAGCACTGAATGGAAAACGAAAGGAAGAACCCTTGCGACATGCACACGGCTGGAATCAAAACTATACCGACAGTACAGAATCCCAGCAGAAACACCAACAGCGGGTACCTATAATACGCCATCAGCAGTGACAAGCAGGATACTATCACATCCGACGGCTGCTGTGTAATTTGCCCGTAGTGTAAAAGATATGTATGCAGCTGCTGTACATTCTCTTGTGTCACCGCACCGGAAGCAATCCGGCCAAGCATCGCGCCAAACAAAAAAAATCCGCACAGCAGTAATAATCCTGCACGAGATTTTCCCAGAACTTTTCGGTTTTGAATCAGGCGTCCGATTTTCATTTGTTTCTCACCTCACATCAGTATATGAGGTAAACAACAAACTTAGAATTTGCAAATTCCACTCGTTAGTGCGTAATTAAATATATGGCAAAAACGCAGAAACCGCAAGCTTTTTCTTCGATTTTTAATTTTTTTGTAAATTATGCTAATATATTATGTAAACAATTTTATGTCTACTTCTATCACCGTTTTCCCCCACTCTCTCCTTCCCCCTTTTTTGAACAACATGTTGTCCTTTTATTTTTTTCTTTCACCACATATAGAATTTTCTTATTTCTCCGCTTGTTGAGCACATTTTTTATTTTTCGTCAAGTGTTTTTTGTCCAAAATAGCATTTTCGTTTATTTTGCCATGTTCCGTTTTATGTTACCGCCGTTTCGCCGCTTACCCTTCCCCACCCTAGTGATTCGTTTTTTTCCTTTTGCCAACCCTGTTATTGCGCCAGCCATCGCACCCCCCACAACTGAAAGGCCGCACTTCCACCACATGCCAACTCCAGCATTTTCTCCCCCCAGCACCAAAGCTACTATCAGAGTCAGCATATAGAAAAGCACAGGCACCAATATACCGTCCGAAATAGCCGCCCCTTTGTCTCTCATCGCAAAGACGCCCACAAGCATCGCTGCCATTCCCCACACCGCCCATGAGGCTTGCTGCGTCAAATTGTGATCGACCAATCCCCTAGACATCAACCAGGCGCACCCCCCATTTAATACTAACAGGGTCACTATCATCAATAACGCACCGATCCAAATCCGTTTTAACAACACATTCTTCGTCATAGACAAAAAAACACCTCCCTCAAACGCTTCTTATTGAAGCATATTCGAGGGAGGATATCTTATTCAGGAATTATTCCTCGGCCTTGGTCTCTTCAGCTGCCTTTTCTTCAACGGCAGGAACCTCAGCATTCGCTTCCTTCTTGGCTTTGCGGCCGCCGCGCTGTGCAGCAGCAACCTGCTCGTCCAACGTACCAACAGTGCTGATAGCAGACTTCAGGAACTCAACGCGAACGCGATCTTCGCTGGTCTCCAGAACCACGGTGCGATCAGTGATAGCAACAACCTTACCATACAAACCACCGATAGTGGTCAGCCAGTCACCCTTCTTCAGAGCGTTACGCATCTGCTCAGCTTCCTTCTTGCGCTTGTTTTCAGGACGGATCAGCAGGAAGTAGAAGATAGCTACCATGACGATCAGCATGATAAACGTGGAACCCATACCACCGGTAGCAGCATCGCCGCTTGCAGCAAAAGCGGTCTCAATCAGATTAAACATGAGGGAAATTCTCCTTTTTCAAAATGTCTTTGATATTATACAAAACTCTGCCCCTTTTGGCAAGTAGTTTTCCTATAATTATATGCGTTCTGCCAGTTTCTTACTATATTCTTCGCGAAACGCGTCAAAAGTACCTTCATCCAGCGCCTGGCGAATCCGTTCTGCCAATTTATTGTAGAAGTACAAATTGTGCATCACCGCAAGGCGCATACCAAGCATCTCTTCAGCAACAAACAGATGGCGTATATAAGCTCGGCTGAAGTTGCGGCACACCGGGCAGTCACACTCCGGATCTATCGGCTGATCGTCCAGCTTATATTTGGCATTCTTGATATTCATCGCGCCCCGCCAAGTAAACAGCTTGCCGTGGCGAGCATTGCGCGCCGGCATAACACAGTCAAAGAAGTCCACACCGCGAGCAACGCCCTCAATGATGTTAGAAGGCGTTCCTACACCCATCAGGTAGCGAGGTTTGTCCTCCGGCATGTGAGGCTCAACTGCATCGATCATTTCATACATAACCTCTGTCGGCTCGCCTACCGCCAAGCCGCCAATGGCATAACCGTCACAGTCGATCTTCTTGATCTGTTCCATGTGCCATACGCGCAAATCAGCATACGTTGCACCTTGGTTGATTCCGAAAAGCATTTGTTGAGGGTTGACCGTGTCCGGCAGCGCATTCAAGCGGTCATGCTCTTTCTTGCAGCGCTCCAACCAGCGCAACGTCCGTTCACAGGACGCCTTCGCGTACTCATGCGTTGCCGGATTCTCCACACATTCATCAAAGGCCATTGCAATATCGCTGCCCAGATTGGATTGAATCTGCATACTCTCTTCCGGTCCCATGAAAATCCGGTGGCCGTCGATGTGAGAAGCAAACGTAACGCCCTCTTCCGTAATCTTACGCAGACCGGACAGAGAAAACACTTGGAATCCGCCACTGTCCGTCAAAATAGGGCCATCCCAACGCATGAACTTATGCAGACCTCCCATTTCGCGTACCACATCGTCACCGGGACGCAGATGCAGATGATACGTGTTGGAAAGTTCGATCTGGCAACCAAGTTCTTTCAGATCAAAGGCATCCACACCACCCTTAATAGCACCCTGCGTTCCCACATTCATAAAGACAGGGGTCTGTACCGTGCCGCCATGGGCACACTGAAATTCACCGCGGCGCGCCCTTCCTTGCTTTTTAATTACTTTAAACATAAGTCACTCCCTAGTGGATCAGCATAGCATCGCCAAAGCTGAAAAAGCGATACTGCTCTTTCACCGCTTCCTTATAAGCCGCCAATGTCTGTTCTCTTCCGGCAAGCGCGGATACCAGCATGATCAATGTGGATTCCGGCAGATGGAAGTTCGTAATCAACGCATCCAGCACTTTGAATTTATAGCCGGGATAAATAAAAATATTGGTCCAGCCGGCAGAGGCCTTCATCGTTCCATCTTCCTGTGCCCAGGATTCGATGGTACGACAGGATGTAGTGCCAACACAGATCACGCGGCCACCGCTTTTCTTTGTCGCATTGATCAGATCCGCCGTTTCCTGCGGGATCACACAATACTCACTGTGCATCTCGTGATTGGTGATCTCATCTTCTTTCACAGGACGGAACGTTCCTAATCCCACATGCAGCGTCACATAGCCAATGTTTACACCCATGCTCTTGAGCCGCTCCAGCAGTTCCGGCGTAAAATGTAGTCCCGCTGTAGGGGCTGCAGCCGATCCGTTAACCTTGGAATAAACCGTCTGATAGCGCTCACGATCCTCCAATTCCGCCTTGATGTAGGGCGGCAGAGGCATCTTACCCAAGCGATCCAGCACTTCCAAAAAGATACCTTCATAGCTGAATTTCACCAACCGATTTCCACCAGGCAGTTCGTCCACCACTTCCGCAGTCAGCTCCCCGTTGCCAAAAGAAACCTGTGCACCCTTACGCATCTTTTTTCCCGGACGCACCAGGCACTCCCACACATTGTCCCCGCGATCGATCAGCAACAGTACTTCGCATACTCCGCCACCGGGGACACGTTTTCCTAGGAGCCGCGCCGGCAGCACACGGGAATTATTCAAAATCAAGCAATCGCCGGATCGCAGATAGTCGGGCAAATCAAAAAAGTGTTTGTGCTCCCACGCGCCGCTTTTCCGATCCAGCACCAACAAGCGAGACGCATCGCGCTGGGCAATAGGCGTCTGCGCAATCAGTTCTTCCGGTAAATCAAAATAAAAATCCTTCGTTCTCATCAATACACCTTAACTATCACTTTTACGACTCTTTTGTCGCTCACAAAGTATGATTATAGTATAACTTAAGCTTATATTCAACCTTTTCTATAAAAATTCAATAAAAGAAGAAAAGCCGTAGCAGATGCCACGGCTTTTCAAAAGCACGAGTTTTAATCAAACCAAGACAGCGCGGTGGAAGACTTTCTTGCCCTTGCGTATCACCAAACCCTCGCCGGTGAACTGCTCCAGACCGAAGGAAGCGTCGATGCCGGTCACCTTCTGGTCATTGACCACGATACCGCCCTGCTGGATGAGACGGCGAGCTTCGCCGTTGCTGGCGCACAGGCCGCACTTGACCAACAGCTGAATAATACCAATCTGACCGCCGCCCAGATCATCACTTGTCAGCTCGGTGGTGGGCATATCCGCCGTATTGCCACCGCCGGCAAACAGTGCCAAAGAAGCAGCCTTGGCTTTCTCAGCCTCTTCTGCGCCGTGAACCAGAGCCGTCAGCTCATAGGCCAGAATACTCTTCGCCTCGTTGAGCTGGGCACCTTCCCACTTGTCCATCTTCTCAATCTCTTCCAAAGGCAGGAAGGTCAGCATGCGGATACACTTAAGAACATCGGCATCGTCCACATTGCGCCAGTACTGATAGAACTCGAAGGGACTGGTCTTGTTGGGATCCAGCCACACAGCGCCGGAAGCCGTCTTACCCATCTTCTTGCCCTCGGAGTTGAGCAGCAGCGTGATGGTCATGGCATGGGCATCCTTACCCAACTTGCGGCGGATCAACTCCGTACCGCCCAGCATGTTGGACCACTGGTCATTGCCGCCAAACTGCATGTTGCAGCCGTAATGCTGGAACATGTAGTAGAAGTCATAGCTCTGCATGATCATGTAGTTGAACTCCAGGAAGCTCAAACCCTTTTCCATGCGCTGCTTGTAACACTCAGCACGCAGCATATTGTTCACCGAGAAGCAGGCGCCCACTTCGCGCAGCATCTCAATGTAGTTCAGAGGCTTCAGCCATGCGGAGTTGCGCAGCATCAGTGCCTTGCCATCGGAGAAGTCGATGAACTTTTCCATCTGCTTTTTGAAGCACTCAGCATTATACTGGATAGTTTCTTCCGTCAGCATCTGGCGCATATCGGTACGGCCGGAGGGGTCGCCGATCATGGTCGTGCCGTCACCGATCAGGGCGATCGGCTTATTGCCGGCCATCTGCAGGCGCTTCATCAGGCACAACGCCATGAAGTGACCCACATGCAAAGAATCAGCCGTGCAGTCAAAGCCAATGTAAAAAGTGGCCTTGCCATTATTGACCATCTCACGGATCTCTTCCTCGTTGGTCACCTGTGCGATCAAGCCGCGGGCAACCAGTTCCTCATAAATACCCATTGTTCTTCTTTCCTTTCGATCATTCGTTTTCTGACAGGCAGACAAAGAAAACGCCCCCTGTCGTAAGACAGAGGGCGATCATTATATCGCGGTACCACCTCTTGTTCGCCGTATCCTCGCGGAACACGGCCTCGTCGGGTGCAAAACACCCTACCGCTGTAACGGGCGGACCCGACACATCCCTACTCAGCACCTAAGGCACGTTCAGGAGGCTGCTCCGGGATGTATTCGCCAACCGTTTCCTCTGCCCTTTTCACCAACCAGGGCTTCTCTTTACAGGTCTTCGGCAGGGTACTTCTTCCCTTCCTCGCTTATCACATTATCAAATTCTCAACGGCGTTATTATAGCCACAATTCCACCATTTGTCAACTATATCAAGCCAAGCTCACTTTGAAGGTTTCCGCCGCTTGCAACAGTTCTTCAGCACCGGAAAGCATCACTTCCGAAACATGGGCGCCACCTGTCAGCCGCGCCAGTTCCTCGCGCCGACGCTCACGGGTCAGCTGCTGCACGCTGGTATAAGTACGTCCGCCACGCTCTCCCTTCTCCACAGAGAAATGGGTATCCGCCATAGCTGCCAACTGCGGCAGATGGGTCACGCACAGCACCTGCTTTTTACGGGAGATGCGAGCCATTTTCTCTGCCACCTTTTGCGCAGCACGTCCGGAAACGCCGGTATCCACCTCATCGAACACCATTGTACCCACCTGATCCTGCTCGGAAAGAACGTTCTTCATAGCCAGCATAATGCGGGCCAATTCACCACCAGAAGCGATTTTATGGATCGGACGCAATTCTTCGCCTACGTTGGCAGACATCAGGAAACGTACCATATCCATGCCGTTTTCCGCCAAAGGTTGCTGCTCAAAGGAAACGCTGAAGCGAATCTTGCCCATGTCCAGCTGCCGCAGTTCAGAGAGGATCTGGTGTTCCAGTTCTGTCGCCGCACTCTTTCGCAAATCAGATAGTGCACGCGCCGCCTCCTGCGCTTCTTTTTCCAGCTTGCCACATTCCTTTTCCAGATGCAACAGCGTATCGCCTGCATATTCAATGGCTTCCAGCTCATCGCGGCAACGGGCAAGGTAGTCTATCATCTCCTCGACTGTCGGCCCGTATTTTTTCTTCAGCCGGTACAGCTGATCCAGTCGGCCTTCCACATCGTCCAGCTCGTGAGGGGAAAAGTCAAACTCTTCTCTCTTGTCGCTGATCGTTTCAGCCAAGTCGTAAGTTTCGCTGTACAGTTCCTCCAACCGGGCATACAGTTGGGCATATTGATCATCCAGCATGCGGATCGGAGCAAGGAAATCCTGTGCTTGGCGCAGCAAAGAAAGCGCACCATAGCTACCTTCATCACCATTGAAACTGAAGTTCGCACCTTCCACAGCAGAAATAAACTTCTCGCTGTTTCGCAGGAAGTTACGGCGGCTCATCAGTTCGTCTTCTTCACCCGGACGTAGCTTGGCACGTTCCAGTTCATCGATCTGATAGCGCAGCGTATCCATACGGCGTGCTTTCTCCGCCTCATCCATCTGTAAATCACGGATCCGGCGGCGCACTTCCTGCAGCTTAGCGTATTTTTCGCTGTACACCTGCCATACACCCTGCGTGCGGCCAAAGGCATCCAGATAGTACAGGTGCTGTTCTTCATCCAACAGCTGCTGTCCGTCATGCTGCCCATGAATGTTGAGCAAGCAATTGCCCAACGCACGCAGTTGCGTCACTGTCATGGGTCTTCCGTTGACACGGCAGATATTTTTGCCGTCGGCATGGATCTCACGCTGCAGCAGTAATTCCTCTTCCGCGTCAATACCAAAATTCTCCAGCAGCTGCGACGGAACACCGATAAAGCAGGCGCTGACAAACGCCTTGTTTTCACCGGTGCGGATCAACTCACGCGAAGCGCGCTGGCCCAACACGGCACTCATAGCATCAATCACGATGGATTTACCCGCGCCGGTTTCACCGGTCAGCACATTGAATCCCGGTTCAAAGACAATATCCGCCTGCTCAATAATCGCAATATTCTCAATATGGAGTAGCTGCAGCATATCTTTTCTCCTCCACGCAACACGCCGTTTCAGCGCAGCATGTCACGGATCTCGTTGCAAAAATCAGAAGCACTATCCTGATCACGCATAATGATCATCACCGTATCATCACCGGCCAAAGAGCCCACCATATTGGCGATCTGCATACCGTCCAGAGCAGACGCAGCACCCTGTGCAAGGCCGGGCATCGTCTTGATCACCACGATATTCTGTGCATAATCGGAGCTGAGCAGACTTTCGCGCAAAATCGTACGCAGGCGGTCTGCAAAATTCAGTTTGGTGCGGTGCGCGGAAACAGCATAGCGATACCGCCCCTGTCCGGCCGGCTCTTTTACCAAATGCAACTCCTTAATATCCCGGGAAATAGTAGCCTGTGTACTTTTAATACCACGCTCACGAAGGCGCTCCAACAGCTGCTCCTGCGTTTCAATGCTCTCTTCAGCAATGATCTGCAGCAAATGATTATGACGGTCATTTTTCATTTTTTTCAGCCTCCGCTCCCATTTTTTTATCTAAGATTTCGCAAAAACTCTTTTTAGAAAGACGCACCAGCTTCGTGGTATAACCTGACTGGCTGACACGCACCTTATCGCCGTTCTTCAGCGAAAACGCCTTACCGCCATCTACCGACAGGTACACAAATTTCCGGTTGGCATCCGCCGCTTCCACCGTGATCACATGCTCCGGAGAGAGCACATAGGAAGAGGATCGAGTAGAGTGGGGGCAAATGGGTGTCAGCAGCAGATTCTTCGCCGTAGGCTCCACAATAGGGCCACCGGCAGCCATAGAATAGCCGGTAGATCCGGTAGGTGTGCTGACAATCACGCCGTCACCTCCCACACGGGTCAATCTGCCTTCTTCGGTAAAGATCTCCAGCCGCACCACCCGCGCAATAGAACCCTTGGAAATCACTGCATCGTTGAGGGCAATATTGTTATATACCGAGCGCCCGTCGCGGATCACAGTCACGTCCAGCATCATGCGTGACTCTACTGTAAAGTCCCAATGCGCTAAATCGCGCAGACGTTCCAGCTCGTCCTGCTCCAGCTCCGCCATAAAGCCCAGGCTGCCCAAATTGATACCCAACACCGGCACGCTGTGCAGCGCCACTGTACGCGCCAAGTGCAGAATCGTACCGTCTCCACCGAACGCGATCAGCAAATCTGCCGATTTGATCTCCTGCTGCAGCGATCTGATAGGCATTCCCAGTTGTTCGTCATATCCGTCACGCTGGAACGGCAGGCAAACTACCGGCATAAAGCCAATGCTCTCCAGCAATTCCTTGGATTTCTTCGCCACCTTCAAATCATGGTCACGATAGGGATTAGGGCACAGGATCACTTTCTTCATCATAGCACCTTCTTTAATCTTTCAGTTCGCGATGAGAAGCCTCCACAATGGCGGCAAGATCAAATGTTCCGTTGGGTGCACTCTCCTTGCGGAGATATCCCAAATACTCAATGTTTCCTTCCGGTCCCCTGATAGGAGAATAAGTAATATCAATAACCGTAAAGTTGTTTTCCTTTGCATGGATAAGGAAGTTTTTCAGCACTTCCAGATGTACAGCTGGATCGCGCACAACGCCCTTCTTTCCTACCTTTTCGCGCCCCGCTTCAAACTGCGGCTTGATCAGGCAGGCGATCTCCCCGCCTTCTTTCAGCAGGCCATACAACGCAGGGAAAATCAACTTCAAAGAGATAAAGGAAACATCGATAGACGCAAATTCCAACTCATCGGGAATTTGTTCGTGGGTCAAATAGCGCGCATTGGTACGCTCCAAACACACGACACGCTCATCATTGCGCAGCTTCCAATCCAGCTGTCCGTAACCCACGTCTACCGAATAAACTTTTACTGCGCCGTTTTGCAGCATGCAATCGGTAAAGCCGCCTGTAGATGCACCGATATCGGCACACACCTTTCCCTCTAACGTCAGCGGAAAGGTCTGCATCGCTTTTTCCAGCTTCAATCCACCACGGCTGACATAGCGCAGCACATGGCCGCGCACCTCAATCTCCGCCTCATTGGGCACGGAAGTACCGGGCTTATCCACACGCTGACCGGCCACAAACACGTTGCCGCTCATGATCACAGCCTGCGCTTTTTGGCGGCTCTCCATGAAACCGCGTTCTACCAGCAGCACATCCAACCGTGTTTTAGCGCTCATGCAGCACCTCCTCCAGAGAACCAGCGACACTCTGTGCATCCAATCCCAGCGCGCGATATAGCTGGGGAACCGTTCCCTGCTGCACAAACGTATCACCGGAATTCTTCAAAATCAGTTTCTGCGGTGCAGCACCACCTTGCAGCATTGTAGCTGCCAGGCGCTGCCCCACACATCCGGTATTGACGCAGTCTTCCAGTACCAGCAAGCACTTGCTGTTACCCAACATATCCTTTACATAGGCAGGGTCCATCGGCGCAATGCGGTTCAATTTCACCACTTCCGCCGAGATTCCCTTTTCCTGCAGCAAATCTGCCGCGCCAAGAGCTTCATTGATCAAGGTACCGTAGGAAACAATGGTACAATCCTTACCCTCACGCAGGCGTGTCATTACTTCCGCACCGCAGCAATCGCGATAACGCTCTTCACCGCCACGGGGATAACGGACAGCTACAGGCCCGTCGATCTCCTCAATTGCTTGCCGCAGCATGTAGCGAAGCTCTGCAAAACTGGCAGGACACAGTACCGTCATGTTAGGTACCTGCGCCAGATAAATCGGGTCAAAGCAGCCATGGTGCGTCTCGCCATCGGCACCCACCAAACCTGCGCGGTCCACGCCAAACACCACATGTACGCCACTAAGCGCCACATCGTGGATCAGCATGTCAAATCCGCGCTGCAAAAAGCTAGAGTATACAGCAAATACGGGAACACTTCCCTGCTTTGCCATGCCTGCCGCCATAGCTACTGCATGACCTTCGGCAATGCCCACATCAAAGAATCGCTCGGGAAATTCTTTTGCGAAGGAAGTCAAACCAGTGCCGTCTACCATTGCAGCGGAAATAGCGCAGATTTTCGGATTTTCGCGTGCCAGCTCCGCCAATGTCTGGCCAAATACCGAAGAATAGCTTTCTCCGGAAGCTTTCAAAGGTTGTCCATTATTGGTATCAAACGGAGAAACGCCATGGAATCGTCCCGGTTCCTGCTCGGCATAGCAGTATCCCTTGCCTTTTACCGTATGCACATGCACTAACACCGGGCAATCCATTTCTTTTGCCAAGCAAAGCGTCTGCGTCAACTGTTCCAAATCATGACCGTCTACCGGACCCATATAGTGAAATCCCATGTCTTCAAACATAGTGCTTCCCGGTAACAAGGAATGTTTCAGCAGCTGTTTCATGCCACGGCTAAAATCATAAAAGCGGCGGCCTACGTTAGAGTGCGTTAACGCCTGACGGTAACGTTCTTTCAGTGCAACATAGCCCGGTTTTGTACGCAACTCAGATAAATGCCCGGACATGCCACCCACATTAGCGTCAATAGACATGCCGTTATCATTCAAAATTACGATCAAAGGCTCTCCGGAAGCGCCTGCATCGTTCAAGCCCTCAAAACTCAAGCCACCGGTCATCGCACCATCACCTGTCAGCGCCAGCACGTGATAGTTTTCTTTTTCACGGCTACGCGCACGGGCCATGCCCAGCGCCACAGATACCGAGTTGGAAGCGTGACCTGCAATGAAGGCATCGTGGGCACTCTCCCAAGGCTTAGGAAAGCCGGAAAGGCCGTCAAACTGGCGCAGTGAGTCAAACAGGTCCCGGCGGCCGGTAAGTGCCTTGTGCACATAGCATTGGTGACCCACGTCAAACACCAGCCGATCCCGCGCCGTATCAAACACACGGTGAATGGCCACAGTCAGTTCCACTACACCCAGATTGGACGCCAGATGGCCGCCGGTCTGCGCTACATGAGTAATCAAAAAAGCACGTAGTTCCTCACACAATTGGTGGAGCTGCTGCTCGTTCAGTTGTTTGATGTCACAAGGACTGTTAATACGTTCCAAAATCAAGCGATCCATCTCCTGTCAACGGAATAGATGTAATGTGTGGGCCATACGAGCTACGCGATACACCACGCTGGTGCTGTCATTGATTGCAATTTTTTTACCAAGGGCTTTACCGCCAATGGTCATACCGGAAATCAATGCCGTCACTGCAATGGAAATCAATACCGACGTGGTATTTAGGCCCTCTTGCAGCTGTGTCACGATTACCGCCGCAGTAGAACCGCTGACGATGCCGCAGATATCACCTACAACATCGTTGCAAAAAGAGCTCACCTCATTGGCTTTGCTCAGTAGCCGTACCGCCTCCCGGCCTCCCTTTTCCTTATGGGCTGCCATAGAGTGGAACGGACGGGGATCTGCCGCGGTAACGGCCACACCGATCATATCAAAAATAATGCCCAGACCGATAAATGCCAACAACACCAAAAGGGCGATCACATAACTGGCACCGGTCAGGGCGGTAGAAGAGAAAAAGCTCAGCACGGCTGACAGCGCGATCGACATCAGGAAAACTTTGATCGGCCAATGGCTGTTCTTCTTTTTCCCTCGTTCTTTGTCACTCAAGAAAACTCATCCTCTGATTATAAAATTTACTGAACAGGGCAGCTCCGGGAGTTAATCTTACGGCTTAGGTACGGGTTGGATTTCCCCACAGCACACCTCTCGTCGCCGATCAGGCGGTTTCCCTTTCGGTGCTGCGCCATAGTGTTACCAAACTATGGTACCCGACTGCCACTTAGTCCGTACTGCAATCCCCCCGGCGCCCCATACTGTTAAGGACAGCCTAGGTGATTTCCACTGCAGTCAAACCGTCTCTTAGCCTCTTTTGCAGCCATGGTTTCAAGGAAATATCACTACGTCCCTGGCCGGGGATTTCGTGCATCAACTCTCCTATTCGCCATACCCACGCAAGGCAGGCTACTCTGCACACAGCGTTCACGGCTCAAGGCCGGGTAGCACCGCATTGCAGGTTCTCAATCTGCTTCGTAGACAGGTCGGTTACCACAAGGGAGTACGCCTATCCACAACAGCAGGTCTCCACGGGTGCAGGGTCGGGTTCTCCATGCCATTGGAGAGCGCCCTACAGCCGCAGGCAGCAGGAAAATCCCGCGCCTACCACCAGCACCCACCCCAAACTGGGCGTAAGAAGCAAGCACCAGTGGCTTCACAGTTGTGCCCTTTAAAGGATTTTTAGGCCCTTCTTCAGAGACGGTAGATCTGACTAGGATACTGCGCCGCTGTTCAGCGACACATATCTTACCACACTTCTAAAATATTTTCAACAGGTATATACAAGATATTCCGTATATACAGCATATCAATTCTCCTCATTCATTCAAAAAAGAATGATCCGTTCCCTCTCGAAAACGGATCATTCTTTTTATTGCTTTCTTCCAGTCATCTGTTCGGCCAATTCCCAAAGGAATTCGTGATCCTCCCAGCCGGCCACAGCTGCCTTGGCGCGAGCCGTACACTCGTCCACTTCCTTAGCGCAGCCGTCCAGTCCCTTGATATCCACAAAGGTGATCTTTCCCTCTTCTTTATCCGAGCCAATGGGTTTGCCAAACACCTGTTCGTCGCCCACCACATCCAGCATATCGTCGCGGATCTGGAATGCAAGGCCCAACTGATCGGCATATTCAACGGCCTGAGCCCGCATTGCCGCGTCCATACCGGATGCAACACACCCCAGCTCCGCAGCTCCGGAAATCATCACGCCGGTCTTTAGACGGTTCAGCGTCGTCAAGCCCTCTGCATCGTTGATTTCATATACGCAGTCCAGCACCTGACCGCCCACCATACCGTCGGCACCGCAGGCCTTGGCCAGTACTTCTACCGCGTCAATGCGGCTCTGGGCGCTCATGCCGGGTGCCTGTGCGATGAGGCGAAACGCCTCAGGCTGTAATGCATCACCGGCCAAAACAGCCATCGTTTCGCCATATACCTTGTGATTGGTAGGTTTGCCTCGGCGCAGATCGTCATCATCCATGCAGGGCAAATCATCATGGATCAATGAGTAATTATGTACCAATTCCAGCGCGCAGGCATACGGCAACGCCAAATGCCAGTCAATGCCGCCAAGACGGGCAAACTCCAGCGTCAATACAGGGCGGATGCGCTTGCCGCCGGCCAAAATGCTGTATCGAATCGACTCATACAGCTTTCCGTAGGGTTTGTCTTCCACGAACAAGGCTGCCAGATATTCTTCAATGGCCGCCTGATAGGCAGCATAACGGCTCTGATAGTCCATACTTATTCCTCGCTTATAAATTCCGTTTCCACAGGCGCCCCATCGCTGCCTTTCATCAACTTGACCACTTGCTGCTGCGCACAGTCCAGTTCATTGCGGCACTCGCCTACCAGTTTCGTTCCCTCTTCAAACAGCTGCAAAGAATCACTCAGCTGTGCATCGCCCTTTTCCAGCTTGCTCACAATCTCTTCCAAACGTGCCATTTTCTGTTCAAACGTCATCGTCATCATTCCCCTTTATCCTTCACAATGCACTGTAAACTTCCCTGCGCTAACCGAACGTTGATTTGCTCGCCCAACGATACCTGCTGAGCACTGCGCAGTACCGTTCCGTCGTCGCTCTGTGCCATGGCATAGCCGCGTCCCAGCACTTTCAACGGACTCATCGCATCCAGTTTCGCTGTCAGATGCGCAAAGTGGCGCGCCTCTTTTTCTACCTGTAAACGCGTAGCCGACGCCAGTTTCTGCTGCAGATAGTCCAGTTGCATTTTCCGATCCTGCAAAAAGGCTGTCGGATCGCTCAGTACCCGCTTGGCTGCCAAATTTTTCAGCCGCTGTTCCTCGCGCTCCAGCAAGTTCAGTTCTGACTGCACCAGACGGTTGTCCACCGTCTGCAGATACCGCAGCAATTCTGTCATGTCCGGCACTGCAATCTCCGCCGCATTGGACGGCGTAGAGGCGCGTCGGTCCGCCACAAAGTCGGAAATCGTCACATCCGGCTCATGGCCCACGGCTGAGATCACCGGGATCTCTGAGGCATAAATGGCTCTTGCCACCCGTTCATCGTTAAAAGCCCAAAGATCTTCGATAGAGCCACCGCCGCGTCCGGTGATCAAGACATCTGCCAGTTTCCAACGGTTGGCATAGCGGATCGCGCCCACGATCTCCGGCGGAGCTTCCACACCTTGTACGCGCACCGGCAGCAAAAGAATCTTAGCGACCGGATAGCGCCGACGCAGAATGCGGATCATATCATGTACCGCCGCACCGGCAGAGCTGGTGATAATGGCGATCCGCCGTGGATATAGCGGCAGTGGCTTTTTATGGGCTGGGTCAAAGAGTCCTTCCTGATACAGTCTCTCTTTCAGCTGTTCAAACGCCACATACAGATCTCCGATGCCATCCGCTGACAGATGGTCACAGTACAGCTGGTAAGCTCCATCCCTGGGGAATACGCTGATCCTTCCTCCGGCAATTACCTTCATGCCGTTTTCCGGACGGAAGCGAAGTTTGGATGCCGCTCCTTTGAACATCACACCGCGCAGCGCACCCTGGGCATCCTTCAATGAAAAGTAATGGTGACCCGAAGGATAGACCTTATAGTTGGAGAGCTCTCCGCGGATCAGAATACCGTTGAGTTCCGGTACCCCGTCCAACACATTCTTGATATATTGGTTGACTTCGGAAACCTCATATACCCGTGCCTGTTCCACCGTGATCACCTCCTGATGGTTAAACAGGCAGAGCCTTCGCTCTGCCTGCCGTTCACTATTCTTTCACTTCTTCACGGACGAAACTTCCCAGAATGCCGTTCATAAAACGGGCCACTTCCGGTGTCTCATACTTTTTGGCGATCTCCACTGCCTCGTTGATAGCCACACCGTTGGGCACATCAGGCATATAAAGGATCTCAAACATGGCCACACGCATAATAGCGGAAGCCACCAGCGAGATACGCTCAAAGCGCCAGCCCTTGGCGTACTTCTCAATATAAGTGTCCAGCTCCGCTGCATGGTCTGCAACGCCTGCCACCAAACGGCGGATATATTGATCCTGCTTCTGGTTGGGAGTCGTTTCGTAGAGCTCATACTCCTCTGCCAGCGCAGAAAAACTTTCTTCAGACAAGCGGGCATCCAAAAAATCCTTCACGGACAACTCAGTAAAGCTCAGTTCATAAGCCAAATGGGTCGCGATTTCTCTTGCTGTATTGCGCGTCATATCTGTTACAGTCCTTTTCTCTCTCGTATCGATATGCAATCACTCAAAGCTGATGCCGCCCACATGCACATTGACCGTTTTGACGGAAAAACCGGTCATATCCTGCAGCGTAGCAAACACGCTCTTCTGCACCTTGCCGGCTACCTCAGCCACAGCGCAACCATAGCGCAGCACCAAAAACAGATGCACAGCAATGGAGCCTTCCACCATCTCCACGCGCACACCTTTGGCGGTCATTTTTTTGCCGCCCATAAAGTCGGCCATATTGGCGTTGAGCAGTCCGCTCACTCCATCTACCTCCAGCGCAGCGGAAGTAGCAATGGACGCCACTACATCTTCGGAGATCTGGATCGTACCCATTTCATCCTGATGCGTCATGTATTCTTTGTTATCTACCATGGTCGGAAAGTCTCCTAACTCGTATCATTTGTATAGCAATTGTATGTAGTATAACATTTCTTCTCGTAAAATACAACTGTTAATTTGCCTCCATGATCTTGATCTGTCCTGCGGTGTAGTTCGTCTCACTGATCACGATGTCTTTGATCCGCGCCACATCGGTGGTATCCAGTCCGTCTGCGTCTGACACTACCACACTGATGCTCTCATCGCCCATAAATGCCACACAGTCGGCATATCCTTTTGCCGTTACCAAGCTCTCGATCTGTGCTTCTGCCACCGTGTAGGAGGCCAAAACCTGCAGCGCCTCGGAGGCCTCGTTCAATACACTCTGTTCCGCATTGGCCACACTCTCCGCTTCCTGCAGCATACTGATGGCATTATCTCTCGCCTGCTTCCGACTCAGCCGAGCAGTGGCAAAGTAGTCGCTTTGGGCAGATTGCTGTGCGTTATCCTCTGTCTCTTCCTGTGAGTTCACCAGCGTAGACTGTCCCAGCACCTTGGATGTGTCCGCCACATTGTCCGCATAACGCCAGTTGAGATAGACCGCCGCCCCGACAAATACCAACACTGTAGCTGCCACTGCCCTCTTTTTCCATACCTGCTTCATGTTTTCTTCCTCCTATTATGAATTCCACTTCACCACTGAAATCTTATCGCTGCTCAATCCTGTCAGTGCTGCAACCGCCTCGGTAATTGCCAAACGCACCGCCGCTTTATCGCCGCCTTGACAGACGACCACCGCGCCTTGATACAAAGGATATATCTGCTGCGTGACTACCACATCCTCGTATCCGCTGCCTTTACTGACGATCACTGTCTCTTTTCTCCTCTGCACCGCATTTTCTTCGGCAGATTCTTCCGTATCCTCTGCCAGATACAGCCGTGCACCGCTCTTAAGCGTCAGCATCACTTGCAGCTTGCCAGCACCTTCGATTCTGCTCAAAATTGCTTCCATGCGCCGCTCTGTGTCTTCCAGCGAAAATACTTCTTCCGCCTTATCCTCTTCTCTGCTTTCTTTTTTATCATTACCCACTGGCATCAACATCAGCGCAATCCCCAGCAGTATAATCAGCGCAGCAAAACGGTATTTTTTCCACGCTGCCGCGACATCTATCCTTCCTGCCAGTCCTTTCATTTGCTGCCCCCCCAGTGCTGTTGTTCCGGAGCAATCCCCAGTTCACGGGATATGCGTTCGGATAGCAATTCGTTGTAATCGGTATAAAGCCTGACGCTGACAGGCTGCAGCACGCCATCACGCAATTCCGTTTCTACTTCTGCCTCGCAGTCCAGTCCCATCTGTGCTGCTGTTTCCCATACATATGCATTCAGTTGCTGTTCTATGATGTCTTCCATCTGCTGCCGGTTATCCTGCGTATATACCTCAATCTGTCGATCAATCTGTTGTTCATACCCTTGATACTTATCAGAAAAATTCTCCCACTGCATTGTCAGTAATGGTCGCAGTAAAACCAGCGTCAAAGCCAAGCCTCCTGTTACACGGCCAATGGATTGGAACATACGTTTAGGCAACAGCGTTTGAAGCGCAGAAAGCAGCATTGCCGCTGCCACCAGACTAAATAGCCATTCTCTTAATGCTTGTATCATATGATCACCACCGAAATCGCCGTAATAAGAGAGATCAGCAGCAAAATTGCACAGGCTCCTGTCATCCCCAGCACCATACCAAACGCCGTTCCTAAAGCCTCTACCAGCTCCACCAGCGATGCTGTACCGATGGTTCCCGCCAAAAAGGCCATTGCTTTGAAGATCAAATATTGCACCGCCAGCCGAAGTACCGGCCCAAAGCAAATGGCCAGCACCGCCAGCATGCCCCACACCCCCACCGTGTTTTTCAGCAGCGCTGCTCCGGACAATACCGCTCCGGCAGAATCAGACAACACACTCCCCACCACAGGGACAGCCCCCATCGCCGAGCGTGTCAACTGTGCCGTCAATGTGTCGGCTGATTGCGCCACTACACCCGAAACGGTCAAATAGCCAGTGTACAGCGCCAAAGCTCCGCTAAGCAGCCAAGCCGTTCCTTTGCTGATGGCTTTGGCAATACTTTTCAGCCGGAATTCCGGCAGCGCCGCATGTGCTGCAGCAACAGCAATATAAAAGTACACCAACGGCAATAAAATATCCTGTATCGCCGTCATCAGTACATCAGAAAAGAATACTCCCGCCACGTGACGTAAGCCTGCAGAAGCCACTCCCCCACCGGCCGCCAGCGCCGCAGCCAGCGTAGGCAAAAGTGCTTTGGAAAACACGTTCAGTTCTCCGATCATCTCCACGCCCAGCGCAATCAACGAATGCAGCCTGCCGGCTGCTGCCACCGTAATAGCCGCACTGCCTGCTATGGCCACATATTGTTTCCCTTGATCGCTCTCTGCTGCCTGCATGCAGTCATCCGCCATGGAACAAAGCAGCACAATTCCCAGCACAAGAACACCGCTTCCCACACTTTCCTTAATGACTTTTCCCAAAATTCGGCACGCTTTATCCCAAAGCAAAGCAAATCCCCGGGACAGTGTATGGAAATCCATTTCCTGTTCGCTCAGCTCGTCCAAAATATCTTCTGCTTCCGGTGGCAATGCCTGTCCCAACTCTTCCGGAAGTGTAGCTGCCTGCGCCGTCTGCACCAACGTCAGCAGCAATATGCACATGCAGATCCATCGTTTCATAACACCATTTGTATTGTCTCCCATACGGCTTCAAACAGCGGTATCGCCACAATGATCGCACCTACCGCTCCTGCTGTTTCCAACATATAACCGATGGCGCCCGCACCGGCATCTCGACATACTTCCGCACCGCTTCGGCTGATCAGCGCAATGGCCACAGTTTTGATCAGCGGCGTAAACAGCTGCGCTGAAAGTCCAATTATTGTCACAAGACGGTCGAAAAAGTTAAACACCCTACCCAGCAATGTCGCCAGAGAAAAGAACATCGCCACAACCACGGCTACAATCAACACCAGCGACAATTCCGGCGTATTTTTACGAAGCAGTGTTGCCAGTCCCGCTCCCAGCAAACATAGGGCTGCCAGTTTCATCATCGCTTCCATCACAACGAAAATAACGTCTTGATCAGGTCAAATAAATCACTGATCTTCTGCACCAACATCATCAATACCACTACGAGACCGGCCAATGTCGTCATCATAGCCTGCTCTTCTCTTCCGCTGCGGATCAGCACCTGATTCAAAACAGCCACCACGATTCCGATCGCAGCGATCTTAAAAATCAAATCAACGTCCATAGTCCCTCTCAAAACAGTAAAATCGTGACCAAACTCACTGCCGATGCGCAAATCACCCAGCACAGCTTTTCACTCTCCGCGCGGTCCGCATTACACTGCTCAGCTGTTTGGCGCAGCTGCTGCGCAGCCCAATGCAGCTGTCCTGTGATTCGAAGCTCATCTCCCGAAAGCTCAATGCGGCACATAATATCTCTCACAGGTTCTATCAACCAGAAAGTGTTTTTCCAAGCATCTTGTAAAGCTGTTTTACTTTTCACAAGTTTGAGGATATCAGCAAACATTTCTCCGCACCCGTTTCGTCCGCATTGTCCCTTTATCGCAGCGAGCAGTGTTGCTTTTTCCCAACGAATCATCCCCTCCATACTTTCCAGCGCCGCCGCCAGTTCATAGCGCAACTGTATTTCTTTTCTGCGCCGTCTGATTCGCTCCACGCAGAAATGTCCACCGCCCAACACTAGCAGCAACGCTCCTGCCAGCTTCGCAATCATAACTCCTCCACTATGTAGTCTCGTTTCCCCTCGCAGCCGGAAATGGTTACACATTTTTGGAATGCACCCGTCGCCAGCATCGATGAAAATAACGGCTTTCGCTGCAGTTCTTCCTTGCTGCTCCCATGTACGGTAGCCAGCAGTGCTACCCCACAGTTTGCGGCCATCTCCACGGAGCGGATATCCTCCTGCAAGCTGATTTCATCCACTGCTATAATCTGCGGGTTCATTGCGCGCAGCATCATGGGGATCGCCAGCGCTTTCGGGCATCCGTCCAGCACATCCGTATGACAGCCCACGTCCATCTGTGCTTTTCCTTGATGCATTAATGCGATTTCACTCCGCTCATCCACTAATGCCACACGAAAAGCCGGTCGTTCCTCAGCGCCGTCAGAAAGCAGCCGTATCAGATCTCGCAGCAGCGTCGTCTTCCCCAATCCCGGCGGTGAAAGAATCAATGTTCCCGGGAATACCCCCTTCTCCATCACTTGCTGCAGCACCGGATCTGCCACACCGCGTCGTTCTCTGCCAATGCGGATCACCACAGAAGAAATGTCTTTTAAATTGATGTTTTGCTCACCGCGCATTACCGCTGTGCCGCAAATACCGATGCGAAATCCACCATCAGCGGTGATATAACCACGGCTGATAGTCTCTTTAGCCGCATAACGAGAGTACCCAGTCACCGCATCGCACAGCTGCTCCAGATCTCCCCGACCGACGGTTATTCGCGGCAGTTCCTCTGTGGAAAACTGCTCACCCTCCGGCAAAAGTACCGTCATAGGCTGGCCCACCCGCAGCCGCAGCTCTTCTGCTTGTTCTTTTTTCCAGTCTGACATCTGTCGCGCTGAGCGCTGCAAACGCAGCGGCAGCAAGTCTACTGCCTGCTCAAATCGTTCAATTGCATACTTTGCTCTCGTCATAGCATCTCCTCCTTAGTCCGTTACCCAACTTTATGACTACTCGTCCGATAATATGCAAAAAAGTACCCGACACCGAAGTGTCGGGTACTCCCTGTATCAATACTACCTATCTCCGTAGAGCGCCTGTAGCATGCGGCCATACATTTGCTCCGGATTTTTCTTGAAACGGTCTGCCAAGTCGCGAGCCATTTCTTCCGTGGCTACCATCAGTTCCAATTTCATCACGCTGTCCACATCGTCACGCAGCAGCAGTTCCACGGTAAACGTCCCGTTCTCCCGCTGCAGTACACGGCTCTGCACCTGATTACGGCGCAGAATCATTTTGTTATATGCGGCGATATTCTTATCCGTCCTGATCCGCACAGAATATGGAAGGCTGGACTCACAGATCTCGCTGTTACGCAGCCCTTTGGTGGTAATACCATAGCGGCCATCCTCCGTCAAGCGGAGATGCTCCGTCTTCACCAAATCGTTCAGGCATTCCGAAAATTCAAAATAATCAATGCCGTCATCACACATAGTCAGTTCCTGCATACCGTCCAGCGGCAGCGGCTCGGAAACACGGGCGGCAATATACAAAATTAAAAACTTGATCTCCAGCTTATCACGAATAAACCCCACACCCACGGGCGCTCACCTCACTTTTTATCTATTATAAGAAAAAAACGGTCTTTTGTACAGTTCCTATTTGGAAAAATTCTTCTTCATACAATTGCTTTTATCGTGTATATCTGCTATGCTTACGAGAGGATTTCTACAAAAGGAGTCGATATATATGAAAAAAACACTCATTCTGCTGTTGGCACTGCTGATGGTTCTCTCCTGCTGTGCCTGCGGCTACAAGAATCCGGAGCTTACGGAAGAACAGCTGAAACTGGTGATTACAGATATTCCCCAGCCCGAACCCGAAGTAGCCCGTAATCCTCTGACCGGCGAGCCTTTGGACGATCCCTCTACGGTCAATAACCGTCCTGTGGCTGTCATGCTCAATAATATCCACTATGCTATGCCTCAGCACGGCCTGCAGGATTGTGACATTATCTTCGAATTCGTGGTAGAGTGGGACGTGACCCGTCTGATGGGTGTTTTCCACGATGTGCGAAACGTAGGCACCATTGGTTCTGTGCGCAGCGCCCGCCCTTACTATATTGAAACCGTTATGGGTATGGAGGCGATCTATGTCCATGCCGGCGGCAGTGATGAAGCATACTACATGCTCTACGATCTGCCCATCGACGATTTCGACGAAATCGACTTCGATGTTTTCTGGCGCGACAAGGAGCGCAGAAAGACCATGGCATTTGAACATACTCTGATGACCAGTGGTGAGCGCATCTCCTCCACTATTACCAACTATGGTTGGAGCCTGCTGCACTCCGAAGGTTATGAGTATCCCTTCACGTACGTGGAGGACGGTACACCCTACAGCGATACTAAGGCCACCAATGTTACTGTTCGTTTCTCCGACTATAAGACCGGTACCTTTGACTACGATCCTGCTACCGGCCGCTATCTGGTAGGCCAGTATGATACACAGCATGTGGACGGCAATACTGGCGAGCAGCTGAGCATTGTCAACCTGTTGATCCTGCGTACCGAGATCTATCGCAACGGCGATGCTGCCGGCCATATGGTAGCGGAAATCTGGGGCAGCGGCGAAGGCACCTATATCTGCGGCGGTAAGGCGATTCCGATCATGTGGCATAAGGAAACCATGGAAGATCCTTTCACCTATACGCTGGCAGACGGTACTCACTTCTCTCTGGGCATTGGCAACTCCTATGTCTGCGTCATTGATAAAGAAGACGTCGTGACCATGTCCTGATCAATCTCATATCTTTTATGGGCGGCAGATGAATCTGCCGCCTTTTCACTTCCTCTCACCTTCTGCATACACTGGAGTGAAAGAATCTTCTTTCACTACTTATTAGGAGGTTTTTCTATGGCTGAAAACGGAATGCCGGGCCCGGTCTGCGATTTGAGCGAGGTACGCGAGTCCGTCTGTATTCATACCAAAAAGATCTTCGACAGCTGCCGCGATAAAGACTGCATCGAAGATCTGCGTTTCTATCCCACCACAGCAGCCGCACAGGTACTCAGCGGCTGCCAGATGATCCGCGGCGGTACGGCAGAGCTGTTGTACGTCTACACGGACGTGGAACCTGTCACCTTCAATCGTGGTTTCTATTCGGTGGATATGCGCTTTTTCTACCGTGTCACGCTGCAAGTCGCAGCCGGTACACCACGCTATACCGAGGCCGAAGGTCTTTGCGTATTCGACAAACGCTGCATCCTCTTTGGCAGCGAGGGTAGTGCCAAAATCTTCACTTCCCAAACTGCCTTTGATGAGTTGGATATTCCGGCCCGCATGAGCACCAACCTTCCCACCGCCGTGGTAGAGGCCGTCGATCCCATTGTGCTGGATACGCGGATTGCCGAGTGCTGCAATCCTTGCCAGTGCGAGTGTTCACTCACAGAGATCCCTGCCTGCATTGCCCAGTGCTTTGCACAGGATCTGGTATTCGATAACTGCTCTTCCCGCCGTTATTACGTTACCTTGGGCCAGTTTACACTGGTACGGCTGGAGCGCGATACGCAGCTGTTGATCCCGGTCTACGACTACTGTATTCCCCAGACAGAATGCTGCGATGACGATCAGCAGGATCCCTGCGGTCTGTTCCGCAGCGTTGCCTTCCCTGTCAGCGAGTTCTTCCCGCCCAACTCTGTGGAAATGCCCAAGGATTATATCAGTACCAAAAATTACTGTTCCTGCAAATAAGCAGAAAAAGGACGCAGCCATGGCTGCGTCCTTTTTTTCTTATTTCACTACAACGTTCTCTTTTCCCAGCCACTCTTCACATTCTTCAATGAATGCCGGATGGTTGAGACATTTGGCACCCAGCAGCTTTCCGGTATCTGCTACGCGGATCTTCAGTGGTGTGTCTCCTTCGAACATGGTCATCACCAACTTGATGTGCCGGAATACATCGCTATCTACGCTCGGCACGCGCAAATAAATCGTAGCTCCTTCTTTTTGTGCAGAAACTTTCGGCTTTACGCGTAAATCTGGCAGTTCCTGGTGCAGAGGATAGATGGAATCACACATGATCTGCGGAGGTTTTTCATCCCGTACAGACAGCCGCCCTTTCACCAGCACCGGCGTATTGACCTGCATGTAGCTGCCGCATTGGTCGATCACGCGGCTGAAGCACAGAAGCTCCATACTGGCCAGTTCATCTTCCACCATCACATAAGCCATCAGTGAATTGTTTCTGGTAGTACGTGTCTTACTGGAGGTAACTACACCGGCAATCGTAATATTCTGGCCATCAGCAAAGCGGCGCGGCCCGTCTTCGGCAGCAAAATCCTCCAAAACTGCGTGGATCGACGCAGCACCGGCCTTTCGTGCAGCATCCCGGTAGTCGTTCATAGGATGGCCGGACAGATAGAGACCGGTCGTCTCTTTTTCCATGAACAGACGCTCCGTCACCGTATATTCGGGAACGTTCGGAAGGTCGATGTGAGAACTGCCGCTATTGCCGGAAGATACCATACCGAAGAAGTCCAACTGACCTTCCACATTCTGGCGGCGGCTGGAGGCAATAGCATCCAGTACCTTTTCATATACAGCGATCAGCTGCGAGCGGCGTGCACCCAGTGAATCGAATGCGCCGCTGCGGATCAGGTTTTCCACCGCCCGCTTATTCATATCACCGCAGTCGAACATACGCTCGCAGAAGTCCTGGAACGAGGTAAACAGCCCTCCCTGTTCCCGCTCACGCACTACTGACTGGATGAAGCCGCGACCAATGTTCTTAATAGCGACAAGCCCAAAGCGAATGCCATCCTCTTCCACCGTAAAGCGGTCAAAGGAGCGGTTCACATCCGGCGGCAGCAGCGCAATGGAACAATCCCGACACTCAGCAATGTACTCCGCCACCTTGTCGGAGTTATCCAGCACGCTGGTCAGCAGCGCCGCCATGTATTCGCGGGGATAGTGACACTTAAAATAGGCGGTCTGATAGGCCACCACCGCGTAGCTGACGGCGTGCGCTTTGTTAAAAGCGTAGTTGGCAAAATCGTAGATTTCGTCATAGATAGCTTCCGCCGTTGCCTCCGAAATTCCGTTGGCGATACAGCCTGTAATGCCTCTTTCCTTGTCACCGTGCACAAAGGAGTGGCGCTCCTTCTCGATCTCCTTTGCCTTCTTTTTGGAGATCGCGCGGCGCACCATATCCGCCTGTCCCAGTGAATATCCACCCAATTTGCGGAAGATCTCAATCACCTGCTCCTGATAGACGATACATCCGTAAGTCACGGACAGAATCGGCTCCAGCGAAGGATGCTTATAAGAAATCAACTTGGGATCATGCTTGCAGGCAATAAACCTTGGAATAGATTCCATGGGGCCGGGACGGTAGAGCGCAATAATCGCGGTAATATCTTCAATATTGTGAGGCTTGAGGCCTAAACACACGCCGGTCATACCGGTGGACTCCATCTGGAACACGCCGGAAGTACGGCCATGGGTCAGCATATCAAATACATCTGGGTCATCCATAGGAATAGACTCCAGCGTGAACTCCGGTGCATTTTCCTGCACCATCTTCACCGCATCGTCCAATACCGTCAGGTTACGCAGGCCCAGGAAGTCCATTTTCAGCAAGCCCAGCTCTTCCAGCGTCACCATCGTATACTGACAGACGATAGACTCGTCGTTGCGTGCCAGCGGCACATATTCGTAGACAGGTCGCTTGGTAATCACCACACCGGCTGCATGGGTCGAGGCATGGCGCGGCATGCCTTCCACTGCCCGAGCCATATCGATCAAGCGGCGTACCTTTTCATCCGCCTCATAGAGATCCGCCAGCTGCTTGGACAAACGCAGCGCATCGTCCAGTGTGATATGCAGCGTAGCCGGCACTAGCTTAGCTACAGCATCCACCTCGGCGTAGGGAATATTCAGCACACGGCCTACATCGCGGATCGCGCCGCGAGCCGCCATCGTGCCAAAGGTCACGATCTGTGCCACATGATCGTCTCCATACTTGCGGCGCACGTAATCCACCACTTCACCGCGGCGCGTATCACCGAAGTCCATGTCGATATCGGGCATGGACACACGCTCCGGGTTCAAAAAGCGCTCGAAATACAGGCTGTACTCCATGGGATCAATATCGGTGATATACAGGCAGTACGACACCATACTGCCCGCCGCACTGCCACGGCCGGGACCTACAGGGATTCCTTTACTCTTGGCATAGCGCACGAAATCAGACACGATCAGGAAATAGTCGGTAAAACCCATCTGGTTGATCATGTCCATTTCATATTCCAGCTGCTGGCGGTAGTTTTCTTTCTGCGTGCCATACCGCTCGATAAAGCCCTGCTCACACAGTTTGCGCAGATAGGTCGGTGAGTCATAACCGGGCGGCAGCTTGAATTCCGGCAAGTGATACTTGCCGAATGTAAAATCAAACTTACAGCGCTCCGCAATGCGCTGCGTGTTCTCAATGGCATCCGGATATCCGGAAAAGAGCTCCTCCATCTCCTCCGTAGAACGCAGATAGAAGTTTTGCGGCTCATAACGCATACGGTTGGTATCATCTACCGTTTTTCCCGTCTGGATGCAAAGCAGCACATCGTGGCTCTCCGCATCTTCTTTGCGCAGATAGTGCGCATCATTAGTGGCCACCAATGGAATGCCGGTCTCCTGATGGATACGCAGTAGAGCGCGATTGACTTCTTGCTGGTTCTGGATCCCGTGATCCTGCAGTTCCAGATAGAAGTTTCCTTCGCCCAGGATCTGCTGCATCAGCAGTGCATGCTCCTTAGCCGCATCATAGTTGCCGTTCATGATCTGCTTGGGAATCTCGCCGGCAAGGCAGGCGGACAAACCGATCAGTCCCTCGGAATGGGCGCGCAAAAGCTCCAGGTCAATGCGCGGCTTAATATAAAAGCCTTCCACATATGCCTGGCTGACCATATAGGATAGGTTGCGATAGCCCGTTTCGTTACGGCACAGCAATACAAGATGGCGGGACTCAGCATCAAACTCATGGATCTTGTCAAAGCGGCTGCGGGCAGCAACATACACTTCGCAGCCAATGACAGGGTGAATTCCCTCTGCCTTGCAGGCGCGATAAAAGTCGATCGCGCCGTACATCACGCCGTGATCTGTAATAGCCACTGCCGTCTGTCCCAGTTCCTTTACCCGCTTGGCAAGATCGCGGATACGGCACGCACCGTCCAGCAGGCTGTATTCCGTATGAACATGCAGATGCGCAAAGGACATAGCCTTACTCCTCTTTCAGTTCTTCCAAATAATCGTACAAGATTGCTACTGCAGAAATGATCATATTGTTGCAGTGCTTTTCGCTTCCCAGCGCCGTAACTTCTTCTCGCTTAGGCAAGGTCTTGTCCTGCAGCAATTCACGGCAGTTCAGAAGGCCGTTAAACTGCTCTGTAAAGCGGCGCAGAAGCTCCTTGGTCAGCTTAGCTGTATAAGCCTTTCGCTCCGGATCATTCTCCGTGGCATGAGGATACAGCAAACCCAGTACCAATACTGCACCGCTGGCAGCGCCGCAGATCCCGCCGGTACGGAAACCTCCGCCCAAACCCGTGGCAACGCCAAGGCACTGTTCTCGGGTCAAGCCCACCATATCTCTGTATGCCTCCAGCACGCTCTGTGCGCAGTTAAAGCCTTTCTCATGATATTCCATTGCCACACGGCAGCGTTCCATCTTCGTCATGATAATTCCCTCGCTGTTTTCATAATTTGTCTCATTCTGTGATTAATGCAGGATTTAGTCACCGGCGGATCGCAGCGTTCTGCCAACTGGACCAGCGACAATTCCGGATATTCCAGACGTAGTAATGCTGTCTGTTTGATTTTCTCCGGCATCAGTTCCAGTTTTCCTGCCTCGCGCAGCTGTTCAATAGCCTGGCACTGTTCCATGGCCGCATCCAGTGTCTTATTCACATTGGCCATATCACAGTTCATGGCGCGGTTAGCGTCGTTGCGGATTTCCTTGTCCAGCTTCGTGGTCATGATCTCTACTGCCGACCCCGGCGCACCGATCGTCGTCAGCAGATCTTCAATATGCTCGCATTGTTTAAAATAGATCACGCTGTTCCCACCGCGCATGACGCTGCGCGGCACAAACCCCATCTCTGTTAGCAAAGCCGAGGTTTCCCGGCTCGCCTGCGCATGGGATGTAGCCAGCTCCATATGATAGCGCTTTTCCGGATCCGTCACACTGCCACCGGCCAAAAAGGCTCCGCGCAGGAATGATGTCCGGCAGCACTCATCTTCTAATAAGCCAAAATTCACATGCAACACCAGATTCTGCCGTAAGTCGTATCCCAACTGGTTAACGATCATCTCCAGCTTGTCCGGTTCTGTGATTTGAAATACCAGCTTTCCTCCGGGATTATCCCCTTCCGGCAGCCGGTCAAATTTCAGATCAAAGGCACGACGAAACAGGCGGGGCAAACGCATGGCAAACTCCGGATTTTCCGTAATGATCCTCACTTCACGGTTATTAAATGTATTGCAGTACAACAGCACGCCATAAGCTTCCGCTTTGGCGCAGCAGGCATGCTGCACACTGGCGCGGCACAGTTCACTTTTTGCCTTGAATGCAAAGGACTGCAAGCCGTTCCCTCCCCTCAGTTCTCTCTTCGATATCTCGGAATCTGTTTCTTACTGGCACCGGCCACGCGAATCGTTCGCTCGGCATGCAGCGCCATCAGTTCCCGGGCCAGATGACCGGGATTGTGGCGCACGCGGCCGTTATCCACCGTGGCAACAGCGCGGCTGATGATCTCTACGCCCAGCGCCTCGCAGGCTTCTTTGTCGCAGAATATCACTTCTGCACCGGTTTGCTGATATTTTTGCATTATCGCCTGCGGCAGCATCCCATTATTCGTCAGACACAGGTGGAACAGTCCTTCGTAGGAGTGTTGAAACAAAGCATGGATATGATCCGAAACCGTGTATCCTTCCGTTTCTCCCTCCTGGGTCATGATGTTACAAGCATAGACTTTCAGTGCGTCGCTGCGCCGTATTGCCTCCACGATTCCATTTACAAGTAAGTTAGGAATAATACTGGTGTACAAGCTGCCGGGAGCAAAAATGATCATCTCAGCCTTTTTAATGGCCTCTATGGCCGCAGGAAGTGCCATAGCCGTGTCCGGCAGAAGGCGTACCTGCCTGATCCGGCAGTTCTGCTCTTTTTTGAACTCACCGATCACGGACTCCCCCACTACGCTGGTGCCATTTTCAAATTCCGCTTTCAGCTGCACATTTTCCGTAGTCACCGGAAGAATCCGCCCGGTAATCGCCAGTACCTGGCTCATCCCTTCCACCGCTTGGTCGAAAGTAGGCAAGATTCCATTGAGTGCTGCCAGCAGCAAGTTGCCGAAGCTCTGTCCTGCAAGCCCGCCTTCGCTAAAGCGGTACTGCAGTAGCTGGGCCATCAAAGGTTCTACATTGGCCAGCGACTCCATGCAGTGGCGAATATCGCCGGGAGGCGGCATACCAAGATCCTGCCGCAGCACACCGCTGCCGCCGCCGTCATCGGCTACTGTGACGATAGCCGTGATCTGCTTTGTATAAAGCTTTAATCCACGCAGCAACGTAGAAAGCCCCGTTCCGCCGCCAATCGCTACAACGCGCGGACCGTGTTCTGGCGCTACATGATATACGTACTCCATGGCACCCTCCTTTAACGCGAGATGTCCCTATGGTTCTCCGTGACCGGATAGCCTTCCTTTACAATATGGGCGGCCACATTATGAGCAACAGCCACCGAGCGGTGATGTCCGCCGGTACATCCTATTGCAATGACCAAAGCCGTCTTTCCTTCCTCTGCATATAACGGTAGCAGGAAACTCACCATTTTTTTCAAATGCTCCATAAAATCATGGGTCTGTTGGAATGAGAAGACAAAATCATGCACTTCTTTATCCAGACCGGTTTTCCGCTTCAGTTCTTCCACATAATAGGGATTCGGCATGAAACGCACATCAAACACCAAGTCGGCTTCCAGCGGCACACCGTGCTTAAAGCCAAAGGACAGCACATTCACCTGCAAGCCCACACGGTCTTTCTGATCACCGAACAGGTTCAGCAGTTCGCTGCGCAGCTTGGCTGTGGAAAAAGATGTCGAGTCAATGATAAAGTCGGCGTGGTCACGCACAGGGCGCAGCATTTCCCGCTCCGTTTCTACCGCCTGTTCTACGTTCAGGCCCTTACCGGCCAACGGATGCATGCGGCGCGTTTCCTTATAGCGGTTGATGATCGTCTTAGTATCCGCTTCCAAAAACAGCATCCGACAGTTCACGCCGCTGGTTTTTATCCGCCCCAGTGTACCGATCAGCAGGCTGAACGGCTCACCGGCACGTACGTCATACACCAGTGCTACGCGGTCATAACGGCCGCTGGAAGATGCGCAAAATTCAGCGAATTTTGCCATCATCTCCGCCGGCAGATTATCCACAATATAGTATCCGATATCCTCCAAAAACGAGGCTGCTTTACTCTTGCCTCCACCGGAAAGACCGGATATGATCAGAATCTCCATTTTTTAGCTCCTATCGGATGATCTTTACCTCCGGTTCCAGCAGTACGCCGGACTCGTTCTGTACTTTCTCCTGTACCTGACGGATCAGTTCACACACATCGGCGCAAGTTGCCTCGCCGATATTGATCACAAACCCCGCATGCTTCTCCGAGACCTGTGCTCCGCCTACCGTAAAGCCTTTGAGTCCGGCCTGCTCGATCAGCGGGCCTGCATAGTAGCCGGTGGGCCGCTTGAAGGTGCTGCCGGCACTGGGATACTCCAACGGCTGGCTCTGTTTACGGCGGCCCATTAAGTCCTCCATGCGCGCCTTAATGGATGCCGGATCGTCTGGGGTAAGACGGAACTTTGCGCTCAGCACCACCGCGCCATTATCACAAAAAACGCTATGACGATAGGAAAACTGTGCATCTTCTGCGGAGAAAACGCGCACTTTTCCCTCATATAATGCAGTTACTTCTGTCACTACCTGCTTCATTTCACCGCCATAAGCACCAGCATTCATATAAATGCCGCCTCCAAGGCTACCGGGGATACCGTGGGCAAATTCCAATCCGCTCAGTCCCAACTGTTGGGCAAACACCGCAAGACGCGCCATCGAAATACCGGCATCCGCTTCCAGCGTCACTTCATCCAGTCGGCGGATCTCATGCATATTCTCCGCCAGCTTGATCACCAACGTATCAAGTCCCTCGTCCGCCACCAGCAGATTGGTGCCCTTTCCCAGAATAAAGGGTTGCACACCGCATTCTCCGGCAAGTTTCACCAGCTTTTCCACCTGTTCGGCGTTGGCAGGAAACGCCATACGCCGCGCAGGTCCGCCAATGCGGAACGAGGTATGCCGCTGCATAAGCACGTCGCACGCCACTTCCAGTTCCGGCAGATCCTTTGCAATTGTTTCATCCAAACTCTCGTACCAGAGCATAATTCTTCCTCCAAATATGATATCAGCGCTTTTTCTTCCCCAGCAGCGCCGCACCAATGATCCCGGCGCGATCTCCCAACTCCGCTTTCACGATACGGGTCATTTTGTCAGGACTGCAGGGAATAGATTCCTTTTCAACCTGACGGCGCACAGGGAACAAAAGGGATTCATCTTCTTCATTGCTGACACCACCGGCAATTGCCAACGTGTCAGGCTGGAAAATATTGATTAAGTTAACGATACCCGTGGACAGATACTTTACATACATGTCGCAAACGGCCTTGCCCACGCTGTCGCCACGGCGCGCAGCAATAAAGGCAGACTGCCCACTAACCTTACCGCCGTTTTCCGCCACCACATCGCACAGAATGCTGCCGGGATTTCGTTCCACAGCTTCTGCTGTCATCCGTTTGAGCGCCGTGGCAGAGGCATACTGCTCCCAGCATCCTTTCCGCCCGCAAGGACAGGGATGCCCGCCGTAGACAATAGACATATGCCCCACTTCACCGGCCATGCCGTTGGCGCCGTGATAGATCTTTCCGTTGTGGATCACACCACCGCCCACACCTGTGCCCAGCGTCACAGCCACAAATCGCTTGCTGCCATGGCCGGCACCCGCAAAATATTCGCCTACCGCAGCACAGTTAGCATCATTTTCAATGTAGAGCGGCTGCGGCAGATAGCGATGAAAGAGTCGGCGCAGTGGGACATTGCGCAGTGGAAGATTACAGGTATACAGGATCGAACCGGAATGGATCTCTACTGTTCCCGGTACACCCACGCCTACCGAAGCAATCTCATTCACAGGCACACCGACAGCTTCGGCCAGTTCCTGCGTCATGGACGCCATGGCCCACGCCAAAGATTCCTGATTGTCTATTTGAGCAATCTTTATCTTTTTACTGGCCAACAAATTGCCCTGCTCGTCTACGAGTCCGGCTTTTAAATTGGTTCCTCCAATGTCAATTCCGACGTATTTCATCCGTTCTCCTTGGTCATCTCATCGATTCTCTGGTCAAATTTTGCGATAAAATCAAGAGCAGAGTCTCCACCGTAGTTCATTTGGCGATTTTTCATGGTTGCAATCTCTACGATGCCTGCCAGATTTCGTCCGGGACGCACGGGAATGGTCACATATGGCAGTGACACGCCCAGCATGGTGTAAGAATCCTCACCCAGGCCAAGGCGATCATAGAACTTCCCATCTACCCACGGTTCCAGCTGAATCACCAAATCGATCTCCGTTTCAAACTGCACCGCACCCATACCAAACAGCTTCTGCACCTCAATGATGCCGATGCCTCGGATCTCCACTAAATGGCGAATCAGTTCCGGCGCCGTACCGACCAGCGTATTGGATACTTGACGGATCTCCACCGCATCGTCAGCCACCAAGCGGTGACCGCGCTTAAGAAGTTCAATGGCGGTTTCGCTCTTACCAATGCCGGAGTCGCCCAGCATCAACACACCTTGACCATAGATGTTCATCAAAACGCCGTGGCGAGTCACCTGAGGTGCCAGTGTACGGTTTAAGTAGTCGATCACATTACTGGTCAGATCTACCGTCTGCATGGGCGTACGCAGCAGTGTTCTGCCATGCTTTTGTGCCAGCTCCAGCAGTTCCGGAAACACTTCCATATTGCGGGTAATAATCAGCGCAGGGATCTCACAGCGCAGCAGATGGTCGAAGGCCTCTTTGCGTTTCTCCGGCTCCATGGTATGCAGGAACGTCATTTCCGCTTTGCCGAGGATCTGCAGACGACGAGGCTCAAAATAATCATAGAAACCTACCAACTGCAGGGCAGGTCGACACACGTCGGTGATGGGAATTTCTCTTGTATCGTAATCCTTGCCTTTATATATGATCTCGAGGCCAAAGGCATCCACCAACTTGCTCAACTTCGCAGGGGTTCTCTTTACCTTCTCCATCGTTTTATCCTCCTGTCAACTTCCGACAATATCGAATATTGCGGCCAGTATATATTCTCTTTATTATAGCCTATGTACTGCTATTTCGCAACACTCACCACCGGGAAAAATATTCTTACCCCTCTCTATCTTACGCACATTTTCCCCATCTCAAAGGCTTACTTTTTCCTCCCAATTTCCCTACATAAAATTTTTCATTTTTTTGTCAAATAATGCTTGCATTTCTCCTTGATATCTGTTATCATATCAAATGCTTGCGAAAGCGAGCACTAAGTTAGTCACAGCAAGGAGGTGCAACGGATGGCTAAGTGCGAATTTTGCGACAAGGGCGTAACCTTCGGTATCAAGGTTTCCCATTCCCACAGACGTTCCAATCGTCCCTGGAAGCCCAATGTCAAGCGCGTGAAGGCAATGATCAATGGCACGCCCCGCCATGTGTATGTTTGTACCCGGTGTCTGCGTTCCGGTAAAGTTACCAGAGCGATCTAACCTTGGACAAGCAAAAGCCCTGTGCAATGCACAGGGCTTTTTACATTGCATGGTAAAAAAAGAAGGTTCCGCCATGGCGGAACCTTCTTTTTTTACAGCTTTTTCAAATGGCTGCCTGCAGCCTTGAGCATTAATTTCTTGGTACCTACCTTGTCGAAAGCTACTTCAACAAGTGCATCATTACCCATGGGCCGAACGCTCAGCACCATGCCCTTACCGAACGCATCATGAGCAATACTCTCGCCTGCTTTCAACTGCAGCAGCGGCGCTCCAGCCGGAGCTGCCTTTCGCAAACCACCGGCTTCTGCCATCGGCTTTTTGGGCATTGTCGGCGCAGTCTGTGTGTAAATGACAGGTCCATCTTCTGCCCAATCGTCCCAATGAGTCGGCTGAGGTCGAGGCTCCGGTTTACTGATCCACTCCATGTTCTCTTCCGGAATCTCACCCAAGAATCGGGATGCCATTGCCGGTGTCGTGCGGCCATACAACGTGCGCTGCCGCGCATTGGTCATGGTCAGTTTCTTTTTGGCACGGGTCATAGCCACATAGCAAAGACGCCGTTCCTCTTCCATCTCCTCCGGATCTCCCATAGCGCGGTTCCCCGGAAACAGACCATCCTCCATGCCAACCACGTATACCTGCGGGAACTCCAGACCCTTGGCACTGTGCATGGTCATCATCGTCACACAGTTATCCGCATCGCTTTGGCTGTCCAAATCCGTATACAGCGCCACTTCATCCAAGAATCCGGACAACGTAGGATTTTCCGGATCATTCTCCATAAAAGCAAGAATACTGGAACTCAGCTCCTGCACGTTTTCCAACCGTCCGCGGCTTTCCATATCATCCTTATCCTGCAGCATCTGTGTATAACCGCTACGCTGACAGACATATTCATAGAATTCTACCAGACCCAAATCACCTTCGCGCCGCTTCATTTCGCCAATCATATCTGTAAAGCTTATTAACTTTGCAGTGCTTGTTTTCAGCTCAGGATAGGCATCTGCCTTACGCAAAATTTCAAATAATGGTACGCGATTTTCTGTAGCCAGAATCTGGGCCTTGTCAATGGTGGCCGCACCGATTTTACGGGACGGTACATTGATGATACGGCGCAAACGCAGGTCATCTGCAGGATTGTTGATCACGCAGAGATATGCCAGCATATCCTTCACTTCCGCCCGGTCAAAGAACTTCATACCGCCGATGACCTTATAAGGAACACCGTTGCGCTTGAAAGCGTATTCCAGTGCATTGGACTGGGCGTTGGTACGGTAGAGAATAGCGTGGTCGCACCAGTTACCGCCTCGGTGATAGTCCATCATGATTTGACCCACCACAAAGTTCGCCTCATCGCCTTCATTGAACGCAGTTTTGACCGTTACCTTTTCGCCGCTGCCGTTCTCCGTCCACAGCGTTTTTCCCTTACGCCCCTGATTGTTGCGAATCACCGCATTGGCTGCATCCAGAATGTTCTGAGTGCTGCGGTAATTCTGCTCCAGACGGATCACACGGGCATTTTTATACTGCTTTTCGAAGCTGAGGATATTACCGATGTCAGCGCCGCGGAAACGGTAAATGCTCTGGTCATCGTCGCCAACAACGCAGATATTGCCATATCCTCCGGCTAAGAGACTGGCCAACATATACTGCATCTGGTTGGTATCCTGATACTCATCGATGAGAATGTAACGGAACTTCCGTTGATAATATGCCAGCGTTTCAGCGCTGCTCTGCAGCAGATGCACGGTGTGGAGAATGATATCGTCAAAGTCCAGCGCATTGGCATCGCGCAGCCGCTGATTATAGATGCGGTATACCTTGGCGATACGCACCTTGCGCCAGTCACCCCGGTTCTCCCAGATCGATGCAAACTCCTCCGGAGACTGCATCTTGTCTTTCGCTCCGGAAATGATGGACTGCACTTCCCGAACAGGGAATGATTTTTCCTCCAATCCCAGTTCCTTGAGTACATCTTTGATCACGCGCTTGCTGTCATCCGTGTCGTAAATCGTAAAGCTGCGGTCAAAGCCGATTTTGTCAATATCGCGCCGCAGGATCCGTACACAGGCCGAATGGAACGTCGCCGCCCACATGTCCTTTGCCTCTTCTCCCAGCATACGCTCCAGGCGTTCTTTCAGCTCCCCTGCCGCTTTATTGGTGAAGGTAATAGCTAACACTTCCCAGGGCCGTGCCGGCTCTACGGCGCACAGATACTGCGCCAGCGCCTTTTGTTCCGGATCGGGGTTTTGGACATACTGCTCCAGAAACTCCACCTCATCGACAGAAATCGGCATAGGAATCTGTGTCGAGTCACTGCCGCTACCGTAACGCAGGAGATTTGCTACGCGGTTGATCAGCACCGTAGTCTTGCCGCTGCCGGCGCCCGCCAACAGCAGCAGCGGTCCTTCTGTAGCCAGAACACCTTCGCGCTGCCGAGGATTCAAATGCGCATATTCCAAAGCGATCGCCTGTCGGCGTGCTGTAATAAACCTTTTTTCTAATTCGTTCATATAAGCCTCTGTGTTTAAAATTTTTCTCTATTCTAATACAGATTCCCTTCCCGGTCAACATGCCAGAAAGTAAATTCGAATTTTTGTTCGATTTTCTATTGACAAGAACGCTTGTTCGATTTATAATGCATATAGAACAAAAGTTCCACAGGAGGTAATGACTATGACAACGTTCTCTTTGATGATCATTTTGCTGGGTGCCGGTTCCATCGCCGTCAATCTGATGCGTTTGTTTGAGCATATGGAACATCCTCAGGGTAAGCGCAGAACTCGCTCTGCCTGAGCATCATGGACCTTTTAGAAAAGCTGGAGATTCTGTCCGATGCAGCCAAATATGACGCAGCCTGTACTTCCAGCGGTGTGCGCCGCTCCTCTCAACCCGGTAAAATCGGCAACACCTCTTCCTCGATCGCCGGATGCTGTCACAGTTTTTCGGCAGATGGGCGGTGCATCACACTTTTAAAAGTGTTGATGACCAATTGTTGTGTCTATGACTGTAAATACTGTGTTAATCGCCGCAGTAACGATACGCGCCGCACTGCCTTTTCTCCCCGGGAACTGGCAGAACTGACCATCGGATTTTATCGGCGCAATTACATCGAAGGATTGTTTCTTTCTTCCGGCGTGCTGCGAAATCCTGACTATACCACCGAGCTGATGGTGCGCAGTTTGCGTCTTTTGCGCCATGAATATGGCTTCAACGGCTACATTCATGCTAAGGCGATCCCCGGCACTTCGCCGGAACTGGTACAGCAGCTCGGGTTACTGGCTGATCGCCTTAGTGTCAACATTGAGCTTCCATCGGAAGCTGGACTGCAGATGCTAGCACCGGATAAAACAAAGCAGGCCATTCTTCGGCCTATGGGCTTGATCCGTGATCAGGCGGCTAACAACAAACGCGAACTGGTGAAATATAAGCACGCGCCCTCCTTTGCCCCAGCCGGGCAAAGTACGCAACTGATCGTCGGGGCGACACAGGATACGGACCGCCACATTCTGCAGCTGACACAATCTTTATACGACAAATACCGTTTAAAACGAGTGTTCTACTCCGCCTATGTGCCGGTAGTAGAACACTCTCTTCTCCCCAGTTTAGATACACAACCTCCTTTGCTAAGAGAGCATCGGCTATATCAGGCCGACTGGCTACTGCGCTTTTATGGTTTCCGCGCAGAAGAATTGCTGAACGATCAGCAGCCGGATTTCAATCCGCTGATCGATCCTAAATGCAACTGGGCGATCGGGCATCTGGAACAGTTTCCGGTGGAAATCATGCAGGCAGATTACGAGATGCTGCTGCGTGTGCCGGGAATTGGACCGGTCAGCGCCCGGCGGATCGTTTCCGCGCGCCGCACAACTAATTTAAGATTTGAAGATTTGAAAAAACTGGGAGTTGTTCTCAAACGCGCCCAGTATTTTATTACCTGCAGCGGCCGGGTGCGCAGCGGGTTACAATTTTCTGCTGCCACCATTGCAAGACAGTTGGAGGCAATCGAACAAAAGCAGCTGCCACACTCGCAAATAGCGCAGCTCTCTCTTTTTGATTCTGTGGGGTGAGATCATGGCTTGGGATTCTGTCATTTTTCAATACGACGGAACCTTTGACGGGTTTTTATGCTGTGTCTTTGAAAGCTATGTGCATAAAGAATTCCCCATCGCGTTTTTCAGCGATGAGGAATGTATGCTGTCCCTATACTCTGTACGAACGATTTTAACCGTGCCGGAAAATGCACGCAGAGTATATCGAAGTATCTTGAAAGTCTCTCCAACAGCCGCAGATATGCTTCGCAGGTGCTATCTAACATGTCTGGACGAAAAAGAGATGCACATGTATCGGTTTATACGCAAACTGTATAGCTGCGGTAATTCTTTTCTAAAGAATCAGGCAGATGATGCCTATCATCCCATTGCTAAAGCGATTCGTCACATGAACGGAGAGCTGGAGAAGCTACGTGGATTCGTCCGTTTTTCTGACTATAACGGCACTTTGGGCGCGGAAATTGAACCGAAAAACAGAGTTCTCCCGCTGCTGCGCAGCCATTTCTGTAACCGCTACGCCAACGAATCATTATTTATTTATGACCGAACTCACGGAGATTTGTTGCTCTACACCAAAGGGCGCTCTCAAATACTGCAGGTAGATTCATGGCAAAAAGCTTTGCCGGGAGAAGAAGAGATCTACTACCGGGCACTTTGGAAAAAGTTTTATGAGACCATCGCTATTAAAGAACGGTATAATCCTCGCTGCCAGAACACTTTTCTGCCTAAGCGCTACCGCCACAACATGACGGAATTTCTTCCGTTAGAACACGAAAATCCAGCCGCTATCACGCAAGATTTGCAGACCGCTCTTCCAAAAAGCAGTTCTTGATTTATCTACCTGTTTTCCCCTGTTTCATCGGCCAATTTTTCTCGCAGCTGAGCCAGTCCTCGACGTTCTAATCTTGATACTTGCACCTGCGATACCTGCAAGATGCGGGCAGTTTGTTCCTGAGTCAATCCTTTAAAAAAACGCAGCAGAATCGTCATTCTCTCGCGCTCCGGTAAGGCATCGATTGCCTCGCGGAGCGCGATTTTTTCTACCAGATTTTCCTCCGGACACTCTGTTCCCAGCGTGGACTCCAGCGTCAGGCCCTCTGCCGTTTCCTGCTGCAATGACTCCGGCGCGCCCACCGCCAATTCGATACTGGCGATCTCTTCCACCGATAAACCGGTCTCCTGAGCCAGTTCCGACACATGAGGATCACGCCCCAGCTGTTGGCGCATTCGCTCCCGTGCGCTCCAGAGCATTTGTCCCTTTTCCCGCACGCTTCTACCCACTTTTATCGCACCGTCATCGCGCAGAAAGCGGCGGATCTCCCCTGCGATCTTAGGAACGGCATAGGTGGAAAACTGGGTTCCATATGTGAGGTCAAATCCCTTTACAGCCTTTATAAACCCTATGCATCCCAGCTGATAAAGGTCGTCTACTTCCACACCGCAGCCGTAGTAGCGCTTCACAATGGCCCAGATCAGTCCTACATTTTCTACCAAGACCTGTTGGCATGCCTCATCGTCACCGCGCTGTGCCCGATCCAGCAGCGCGAATAATTCTGTGCCGCTCATTTCTTTGTGGAGATCCGCTGAGAGATCTGTTTGCGCATCGTTACTGTAGTTCCACGCCCCACCACCGAGCGAACTGTCAGCCGGTCGGTGAAACTTTCCATAATGGTAAAGCCCATGCCGCTACGTTCCTCGCCACCCGTCGTATAAAGCGGCTGACGCGCCTGTTCCACATCGGCAATGCCGCAGCCATAATCCCGCACACTCAGTTCCAGCACGTGATTTTCCATAATTCGCATGCGCATCACGATTTTTCCCAACGCATCCGGATAAGCATGCACGATAGCATTGGTCACAGCTTCGCTGACCGCCGTTTTAATATCGCCCAGTTCCTCCAGCGTCGGATCCAGTTGCGCTGCAAATCCTGCAGCCGCCATGCGGGCAAATCCCTCGTTGCTGCTTCGGCTCAAAAACTCAATGCTTACATAGTTTTCTGCTTTTGTTTTCATATGTATCCGCCTCCTTTACTTTATTTCCACCATTCGATCGATGCCCGCCGCCTCCAACAGTTTGCGGGGCTGCTGCCCAAGGCTTTGCAGACAAAGCGTACCGCCCAACTCTTTCATGCGCCGGTCTGTACGCAGAACAACGGCAATACCGGAACTATCCATAAATGTTACGCCCACAAAATCCAGCACCAAGCGCAGCGGCAACAATACTTCAATCTCACGCTCCAGTTGCAGAGTCAGCCCTTTGGCACCGTGATGGTCCAGCTCCCCTTTTAATAATATTTCTACGTTGCGCCCCTCTTTTTTTGCTCGTATTTCCATGATCTTCTCCTTTGTACAAAAAAATCACCGTAGATCCATGATCTACGGTGATTATATAGAATTTTGCTATTTTTTTGTGTCGAACAAAGGCGATGTGTTATGCTTTCATTGCCGCAGCCGACTCGTCCAGCTTGGCAATCAGCGCACGGCACTTATCTGCCTTTTCGCGCTCGGCATTAACAACAGCTTCCGGGGCACGGGAAACAAAACTCTCGTTGGATAGTTTCTTTTCGATGCGCTCCAAATTCTCCTGTGCTTTGGCACGCTCCTTAGCAATACGCTCCAATTCCTTCTCAAAGTCCACCAGTTCTGCCAAAGGCATATATACATTAGCATTGTGGGTGACCACAGTAACCATACCGGTCAGGTCAGCAGGTGCATTCTCAGTCACAGTCACATCGCTGGCATAGGCCATACGGGTAATGAAGTGCTTGCCTTCCTCATAGTTTTCGGGCGTGGAGGTGACAATGATCATCTGTGCCTTCTTGGAAGGAGGAACATTCATCTCGGCGCGGCGGGCACGGACAGCAGAAATGGCTTCCTTTACGGCTTCCATAGCATTTTCGTCAGCCTTGAAGTTCAGTACTTCGCTGTATTCGGGCCACTGGGCGCGGATCAGATATTCACCCTCATGAGGCAGTGCCTGCCAAATCTCCTCAGTAATAAAGGGCATAAAGGGATGCATCAACTCCAGAATGCGCAGCAGCACGTAGCACAGCACGTTCTGTGCCGCCTCACTGGCAGCCTTGTCCTCGCCGTTAAGACGCGTCTTGGTCAGCTCGATATACCAATCGCAGTAGGTGTCCCAAATGAAGTCATAGATTTTGGCGGAAGCCACACCCAGTTCATATGCCTCCAGATTGTCGGTAACCTCACGGATCAGGTTATTCAGCTTGCTGAGAACCCACTTATCCTCCAGCTCCAGCTTTTCAGGCAGCTGTACTTTGTCGATGGTCAGGTTCATCATCACAAAGCGGGAAGCGTTCCAGATCTTGTTGGCAAAGTTGCGCATAGCTTCGCACTTTTCCACAAAGAAACGCATATCATTGCCGGGACTGTTACCGGTGATCAGGTTAAAGCGAAGCGCATCGGCGCCGAACTTATCTGCCATCTCCAGAGGGTCGATACCGTTGCCCAAAGACTTGGACATTTTGCGGCCCTTATCGTCGCGGACCAGACCATGGATAAACACCGTCTTGAAAGGCTCCTGCTTCATCTGCTCCATACCGGAGAAGATCATACGGGCGACCCAGAAGAAGATAATATCGTAGCCAGTGACCAGCACAGAAGTGGGATACCAATACTTCAGATCGGCAGCTTCCTTATCAGGCCAACCCATTGTGGAGAAGGGCCACAGCGCGGAAGAGAACCAAGTGTCCAGTACGTCCTCGTCACGGGTCAGGCTGGTACAGCCGCACTTGCAGCAGGTCGTGGGATCTTCACGGCCCACATTGATGGTGCCGCACTCATCGCAGTACCATGCGGGGATCTGGTGACCCCACCACAGCTGGCGGGAAATACACCAGTCATGGACGTTCTCCATCCAGTTGGTATAGGTCTTTGTGAAACGCTCGGGCACGAACTTGATAGTGCCGTCATTGACAACGCGGATTGCTTCTTCAGCCAGAGGCTTCATCTTTACGAACCACTGGGCGCTGATCAGAGGCTCCACGTCGTTATGGCAGCGATAGCAGGTCCCCACGTTATGGGAATAAGGCTCAGTCTTGACCAGATAGCCGCCGGCATCCAAATCGGCAACGATGGCCTTGCGGCACTCATAGCGATCCATACCATTGTACTTACCGCCATTTTCATTAATGCTGCCGTCATCGTTGATAACACGCAGTACTTCCAGCCCGTGGCGCAGACCTACTTCGAAGTCGTTGGGGTCATGGGCAGGCGTCATCTTCACCGCGCCGGTACCGAAACCGATCTCGCAGTATTCATCGCCGATGATGGGGATCTCGCGGTTCATGATGGGCAGGATGCACTTCTTGCCAATCAGGTGCTTGAACTTCTCATCCTCAGGGTTCACGGCCACGCCGGTATCACCCATCATGGTCTCGGGACGAGTGGTAGCCACGACGATATCACCGCTGCCGTCGGCCAAAGGATAACGGATATGCCACAGATTGCCGGGCTTATCCACATACTCCACCTCGGCATCGGACAGGGCGGTCAGGCAGTGGGGGCACCAGTTGATGATGCGGCTTCCCTTGTAGATCAGGCCCTTGTCATACAGCTCACAGAAGGTTTCGCGGACAGCCTTGGAGCATCCTTCGTCCATGGTGAAGCGAGAGCGGTCCCAATCGCAGGAGGATCCCATCTTCTTCTGCTGCTCTACGATACGGTTGCCGTACTTTTCCTTCCACTGCCACACGCGCTCCAAGAACTTCTCACGGCCCAGATCATAGCGGGTCAGGCCTTCCTCGTTGCGCAGATTCTCTTCCACCTTGATCTGGGTGGCAATACCGGCGTGGTCGGTGCCGGGCAGCCACAGCGCTTCATAGCCCTGCATACGCTTGAATCGGATCAGGATATCCTGCAGTGTGGCATCCATAGCGTGGCCCATGTGCAGCTGGCCGGTGACGTTGGGAGGCGGCATAACGATGGAAAACGGTTTTTTCTTGGGATCGGGTTCTGCCTTGAAGCAGCCACCCTGCATCCACATGTCGTAGATCCGGGGCTCTACATCCCGGGGATCATACACTTTAGGCAACTCTTTACGCATATTGATTCTCCTCTTTCGGATAATTTGGCAAAACAAAAAGTCCGCTCCGTTTTGCCTTTGCAAAACAGGGCGAACGTCAAGTCCGTGGTACCACCTGTATTCGGGATCAATCCCGCACTCAGCCGGTCAAAATGACCGTATCCGGATAACGGCGGATCACCGCTGCAGCTTACTGTTAATTTCAGCCCAGAGCTCCGGGACGACTTCAACGGCGCATCACGGGAGTTTACACCGGCCACTCCCTCTCTTTGCCTCTGCGGTACGTCTACTGCTTCCCTTCTTCGCTATTCTCATATACCCGAACAGTATAATATATTCCCTTCTCCTTGTCAAGAATCCAAATACTATCTCCTTTGAGGAACAAGATTTCCCTTTTCTGCGTCTAATAAAATAGACAGGAGGTGTTCTTATGAAGAAGCTGCTCGCAGCAGTTTTGATGATTTGTGTCTTAACATTGTCCAGTGTATTTTGGTTAGTACACCATGGAGTCTCTGTCAGCTCCGGCATCTATTTGCAAGCCAATAACGCAAGCCATATCGTTCTGCTGGATCCCCCTGATCCCCGGCACTTTCTATGCCTTCATCACCACGACTTACATCATCAACGCCAAGATCGGCTTCAATGTCCCCTGGACTCCTGCCTACATCGCCGGTGGCGTTCTGGCTGCTGCTTATCTGTTCTTCGCCATTTCCTACGGCAAGAAGCGTGCTGCTAAGGTGCTGAAGTAAGTAACCAAGTAAGTACATCACAATTTCTCAAACTCTCCCGAAATGATAAACCCGCTGCCTGAAAAGGCAGCGGGTTTATGTTTTTTCATTATTTTTTCAGAGGTTGCTCTATCAGCTCATAGCTCTCCGTAAACCAGAGTTCTGTGAAACTCTCGTAATGATCGTCGGTATAGTAGATGTACCCGTCGTTGGAAAAGACGATGCGTTTTGCACCGCGCCCCTCACCGGAGCATAGCGTATCAATATCACACTCCGTATAGGTAACACCGTCAATTTCCGGCAAAAGTCCTTCAAAATTACCGAACCGGTCGCCACCAATACAATAGCCCGGCGCATACGGCTCCAGCGGCCCGCCGTCCCAACCCAACTCTCGGGCTTCTTTTTTGGTCATATAGTTCTCCGGTAACTGTCCGTAAATCCAAAGGTATAGTGCAACATCCTCTTTTGAGCTATATGACCCGTCCTCATTCGGCAGAGAAATGTCCTCGTCCTTCTGGAAATTATCTGTAGAAGGCGGAACATCCTGTCCGGACGATGGCGTTCCGGTACTGCAGGCCAGCAGCGAAAAACTGAGCAGCAGCGCCAGCAGCAAGGAAAGGATCTTCTTCATTACGTTTTTCATGCTCCGATAACAATGGGCGTTCCGTCGCAATCCACAAAGCCGTTAAGCACACGAATTTCACGGCCATCAATGCGGTCTTCGTAAATGCCGTCCGGCAAGTCCACATGAATCTGTGCCTGCTCACCCTTCATGCTGAAAACACCACGTACATGACTATCCACCGTATCGTATTTGCCCAGCACAAAGCTCTCACCGCGGCATTGCAAGCGGTAGTCGCCCGTTAAGGGCAGTGTGCGCTTCATGGCGCGCAGTTGGCGGAGGTAACCCTGCCAATCGCCCTGTTTGTCGCCAAAGCAATCGTCCTTATCAAACAAGGAAACTTGATGTTTGGGGGCAAATTCCGTGCCGCCATAGAGCATGGTCGTCCCACGCTCAAAATAATTGAACGCAAACCAGTTACGCAGTTCTTCTTCCGTGTCCACCTTGGATGCAAAACGGGGCTGGTCGTGGTTTTCCAGGCAGCGCAGCTTCACGTGGTGGCTCTGGTAGGCCGTATCCTGATAATGCAGCAGGCAGATATACTCGCCCAACGTGTTCTTACCGGTAAAATATCCGTCAAACACATCCCACACATCGTAGGGATAGGTAATGTCAAAAGCTTCGTACAGTTCGCTGTCCGTAGCGGTATAAGCGCCTACACGGCGCATCTCACGAACATGATCCTGAAATACGCTCTCAGCCAGCCAGATGCAGCCGGGGCGCACCCGCTCCACCTGTTCTCGTGCCTGCAGCCAGAAGTCAACCGGCACCATGCTGGCCACATCACAGCGGAAACCATCCACGATTTCCGCCCACATTTTCAGCGTGTCAATCTGATACTGCCAAAGTTCGGTGTTCGAATAATCAAGGTCCACAATATCCCACCAGTCAGCCACATGCCGACTGGGTTCACCCTTTTCATCGCGGAAGAAAAACTCCGGATGTGTCTCAGCCAGTACCGAATCAGGAGACGTGTGGTTATACACCACATCAATAATGCACTTCATCCCGCGTTTGTGGATCTCGTCCACCAAGTGGACCAGCTCTTCTTTGGTTCCGTATTCGGGGTTGATGGCACGGTAATCACGAATGGCATAGGGACTTCCCAGCACACCCTTGCGCGCTACCTCACCGATCGGATGAATAGGCATGAGCCAGATAATATCCACGCCCAATGATGCCAAACGGTCCAAATCACCCTCCAATGCACGGAAGGTGCCTTCTTGCGTATGATTGCGTACAAACACCGAATACATCAACTGCCCACGCAGCTCAACTTTTGTTTGCTTTGCCATGTTCTTCTCCTTATTGCAGCATATCCAAGAATTCTTCTTCATTGAGCACAGGAATACCCAATTCCTGTGCCTTGCGCAGCTTGGAACCCGCACCGGGCCCTGCTACCACATAGGTGGTCTTTTTGGAAACGGAAGATGCTGCCTTGCCGCCCCGCTTTTCCACCATTTCGCCCGCTTCCTCGCGAGTGAACTTTTCCAGTGCACCCGTAAGCACGAAAGTCATTCCTGCAAAACGACTGTCAAGCTGTTTCTCTTGACACTCCATATTAACACCAGCCATCTTCAATCGTTCTATCAGATCTTTCGACTGGTGATTCTCCATCCAGCTGCGGATATATGCCGCCGTAATGGGACCCACATCGTCAATGGCCGTTAGTTCCTCTTGCGTCGCTACAGCAAGAGCGTCCAGTGTACCAAAATGCAAGGCCAGCATCTTAGCCGCTTTTTCGCCTACCTGACGGATACCTAGCGCAAAAATCAAGCGCCAGAGATCGTTTTCCTTCGACTTGGCAATGGCGTTTACCGCATTGTCTGCCGATTTGGTGCCCATGCGGTCCAACTGCGCAATATCCTGCGCGCGCAAATCGTAGAGGTCTGCTGCCGTAGATACCAAGCCGCTGTCGATCAGCTGGCCAATCACTGCCGGACCGAGGCCATCAATATCCATAGCGGCACGGCTGGCAAAGTGGGTAAGGTTTCTCAGCAACTGTGCAGGGCACTCTGCGCCAGTGCAGCGTACAGCAGCACCGTCCGCATCACGAAACACGGGTGCACCGCAGACAGGACAAGCCGTCGGCAGCGTATAAGGCACGGTTCCCTCCGGACGCTTGTCTTTTACTACTTCAACGATCTCGGGGATGATCTCTCCGGCCTTTTGCACGATAACCGTATCGCCGATACGAATATCCTTTTGAGTAATATAATCCTGATTGTGCAGCGTTGCATTAGTCACCGTGGTACCTGCCAGACGTACCGGTTTGAGCACCGCTTTGGGTGTCAGCACACCAGTCCTGCCCACCTGTACCACAATGTCCACCAGCTGCGAAGGCTTCTGCTCCGGCGGATACTTATAGGCAATGGCCCACTTAGGACACTTGGCCGTACTACCCAGCTCCTCACGCTGGGCAAGATCATTCAGTTTAATCACCGCGCCGTCCATATCAAAAGGAAACTCCATGCGCGTATCGTTAAGCCGCTCGATCTCCTGCAGTATCTCGTCTGCTCCTTGCAGGCAGCGGTTGGGGATCACCTTGAACTTCTGAGATGCCAGATATTCCATCGTCTCAGCGTGCGTGGAAAACTCACGTCCCTCTGCCAGCTGCAGATTAAAAATGGCAATGTCCAGCTTGCGGCTGGCCGCTACCTTGGGGTCTAGCTGGCGCAAAGAGCCTGCCGCTGCATTGCGGGGATTAGCCATCAGCGGCTGGCCGTTGATCTCGCGCAGTGCATTGAGTTCTTCAAACACGCTGCGAGACATGTAGACTTCGCCGCGTACGATCAGCCGCGGCAGTTTTTCCGGCAGAGTCATAGGAATCGAGCGGATGGTACGCAGATTCTCCGTCACATCCTCGCCCACACGACCATCGCCGCGGGTCGCACCGCGGTAAAACACGCCGTCACGGTATTCCAGCGCCACGGACAAGCCATCCACCTTGGGTTCTACACTGTAAACCGCGTCCGGCACAACGCCGCCTACGCGGTCTAAAAACTCGCAAACCTCTTCGCCGTTGAAAACATCCTGCAAGCTCTCCAGCGGCACGGCGTGCTCCACCTGCTGAAACTCCGTCAGTGCAGGGCCGCCCACACGCTGAGTCGGCGAATCCGCAGTGATCTCCTCCGGATGCTCCTTCTCCAGATCTTCCAAACGGCGGAGCATATGGTCATATTCATAGTCGGAGATCGTAGGATCGTCCAGCACATAATAGCGATAGCCATGCGCGTTCAAGGTGTCGCGCAGCTGCTTCATTTCTTCCCGATAGTTCATTCCATCACCTATCCGTTGTTAAGTATGTAGTCTTCAGCGTAGTTGTCGATTTCTTCCGGTGCAGTACTGAAATACGTATAGTTATCCGGTACACTGCCCACGATTACCGTTTCTGCCACAGTAATCTCATTGTTCACCTTGGTGGAAGTCCGAAATCCCGGCAGCAGAATGCTCACATGAACATTCACATCCAGCAATATCTGATGCCGCGTCTGATTGATGCCGGCCGAGCTGAACGTGTTGCGGAAGCTGGCTGTAGTAGATCCCACCGACTGCATCTTGACTTTCAGCGCCGGGCCGCGGCCTGCCAGCAGTGATGAGCCGGTCAGCGTTCCCAGCGGTATGGACAGATCCGTTGTGGAAACTTCCGACAAGCGCAGCAAAATGTCATCGGCAATGCGGGACTGTAAACGGTTAAATGCCGCCATGTTGCTTTTAAGGGCCGTAACATGCCCGTTGGCGTCTTTTTCAAAGGACACCAGTACACTGTAATCTATTTCGCCACCTTGAATCGCCTCATTAACTGCAGCCACCACAATGCGATTCACCGTATTGGATACACGGGCAGTAGCCATGCTGGACAAAATAGGCCCCATCTGTATTACCGCCAGACAAACCAGCGCCGTAACGGTCAGCACAATCAGTGTCAGCCAGATGATCAGCCTTTGCTTGGCTGTCAGCCGGACATAACGCAGTCTCCGCACCGCATACACCTCCTATGGCAGTGTATGCCAGCGGTCAAATGATTGTTACTTCCAGCTATTAACGATTGCCTTGAAGGCTTTACCGCGCTCAGCAAAGTTTTTGAACTGGTCAAAGGAAGCACAAGCCGGCGAAAGGGTCACTACATCGCCTTCTTTGGCACAATCGCGGGCCAGTTCCGCTGCCTGCTGCAAAGTAGAGGCTACCAGAATTTCCGGTTTTCCCGGGCAATATCCATCAGCAGCTTCCACTGCGGCACGGATCTTCTCTGCCGTAGCACCGCACAGAACCAGCACCTTCACATGCTCCACCACTTCCGGCCCCAGCACGTCAAAGGGGATCTTCTTATCATAACCGCCGGCGATCAAGATCACTTTCTCTTTAAAGGCCCGCAGTCCGGCAATCGTACGGGTAGGACTGGAAGCAATAGAGTCGTTATAGTAACGTACGCCGCGCAGCGTGCGTACCAATTCGATACGATGCTCCACACCGCCAAATTCTTTGGCAAAGCGCCGGATCGTCTCGTCATCCACCAGACCCTCCACCGCCGCGATAGCGGCCATGTAATTCTCCACATTGTGAATTCCCGGCAGTTTAATATCCGCCGTATGGAGTACGACCGTCTCTTTTCCATCCTTGATCCGTACAATCTCGTCACCGCGCAGATATACACCATTTTCCGGTGTGCTGCGGCGAGTGAACATACGTACTTCGCCCAAAGCGCGGGTAGCCTGCTCGCAAGTGATCTCATTATCCAGATTGAAAACAGCAACATCACCGCTGTTTTGATGGCAGAAGATGTTCTCCTTGGAACGAACATACTCCTCCATGCCTTTGTGCATATCCAGATGGTTGGGAGACAAATTCGTCACCACGGCGATATGGGGGCTTTTTTGCATCGTCATCAGCTGGAAAGAAGACAGTTCCAACACAACGCTGTCCTCTGCCTTCATCTCCCCTGCCTGTGCCAGCAGCGGTGTGCCGATGTTGCCGCCCACATGAACAGTACGTCCGGCAGCGCGCAGCAATTCAGAAATCATGGTAGTGGTCGTCGTCTTGCCATCACTGCCGGTCACAGCAATGATGGAGCAGGGGCACACGTCAAAAAACACTTCCATTTCCGACGTAATCAAGCTGCCTTGTTCTTTGGCGGAGAGCAGCTGTGGCAAATCAGGCCGCATACCGGGGGTGCGGAAGATTAGATCCTGCGTCAGGCCGTCCAGATAGTTCTCTCCCAGCTGCAGCGTGGCTCCTTTGGACTCCAGTTCTTCTGCCAATACGCCCAAATCTTCACGGCTGCGTTTGTCACAAGCCGTCACGCGGATCCCATTCTGCAGCAGCAGGCGTAAAAGCGGTGTGTTGCTCACACCAATGCCCAACACGGCCACGGTTTTATCTTTTATGGAAATCAGGTATTCCTGCAATGTCATGGTCAGTTCCTCCCTGTATTGCGCAAAAATACAAATATATTATACCCCAACTCTTTCCACAGTTCAATGAGATTCCGCGTAAAACCTTTCATTGACTTTCCTGTTCATTCCCTGTAAAATAATCCTGCGAGCAAGCCAGACAGTCGCGGGGACAAGGCGAAAGCCTGTTCATGAGGAAAGTCCGGGCTCCACAGGGCAAGGATAACGGGTAACGCCCGCCGAAGGCGACTTCAGGAAAAGTGCAACAGAGATATACCGC
>SVLK01000024.1 GCA_015067975.1 Oscillospiraceae bacterium | reverse complement strand
TTCCGCTATCTGAACTTAGCGGAACTTATCGAAACTACAAAGGATTAGTTAATGGGTGAAATCGGAGGTTATCTCAAGTGAGCTTAACTTATCTTGAGTATTCACGAGAAATCCCCACGATGAAGCCGCTGGATCAGCCTGCCAAGAAGGAAGACAAGCCTGTGGCCGCTGCTGAGGAGCCTGTGGTTGCCGCTCCTGTGGCCTCCGCGGAAGAGATCGATTTCTCCAAGGTGGAGATCGAGCCTTTGTTCTCCGATGAGGTGGATTTTGAGACGTTCAGTAAGTCCGACTTCCGCGCTGTGAAGGTGCTCAAGTGCGAGGCTGTGAAGAAGTCCAAGAAACTGCTGCAGTTCACGCTGGATGACGGTACCGGCACCGAGCGCACCATTCTCAGCGGCATTCATGAGTTCTATGAGCCGGAAGAGCTGGTGGGCAAGACGCTGATCGCTATCACCAATTTGCCTCCCCGCAAGATGATGGGCATCGATTCCTGCGGCATGATCATCTCTGCCGTACACAATGAAGAAGGCGAAGAGAAGCTGCATGTGCTGATGGTGGATGACCACATCCCCGCCGGTGCAAAGCTGTATTGATCGGATAGCGGGAAGCTTTCATAGAAAGAGTGTCGGAATGAAGAAACTTTGCAGATCTGCTACAGATAAAAAGCTGGGTGGCGTATGCGCCGGCATTGCCGAATATCTGGATATCGACGCTACTGTGATCCGTTTGGCATGGGTATTGTTTACTTTACTGGGCGGCGCAGGAATCTTAGCATACATCATCGCTTTGCTGGTGATGCCTAATGCCCCTGAAGCATAAAAAACTGAAAAGAACCCGCAGACCATAGTCTGCGGGTTCTTTTTATTGTTCAGTTTGCTCCACGTCAAAGGCGTAGCGTTCGCAAGCGTTAATGATTTTAATGCCGTGATAGTCGATCTCCCGGGGGATATCCACGCCATAGCGTAAGTGGACGTGCCCGTGGACCAGATAGCGGGGATGATACTTGTCCAGCAACTCCCGCAGTGCTTCGCTGCCGCGGTGGGCATAATCATTATTATCGCCCAGACCGCGGGGCGGTGTGTGCGTTACTACGAGATCCACACCGCCGGCGCGGCGGATTTTCCCACGCAGACGGCGGATGCGGCGGCGCATCTGCGCATCCGTGTACTGGTGTTCGCCTCCGGAATAGTGCATGGAGCCGCCCAACCCCAAAATTCGCAGTCCCTGATAGATGACCAGCTTATCATCGATGCATTGACAACCTTCGGGTGGCTTTTGGCGGTAAGACGTGTCATGGTTGCCGTGGACATAGAACAGGGGAGTTTTTCCCATGGTGACCAAAAAAGAGAGATAGGCGGCTTTCAGATCGCCGCAGGAGAGGATTAGGTCATATCCGTCCAGCTTTCCGGGAGCATAGTAATCCCATAACGACAGGCATTCTTCGTCGGCCAAGGCCAAAATTCTCATGGGGTCACCTCCTGAAGATGGGGGATTCCTTCGCGGTGGATGCCCAGCATCTGCACGGTGGGCCGGGAAATAGGCAGCAATTCTTCGTAGCTGGGGATCGAACCGATTACATGGTCGCACAGCCAGTCCATGCGCAGGATCTCTTCGGTGCTGAGGGTGCGGGACCCCTCGTTGATGATCTGCCCGCTTTGTGTGACGATACGGGAGCGGAAGGGATCAATCGTGCCGTCGCGTAATCCCTGACGCAAGATTTTGGCCAGCGACAGTACGCCGGAGGGAAGAGAGGTAGACAGGGCTACATCGATCACGCCGCTGCTCAATCCCCACCAATCATTGACGGCGGTGCTGTTTTGGCGCGTGTCCCATGTGTCGGAGAGAATAGAGCGCACCACGTTTTCGTAGAACTTGCCCCACAGCCAGACGGGAGAGCCCAGCGGGACCAGTTGTCCAGTGCGATCCATCTGATAGGTGCCATAGGCCATGTGGCCGGACTGCCCCACAGGGGCATCACGGTTGGAGACCACATAGACACCACGTTCCATAAACGACTGCAGAGGGTTACCGGGAAGGCAGGACCACTGCAGCTCCACCACGGCTCGGGGATTGGTCATACGTGCACCCAAGGCGAAGGCGTTGATGGATGCGGGAACGCCGTAAATGGGATAGGAACCCACATAACCAATGCGGTTATTGTCGGCGATGGCTCCTGCGATGGCACCGGTGATAAATTTAGCTTCGTAGATACGGCAATAGTAAGTGTGCACCGTAGAGTACGGCATATGCACAGAACAGTTTAAAAAGCGCACCTGAGGATGCCGGACAGAGGCTTTCAGGCTGGCTCCGATCAGCTGCGGCGTGGTGGTAAAGATGACTTCGGCACCGTCTGCCACCGCTTGTTCCAGCAGCGCGTTCGCCTGTTCCGGTGTGTCGGCATGATCGTAGCTGCGCACAGTGACGGCGCTGCCCATGACTTGCTCCAGATGCTGCCGCCCCAGATCATGGGCGGCGGTCCAACTGCTGGTAGACACATCGCGCTGGTGCACAAAGGCAACGTTCACATGGTTGGGTTTGAGCAGATGAAACAGGGAGGGCTTGCTCTCGGTGGGCGGGGCCTGCGTACGAACCACGGGCTCGGCATCTGCGGTGGACTGGAAATTACGCCACATCTCCGAAAGCGTTTTTTTCAGCTGTGTGATGCTCAGAGCGGCGAGATCATCGTAAGAGTGGACTTGCAGCCAGACCAGCAAGGCTTCCTCCGGCTGCATGGGAAGAGAGTCGCCGCCCAGTTCATAGAAGACCTTTTTGAAATAGAAAAAGCGGGAACGCAGCGCCCGACGCTGCTCTTCCGTCCACGGCTGATCGGAAGGAATTCCCATGCAGGCCGTCAGCTTGGCATAGCCGCCCGGCTGTTCAAAGCGCAGATCATACAGACCGGAACGCTGGTAAAAATCCAAAAATTCATAATAGGCTTTTATCTGCGTCTCATCACTTTCTTTCGGCAGTACGCGATAAAATGCGGTACGGATACGGGTAGCGCCGTTGAACTTCAATACGCTCAGGCGTTTGTTGCCCTCCTGCACATAAAAGTTGCCCAAGTATTCATAGCTGATTAAAGCGTCACGGATTCCGGTTTCGCCCAAATGGGCCTGACACAGGGATATCCATTTGCCGGCAAACTCGGAGTGCTCTTCCAATAGCGGCAGGAAGGAAGGGGAGAAGGCTGTGGTACGGCCGGCACTTTTCATGCCCACAAAGCGCTCAACCGGAATTTCATCTTCGCCGATGTAACGGATGGCATTGATGTCGACCCCTTCCAGCAACTCGTCCAATACAGGCGGATGGGGAGGTATTTCACGGCTGACACACTCACGGTATTCTTTTAAGCCCTGCTTCAACGCGTTCTGATATTGGATGATGGCATCTTCTTTGCCCATATATGATCACTCCTTGCTGTGCGCCACGACGTGTACAGTTTGCCTGCGGAAATTGGAAAAATTTTTCCCTATTCTATCAAAAATGAAAGAGTAACTCAAGAGGAAACCACGCGATAAAGAGTAAAAGTAACAGGCCTCCGTTGACTTTTGAAAAGTTCTGATATATGATAAACCAACAATATCTTTATATAATAGGTATATTGCGCCTGAAAGGAGGCCAACCATGGAAAAAATCACAAGCCGCACCAATCCACGGCTTGCACATATCCGCCGCTTGGCCTCGTCTGCTGCTTATCGGCGTGATTGCGGAGAGTTTTTGTGTGACAGTCCCAAGATGCTGCACGAAGCGCTTTTGTGGGGCGCGGAGATTTTGCAGGTGGTGTATACTGCCGGCACGGAGCTGCCGCAGTTGGGGAAAAATGTGTCGCTGATTGAAGTGCCGGAGGACATCATGGCCTTTATTTCGCCCATGAAAACGCCGCAAGGAGTGCTGTTTACCTGCCGGCTGCTGCAGACGGAATTGCCGGAAGTGCTGGATGGAGCGCACTACATGGTATTGGACGGCGTACAGGATCCGGGGAATGTGGGCACGATCTGGCGCACGGCCGATGCGTTTGGGTGTGACGGCTTAGTGCTGCTTGCCGGCTGTGCCGATCCGTACAGTCCAAAGACGGTGCGGGCATCCATGGGCGCGGTGTTTCGCTGCAAGGTGTGGAACTGTACAGCACAGCAGCTGACCATCACGCTGCGCAAAAGCAATTTGCCGCTATATGGCGCTGCGCTGCGGGAAGACACGCAGGATGCACGAGATGTGGATTATACCCGCGCAGTACTGGCCATCGGCAGTGAAGGGCGTGGCTTAACAGAAGAAGTTTTGTCTATGTGCGACAAGACGATTCGAATTCCCATGTCACCGCGGTGCGAGTCGCTGAATGCGGCCATCGCCGCCACGGTGCTGCTGTGGGAGGCATACAGATAAAGAAAGGAGGCGCGGCAGGATGGCGGCCTTGAAATACTGGGTTTGGCTGACCAATGTGCCGGGCCTGAGTATCCACAGCCAGTGGTTATTGCTGGAGCATTTTCATTCACCGGAAGAAGTATACTATGCAGAGGAAGCCCAGATCCTGCTGACACCGGGGATTACGGTACAGCAGGCACAGCTGCTGCGGGAAAAGTCTTTACGGGAGGCGGAAGAAATTCTGGCAGAATGTGCCCGCAAAGAGATTTTCATTGTGACGGTGCAGGACGCGATGTATCCTGCCCGCTTACGCAATATTTATCATGCCCCGCTCCTGCTATACGGCAAGGGTGCGCTGCCTCTCTTTGACGAGGAGGCCGCCGTTGCGGTGGTGGGCACGAGGAAATGCACCCCGTACGGTGTGCACTGGGCGGAGCAGTTGGGTTATGAGATGGCAAAGCAGGGAGCGTTGATCGTATCCGGTCTTGCTGAGGGCTTAGACGCTGCCGCCCATCGGGGAGCACTGCGTGCCGGTGGCTTTGTGGCTGCCGTATTGGGCTGCGGCGTAGATGTGGTGTATCCCAAGTCCAGCCAAAGAATTTATGAGGACATTGCAGCTACCGGCGTGCTTTTATCGGAATATCCTCCGGGAACTGCGCCGGATCATTGGCGTTTTCCGCAGCGCAACCGCATCATCAGCGGTTTAAGTCTGGCCACTGTAGTGGTGGAAGCCCCGGAGGGCAGCGGCGCGCTGATCACAGCCCGCACGGCGGCGGAGCAGGGAAGAGATGTGTTTGCCGTTCCCGGCCCGTTGGGCGTGAAAGAGAGCGTAGGCTGCAATCAGCTGATCCGCGACGGTGCCGGATTGATAAGCAGCGGCTGGGATGTGCTGGAGCAGTACCGGAGTTGGTTTCCGCATCGACTGCACCGCGATGAGAGCCAACTGCCTGATTTGCCGGAGGGCGGCGTAAAGCCGGAGGAAAAGAAAGAAGCGCAGCTGCTGCCGCAGAAAGAAGCGCTGCCGCTGCTGGATCTGACGAAAAACAAGGCCGGGCTGACAGACGATCAGCTGCGGATCATCCGTGTACTGGATCTGCACGAAGGAAAACTGACCGATGAGGTGGCAGAAGAGACCGGATTACCGGTACGCCGCGTACTTTCGGCGCTGACAGTGATGGAGATCGACGGATATGCCCGACAGGAGGGTACACGCCGGTTTGTGCGTACAGTTGAGATTAAGGATTAAAAGGAAGGATAAATTATGGCGAAGAAGGCTGCAAAAGACCTGGTGATCGTGGAATCCCCGGCCAAAGCCAAGACCATTGGCAAATATCTGGGCAAGGATTACGAGGTCAAGGCCTGCATGGGCCATCTGCGCGATCTGCCCAAGAGTGTGATCGGCGTAGATGTGGATAACGATTTTGAACCGAATTACCGCCCCATCAAGGGCAAGGAAGATATTATCAACGACCTGAAAACGTCGGCCAAGGCGGCGAACGTCGTGTATCTGGCTACCGACCCTGACCGCGAAGGTGAAGCCATCAGCTGGCATTTGAAGCATCTGCTGGATCTGAGTGATGCAAAGGCGCGGCGTGTCACATTCAACGAGATTACCAGCAAGGTGGTGGGCGAGAGCATTCGTGCACCCCGCGATATCGATCAGAATCTGGTGGATGCCCAGCAGGCACGCCGCATTCTCGACCGCATCGTGGGCTATCAGCTTTCTCCGCTGCTGTGGAAGAAGATCCGCCGCGGTTTGTCTGCCGGCCGCGTGCAGTCAGTGGCGATGCGTTTGGTGGCTGACCGGGAAAAGGAGATTCTCTCCTTTGTGCCGCAGGAATACTGGACGCTGGACGCGCTGCTGAAAACTGACAGCGGTGCACAGTTTAAAACCCATTATTATGGCAAGAACGGCAAAAAGTATGAACCTGCATCTGCCGACGAGGTGGAGGCAATTCGCGCACAGCTCCTGACGCTGCCCTTTGCCGTGAAGAGCGTGAAACGTGCCGACAAGCAGCGTTCTCCCTCTCCTCCTTTTACTACCTCCACACTGCAGCAGGAAGCCAGCCGCAAGCTGAATATGACGCCCCGGCGCACGATGGCTATCGCCCAGCAGCTGTATGAAGGTGTGGACATCTCCGGTGAGGGTACTGTGGGTTTGATCACCTACATGCGTACCGACTCGCTGCGCATTTCCGATGAGGCACAGCGTGCTGCCCGTACGCTGATCGACAGCCGCTACGGTGAGGCATACCGCCCTGCGGCATTTCGCAGCTACAAGACCAAGGCCGGAGCTCAGGACGCCCATGAAGCGATCCGCCCCAGTGACGTTGCGCTGACGCCGGAACAGGTGAAGGCGGACTTGACCGGTGAGCAGTACCGTCTGTACCGTCTGATCTGGAGCCGTTTTCTGGCAAGCCAGATGTCCAATGCGGTGTATGACAGCGTCAATGTGGAAGTGGTGGCCGGAGAGCACAGCTTCCGTGCCAGCGCCAGCCAACTGAAGTTTGCCGGCTACACGGCCGTTTACGAAGAGAGCCGCGATGAGGAAAAGGAAGAGAAGGAAGCTTCTCTGCCGCCTTTGAGTGAAGGCGAAGTGGTGGAACTGGAAAAACTGCTCAGCGAGCAGCATTTTACGGCGCCTCCCAGCCGCTATACCGACGCAACGCTGATTCGTACCATGGAAGAAAACGGCATTGGCCGTCCCTCCACCTATGCGCCCACGGTTTCCACCATTCTCGACCGCGAGTATGTGATGAAAGAGGGCAAGTACCTGCGCATTACACCCCTTGGCGACGTGGTAACAACGCTGATGTGCCAGCGTTTTGAGGACATTGTGGATGTGAAGTTTACCGCCCGCATGGAGCAGAATCTGGACGAAGTGGAGGCCGGTGAGAAGCAGTGGAAGAGTCTGCTGCGTGAGTTCTACGGTCCCTTTGCCGCCAATCTGCAGCAGGTGGAAAAGGACATGGAAGGTGTCTATCTCAAGGTGCCCGACGAGGTCAGTGAAGAAAAGTGCGACCTCTGCGGCAAGAACATGGTGGTCAAGTCCGGCCGCTTTGGCCGTTTCCTGGCTTGCCCCGGCTATCCCGAGTGCAAGTTCACCAAGCCGCTGGTGGTGGAAATGCCGGGACGCTGCCCCAAGTGCGGCAACCGTATTTTGAAAAAAACGTCCCGCAACGGATATACCTACTACGGCTGTGAGAAATTCCCTGCCTGCGATTTTATGACATGGGATGTGCCGGTGAAGGACGACTGCCCTGCTTGCGGACAGACGATGTTCAAGAAGTCCGGCCGCGGTTTCAAAAAGCCGTTCTGTGTCAATGAGGCATGCACCAACTTCCTGCCGGAAGATAAGCGCGGCTATCCCAAGAAGAAGGAAGCTGAAGGGACGAGCGAAGAGAAAGCCGAGAAGAAAACCGCTAAGAAGACTGCTGCAAAGAAGACAACGACCAAGAAAACCACAGCTAAAAAGACAAAGACTGGGGATAAAAAATGAGAGTAACTGTGATCGGTGCCGGTCTGGCCGGCAGTGAAGCGGCCTGGCAGCTGGCGCAGCGCGGCGTACAGGTGACGCTGTGTGAAATGAAGCCGGAGAAAAAGACTCCGGCTCACGAAACAGAATATTTTGCCGAGCTTTGCTGCTCCAACTCGCTGCGCTCCGATCAGCTGGAGAACGCAGTGGGCTTGCTGAAGGAAGAGTTGCGGCGTTTGGACAGCTTGATCATCCGCTGCGCCGATGCGACCCGCGTGCCTGCCGGCGGCGCTCTGGCGGTGGACCGCCACGGTTTTGCCCGCATGGTTACCGAAGAGATCCGCAACCACCCCAACATCACCGTGGTGGACGGCGAAGTGACGGAGATTCCGGAGGGAGAAGTGATCGTAGCCTCCGGCCCGCTGACATCCGATGCGCTGGAGGCGAAACTGGTGGAGCTGTTCGGCGAGAGTTCCACACTGAATTTCTTCGACGCAGCCGCGCCGCTGGTCAGCTTTGAGAGCGTGGATATGGAAAGCGCCTACTTTGCTTCCCGCTATGACAAAGGTACGCCGGACTACATCAACTGCCCCATGAGTCAGGAGGAGTATAAAGCTTTCTGGTCGGCACTGATCGAGGCGGAAGAGGCGGAAGTTCATGGCTTTGAGGACAAGCAGGTATTTGAAGGCTGCATGCCGGTGGAAGTGATGGCTCGCCGTGGCGAGGACACGCTGCGCTACGGCCCGCTGAAGCCCAAGGGCTTACCCGATCCCAAGACCGGTCGCGATCCCTACGCGGTGGTACAGCTGCGGAAGGATAACGCTGACGGAAGTATCTACAATCTGGTGGGATTCCAGACGCATCTGCGTTTTCCGGAGCAGAAACGTGTGTTTTCTATGATCCCGGCTCTGAAAAATGCTCAATATCTGCGCTACGGCGTGATGCACCGCAACACCTATCTGGATTCACCCCGCCTGTTGGACCGCTACTATCGCTTGCGCAAAGAGCCCCGCATCTCATTTGCCGGACAGATGACCGGTGTAGAGGGCTACGTGGAATCCTGCGCCTCTGGCTTTTTGGCCGGTGTGGAGCTGGCACGGCGGTTGCGTGGCATGGAGAGTGTGAACTTCCCGCAGGAGACCGCCATCGGTGCACTGGGTCTGTATGTCAGTAATGAATCGGTGGGGTCGTTCCAACCTATGAACATCAATTTCGGCATCATGCCGCCGTTGGGATACAAGGTGAAAGGAAAACGCAATAAAAACGCCGAACTGTCAGCGCGCTCTTTGACGCTGATCGACGAAATTCGTGAGGAGGTTATGAAGTGATGAAGATCATTATCGACGCTATGGGCGGTGACAATGCCCCTCTGGAAATCGTAAAGGGTGCACTGCAGGGCCAGAAACGCTGGGGTGTGGACATTATCCTTACCGGCGATACGACGGCTATTCTGAAGGCGGTAGAGGCATGCGGCGAGAAAACGCTTCCCAAAGGCGTGGAGATTGCCCATGCCGATGAGGTAGTGGAAATGTGCGACGATCCGGCCACCGTATTCCGCAGAAAGAAGAATTCTTCCATGGCGCTGGGACTGAACATGGTGAAAGAGGGAAAGGGAGATGCCTTTATCTCTGCCGGATCCACCGGTGCGCTGCTGACCGGTGCTACGCTGTTGGTGAAGCGCGTGCGCGGCATCCGCCGAGCAGCCATGGCACCCACCATTCCTACGACTACCGGCAAGGCTGTGCTGATCGACTGCGGTGCCAATGCTGACTGTACAGCGGAATATCTGGTGCAGTTTGCTTACTTGGGCAGTTTCTATGCGCAGCGTGTACTGAACATTGAAAGGCCCCGCGTGGCTCTTTTGAACATCGGTGCCGAGGACAGCAAGGGCACGGATTTGCAGCGTGAGACGCTGGCTTGGCTGCGTCAGGCTGGCGAGGCAGGTCATCTGAACTTTATCGGCAACATCGAGGCCAAGGAAGCGATCAAGGGCGGCTGCGATGTGATCGTCACCGATGGTTTCAGCGGCAACATCATGCTCAAGACGCTGGAAGGTGTGGGCTCGATGGCCGGCCGCGTGCTCAGCGGCATTTTTAAGAAGAATCTGCTGACCAAGCTGGCTGCGCTGGCCGTGATGCCGGGGCTGAACAGCTTCAAAGCCATGATGGATCCCAACAAGGTGGGCGGTACGGCTTTTATTGGCATTTCCAAGCCGGTGATCAAGGCTCACGGTTCGTCCAACGCAGAGGCCATCGAAAATGCCATTGGACAGGCCGTGGAGTTTGCCAAGAGCGGCATCATTGCTGACATTGAAGAGAATATCGAGCTGATGAAGATCGACAGGGAATAATTACAAAAAGCTATTGACACGGCTTTGTAATTGCCGTATGATTTGTCAAGATAAAGCCTGCAAGGAGGAACTAACGCATGACACTGGAAAATATTTTCAAGACGATGCAGGATCTGATCGCCGAGCAGTTTGCAATGGAGACCGATGAAATCACCATGGAGAGCTCCTTTACGGACGATCTGGGTGCCGACTCTGTTGACTTGGTGGAACTGGTCATGGCTATGGAAGAGGAATTCGACATCGGTGAGATCGATGAAGAAGATCTGAGTGGCCTGAAGACGGTGGGCGACTGTGTCCGTTACCTGAATAGTAAGTTGAACTAAACAAAAACAGCAGAAAAAAGAGGCCCCGCCCATCTGTGCGGGGTTTCCTTTTTCTGCTGTAGAGAGGAGCAACCATGAGATCTTTGGAGGAAAAACTGGGTTACACATTCCGTGACCGGCAGCTGCTGCAAGCGGCACTGTACCACAGCTCCTACGCCAATGAGCACCGCGGCAGCGGCATCCAGAGCAACGAGCGTATGGAGTTTTTGGGCGATGCGGTGCTGGGTATGGTGACGGCAGACTACCTTTTCCACAAGCATCCCGACCTGCCGGAAGGAGACCTGACCCGCATCCGCGCGGCGCTGGTGTGTGAGGAGAGTTTGCATGAGGTAGCTCAAAGTTTGGGGTTGGGAGCTTATCTGAAGCTGGGACGCGGCGAAGAGAGCGGCGGAGGACGGCAGCGCCCGTCTATTTTGGCAGACGCCACCGAGTCGGTATTTGCTGCTGTGTATCTTGACGGCGGTATAGAACAAGCACGTACCATCATTCACCGCGTATTGTTGGAGCGTGAACGGGAAGAAGTGGTGGAGGAACGCCGCCGCGACTTCAAAACGCAGTTGCAGGAACTGGTGCAGCGCCGCAGCGATCAGGTATTGCGCTACGAAATGACCGGTGAAAGCGGACCGGATCACGCTAAGGTATTTGAAGCTTGCGTGAGCGTCAACGGCACGGTGGTGGGTGTTGGTACCGGCCGCAGTAAAAAAGAGGCGGAGCAGTCGGCTGCCCGCAGCGCATTGGAAAAATTGAACGGTTAAAAAAGAGCTGCCACAGGCAGCTCTTTTGCTTTCGGAAGAAAAGGTGGCATTTCTTTTGTAAGTATGATATAATTTTAAATTACTAAGAGAAAAGAAACTTTACAGATTGTGATATTTTGACAAAATTCAACTATTTGTAATGCGTAGAGACAGGGGAGGAACGATTATGACATATTTATCCGCCGTTCTGCTGGGCTTGGTGCAAGGCATTGCTGAATTTCTGCCAATTTCCAGTTCCGGTCATCTGGCCATTGCTCAGAACTTACTGGGGATGAAGGATGCCGGTGCTGTGCCGGAGTTTTTCGATGTGCTGCTGCATCTGGGTACACTGGTGGCTGTGTTTGTAGCCTATTGGAGCGATATCCGCGACATGGTGGTGGAGTTTTTCCGTGGCGCGGGAGATTTGATCCATCGCTCTACGCCCACGCCTGTACCGCCCGCACGTCGCTTGATTCTGATGATCGTGATTGCAACGCTGCCCCTGTTTGTAGTGCTGCCTATCCGCAAGGCGGTACAGGGACTGAGCAACAATATGGTGTTCATCGGCACGGCGTTGATTGTCACCGGCTTCTTGCTCTTTGCCAGCGATATGATGCGCAAGGGGAAGAAAACGGAGAAAAACGCTACATGGGTGGACGCTGTGATCGTGGGTGTGGGGCAGGCAATTGCCACCATGCCCGGCATTTCCCGCTCCGGCATGACCATTACAGCCGGCTGCTTCACCGGCTTTGAGCGCAAATTTGCTGTGCGCTTTTCTTTCCTGATGTCCATTCCCGCCATTCTGGGCGCCAACATTCTCAGCATCGGTGATGCCATTGAAGCCGGTATCAACTGGCCGGAAGTGCCCATGTATCTGGTGGGTGTGGCTGTTGCCGCGATATCCGGCTATCTGTGTATCCGCCTGTTGAAGATGATTGCCGAAAAGGGCAAGTTCGGAGCTTTTGCCTATTACTGCTGGGCTGTGGGTGTGCTGACGCTGGTGCTGAATGTGATTCGCTGAAATACCGAAAACATGTTGATGATAGGAAGGAGCATATATGGCCTCTTCACAAAAGAAAACAACAAATAAGAAAACAGCTGCTTCCCAGGGAAAGCAAGCTTCTGCACGCCGCAAACGTGTGGAGGAGCAGGTGGCAGAGCCGAAGCGTACTTATCGCCGGGAGATCGGCGCGGTGGTGTGCCTGTTGCTGGCACTGTGTGTGGCGGTCAGCTACTTTAGCGCAGACGGCTTGTTTTTGGCTATCTTTGCCAAGGGATTGAAAGGACTGTTTGGATACAGTTACTGGATCAGCGCACCGGTATTAGCGGTGGCCGGCGTGAATTTGCTGCGCCATCGGGACAGACCCGTGACGCTGCGCACCGTGTGTACGCTGCTGCTGCCGCTACTGGCAGGGGTGCTGGTGCACCTGATGCTGTGTCGCCAAGATTATGAGATGAGTCTGGCGCTGGCCGGTGCTTTGTGGAAAGACGGACAGGCACTGCTGTGCGGTGGTGTACTGTGCGGATTGCTGGCTGTGGCGCTGGACATGTGGTTTGGCAAAATTGTGGCTGTCATTGTATTTTTGGTGCTGCTGGTAGTGTGCGTGTTTGGCGCGTTTCATCTCTCTCCGGCAAAGATGGCACAAAAAGCCAAAGAGCGTCGGGCTGCCCGTGCTGCTGAAGAGGAAGAATATGCCGAAGAGCAGGAGGAACTTCCATGGGCAAAAAAAGAGGCGGCACCGAAGAAACGCCGCGCTTCCTTTGACATCCCGTTGGACGACGAGCCTACGGGACAGACAGACCCCTCTGTGCTGGAACTGCGGCAGCGCAAGAGCTTCTTTGAGCGCAAGAGTGCTGATGTGCGTACCCCTGACCAGGTACTCAATCCCGAACAGTCGGCACAGGAGAAGCCGGCGGCACCTGTGGAGGAGAAAAAACCCCGCCGAACCAGAGCTGTCAAGGAACTGCAGCGGCAGGAAGTGGAGCAGGCAGCTGATGAGGTCAGCCGCGCTATCGAGGATGAATTGGCCGAAACGGAGGAAATGTATCAGTATCCGCCCATTACGCTGCTGGAGGAAAACCTCGGCGGTAATTATACCGAAGTGGGTGCAGAACTGCGCAACAATTCCCGCCGCCTGGCCGAGACATTGCGCAGCTTTGGCGTAGATGCCAAGGCGGGCGAAGTAGTCCATGGCCCCAGTGTTACCCGCTATGAATTCACGCTGGATCAGGGTGTCAAGCTCAGCAAAATCACCAATCTGGCCGACGATATTGCTTTGGCACTGGGTGCCAGCGGTGTGCGTATTGCTCCGATTCCCAATAAAATTTCCGTGGTGGGCATCGAAGTACCCAACCGCGCGGTGAGCGCTGTGCGGATCCGCGATGTGATCGAGTCACGCAGCTTTACCGAGCACAAATCTTCCGTAGCATTTGCCGTAGGTAAGGATATCGGCGGCAGTCATATCGTGGGCGATATTTCTGCTCTGCCCCACGTACTGATCGCCGGCACGACCGGTTCGGGTAAGTCAGTGTGTACCAACTCGCTGATCGTAAGCTTGCTCTACAAGTCTACGCCGGAGGAAGTTCGGTTTATCATGGTAGACCCCAAAATGGTGGAATTGGCGCCTTATAACGGCATTCCCCACCTGCTGATCCCCGTGGTCACCGACCCGAAAAAAGCGGCCGGTGCACTGCAGTGGGCGGTCTACGAGATGATGAAGCGCTACAAGCTGTTCTCGGAAAAGGGCGTGAAGAAACTCAGCGAATACAATGCGCTGGCAGAGAACGATCCGGAACTGAAGAAGCTGCCCACGGTGGTGGTCGTCATTGACGAGCTGGCAGACTTGATGCTGGTGGCGGCGAAAGAAGTGGAAGAATCCATTTGCCGTGTGGCACAGATGGGCCGCGCAGCCGGTATGCATCTGGTCATCGCTACGCAGCGTCCGTCTTCTGACGTGATCACAGGATTGATGAAGGCCAACATCCCCAGCCGCATCGCCTTCGCGGTGGCGTCTTCACTGGAGTCTCGCATCATTCTGGACACACAGGGTGCGGAGAAACTGGTGGGTAAAGGCGATATGCTGTACTTCCCGCTGGGTGCCGGCAAGCCGCAGCGCGTGCAGGGCTGCTTCATTACGCCCGAGGAGATCGAACGCGTGGTGGCCTTTGTGAAGGAGAGTGGCGAGGTAGAGTACTCCAACGAAGTGATGGAGAAAATCGAAGAGGCCATGCGCAAAGAAGAGAAAGGCAGCGGCAAGCAGGCTGCGTCCGATGCCTCTGCTGCCGATGATGGCGATGAACTGTTGCCTGCCGCCGTGGAAGTGGTGCTGGAAACGGGCCAAGCCAGTGTATCGATGCTGCAGCGTCGACTAAAGCTGGGCTATTCCCGTGCCGCCCGTCTGGTGGACCAGATGGAGGAACGAGGTATTGTAGGACCCTTTGAAGGTTCCAAGCCCCGTCAGCTACTGATTGACCGTGCCAAGTGGCAGGAGATGCAGATGGCCAACAGAGAGCCCGAACCCACTTTTGACCGCAATGGCTCTATTTCCGATGTGTTTGAGAGCCACGATGCACTGGAATAAATGAAAAGAGGACGCGTTATGCGTCCTCTTTTTACATCTTAGTCGTCAGGTCCGAAACAGGTGTCTTCGGCAACGGCAGGTGCGGTGACATCTTGCAACTGCGGAAGCTCCGGCTGCTGCCGGTACAACTGTCGGATTTTTTCGGAGAGAGCGTTCCAGTAGTAGTCGGCTTTAGTGCGTGCAGCGCGTTCCATGTCGCTGCACTGCTGCTGTGTGCTTTGCAGCAGATCCTGCGCCTGCTGCTCCGCCTCGGCCAGACGTTGCAGATAGTCGGCTTCCTGTCGGGCGTGCAGCGATTCCACGTTTTCCAGATAGTGATCTGCGGCCTGCTGCGCGTTTTCAAAAATGCCGCTCAGCTGCAGTGCCGCCTGTGCGATAGAGCCGGCTTCTTCCAACGCTAAATGGCGGTCGGTCAACCGGGATTGTGTTTCCAGCAGCTGTGAGCGCAGTTGCTCCATCTCCTGTTGCTGCGAGAGAAGGAGCGCACGCAGCTCGCCCACACTTAAGTTGTTTAGTTTCTTTTCATCCATAGCTATACGCTCCGTGCTTTTTTCCCTATTGTAGCTCCCATTCCAATCACCGTCAATCGAAAAAAGAGGACAGAGCCAAAGCCCTGCCCTCTTTTTGTGTTAAAGATCAGTTCCAGAAGTCGGTTTCTTCTTTCAAGCCAATATTGGAAGCCTTGAAGATGGGATTTTTTCCATCTTTGCGCTGGCGGGTATAATCCTTCAGGACGTTCAGGGCAGGCTTACCCAACAGAATGATGACAGGGATGTTGATGATGACCATGATTGCCTGGAAGAGGTCAGCCGTATCCCATGCAATGCCGGCACTCAGCAGTGCGCCTGCAAATACGATCACCGTGGCGATCAGACGGAAAGCAGTCATAAAAGCTTTGGAGGGGCTGCGCTTGAGGATGTACTTGATGCAGCCTTCACAGTAATAATAGTTGCCGATCAGCGTGGTAAAAGCAAACAGGGACATAGAAACGGCGATGAAGATCGGGCCAAACGCACCCAGCGTGGAGGCCATGGCCTGCTGTACATAGGGAGCGCCCTGCAGCTCTTCGACAGGAGCAATGCCGCTGGACAGGCACATCAAAGCGGTGGCAGTGCAGATCAACAACGTATCGATGAATACAGACAGCATCTGCACCAGGCCCTGCTTGGCGGGGTGGGATACTTCGGCAGTGGCGGCGGCATTGGGAGCAGAACCCATGCCGGCTTCGTTGGAGTACAGACCACGCTTGATGCCCTGCATCATGGCGCTGCCGGCAAAACCACCGAAGATGGCCTTGAAATCAAAAGCGTCGGAAAAAATATTGGCAAATACACCGGGAATGTGCTTGGCGTTGATGATCACCACAACAATGGCTACGACGATGTAGATAATGCCCATCACGGGAACCAATACGCCGGTGATCTGAGTCAGCCGCTTACCACCACCCAAAACGCAGATGGCGAACAACACAGCCAGCATAGCACCCAAAACGATGGGAGTGCTCTTGCCATAAAAGCTAAAACCGGAGAAGGAAGACTGCAGGTTGTAGGAGGCCAGCATATTGTAACCGATGGCGTAGGTGCAGATCAGCACTACGGCGAAGATCACGCCCAGCCAGCGCTGCTTGAGGCCGGCCTCAATATAGTAGGAGGGGCCGCCGTAGCTGCTGCCGTCCTTGTCGCGCTTTTTATAGATCTGTGCCAGTGTGGACTCGATGAAAGCGGAGGCACCGCCCAGCAGCGCGGTGATCCACATCCAGAACACAGCACCGTAGCCGCCCACGCAGATGGCGGTGGACACGCCGACGATGTTGCCGGTGCCGACGCGAGAGGCGGTAGACACCATCAGTGCACCAAAGGAGGAAACAGAGTTTTCATCTGAGGGCTTTTCCATCACAACGCGGATGGATTCGCCAAACAGGCGGAACTGAATCAGCCCGGTACGAATGGTAAAGTAGAGTCCGGCGGCCAGAAGGAATACCGGCACCCAAGGATCATACAAAAAGCCGCTGATGGTATTGACGATGCCATTGATGGCGGTCAGGACATTGTTCATAGGATTCTCATCTCTTTCTATATAAAAATACAAGTATCAGTATACAGAAAATGTAAATGAAAAGCAACTGTTAAGAGAAAAAACGGCCCACCGACAGGTGGGCCGCAGAAAGAATCAATATTTTCCGATAGGGGGAACCACATATTCCGGCAGCGGGCAGATATATTTACCGCCGTTTTTCCTGATGAGCTCTGCTTTAGCCTTTTCAATCAGCTCCGGCTGCTCAATCGTGCGCACAGAGGCCAGCACCAGTGCCTCAGCAGCACGCAGTGTGCCCTTCATGCCCAGCGGAGAGCAGGAAAGTGCGGTATTCTGCCATGAGTGACCTACATTGCCCAGACATGCAGTCGCCATGTTGAACATGACGGTGGGAGTGGCATAACCTACGTCACCCACATCGGTGGAGCCGGACATATAGGCATTTTCCTTGGGGTTGAAGGGGTAAATGTCACTATGAAGTGGCTTTTTCAGCATGACCTCCAGTTCGTCGGGATCGAAATAGCTTTGCAGGTGTTCCTTGATGCCTACCATCGTGGTGCGGGGGTAGGTGCGCAGGAATTCAGCGGCCAAAGCGAAGTCTTCCTCTGTCCAGTCCGGTGCGCCCAGATCGCGCATCGCTTCGTCCACAACAACGCCCAGCGTCTTGTTAGGCACATAGTCGGAGAAGGCCATGGTGATCTCATACTGCATCTTGGTACCGGTCATCAGTGCAGCGCCCTTAGCCACATCTACGACGCGGGTGAACAGTTCCTGTGCCTGTGTGGTCTTGGGAGCGCGGACCTCGTACTTGATCACGGCATGGGCCTGCACCACGTTGGGGGCAGTACCGCCGGTATCGGAATAAGCGTAGTGGATACGGGCGGCGTCGATCATATGCTCGCGCAGATAGTTGCAGCCCACGTTCATCAGTTCTACGGCATCCAGCGCACTGCGGCCCAAATGGGGCTGGCCACCGGCGTGAGCGGCGACACCGTCAAAGGTGAAATTGGCACCCATGATGGCCACGGTGCCCTTGTCGCCGACCTCATTGATGGTGCCGGGATGCCATGTATAGGCAAAGTCTACATTGTCGAAATAGCCGGCGCGGGCGATGAACTGCTTGGAGCCGGCACCTTCTTCAGCGGGACAACCGAAGAAGATAACAGTACCGTCCATCTTTTCCTGAATCAGATAATCTTTCAGTGCTACGGCGGCGCTGAAGCAGCCGGCACCGATCAGGTTATGACCGCAGCCATGGCCGTTGCCGCCGGGGACAACAGGATCACATGCACTGCAGGCGGCTTTCTGACTCAGACCGGACAGGGCATCATACTCGGCCAAAAGACCCATCACCGGCTTGCCGCTGCCGACCTTATAGGTGGCGGTAAAGGCGGTGGGGATATCGGCAATACCTTCTTCAATGATAAAACCCTCCGCTTTCAGCGCATTGATCAGCGCGGCGGCGGACTTGACTTCTTCATAGGAAATTTCGGCATATTCCCAGATCTCACGGGCCAACTGCACCGTGGTGTCTGCATTTTTGGCAACCAGTGCCTTGATTTTTTCCACTTGTGTCATAAGACGCTCCTTTTTACAATACCATACTCAGGAATTTGATGGTGCTGGGGTCGCGGGGGCAGGTAAAGATAGTGTCGGGACTGCCCTGCTCCTTAATGATGCCGTCACAGATGAACAGCACGCGGTCAGATACCTCGCGGGCGAAGCCCATCTCGTGGGTGACGATGAGGATCGTCATGCCGCTGCGGGTCAGATCGGAGATGACGTTCAGCACTTCCTTAACCATTTCGGGGTCCAACGCGGAGGTGGGCTCGTCAAAGAGCATCACTTCCGGCTTCATAGCCAGCGCGCGGACGATGGCCAGACGCTGCTTTTGTCCGCCGGAGAGTTTCCGGGGATATTCCTTGGCCTTATCTTCCAAACCGACGCGGCGCAGCAGAGCCATGGCTTCTTCCTCTGCCTGGGCTTTAGGGATTTTCTTTTCCAAAATAGGAGTGAGAGTAATGTTATCCAACACCGTCATATTGGGAAATACGTTGAAGTTTTGGAACACCATACCGATGCTTTGGCGGAATTTGCCGGAATCCATTTTCTTATCGGTGATGTCCTGACCTTTGAAATAGACCTTGCCGCCGGTGGGTGTTTCCAACAGATTCAGACAGCGCAGGAAAGTAGACTTACCGCCGCCGGAGGGGCCGATAATCGACACCACTTCCCCCTTGCGGATGGAGACATCAATGCCCTTGAGCACTTCCAGATCGCCGAAGTTCTTGATGAGGTTCTCGGTGCGGATGATCACATCAGTCACTGACAGCCAGCCTCCTCTCCAATACGCGCAGCAGGCGCGAGAGCACAAAGTTCAGCACGAAATAGATGATACCTACGATAATCAGTGATTCCAGCGCCAGAAACGTGGCGGACTGCGCCGTTTTAAAACTGGTCATCAGCTCGCCGACGAAGAACACAGAGGCGAGGGACGTGCCCTTGATGGTGGTGATGAACTCGTTGCACAGAGCCGGCAGGATGTTTTTGGTTGCCTGCGGCAGAATGACACGGAACATGGTGTTTTTGGGAGACAGACCCAGGCTCTTGGCGGCTTCCCACTGGCCCTTGTCTACAGCGCCGATACCGGCGCGGATGATCTCGGAGATATAGGCCGAAGCATTGACAACCAGTGCAATAATGATGCTGGCTGCCTCGGGGATATTATCCGGCATGGCGAAGTAGAAGAAGTAAAGCTGCAGCAGAATCGGGGTGCCGCGCAGGACCTCAATGTAGATGTCAGAGATGCGGTTGAGGATCTTTGCCTTGCTCATGCGCATGGTGGCCACCAGCAGGCCCAGCACGGTACCTGCCAGCACCACAACGGCACTGATCCACAGTGTGCCGAACAGACCTTCCAGAAAGATGTTGGGATACTTGCCCAACAGCTTTCCGATGTTCTGCACCAGTCTGATTGTTTTATCCATGATATGTCAGCTCCTGTTTCGCTGCTTGTGTTATTCGATGCCCAGAGAAGCGGCGTAGGCCTTATACTCGTCGTTCCACTTGGTGATCTGATCCTTGGCTTTCAGCTCAGCAATGCACTCGTTGATGAATTCCTTCAGCGTGTCGGTATCATCGGGACCCAGAGCCACAACGGTGCCGTTCATGTTGGGATCCACGGTCAGACGGAACTCGGGAACGGCCAGACCGCCGTTGGCATCGGCGTACAGCTGTGCGGACTCGGTGGAGCAGACGCACACATCGGCCTTACCCTCGGAAACAGCCAGATACGCAGTGGTCATGTTATCCACCAACTTGAATTCTTTTACCTTGACAGCGTTCTTGATCTGATCGTTATACAGGAACTCCTGCACGGAGCCGCTCTGGGTAATTACGGTAGCACCTTCCAAAGACGCAATGGAGTTATACTTGTTTACATCTTCGCTGCGGCAGATGAAACCGTAGCCGCCGCCGGTGATCATGTAAACGTCGGTGAGGTTCATTGCCTCGGCGCGGGAGGGAGAGTAGGCAATGGCGGAGATGGCCATGTCATACTTGCCGTCAGCCATGGCGACCAGCAGAGGAGTGAAGTCCAGCGCCACGATCTCCAACTCTACGTCCAGCTTATCGGCGATATACTTGGCGATCTCAATGTCAACGCCCTGAAACTGATCGTCGCCGGACTTGTTGGGATCGATGAATTCCATGGGGGCGAAATAAGGTTCCGTTACCAGCGTGATCTTTCCGTTTTCCTTGATCTGCGCCAAGCGGTCCTTTTTAGCGGTATCGTCTTTACCACCGCAGGCGGTGCAGGCGAGAATCATCAAAGCAGCCAGAACAAATGCAATAACCTTTTTCATCATCGTAGACCTCGTTTCATAAATGTGGGAGAGGACTCCCTTATCGTGGGCCTATCATAGCATGCACCAAACGATTTGTCAACGATTTAGTTCGATAAATTGCTAAAATATTTTTAAAAATTCAGGAAGAGAAAGAAGAAAGAAAAATCCGCCCCGCCAAAAAGCGGGACGGATAGGAAAAACCGGCTTATTTTTTCTTTTCGGCATTTTTCAGCGCCTTGCGATAGGGCATCAGCATGCCTTCGGTCATCTTACTGCCCATCTTGGCTTTCAGCTTGGGGTTGGAGATCATGCCACCCACCAGATACATGGCCAGCATCTTGCCGCGCTGCTTTTGAGGGAAGTCGTATTGGCCGTGGGATTTATAGAACTGATGGTCTGCCTTCATCATGCCCTGCATCAACCAGATCAGGTCGCGGAAGATCTTCATGCCGCCAATGCCGTAGAAGTTTTGGGGTGGTACATAATGGTGCTCAAGAGCATAGGCCAGCGAAGCGGCCATGCGGTCGATCTCGCCGTCGGGGTCGAATTCGTCGGTGGCAACGCCGGAGAGGAAGTTGGTCCCCACCTGTGCCCTGCCTTCCAGGATCATCTGCAGGTTGAACTCACGGCTGTAATCGCCGCTGACCAGATAGCCGATGGGCATTCCCATAGTTACGGTACGGTGACCGTTGCAGAACTGACGGTCGTCATACATTTTAAAAAGAGCGCCCATGGAATGGTCGCGGATGGTAAATGCATAGACGATGGACTGCGCTGTTTGAATATTCTGCCGCAAAAACGTGTCAAAGCCGTCGGTATAAATGCATTTGCCGTCGGCGGCGCAGTTGAAGCAGCCCAGACAGCCGCCTTTAAAGGGATACTCACGCAGGTTGACAACGCGCGTTTGCAGCGGCAGTACGGCGCGAAAACGCGCGATCATGGCTCGCAGCTGCGTGTCCTCTTCCCGCAGATCCGTGACGATCACCACATCGCCCTGCTTTTCACCGAAGGATTCCGGTACAGTGACAGGCCGATGCTGCGGCGCGGGCAGGGGAGCGGGGAGAGGCTCAAAATGGTCGTGATCCATGCTCCAGCAGACGAAATCAAAAAAGGCGATGGCTTCTGCCTGCCCCTTTTCGGCCAAAAGATCGTCCATATCGGCAGACAAACCGTGCACGTATTTCATCCCCAGATCCTGACAGTTATCCTGCACATAGCGGTGGGCGGTGACATCGTAGAAGTGCTTGGAGGTGGACAGCTGCGTGGCAAATTTACCGTGCAGGTCAACACCGGACGCTTTGACCAGCTCAAAAAAACGGTGGAGCTGGCAAGGAGCGATAAAAGTATAAACAGGATAGGAGAACAACAGCAAATCGGCCTGCTGCAGCGCATCCAGAGCCGGAGCAAAATCTTTCTCCAGCGCTTTGATGCGGCTGGCCGCGTGAAGCACAGAAAAACTGTGCTGCGGATACCGCGATTCCAGAAAACGCACCGTTTGTAAAGTGACGCTGTTTTCCCCCTTAGGGCTGCCGTTAATTACAAGAACTTGCATAAAAGAGGTCTCCTTTATGTCATAAACTGCGCATATCATAGCATAAAAACATAGATTTGGACAGAGGGCATGTTCATAAAGAAAAGCAAAAAACGCCAACCCGAACGGGTTGACGTCTTTTGGTGCCTCGTCGGGGATTCGAACCCCGGACACCCTGCTTAAAAGGCAGGTGCTCTACCTACTGAGCTAACGAAGCATATATAAAGGATGGGGAGCCATCCATTGTTATCTGGCAGGGATGGCTGGACTCGAACCAGCGGATGAGGGAGTCAAAGTCCCTTGCCTTACCACTTGGCGACACCCCTGTGTGGAAAAAGGAATCAGGGATTGGGATTTCTCCCAATCCCTGTTCTGTGTGGGGTGGGTAATGGGACTCGAACCCACGACACCCGGAACCACAATCCGGTGCTCTAACCAACTGAGCTACACCCACCACATATACATCCGCACGGGAAGCTTACTGCGTTTTCCGAGAACTCCGGATAAAAATGGCACGCCAGAAGGGATTCGAACCCCTGGCCTACTGCTTAGAAGGCAGTTGCTCTATCCAACTGAGCTACTGGCGCATAGTGAAACAGTGGAGCGGGTGACGGGAATCGAACCCGCATCCCCAGCTTGGAAGGCTGGTGCCCTGGCCATTGTGCTACACCCGCATGCGCCCTCCGTGGAAATCGTCAGCTTTGTAATGATAGCACATGCCGATCCATTATGTCAAGAAGAAAATCCGCAGAACAGGAAGTTTTTTCTTACTTCATCAACACGAAGGTGACGCCGCGGTTTTCCCGCTCCAGATCACGGTCCTCCCGCAGAGCGGCGCAGACGGTAAAGGCGCGGCGGGTCGAGGCATCGAAAATCGTAAAAGACTCGCCGGGAATGAAATCGGTGATGCGGCCTTGCTCTTTATAAAGCTGCAGCTGCTTGCGGCAGGCAGTGCGGATTTTTCCGCCGGTGCCGGAAGAACCGTAGCCGTGGATCAGCTTAAATACTTTGCTGCGCAGCATACCGGCTGCGGCCAACTCGTAGTCTAACCGCCGCAGTGCTTCGTCCACCGAAGGGCGGCCCAGCTCCAGATTCAGTTCACGGACAAAAGAAGCCATGGTTTACCTCACTTGAGAGAGAAAGTAGTCAAAAAGGGGGGCGGCATCTGTGGCATCATTGCGGCGCATGGCATAGCTTTGGCGCTCGGGATGCCACTGCACGCCCCAAATGGGAAGTGAAGTGTGCTCCACTGCCTCTACCGTTCCGTCTTCTGCCCGCTGCAGGACAGAAAGATCATGCCCCAACTGTGATACCGACTGATGGTGATTGCTGTTGACTACAGGAGTGCTGCCCAACAGCTGTCGCACCCATCCGGCGGCCTGCGTAGGGTGAATGATATCGCCGGCGGGGGACTGATGGCCGGTGATGTAACGGTGGAGTGTACCACCGAAAAAAACATTGAGCGCCTGCATGCCGCGGCAGATTCCCAGAACAGGACGACCGCTTTGTACGAAAGATTGTATCAGGAAATGTTCGGTGGCGTCAAGGCGGTTATCGATATCGCCACCGCCGGGTAGAAGCAGTGCGCCGCAATCAAAAGACCGGTAGAGATCGCGGCTGAGCAATACACGGCCACCGGCATGACGGATGGCAGAGAGATAATTGACATATTGACCGCATGTCCCATAGATAAAAACAGGTTTCATAACTGAGCATCTCCTTTCTTTCCAGAAGATGCACGCAGCAGAGAAAATATGACAGTAAAGATGGTTGCGCAGCAGAAAAAAATGTGGTATGATACACAGGCTTGAAAATAAATGCAGCGGTATCGAAGTGGGGACGTTTGCGAGCGCTGCCTGTGGCAGAGAAAGCGAGCAAAAAGGAGTGGCTGCGGTCGAAAAAAGGGAGCGCAATAAGTGCGAAGCTTTTTTCGGGCACCGCAACAGGACATAACGGGGTCCCCGTTCGAAAAGAGAAACAAAAGTGGCGCTTTACGGAGTGTTACCATAAATGCAGCGGTATCGAAGTGGTCATAACGGGGCTGACTCGAAATCGTGGTCGCTATCCGGTAGCCTCCTAAGCGAAAACCCTTGATTTTACGGGGTTTTTCGGGTATTCTAAACTTAATATTTTTCTCTGTTCTCCCCATCAGTTCTCCCCGTTTTCTGAGG
>SVLK01000048.1 GCA_015067975.1 Oscillospiraceae bacterium | reverse complement strand
GGAGTAGATCACGGAAAGGCCGAAGCCAATCGGCACGGCAATGCCGGTCCACCATTTGGGAATGCGCAGCATATCGGTCATAACGATCTTGAGTTTGCCGGCGCGGTTGTAAATCAGATGATACACATATTCGGAGCTGACCCATGTAAGCATGATCAGCACGCCAAGCTCCAGCACGGACATAACCGACTTGACAACGGCCTTGAGCTTAGCTGGCATCAGATTGACGACGATATCAACACCCAGATGGGCATGCTTGCGGTATGCATACGCACTGCCCACGAAAACAGTCCACACGAACAGACTGGTAACGACCTCTTCCGCCCATTTGATGGGGCTGTTGAAGAAGTAGCGCATGATGACGTTTGCGTTAACGAGAATCACGCAGATCGTAAGCGTTGCACCGGTGATGATCGCGTCAAGGTTTGTAAAAATCGTTTTGGCGGTGATTTTCTTCTTCTCCATAACGTAAACCTCAACTGGTGTATTCAGGACGCCTGCGCGTCCGTTTCATTGGCTTGAAGAGGAGTGCCTGAGGATAACCCCAGGCACTCCTGTGGATTGGATACAGCCTTATGCAGGCCGCATGCATTTACTTACTTGGAAGCGCGGAAGTCCTGAACCAGCTTGACCAGCTTGTCCTTCAGTTCCGGATCAGCGCCGTACTCTTCAACCATCCAGTCATAGACGGGAGCGCAGGCAGCGGTGAAGGCGTCGAGGTCAACTTCGTTCCAGGTCACGCCCTGCTCGGCCAGCATGGCCTTCTGGGTGTCTTCGTCCGCAGCGCACATGGTCTGCTCCCAGATGCCGCACTCAACAGCGCACTCGTCGATGATGTTGCGCCACTTCTCGGGGATGGACTGGTACAGATCTTCAGGCATGAACAGCCAGCGGGTAGCGATGAGGTGGTTGGTCAGAGCGACCTTCTTGACCAGCTCGTAGGGAGCGCCGGCGCCGGCCAGGGTGGAGGTGGAGCCTTCGAAGCCTTCAACAACGCCGGAGGAGATGGCGGAGAGGCACTCGGTGAAAGACATGGGAGTGGGGATCGCGCCCAGGCACTCAACGGTCTTGGAGAACATGGCGGAAGAGGTGGCGCGCAGCTTCACGCCGTCCAGATCTTCGGGCTTGTAGATGTCGCGGTTGGTGACGACAGAGCGGAAGCCGAAGGAGTAGTGGGTGTCCAGAATGTGGATGTTCTCCTCAGCCAGACGGGCGATAACGTCCTTGACGATGTCGGATTCCATCACGTAGTTGTACTCTTCGTCGCTGCTGTAGAGCATGGGGCCGATCAGCACGGCGGCGTCGCCAACATAGTCAGCGAACAGGGAGGGCTCTTCCAGACCCATCCACAGGGAGCCGTTGGCAGCCTGGGTCACGGAGTCGCCGTAGCAGTCCAGTTCGTTCTGGCCGTAGTAGGTCACGGAGATGTGGCCTTCGGTGCGCTCGGTGATCATGTCAGCCAGCTTCTGGGAAGCCTTGTAGTTCCATTCAGTGGGCTGGAACACGTTGGAGAACTTAATCTCGAGGTAGTAATCGTCCGCTTCGTCAGCAAAGGCGATTCCCATGGACAGGGTCAGGGACAGCACAAGAATCAGAGCCAGGATCTTTTTCATGGTGGTCTCTCCTTTAGTTTTTGTCGAATCTGCCATGACCAGCAGATTTCCCTTACTAGCAGTTTAACGTAATCCACCAGCTTTGTCAATGATAATCTGGCTGGAGTTTCGCCAATTTGTTCAATCCATCTCGTTAAAGATTTGACGAATATTCTCGTATGTCTGGGACGGATGAATGTTGAATTCCTCAATATCCGCCACCGTTCCCTCGCCGGAGAGCACGAAGGCGGTATCGATGCCGGCGTTCACGCCGCAGGCGATATCGGTATAGATGCGGTCGCCCACCAGCATGGTTTCCTCAGGCGTATAGCCGTAGCGCTCCATGGAGAGCAGCGCCATCTCCGGCTGCGGCTTGCCGATGAACTTGGGCCTGCGGCCGGTGGCGCGGTAGAGCATTTCGCAAACCGAGCCGCAGTCCGGCACGGAGCCGTAGGAGGTGGGACACACCCAGTCGGGGTTGGTGGCGATCCACGGCAGTTCGCTGTTGCCAAGCAGCAGCTTGCAGGAGTCCTCCAGCTTCTGGAAGGTGAGCTCGGTATCAAAGCCGCTGATCAGCGCGCCGATGCCGTCCACCAGCGTATCGGTGATGCGGAAGCCCGCCTCGCTGAGCTGCTCGCGGAAGGTTCTGGTGCCGGAAGCATAGAGCAGTTTGTCCTCAAAGCCGTTGCCGCGCAGATACCAGATCAGCGCATCCACTGAGGTGAGGAAGTCGTCCGCAGTGGACTCGATGCCCATGCCGCACAGGCGCTGCACATAGGCGTTCACGCTGCGCGAGGAGTTGTTGGTCACAAACAGGTACTTGCCGCCCCGTTCCTTCACCTTGTTGAGGAAATCGATGGTGCCGTCAAAGAGTTGGTCACCCAGATAGATGGTGCCATCCATGTCCAGCAGGAACAGTTTCTTTTTCTTCAGATCAATCATTTGCTTTTTCCCCTCTCAGTGGTGGTGACTTCAGTATAGCAGAATCAGCGCGCAAAAACCAGTCAAAAAGCCTCTGTGCAGAATTTAAAAAACCGCCCCGTGCATCCACACGGGGCGGCAGAATGACATTTTACTTTTTGACCTGCTTGGCGAAGGTGTCGCGCAGGCCGACCGTGCGGTTGAACACGGGCTTTTCAGCGGTGGAATCGGGATCCTTGCAGAAGTAGCCGGTGCGCAGGAACTGGTAGGTGGTTCCGGGGGCGCTGTCCAGCACGCAGGGCTCCACAAAGCCGTTGAGAATGGTAAGGCTGTTGGGGTTGAGCTGCTTGAGGAAGTCATAATCCTTGCGGGTCAGGGCGTCCTCCTCCGCATCGGCCTCTTCTTCAACGTCCACGATTTCTTCCACAACGGGCTCTTCGGCGGTTTCTTCAGCCGCTTCGCCTTCATCCGCCAGCAGGGGCTCGTAAAGACGGGCTTCGAAGGGCACAGCATCCGCAGCGGATACCCAGTGCAGCACCTTTCCCTTGATCTTGCGGTCAGCGCCGGGCGTGCCGGAGGCGGAATCGAAGTCGACAGTGCACTGCACTTCCACAATGTTGCCGTCCTCATCCTTGGTGCAGCCTTCGCACTTGACGATGTACGCGCCCTTGAGGCGAACCTCAAAGCCGGGATACATGCGCTGGAACTTCTTGGCAGGAACCTCCATGAAGTCCTCGGCGTCAATGTAGACCTCGCGGCCAAAGGTCACGGTATGGGTACCCATTTCCGG
>SVLK01000047.1 GCA_015067975.1 Oscillospiraceae bacterium | reverse complement strand
GGAGCTGGGCTATGATGCCGGCTTCGGCGCCGGTAAGTACGGTGACGACGTGGCCAGCTTCGCTGTGACCGAGATGGTCAAGCGCGGCATGAAGTAAGATTCAACTGCACAATCCAAGCGGCCATGGAGGAATACTTCATGGCCGTTTGGCCTGTGAAAGGAAAGGAGAAACTTCATGGGCAAAGCAAAGATCCATGTCTATTGCGGCGACGGAAAAGGTAAGACCACGGCGGCCATGGGCCTGAGCGTCCGTTCCATCGGTCACGGTTGGAATGTGGTTCTCAGCCAGTTTTTAAAGGGCAGTAACAGCGGTGAACTGAAGGTATTACGCACTTTACCGGGTTACCATATTGTGGAAGCACCTTGTGCTACGATCAAGTTTGTCTTCCAGATGAACGAGGAAGAGAAGAAGGTGTGTCGCGCACAGGTACAGCAACATTTCCGCGACACAGTAGCAGCGGTGAAGGAAACCGATGCAAAGTTGCTGGTAATGGACGAGGTGCTGGATGCCGTATCGCTGGGCATGCTGGACGATGCGGAACTGGCAGAGTTTTTGAAAAACCGACCGGAGGATCTGGAAGTGGTGATGACCGGCCGCGCACCCACTCCCTGTGTGGAGCCGCTGTGCGACTATATCACCCGTATGACCAAGATTCGCCATCCTTTTGATGAGGGCCTGAACGCCCGCATCGGTGTAGAATTTTAAGGAAAAAAATGAGAGTTTGAATGGAGTTCTCTTGCATTTTGCAAACAGTCATGCTATGATGTTTTTGTTAAAATAGAAACAATTCTATTTTCTTTGAGAACGACAACAACAAGGAGGAACAGAAATGGCAAAGAAACCTGTGATCACTGCCAAAGAGGCAGCGGCAATGATTCCCGAAGGCGCCACTATTATGTGCGGCGGCTTCCTGGCTTGCGGCCAGGCCAGAGCAATCGTGAAGGAACTGGTTGCTTCCGGTAAGGGCGGTTTTACTCTGATCGCTAACGATATGGCTCGTGCAGTAGGCCCCAACGGTGAGGAGTTCTACGGCATCGCTGAGCTGATCCACAATAAGCAGGTCAAGCGTGTCATCGCTACCCACGTTGGTATGACTCCCGAGGTCGGCCAGCAGAATCAGGAAGGCACTCTGGAAGTGAACCTGGTTCCCCAGGGCACTCTGGCTGAGATGATCCGCGCTGCCGGCGCAGGCCTGGGCGGCGTGCTGACTCCCACCGGTGTGGATACGCTGGTTGAGGACAGCCCCTTCTGCATGGGTAAGAAGGAAATCAATGGCAAGCAGTATCTGCTGATGGCTCCCCTGCACGCCGATGTGGCTCTGCTGGGCACCTACAAGTGCGACGAGGTCGGCAACTGCTGGTACAAGGGTACCATGCGTAACTTTAACCCTGTGATGGCCACCGCTGCTGATCTGGTCATCGCTGAGACCGAGTATGTGGTTCCCGTTGGCGAAATCGAGCCCGAGAATGTCCATACTCCCGGCATCTGCGTCAACTATATCGTGGAAGGAGAAAAGAAGTAATGGATAAGAGCTTGATTAAAGGCTTTATTGCCAAGCGTTGCGCTAAGGAACTGAAGGACGGCGACGTGGTCAATCTGGGTATTGGCCTGCCCACCCTGATCCCCGCTTACCTGCCTGAGGGCGTTGAGCTGATCATCCATGCTGAGCTGGGTATCGTTGGTGCCGGTGCTAACCCCAAGCCCGGTGACGATAACTATCTGCCCTACCATGTGACCGATGCCGGCGGCGCTCCCGCCAGCGTGGCTTTCGACGGTTCTTTCACCGATTCCGCCACCAACTTCGGCCTGATCCGCGGCGGCCATGTGGACGCTTGCTTCCTGGGCGCTCTGGAAGTCGATGCTGAAGGCTCTCTGGCTAACTGGATCATCCCCGGCAAGAAGATGCCCGGTATGGGCGGCGCTATGGACCTGTGCACTGGCGCTAAGAAGTGCATCATCTGCATGGAGCATACTGCCAAGGGTAACCCCAAGATCTTTGAGAAGTGCCGTCTGCCCCTGACCGCTTCCCACTGCGTCAATAAGATCATCACCGAGATGTGCGTTCTGGAAGTCACTCCCGATGGTCTGCTGATGACCGAGATCAACCCCGAGTTCACTGTCGAGGACGTGAAGGCTGCTACCGCTGCCCCCATCGCCGTCGCTGAGAACCTGAAGAGCATGATCGACTAATTCTTCTATGAAAAGTACCCCGACTGATAAAGTCGGGGTACTTTTTACGTATTTTAGTTGAATCATAGCGATATTTCATCTATAATAAAGACTAAGAAATGATACAGGAGGTACTGCTATGGAAGCTTATGTCATGGACGCTTTTTCTGCCAATGTCTTTGGCGGTAATCAGGCCGGTGTGGTGTTACCGGACAGGGAGCTGACCGCTGGTGAAATGCAGCAGATCGCTGCGGAATTCAAACACTCGGAAACGGCTTTCATCCGTCAGGAAACAGATGGTAGTGTAACATTACGCTATTTTACGCCGGCAGGAGAAGTGGACCTGTGTGGCCATGCCACCATTGCTTCATTTGCCTTGCTGCGGCAGACCGACCGTATTGATGACGGTACATTTACCGCCCATACCCGTGCCGCTCAGCTGCAGATCCGCGTTAGCGGCGATACTGTCTGGATGGATATGGCTCCGCCGCAGCTGCTGCGCGTGCTGGAAGAAAGGAACTGGGCAGAACTCTACGAGGCCTATGGCTTGAAAGAGGCTGACCGTCCGGAAGAACTGGTACCTAAAATCGTTTCTACCGGTCTGGCCGATATTATGATGCCGGTGCGCGATCATGATACGTTGATGCGTGCTGTGCAAAACGAGCGTGCAGTGACGGAATTGTCCCGTCGCTACGATGTGACAGGTGTGCATATGTTCTGCGTGGGAGATACCTGCACGGCCTATTGCAGTAATTATGCACCGCTCTATGATATTCCGGAGGAGTGTGCCACCGGCACATCCAATGGTGCGCTGACCTATTATCTGTGGCTGGAGCAGTTGGTCAAAGAAGGGGAGGAAAACGTGTTCGTACAGGGCGAACACATGAATCGTCCCTCCGAGATCCGCAGTCGATTGCTGGTGGAAGAGGGTGCACCCAAAGTGCTCATTGGCGGCCGCGCCGTCATGAGCATGGCATGTGACTTGAAAATCTAAATGAAAAAGCGAGGCTCACAAGAGCCTCGCTTTTATGTTGGCTCTTTAGAGACAGATAACCCCCGGCTATGCCGGGGGTATAAATGCTTATAGATGGAAAAGAAATGCCTCCAATAGTAAAATAGAGCAGGTTCGCCAACCGCTCAAATACTAAAGGAGGCAGT
>SVLK01000046.1 GCA_015067975.1 Oscillospiraceae bacterium | reverse complement strand
GGGTTTTCTGGCGAACACGCAGGAACCCACGGTGGTCTTTGCAGCATCGCCGCCCACCTTGGCCAGCACCTCGCTGACCTCTGCGGGAACACTGCCTTGCTGCCGCTCCTCTTCCAGCGCACGCACAGCCTTGCTGCGTTCCACATACTCCGGCACACGGCGGCTGAGAGCAAATTCACTCAGGCCAATGGGATTGGAACGGTAGGAACTGGTTTCGCCGGAGGGAATCAGTTCGTCGGTGGTGGTCACAGGATCGTGGATGACCGCGCACAGCTTCACCAGCAGGTCCTCTTCCAGTCTGGGCATCTTGGGCCAGTCCTTGATGTTGGGGCCATAGCGCAGCGGTTCCTCTGCCATGGGCTTGCCGAAGCCATCATAGCAGCGCTTGTCATAGACGCCGCCGTCATAGACATAGGTCAATTCCTCTGCGGTGGGCAGTTCATAGTCAATATCGGTAGCAGCCGTCAGCACGCCGCCGTTGGCAGCGGTAGCGGCAATAGAGCGAGCATCCATCAGAGCCACTGCGGAAATTTGGCCGTTGCCGGGCTTGCTGCCCTCGCGGTTGGCGAAGTTACGGGTAGCATGCCGGATGGACAACGCATTGTTGGCGGGGGTATCGCCGGCGCCGAAGCAAGGGCCGCAGAAAGCGGGTTTCATGACACAACCGGCTTCCATCAGTGTGGCAGCGGTACCATTCTTGGTCACAGCCAGACTGATAGGCGTGGAGGAGGGATAGACGCTCATATCAAAGTAGCCGTTGCCGATGCTCTGGCCCTTCAGAATTGCGGCAGCTTCCACGATGTTTTCATACATACCGCCGGAGCAGCCCACGATCACACCCTGGTCGCAGGTTACCTTGCCGTCCACAATGTTCCGGCGCAGGTCCATGGACACCTTGCCACCCAGCTGCTTGTTGCAGTCAGCCTCCACCTTGGCAAAAATACCTTCGGGGTCAGCCTGCAGCTCATGGATGGTATAGGCGATGGAGGGGTGGAAGGGCAGCGCGATCATGCACTCTACACGGCTCAGGTCGATCTTCACGACACTGTCGTAGTAGGCGCCCTCTTGGGGTTTCAGTTCACGGAAATCCTCCGGACGGCCGATATTCTCATAATAGGCCCGGATGGTTTCATCCGTCTCCCAGACAGAAGTGAGGCAGCTGGTTTCCGTGGTCATAACATCAATACCGATACGGAAGTCAGCGGACAGTTCCTTCACGCCGGGGCCGACAAATTCCAGAACCTTATTCTTCACGTCGCCGTTAGGGAACGTAGCGGCAACCAGAGCAATGGCCACGTCCTGGGGGCCAACGCCCTTACGGGGCTTACCGTCCAGATAGACCATGACTACCTGGGGTGCAGCCACATCATAGGTGTTCTCCAGCAGCTGCTTCACCAGTTCGCCGCCGCCTTCGCCCACGCCCATACAGCCGTAAGCACCGTAGCGGGTATGGGAGTCGCTGCCCAGGATCATCTTGCCGCAGCCGGCCAGCTTCTCACGGGCATACTGATGGATGACACCCTGATTGGGGGGCACATAGATACCGCCGTATTTCCGGGCGGCAGAGAGGCCGAAAGCGTGGTCATCCTCATTAATAGTGCCACCCACTGCGCAAAGACTGTTGTGGCAGTTGGTCATGGCGTAGGGGATGGGGAACTTGGTCAGGCCGGAAGCCTTGGCCGTCTGGATGATGCCCACGAAGGTAATATCGTGGGAGATCAGAGCGTCAAACTTGATGCGCATTTTCTTGGGATCGGTTCCCTTGTCGTGAGCGCGCAGGATGGAGTAAGCGATGGTTTTTTCCCGAGCCGCATCGGGGGATTCTGCCCCGGAAGCGTTTTCCGCCCAGAGGATTTCTCCGTTATTGAAATAAGCACCTTTTTTAATCACTTCAACCATAATGAAACCTCCGTCTTGGTATTCATAAAAGAATCTTCATTCTGATTTTTTATAGTTTGAGTGTAGCACAGGTGAAAAAATTTGCAAGACAGAAGATCGCAAAAACGGGAGATATCCTGCATTTTTGTATGGTTGACGAAAGCCGACTTGCAAAAACAGCCGTTTTTGCATGATCTCACCGGTATCTTGCAAATTTCACCCTCTAAAAAGCACCCAGAATGCAAGAACCGTCGCACAAAAACGTTTTCTGCGGAAATGCATGATTTCTCATAAAACTTGCATGCAAAAAAATGCACAAAACGCAGAAAGCAGGTTCCTTTTTCTCGTTTCCTTGCCTCGTTCAGGCCGTTTCTTTCTCTTTTTTCGCTGTAAAGCACCACCTTTGGCGGCCAACATGATGCTGTCGACCTTTGCTCCGGACACACTCCGTCTTCCTTTTCTGAAATTTCCGTCCTTTTGCATCTTTTCCGACAAACTCCCCTATTTCTCGCTGTTGCAAGGTGAATGTTGTATGTTATAATAAAAAAGATAAGAAATAACAAAACTTTGGCGGTATCTGTACCGCTTCTCCCATACGGAGAAACTACTTTTGAAAATTTGAGAGGGTGACATGATGTATCGAATTCTGGAACTGAATCCCCAACTGAAGTCCTTTGCTCATGACATCGACCTGCGCATGGATCTTTACCACAACACCAAAAATCGTCTTCTTGGTGATGGCGGCACACTGAAAGACTTTGCCCAGGCTCACCACTATTTTGGTATCATCCATATGGACGGCTACTGGGTTTATCGCGAATGGGCTCCCAGCGCCTATCAGCTCTATCTGACCGGCGATTTCAACGGCTGGAATCAGACAAGCCATCCCCTGAACCGTCTGGAAAACGGCGTGTGGGAACTGGTTTTGGAGGGCAACGACGCCCTTTGGGACGGCTGCAAGGTCAAGACGGTGGTGGACGCCAACATGACCCGCACGGAGCACATTCCTCTGTACGCCCGTCGGGTAGTGCAGGACAAGGAAACCGTCACCTGGTGCGCTGAGGTTGTGGATAACTGGAAAACCTTTAACTGGACCGACCAGGACTTCAAAGCCGCCCAGTCCCTGTACATCTACGAGGCACATGTAGGTATGGCCCAGGAAGACGGCAAGGTGGGTACCTATCGGGAATTCGCCGACTATGTGCTGCCCCGCATCAAAAAGGCGGGTTACAACGCCATTCAGCTGATGGCGATCATGGAGCACCCCTATTACGGCAGCTTCGGCTATCAGGTGGCCAATTTCTACGCCGCTTCCAGCTGGTTCGGCAAACCGGAAGATCTGAAATATCTGGTCAATAAGGCACATAAGCTGGGCCTGCGGGTTCTGCTGGATGTGGTGCATTCCCATGCCGTCAAGAACACCGCCGAGGGCATCAATATGTTCGATGGTACCGAATGGCAGTTCTTC
>SVLK01000003.1 GCA_015067975.1 Oscillospiraceae bacterium | reverse complement strand
TAGGCTTGTGTCTGCGAGAGCAGGCTGCAAGATAGTTGGTGTTGATTAGGGCGAGGGTCCACCCGTTCCCATCCCGAACACGGAAGTTAAGCTCGCTTCTGCCCACGATACTTGGCTGGAGACGGCCTGGGAAAATAGGTAACGCCAACACAAGAGGACGTTCGAAAGAACGTCCTCTTTCTTTTATGTCACGGAGTTCGGGATGGATCCCATCGCCGTGACAGGTCAGTTAAGCGCGTATCTGCCTATGATACTTGGCAGGCCGACGCGCTCGGGAAAATAGGTAACGCCAACACAAAGAGGACGTTCGAAAGAACGTCCTCTTTCTTTATATTTCCACGTAAAAAACGGTTTGCAACCGTTGGTTGCGTAAATTCAAGGTGAAACTGGTAGTGTTTGGGGAGTGATTCTATTATAATCAAGTTATAATCCAACGACATACGAAAGGGGTGCTACGATGGGATTCTCCGAAAGACTTTTGGAACTGCGAAAAACACAAGGCTTGAGCCAAGAAATGTTGGCAGAGCGAATTGGTGTTTCGCGTCAGGCTGTCAGCAAATGGGAAGTGGGAGAAGCAACACCTGACTTGAATAAATTGCTCTCACTGGCGGATGTACTTGACGTATCTTTAGATCATTTGTGTGGGCGGCAAGAGGTCGTAAATACAATTGTTAAACCCGTTCAAAAGCGAAAGCATAATTGTTGGATCATCATTTGTGCTGTGCTAACGATAATTGCAGCATTATTATTGCTGCAAGTGATGAACCTTAGAGAAATTGAGAATAAGGGTTCTATGGCTGAACAGATAAAAATCATAGGAAGTACTTTCTATTCCAGTAATGGCAATATGTTACGCTATAAAATCATTCCTGACAAGATTTCGAGGAATGATACATATGAGTTGCTGATCACGCCGGAAACACCGATAGGCGGAGCACCAAAGCCTGTCAAGCTGGATAGTGTTGCTGGCGTTTTTGAAGGCGAACTCGCCTTTCCGGTGTCTGCATCCACATGGACAGTATCGCTACGGATAAGCCGTGGGGGAGAAACATGGACCGTTCCTGTGGCAACGGAGATTCATTACAATGCCGTACAAAACACACTCGGCTGGGAAAATGCATGGTAAAAACCTCGGAACGTGTAATCGTTCCGAGGTTTTCTTTAAGATCTGATCATATCGATACCGCGCAAAATGGTAGCCTCATCAATAGCACTGAGCGCCTGTGCCACGGCATAGCCGTCGGCGTCAATAAAATAGGTGGTGGGCAGCGATCTGACACCGTAACTGATGGCAGCGCTGAATTCCGTGTCATAATACACAGGGAACGTATATCCGGAATCGGCAATAAAGGTGGAGGCCGTTTCCAACGTTTCTTGAGAACCGTCGGTCATGTTGACCATGAGGAAATGAATCTCATCTCCCATGCGCTGGTATAGCGTTTCAAAGTCGGGCATCTCCATTTTGCATGGACCGCACCAACTGGCCCAGAAGTTCACTACTACCGGTTTTCCGCGGAAGTCCGAAAGGATGACACGGTTGCCCTCGACGTCAAACACCACGAAATCCGGGGCAGGAATCGGATCTGATTGCTGCGTATTTTCGCTACTGTCAGAGGAGCCTAAATTGTCCCCCTCGTGATTCTTCAGCAAAGATTGATACAGGATACCTGCAACGATCAACAGAAGAACGAAGGCAGTGGAAAGTACGAGAAGAAGTTTTTTCTTACCCATCATACACCTCTCAGGAGAGCATAGTCAAAAAGCGTCCCAGAAAGCCGGTAGCCATCAGGATACCTACCAGAATCAAGAAACAGCCGCAGATCCGGTTAATAGTCTGGTAGTGCTGCTTGATCCACTGGAATGCAGACTTCAGCTGGTCAATCAAAATCGCGCTTAGTACAAATGGGATACCCAGACCCAACGAGTAGAGCAGCAGCATGATCACGCCCTGTAGGAAATGGGCCTGCTGTGAAGCCAATAGCAAGGCTGAGCCGAGAAAAGCGCCGACACACGGTGTCCAACCAATGGAGAACACCATGCCAAAGAGCATTGCCGAGAAGAATCCCAACTGGCGATTCTCCATAGAATGCGCGCTGCCCTGAAACAGCCGCAGCTGCAGCACACCCAGATAGTTAAGACCGAAGAAAATCACGATCAATCCGGAGATAATATTCAGCGCCGTTTGATGGGCATTGAGAAAGCTGCCCAGTGTACCGGCCAGTGCACCCATGGCGGTAAAGACCAGCGTAAAACCCAGCACAAACCCTGACGCACCGCGTAGAGTCTTGGCTGTCGTTCGCTCACCGCCACCTGCGAAATAGGTCAGGTAAATCGGGAGCATTGGCAGCAGGCAAGGGGAGATAAATGTAATGATGCCTTCCAGAAAAGAAATCAGATATGGCATAAAATGCGCTCCTTACAGTCTTTCATCGATGAACTGCGCAATGGCATCACGAGAGCCGGGGGAAATCACAAAATCCACCACGCTGCCCTCGGAAAAAAGCATCAGCGTAGGTACATACTCAATAAAGTATTGCTGCGTCAGCTGCGGATAATCATCGATGTTGATTTTTCCGATCGCCAGCCGATCGGCATACTCCTGGGCGATTTGGTCAAATGCGCCTTCCAGATCGCGGCAATGACCGCACCAAGGTGCCCAGAATTCCACCAGCGCCGGCTTTTCGCTCGCCAACAGTTGAGCGAAAGATTCTTTATTCAAATGGACAGCAGACATATGACCTCTCCTTTCATTTCTATGTTATAAATAGTATAGCATAACGAAATACGATGCGTCTGTGGTAATTGCAACGAAAAAGGAGACTGCCAAGCGACAGTCTCCTTTTCAGATGAGTTACAGATTGGCCAGCACGTTGGGGGCGACCTGCACGTTCAGCTCGTGAACGGCGTTGGGATCGGCGACCTTGGCAGGCGCTGCAGGAGCGGCAGCGGATGCTGCAGCTTCTTCGTACTTCTCGGGATGATCGCGGCGATCCAGGAACTTGGGTGCCACCTGAGGGAACAGAGCCAGACTCAGCACGTCCTCGTCGCTCTTGGCGATGTCCTTGAATTCCTCGCGATACTTATCCAGCTCGGGAGAGAGCAAATCTGCGGGGCGGCAGGTGATCACATCTTCCGGAGCGATACCGGCCTTGGCGCGTACTTCTTCATTCACCTTGCCGGGCAGAGAGCCGTATTCACCCTTCAGCATGGCTTTGGACTCTTTGGGGAATACCTTGTAGCGCTCGCCCATGATGATATTCATCACGGCCTGCGTACCGACGATCTGACTGGAGGGAGTGACCAAGGGAGGATAGCCGAAGTCCTGACGGACGCGGGGGATCTCCGCCAGCACGTCGTAGTACTTGTCTTCCTTGCCGGCCTGCTTCAGCTGAGAGATCAGGTTGGAGAGCATGCCGCCGGGGACCTGATAGAGCAGCGTGTTAGTGTCTACGTTCAGCACCTTGGGATCGAGAGAACCGGCCTCCTTGAGGCGCTGTGCGATCTTGCGGAAGTGGACAGCAGCCTCGGACATTTTGTTCAAGTCGAGACCTGTGTCACGCACCGTGCCGCCCAGCGTTGCCACCAGAGACTCGGTAGCGGGCTGTGCCGTACCGTTGGCCAGAGGAGACAGAGCGGTATCTACGATGTCCACACCGGCGTAGGCGGCCATCAGGTAGGTCATATCGCCGGTACCGGTGGTGTTGTGGGTGTGCAGGTGGATGGGCACGGAGACGGACTCCTTCAGCGCCTTAATCAGGGAATAGGCATCCATAGGCAGCAGCAGGTTGGCCATGTCCTTGACGCAGATGGTATCAGCACCCATCTGCTCCAGCTCCTTAGCCAGCTTCACGAAGTATGCTTCGTTGTGAATGGGGGAGATGGTGTAGGACAGAGTAGCTTCCACCTGACCACCGTACTTCTTGGTGGACTTGATGGCCTGCTCCAGATTGCGCACATCGTTGAGTGCGTCGAAAATACGGATGATGTCGATACCGTTCTCAATGGACTTGCGGCAGAAAGCATCCACCACGTCGTCAGCATAGTGCTTGTAGCCCAGAATGTTCTGGCCACGGAACAGCATCTGCAGTTTGGTGTTGGGGAGACCTCGCTTCAGCTTGCGCAGGCGCTCCCACGGATCTTCGTTGAGGAAACGCATGCAGGAGTCGAAGGTAGCGCCGCCCCAGCACTCCAGAGAGTAGTAGCCGATAGAATCCAATACTTCCAGTGCGGGCATCATGTCTTCAATGGTCATGCGGGTGGCAGCCTGAGACTGATGGGCATCACGCAGGATGGTATCGGTGATCAGCAGGGGTTTGTTAGACAGAAATTCCATAGATGATACCTCGCTTCCATTAACCGAACAGGGAGATCAGCACACCTGCGGCGATTGCAGAGCCGATCACGCCTGCCACGTTGGGGCCCATGGCGTGCATCAGCAGGAAGTTGCCGGGATTGGCCTCCTGACCCACCTTCTGGGAAACGCGGGCGGCCATGGGAACTGCGGACACACCGGCAGAGCCGATGAGGGGATTGATCTTTTCTTTCAGGAACAGGTTCATAAACTTGGCCAGCAGCACGCCACCTGCAGTACCGCAGGCAAATGCCACGATACCCATAGCCATGATGCCCAGCGTCTTGCCGGACAGGAAGGTGGTGCCGGTGGCGGTAGCGCCGACGGAAACACCCAGGAAGACGGTGACGATGTTCATCAGTTCGTTCTGGACGGTCTTGCTCAGACGGTCGGTGACGCCGCACTCCTTGAACAGGTTACCCAGCATCAGGCAGGCGATCAGCGGAGCGGCGGAGGGCACCAGCAGTGCTACGAAGATAGTGACAACGATGGGGAAGACGATCTTTTCACTCTTGGAAACCTCGCGCAGAGGCTTCATGGTGATCTTGCGTTCTTTCTCTGTGGTCAGCAGCTTCATGATGGGCGGCTGAATCACAGGTACCAGTGCCATGTAGGAGTAAGCCGACACGGCGATGGGCCCCAGCAGCGCAGGAGCCAGCATAGCGGTGACGAAAATAGCGGTAGGACCGTCAGCGCCGCCAATGATGCCGATAGAAGAAGCCTCCAGGGGATCAAAGCCCAGATAGCGGGCACCCACATAGGCCAGGAAGATGCCGACCTGTGCAGCAGCACCCAGCAGCAGGCTCTTGGGGTTGGCGATCAGAGGAGCGAAGTCGGTCATAGCGCCCACGCCCATGAAGATCAGGCAGGGATAGATACCCAGCTTCACGCCCAGATACAGCACATCAATGAGACCGACAGAGATGGTGTCGCCCACGGCAACACTGGCCAGCACATCCTGTGCCACGCCGGCCGCAGCCATCTCACTCAGAAACTCGGCGGTAACAGGTGCTCCGCCAAACAGATCCCAGTGGATGTGGCCACCGGCATACAGGATCTCGTGGAACATGTTGGCACCGGGCAGGTTGGTTACCAGCATGCCGAAAGCGATAGGAACCAGCAGCAGCGGCTCGAACTTTTTCACGATACCCAAAAACAGCAGTACGCAGGCGATAACGATCATCACCAGGCACTTCCAGTTTTCGCCCGTAAAGAACTGGGCAAAACCGGTGCTGTTGGCAAAATTCAAAATAGCTTCCATTCAGCGTTCCTCCATTACTGGATGACGCACAGCAGAGCGCCGGACTCCACAGCACTGCCCTTGCTGGTATGGACGGAGGCGATAGTGCCGTCGCAGGGAGCCATAATCTCGTTCTCCATCTTCATAGCTTCCAGAATCAGCAGAACCTGACCGCGCTTGACGGTGTCACCGGCAGCAACATTCACAGACAGGATGTTGCCGGGCATAGGAGCAGTGACCTTTTCACCGCCGGCAGGAGCAGCAGCCACAGGAGCGGCAGGTGCAGCTACGGGAGCAGCGGGAGCAGCAGCCACGGGAGCGGCAGCAGCGCCGGTGATCTCTTCCAGTTCTACTTCATAAACGTTGCCGTTTACATTGACTCTATACTTTTTCATTTTTCAATACCCTCCAGAGATTAAACTTTCTTGATCGATACGATACGAATAGCGGAAACATCGGTGCCCATGTCGTCAGCGATAGCGGCGGCGATGGCGGCCATAATTTCCGGCTTCTTGCTTTGATCCGGCTGTTCCTGCACAGGTGCTGCAACGGCGTCAACCGGGGCAGCATTCTGCTTCTTACGCATGATAGCGCTCATGGCAGAAACCAGAAGCACAAGGCTGATCAGTCCGACAAAGACCGTTCCTATACCCATCAGGCATACGAACAGGTTGGAATACTCCATTACTTGAATCCCTCCCAATATGAGATATTGTAGATATTGTACCAAACGTTTGGTAAGAATACAATCCAGAGTTTATCAACTTTGTTAAAATTGTAACTTTGCTGAGAATTTGGCGCTTTATCTTGGCAATTTTTGCCTAAGTGGTAGAAAAAATATAAAAAAATGTTTCGGGAAAGTTTAAAATATGATAAAATAATCTCGAGGTGAGAAATTATGCGTTATCGTGAGGTTGTAAAAGCAACTTTTTTAGCACGACCTAACCGGTTTATCGCCCACGTGCTGCTGGACGGGGAAGAGGTAGTCTGCCATGTGAAGAACACGGGCCGCTGCCGTGAGCTGCTGCTTCCGGGGGCAGAGGTGTGGCTGGAACGGGGAAATAATCCACAGCGAAAGACGCTTTACGACCTGATTGCCGTGCGTAAGGGTGCGCAGCTGATCAACATGGATGCGCAAGCGCCCAATCGGGTATTTTACCAATGGGCTTCGCAGTTGGAACCGGAGATGACCGCTCTGCGCGCTGAGTATACATATGGGCAGTCGCGGCTGGATTTCTGTTTGGAGACACCGCAGGGACTGCATCTGGTGGAAGTGAAAGGTGTCACGCTGGAGGAGAACGGACATGCCCGTTTTCCCGATGCTCCTACGGAACGCGGCATCAAGCACCTGCGCGAGCTGATGCGTGCGGTAGAAGAGGGCCATAAGGCCAGTGCTGTTTTCATAGTCCAGATGGAGAACGTATTGGACTTTGCTCCCAACGATGTGACCCACCCTGCCTTTGGCGAGGCCCTGCGTGAAGCGGCCGCCACTGGGGTACAGGTGGTGGCAGTCAACTGCCGTGTCACACCGGATTCGTTGGAGATTCTGCATCCCATTCCGGTAGTTTTATAGCAGATACTCCAGTTTGCCCAATTTCAAAGAAAAAAGACACGGCATCGCCGTGTCTTTTGCGTGCTTGGATCAATCTACCATGTTGTGCACCAGCCAATAGGTGATACGCGCCGTCAAACCCCACAGAGGATAGGGCAACCCTTCATAGACCGGAACTTCCAGATGTCCCGGACTCCAGCGATAGGCCGGCTGTGCATTTACCAATTCGTAAGGGAAATCGTCGTCTACAATCGGCTTCAACTCATAGTGATAAATTTTCGGCCGATGCTCACACAGAAAGTCCAGTGGTACAAGGAAGGTGTTTTCTACCTCATCCTTGTTGTAGCACAGACTGTCCAGCGCAGCGGCATCCAGATGCGCCAATACCGGATACATCAACCCTTCGGAACGCAGATGGAGAAAGTCCAACTCACCCAGAATTTCGATATATTGGGGTGCAATGCCCAACTCCTCCTGCGTTTCGCGCAGCGCACACTCGGTCGCCGTTTCGCCATCTTCCATCTTTCCGCCGGGGAAGCAGACTTCCGCCGCATGATGGCGCAGCTTAGCCGAGCGTACCTCGTAGAGCAGATGCAGCTGTCCGTTCAGCTCCACCAGCGGAACCAGCACCGCATAGCAGCCGCGGATGCCCTGTAAGGTGGGAATATGGTTTTTAAATTTTTCTCGGAAATCCTGCAGTTTCATAGCGCATACCTCACTGATAGCCAGTATATCACAAGAGAGCAAATCGCAGCAAGTGAAAAGTCCCCCATCTTTCGATGGGGGACAGTAGAGCCAGCTGTTAGCAGCCGCAGCCGCAACCGGTGTTCTGCACAGAAGTACCGCAGCCGCAGCTGCCGCCGTTACCGCAGAACAGGAACAGGATGATGATAGCAATGATGATCCAGCAGCAGTTGCCGCCGCCCCAGGAATTATTACACATAACGCAACCTCCTATGAAATGTGGGCCATTGGCCTCATTCCATGGTATGCGCCTGAGGGGATATGGTGCTTCAGTTTCTGGAAATCCGGTAGCTCAGCGTCAGCAGCGTGTCCACAAAGTGCACGTTTTCGAAAAAGACACCGGGAACATGAGTAGACAGTTCCACGTTGGTAAAGTTCCAGAAACCGCGAATTCCCAAATCGATCAACCGGTCAGCCAAAGGCTGCGCCACGCTCTGAGGTACTGTCAGTACAGCCACGTCGGGGCGGTACTGCTCCACATAGCTGTCCAGCTCGTCCATAGAGTGAATGGTGATGTCGCGGATGGTGGTGCCGATCAGATCGGGGGAAACGTCAAATGCCGAGTCGATTTGGAAACCCACTTTTGCAAAGTCAAAGTTCTGCAGCAGTGCGTGGCCCAAGTGGCCTGCACCGATGACAATCAAACGGTGACCGTTGTCAATGCCCAGAATGTGTCCGATTTCCGCGCGGAGCTCCGCCACATTGTAACCATAACCCTGCTGACCGAATTCGCCGAAACAGCTCAGGTCCTGGCGAATCTGAGATGCAGTAATATCCATTCTGCTGCCCAGGGAGTTGGAAGAGATGCGCACCACACCTTTGTTGTGCAGGTCGTCCAAGTAGCGATAATAACGGGGCAGACGGTGGATGACAGCATCCGAAATTTTCTGCTTTTTCATAAGTCGTCAATCGTCCTTCACAAAATAATAAGAAGCAGGCAACGCCTGCCAGGTGTCATTCATCAAAACATTTATTATCTATAAGGTATTTTACATCACGACAGACAACTTGTCAACTTTTTTAACAATCTTTTCGAAAAAATTTCCTTTACTTTGAAAAGGTAAGTTGTTATAATAAACCAGCCGTCTGTAAAAAACGTAACTTCATACGCGCCCGTAGCTCAGTTGGATAGAGTGTCAGACTCCGACTCTGAAGGTCGCTGGTTCGAATCCAGTCGGGCGTACCAAAAGAGGCCTATTCCCGTTGGGGATAGGCCTCTTTTGACTTATATTACCCTCAGCGAACCGCGCTCTTCAGGTGCGAAGCACGTTTGATTCGTCTATCTACCTGACAGAAGAGGTTATTCTATGTTTAAAAAATCATTGTTTTATGCTATGATTAATTCAATAAATCGGAAACTGATAAAGGAGTATAACAATGCAGAAAGCATTATCCATTGCAGCGGTTGCGATTGGCGCATTGGTTATGTTAAGCGCAGCAGCAACAAGGATGATCGGCGCTGTATTTAGCGTGCCGACACCGGATTCGGTAGGTGTGATTGGAGGAGCTGATGGCCCAACTGTAATTATGCTGTCCGGAACGGTTGGCGCAGGCAGCGTTATTATTGCGATTGCAATAGGATTCCTGCTTATTATAGCAGGCGTATGGGGCCTGAGAAAGATAAAGCAATAAGCTGGATGTATGACTACTGGACCCGCTGCATATGCTACATCGGGTGATATGCAATGAAGAAATCTGTATGGAAAACATATGCAATTTGGATTTTGCTGACCGAAGCGGTAGGTGCGCTGTCCGGCTGGCTGACCCGCGAAGGAAGTAAAATCTACCAAGCTACGATACGCCAGCCGCCCCTCTCGCCGCCGGGAATCGTTTTTCCCATTGTGTGGGGCATTCTCTTTGCGCTGATGGGCATCGGTGCCGCGCGGATCTATATGGCGCCGCCTTCTCTGACACGCACACGCGGCCTGCGTATATTCTTTTTGCAGCTTTTTTTCAACTTTTTCTGGAGCATCATTTTCTTCAATCTGCAGGCTTTCAGCTTTGCGTTGCTGTGGCTGTTGGTGTTGTGGATGCTGATTTTGCTGATGATCCTGACATTCCGCAAAACCGACCCGCTGGCAGCGTGGCTGCAGCTGCCGTATTTACTTTGGGTCACCTTTGCTGCCTATTTGAACTTCGGGGTCTGGATCCTCAACCGATAAAAAAGCTGCCTGCTCAATACGAGCAGGCAGCCTTGTCTGTATATAGATTACAGGAAGATGTACTTAAGTACGAACAGCAGCGCCAGAATATACACCAGCGGCTTGACCTGCTTGGCCTTGCCGGTGCAGACATTCAGCACCACATAGGAGATGATGCCCAGGCTGATACCCTCGGAGATAGAGTAGAACAGAGGCATAGCAATGATGGCGATGTAGGCGGGGATGGCCTCAGTGAGATTGTCATCGTCGAAGCGGATCTCCGTCACGGAGCTGACCATCAGGAAACCGACCATGATCAGTGCAGGAGCCGTAGCGAAAGAGGGGATGGCGGTGAACAGAGGAGCGAACAGGGTGCTCAGCAGGAACAGAACGCCGGTGACCAGAGCGGTCAGACCGGTGCGGCCGCCTGCTGCCACGCCGGCAGCGGACTCCACGAAAGTAGTCACGGTGGAGGTGCCCAGAACGGCGCCTACGGAGGTGCCGATGGAGTCAGCCATCAGTGCGGGCTTGATTCCGGGCAGATGGCCTTCTTTATCCAGCATGTCGGCCTTGGTAGCAACACCGATCAGGGTGCCCAGCGTATCAAACAGGTCAACAAACAGGAATGCAAAGATCACCACCAGAAAATCCAGCAGCTTGATGCTGCCAAAGTCCACCTTGAAGCATTGGCCGAAGGTCTCGCCCAGCTTGGAGAAGTCGGCGGAAATGATACCGGCGGGGAACAGGGAGTAGAAACCCGCATCGGGGGCGGGAACATAAATGCCCACCAGCTGGCACAGCATGCCCAGCAGCCAAGTGGCAACAATACCGATCAGAATAGAGCCTTTCACGCCGCGAATATGCAGCACAGCCGTAATCAGCAGTCCCACCAGCGCCAGCAGAGCGCAGATGCCGTGGGTGCTGAAATTCTCGGTGAAACTGGTGATGGTCACCAGTGTGGAAGAGTCAACGCACAGACCGGAGTTTTGCAGACCAATGAAAGCGATGAACAGACCGATACCGACGGATACACCGCGCTTGAGGGTCAGGGGGATCGCATTGAAGATGGCTTCACGTACGTTGGTCAGGGACAGGGCAATGAAGATCAGGCCTTCTACAAACACGGCCAGCAGTGCCAGCTGCCAGCTATAGCCGTAACCCAGCACCACGGTGTAGGCCAGATAGGCGTTCAGACCCATACCGGCGGACAGAGCAAAGGGCAGGTTGGCCCAAAAGGCCATGCAGCAGGTAGCGATGAAGGAGGCGATGGCAGTAGCCAGCAGAATTGCGGTGGGATCCATGCCGGCGGCGGACAAAATGCTGGGGTTTACGGCCAAAATGTAAGCCATGGTCATAAAGGTGGTAACACCGGCCATGATTTCCGTTTTGGGATTGGTTCCGTGTTCGGACAACTTGAACAGCTTCTCTAACATCTCTCTCAAATACCTTTCTTAATAGTGTTGGTTTGGACTCAACGGTTTGATTCTACCACCGTTTTTTCAAACAAACAAGACAGATGTCGATTTTTGTATCAATTTAAGTGAGAAAAAGAGCGCCCGCCGGTTCCTCCGCACCAATCTTGCCAATTGCCGATGGGAATGGTATAATTTCCAAAAATGCAGAAAGGGCGTGAATTACGTGAAAAGTCGATTGCTGGCGGTAGCAGCGGTATTGGTTGCGGCAGTGCTGCTCTTTCCCGTGCCGCTGCGGTATAAAGACGGTGGCACAGTGGAGTACAAAGCTATTTTGTACAGCGTGCAGGATGTACATCGGCTGAATCCGGATATCAACGCACCGGAAGACTTTATCGAAGGAACGATCGTTGAGATCTTTGGCATTGAGATCTTCAACAATGTGGAAGAACCTTGACCACAGGAGGCGGCAATATGGCGGCACTTACGCAGACAATTTATCGCTTTTCTGCGCCGGGACGCACAGAAATCGGCGGCAATCATACAGACCATCAGCGCGGCTGCGTACTGGCAGCGGCAGTAGATCTGGAAACCACGGCGGAGGTGACGCTGAACGGCAGCGATGTGATTCGCGTTGTGTCGGACGGCTATGCACCGGTAGAGGTACATCTGGACGATTTGGAACTGCGCGAGGAAGAGAAGAATACCACGGCAGCGCTGGTACGTGGAATCGCCGCGGAATTTGTGCGCCGAGGCGCTAAAGTACAGGGCTTCGAGGCAAAAGTACACTCCACGGTACTGCCCGGCAGCGGTTTGAGCTCTTCGGCGGCTTTTGAGGTACTGATGGGCACCATTCTCAACCATCTCTTTTTTGATGCTTCCCTCGCACCGGCAGAGGTCGCCCGCATTGGCCAGTACGCCGAAAACGTCTATTTCGGTAAACCCTGCGGTTTGATGGATCAGATGGCCTCGGCGGTGGGCGGCATGGTGATGATCGACTTTGCCTATCCCTCCTGCCCGGTGGTGGAGCGCATCGACTTTGATTTTGCTGCAGCCGGTCATGCCCTTTGTATCATCGATACCGGCGCAGACCATGCAGAATTGACGGGAGAGTACGCGGCCATTACGGAAGAATTGCGGGAAATCTGCGCCTTTTTCGGCAAAGAAGTACTGCGTCAGATTCCCCGAAGTGAGTTTTATACTGCACTGCCCCGTCTGCGCGGCAATGTGCCGGACCGCGCCATTTTGCGTGCCATGCATGTGTATGCGGAGAATGAACGTGTGGAACTGCAGGCGCAGGCTCTGCGTTCCGGTGACTTTGATGCCTTTTTGGAACTGGTCAAAGAGTCCGGCCGCAGCTCGTGGATGTATCTGCAGAACATTACGCCTGCCGGTGCGGTGCAGCAACAGGCAGTGGCAGTAGCGTTGGCGCTGTGTGATACGCTGCTGCAAGGCCGCGGCGCTTACCGTGTCCACGGCGGTGGTTTTGCCGGTACGGTACAGGCCTTTGTGCCGCTGGATTTGCTGAATTCGTTCCGCAGCGGCATAGAAGCAGTACTGGGACAGGGCAGCTGCCATGTGTTAACGATCCGCGCTGACGGAGGAAAACGGGAAAAACAGAGTTAGAAGAATCAGCGCAGCAGCCGGACAGAGCAGTCCGGCTGCTGTGTTTTTATGAACATACCCTCCTTGTGCAGGCAGAAATAGTGTTGTAAAATACAACATTATTTGTTATCAGGAGGAAACGCATATGCCTGTTTTGCCCGGAACGATCTGGCTGCTGTTTGCTGCCGCTATGGTCATCAGTTCTATCGGTTTTAAAAATTACGTCTGGTTCATCTCCCTCGGTTACGGCTTCTCCATTGCCGGTGAAGGCCTGTTGATGCTGCTGCTCTACGGTGAAACGCTGAGTGCCGGCACCATTATTTGCTGTGTGCTGTTCATTCTCTACGGCCTGCGTTTGGGCGGTTATCTGGCCATTCGCGAACTGAAGAGCAGCTCTTATAAGAAGAATATGACCGGTGAGATCAAGGATGGTAATACGGTGCCTTTCGGTGTCAAGATCGCCATTTGGGTCACCTGTGCGCTGCTGTATGCTACGCAGGTTTCTGCCGTATTCTATCGCCTGTTCAATGGCAGCGGCACCAATGTATGGACCTATGTGGGCGCTGCCGTGATGCTGTTCGGTGTGTCCTTTGAGTCTGTGGCCGACCTGCAAAAGAACGCTGCCAAGAAGATCAATCCCAAGCGCTTTGTGGATACGGGTCTGTACCGCATCGTCCGCTGCCCCAACTATCTGGGCGAGATGACTTTCTGGACCGGCGTGCTGATCAGCGGTATCGGTGCTGTCAGCGGCTGGCAGTGGCTGGTGGTGGCCATCGGCTATGTGGGTATCATTTTCGTCATGTTCTCCGGCGCCCGCCGTCTGGAACTGCGCCAGAACAAGAACTATGGTAATGATCCCGAGTATCAGCAGTATGTGAAAACCGTGCCCATCATGGTTCCCTTCATCCCGCTGTACAGCGTGGAGAAGTACAAGTGGCTGGTTGCCTGAAAAGTACATCAAAAGGTCGTGCATCGTTCGATGCACGACCTTTTGCTATTCAGTAGTGTTAACAATACAACGACAACTTGGATAGCGGGAGCAGCCCCAAAACTCATTTCCTGCGTTGATGCCCTTTTTGGCAATTCTTTTAACCATGGGGGCACCACATTTAGGGCATACCAAACCTGTGGACTGCTGTGTTTCCTGGGGTTCCTCGGGAACTTCGGAATCTGCAACCAGCTTGCGAAACTTCTCAAGATAATCAGTTTTGTTTTCTTTGTGCGCTCCGGCAAAAAAAGCGGCCAACTCTTCCATCTCTTTATCGCTCATCGGCAAGGAATCAGAGGAAGCGTCTACCCGGCGGATATAGGATACCAACTGATCCGCGCGAATGACCTGCTCACGCACCTCTTTTTTCGCATATTTGGCGAGAAGAACAGTTTTGGGGTTGGCCAAAACAACAATTGGGTTGTAAGTATTATAAAATGATTTCTCGAAAAGAAATTTGGTAAGAACACTTTTTTCTTCGGCTCGAATTTGTTTAATTAACTCCAGGTGACGCCTGTTTTGCGTGATTGGGGAGTAGATTCCTTCACGTTTTGTTCTTTTTCCGTCGGGGATAGTACGGATAAAATCGCCGGTATTATTAATTTCGATATTTCCAAACAAATTCTTGCATTCAATAACGAAAATATGACGGCGCGTAATAATTAAATAATCAATCTGTGCGGTAAGCCCGTTGTGTTCAAGATAAATATCGTGAAGCACATACATGGGCAGATGGCTGTTTTCTAGTTCATAGCGAATTTGCTTTTCACCGGAGATTCCGGCACGCACATTTTTGATTTCGCTCTCGATGAGAGATGCGGTTTCGCCGGTTGCTTTGGATTGGAGTGCCTCCAGTTCTTCTAATTGCGCAGCTGCAGTGCTGTTATCTGCATAAAACACAGGGGTATTCAATCTATCAAAAAGACCCATAGTAACATCCTAAGAAAAAGTTTATTTTACAGAGGCATCCAGCTGCCGCTGGCGGTGGCCAGCAGTTTACCGGTGGCGGCATCGGTCAGCTCTGCGCGCTGACGGATCAGGCTGCGGCCTGCCTTGACGATATAAACCGTCAGTTCCAGATCCATGCCGTAGTCTACACCCCGCAGGAAGGAGATAGTCATGTCGGTGGTGGTTGCCTCGTTTTCACCGGCGGTGAAATTGGCCACGACGCCGAATGCGGTATCAAACATGCCGGCGATGGCGCCGCCGTGAATGCCGCCTTTTTCGTTGATCTGCCATTTCTGGGTAGGGAAGGCATAGGTGACGGACTTCTCCTCATAGTTGCAGCGTGCCAGATGTACGTGCATCATCTCGTCAAAGCCGCCGTCGTTCAGATTCAGATAGTGCTGGGACTTTTCCTCCACCAGCTGGATCCATGCTTGCTTTTTATCCATAACAGTACTCCAATCATTGATTATATTAACTTTAAGATACCATATCCTGCTTCATATTGCAATCATAGCTAAAATCAATCCCCGGCCTGTGGCAGACCGGGGATTGGTGTATATACTTATACTTCCTGTTTAGAGGCGCGCAGCACCACGTCGTGTGCGCCGCCTTCCACGATGGACACGGAGGACACCAGCGTCAAACGGGCCTTGCGCTGCAGTTCGGGGATAGTCAGAGCACCGCAGTTGCACATAGTGGAACGAACCTTGGCCAGCGTGGTGGCTACACCGTCTGCCAGATGACCGGCATAGGGAACGTAGGAATCCACGCCTTCTTCGAAGCTCAGCTTCTTGGCGCCGCCCATGTCGTAGCGCTGCCAGTTGCGGGCGCGGCTGGAGCCTTCGCCCCAGTACTCCTTCATGATGGTTCCGCCCACATTGACCTTGGCGGTGGGGCTCTCATCGAAACGGGCGAAGTAGCGGCCCAACATCACGAAGTCGGCACCCATGGCCAGTGCCAGCGTGATGTGATGGTCATGCACGATGCCGCCGTCGGAGCAGACGGGCACATAAATACCGGTTTCCTCGAAATACTCATCACGGGCCTTACAAACCTCGATCAGAGCGGTAGCCTGACCACGGCCGATACCCTTGGTTTCGCGGGTGATGCAGATGGAGCCGCCGCCGATACCGACCTTGATGAAGTCGGCGCCGCAGTCGGCCAGGAAACGGAAGCCTTCGCGATCTACCACGTTGCCGGCGCCTACCTTGACATCTTCACCGTAATGCTCGCGGATCCATTCGATGGTCAGCTTTTGCCATTCGGAGAAGCCTTCGGAAGAGTCGATGCACAGCACGTCAGCACCGGCTTCCACCAGAGCAGGCACGCGCTCGGCATAGTCGCGGGTGTTGATACCGGCGCCTACCACATAACGCTTGTGGGCATCCAGCATTTCCAGAGGATTGCTCTTGTGGTTCTCATAGTCCTTGCGGAATACGAAGGAGCACAGCTGGCCCTCACTGTCCACGATGGGCAGTGCATTGAGCTTGTGGTCCCAGATAATATCATTGGCCACTTTCAGGGAAGTGCCTTCAGGGGCGGTGATCAGCTTTTCCAAAGGAGTCATGAAGGAGGAAACCTTCTCATCCATGGACATACGGCTGACGCGGTAATCGCGGCCGGTGACGATACCCAGCAGCTTGCCGTGGGAAGTGCCGTCATCGGTGACAGCCACGGTGGAGTGACCGGTCTTTTCCTTCAACTCCAGAATGTCTGCCAGAGTCTTGTCGGGGGTGATGTTGGAGTTGCTCTCCACAAAGCCGGCCTTGTAGCGCTTGACAGCGGCTACCATGGCGGCTTCGCTCTCGATGCTCTGAGAGCCGTAGATGAAGGACACGCCGCCTTCGCGGGCCAATGCGATGGCCAGTCTCTCACCGGAGACGGACTGCATGATGGCAGAGATCATGGGGATCTTCAAAGACAGAGCAGGCTGCTCACCTTTGCGATAGCGGACCAGAGGCGTTTCCAGAGAAACGGCAGCCGGGATGCACTCGCTGGAAGAATAACCGGGAACCAGCAGATACTCGTTAAAGGTATGGGACGGTTCAGAGAAGAAATAAGCCATGGCGCGACACCTCACATACAGATTTTAAAGGAAATTTCACTTCCCCCGGAAAATGAAACATCCGGTAATACATAAGTATTTATGAAAGTATAACACGCAAAGTGCCGTTCGCCAACACCTAAAATGGAAAATATACGCAGATTTTGACGTTCATTTTTGACAGATTCAACCATAGGTAATGGCAAACGGGTGAGCCATAAAAAAAACTGAACGCAGCTATCAAAACAAGGTATAATATTGTGCATTTTCGGCATTGACGAAAAAAGTCGCGACGAATATAATAAAGCTATCATGAGAAACTATGCGGCTACTGGCGGAAGTGGGTCACCACGAGGGAATCGCATAGGGGATATGCCGACCGCCTGGGCAGACTGAACCTCCAGCAGGTCGGTCTGTCTTTTTACTTTTCTAAGGAGGCAAGCGAATGAAAGTCGGAATTGTCATGGGCAGCTACAGCGATATGCCCATCGTAGAAAAAGGAATCAAAGTGCTGCAGGAATTTGGTGTTCCTGTGGAGGTACGTGTGTTGTCCGCTCATCGGTGTCCGGAGGAAGCAAGGGATTTTGCTGCCTCTGCGCGTCAGAGCGGGTTTTCTGTTTTAATTGCCGCTGCCGGTATGGCAGCCCATCTGGCTGGCGCACTGGCTGCCAATACTACGCTGCCGGTGATCGGCATTCCCTGCAAGTCCACCAATCTGGACGGCATGGATGCGCTGTTGTCCACCGTGATGATGCCCTCCGGTATCCCTGTGGCCACCGTGGCCATTGACGGAGCGAAGAACGCGGCACTGCTGGCCATTGAAATTCTGGCCGTCACGGACGAGGGATTGGCGCAGAAGCTGGCCGACGCCCGCGCAAAAGAAACTGCCGCAGTACTGGCCAAGGATGCCGAGCTGCGTACCAAATACCAGTAAGTATCAACCAAACGTGTTTTAATAATCAGGAGGAAAAATTTATGAAACTGATGTACACCGGCAAGACCAAGAATGTTTACGCTCTGGAAAACGGCAACTGCCTGCTGAAGTTTAAGGATGACTGCACCGGCAAGGACGGCGTGTTTGATCCGGGCGAGAATAGCGTCGGCCTGACCATCGAGGGTGTGGGCGATGTGAATCTGCGCATGTCCATCTATTTCTTTGAGAAGATCAATGCCGCCGGCATCCTGACTCACTATGTGTCCGCCAATCTGGCCGATACCACCATGGAAGTCAAGGCCGCCAAGGTGTTCGGTAAGGGTCTGGAAGTCATTTGCCGCTATAAGGCTGTGGGTTCCTTCTACCGCCGTTACAGCGATTACTGCGAGCTGGGTCAGGATCTGCCCGCTTACGTGGAAACCACCTTTAAGAACGACGAAAAGGGCGACCCGCTGGTCACCAAGGACGGTCTGGTGGATCTGGGCGTGATGACCGCCAAGCAGTATGATGATCTGAAGGATATGACCCAGAAGATCACGAAGATCGTGGCCGATGACCTGAAAGAAAAGGGCCTGGATCTGTACGATATCAAGTTTGAGTTCGGCTATGATGCCGACGGTAATGTCATGCTGATCGATGAGATCGCCTCCGGCAATATGCGCGTTTATAAGAACGGCGAGTATATCGATCCTATGACCCTCAACGGCCTGTTCTTTGCATAATGGGTGGCTTTTTCGGAGCGGTTGCGAACCGCGACATCGTTAGTGATGTGTTCTTTGGCGTAGACTACCATTCTCATCTGGGCACCCGCCGCGGCGGAATGTTGATCTACGACAGCAATGATGGTTATCAGCGTCAGATCCACAATATTGAGACGACGCCTTTCCGCACCAAGTTTGCCAAGGATCTGCCTGACTTCCGCGGCTGCAGCGGTATCGGCTGCATCAGCGCCAGTGATCCTCAGCCTCTGTTGGTGCGCTCCCATCTGGGCCTTTATGCCATCGCCATGGTGGGCTTGATCAACAATGCCGAGCAGCTGGTGGAGGAGTATTTTTCCGACCACGGTCATCAGTTCATGGCCATGAGCTCCGGTTCTGTCAACAGCACGGAGTTGGTGGCAGCGCTGATTAACCAAAAAGATTCTCTGGTGGAGGGCATTCTGCATGCCCAGGATCTGATCGAAGGCACCGCCACGATTATTATTCTGCAGGGTGACAAGATCATTGCTGCCCGCGATAAGATGGGGCGCCTGCCCATGCTGATCGGCCAGAGTGAGGAAGGCTGCTGCATTTCCTTTGAGTCCTTCGCTTACCATAAGCTGGGCTATGAAGATGCCTATGAACTGGGTCCCCGCGAGATTGTGGAGGTTACGGCTGAAGGCTGGAAGACCCTCTCTCCTGCAGCAGACGAGATGCGTATCTGTGGCTTCCTGTGGAGCTACTACGGCTATCCCAACTCCAACTACGAAGGCAGCAACGTGGAAGTGATGCGCTGCCGCAACGGCGAGATCATGGCACTGGACGATATGAGAGATGGGCTGATGCCCGATGTGGATATTGTGGCCGGTATGCCCGATTCCGGCATTCCCCACGCCATCGGCTACGCCAACGCCAGTCACAAGCCCTTTGGCCGTCCTTTTGTGAAGTATACCCCCACTTGGGCCCGTTCCTTTATGGGCAGCAACCAGAGCCTGCGCAATCAGGTGGCTGAAATGAAGCAGATTCCTGTGCCTGAGCTGATCCGCGATAAGAAACTGCTGCTGGTGGACGACTCTGTGGTCCGCGGCACCCAGCTGGGTGAAACGGTGGACTTTTTACGCGACAGCGGTGCCAAGGAAGTGCATATGCGCTGCGCCTGCCCGCCTTTGGCCTATAGCTGCAAATACCTGAACTTCTCCCGCAATAAGTCGGAGATGGATCTTCTGGTGCGTCGTATCATTGTGGAGCTGGAAGGCGAAGAAGGCATGAAATATATCGAAGAGTATACCAACCGCAATACAGAGCGCGGCAAGAAGATGCTCCAGGCCATCTGCGATAAGTTCGGCTTCGACTCCATGGGGTTCCAGAGTCTGGACGGCCTGTTGGATTCCATCGGCATCGACCGCTGCAAGGTCTGCACCTACTGCTGGACCGGTAAGGAATAATTTAGAGAAATATATTGAGAAAGCGAGAAGTGACATGAGCAAGAGCTACTCCGCCTCCTACGCTGCAGCCGGTGTGGATATCACCGCCGGTTATCAGGCAGTGGAACTGATGAAGAAGCATATCGCCCGCACCAAGACTTCCGGCGCCATCGATACCATCGGTGGTTTCGGCGGTTCGTTCCTGCTGGATTTGGCCGGCATGAAGGAGCCTGTGTTGGTTTCCGGCACGGATGGCTGCGGTACGAAAGTAAAACTGGCTTATCTGCAGGATAAGCACGACACCATCGGAATTGACGCCGTTGCCATGTGCGTCAACGACATCATCTGCTGCGGTGCCAAGCCCCTGTTTTTCCTGGACTATATTGCCTGCGGCAAGAATGTCCCCGAGAAGATCGCTGAGATCGTCAGCGGTGTGGCAGAGGGCTGCGTGCAGTCCGGCGCGGCACTGATCGGCGGCGAAACTGCCGAGCATCCCGGCCTGATGCCCGAGGATGAGTACGACCTGGCCGGCTTTGCTGTGGGTATCGTGGATAAGGAGAAGATGTTCGATAAGAGCACCGTCAAGGCCGGCGATGTGATCGTGGCTATCCCCTCCAGCGGCGTGCACTCCAACGGTTTCTCTCTGGTGCGCAAGGTATTTACCGAAGAGCAGCTTGCCGGCCCTCTGGGCGCAGAACTGCTGGTTCCTACCCGCATCTATGTTAAAGATATTCTGGCGCTCAATGAGCAGATCAAAATCAAGGCCTGTGCCCATATCACCGGCGGCGGCTTCTATGAGAACATTCCCCGTGCTCTGCCCGACGGTATCTGCGCCAGCATTGAAAAGAAGAACGTCCGTATCCCCGAGATCTTCCACAAGATCGCTGAGGCCGGCAATGTGCCCGAGCGCGATATGTTCAACACCTATAACATGGGCGTGGGCATGTGCGTTGTGATGGACAGTGCCGATGTGGATACTGCCCTTAAGCTGATCCCCGATGCGTATGTGCTGGGTGTCTGCGAAGAGGGCGAGGGGGTCAAGCTATGGTAAAGGTAGCCGTTTTCGTTTCCGGCGGCGGCACCAATTTGCAGGCGATCCTTGATGCACAGGGTGATGTGATCCGCAGCGCCGAAGTGGCGCTGGTGGTTTCCAGCAGCGCTGATGCCTATGCGCTGCAGCGTGCCGAAAAGCACGGTGTGCCCGGTGTGGTGCTGCGCAACGAGGCGGAGATCCAGCGCACGCTGGAAGAGCACGGCATCGAACTGATCGTGCTGGCCGGTTATATGCGCATCTTGTCTGCGGAGTTTACCGCCCGTTGGGACAAGCGTATCCTCAATGTCCACCCCTCGCTGATCCCGTCTTTCTGCGGCAAGGGTATGTATGGTCTGCATGTGCATGAGGCCGCTCTTGCAAAGGGTGTAAAGGTCACCGGCGCTACAGTCCACTTCGTCAATGAAGTGCCTGACGGCGGCGAGATCATTTACCAGAAGGCGGTGGAGATCCAGCCGGAAGATACCCCCGAGATCCTGCAGCGCCGGGTGATGGAGCAGGCCGAATGGATCCTGTTGCCCCGCGCTATTGAAAAAGTTGCAAAGGAGATACTGGCATGACTGACCTGTTGACTTTTCTGAAAGAGACCTCCTATCCCGGCCGCGGTATCGTGGTGGGTAAGGACCGCGTTTACTACTTTATCATGGGCCGCAGCGAGAACAGCCGCAACCGTGTGTTCGTAGAGACCGAGGACGGTATCCGCACCGAGGCATACGACCCCGCCAAGTTGAGCGACCCCAGCCTGATCATTTATCATCCCGTCCGCTGCGTGGAAAAGGGCCTGATCGTCACCAACGGTGACCAGACTGATACCATCCGCGACTATGACGATTTCAAGGCCGGCCTCATGAAGCGTGAGTATGAGCCCGATCACCCCAACTATACCCCCCGCATCTCTGCCATGATCTATAACGATGGCAGCTTTGATATCTCCATCCTGAAGCATAAGGATGGCCGCTGCCTGCGTGAGTTCTTCTGCTATGAAGGCTGCGACGAGGGGAAGGGCTATTTCATCAGCACCTATCAGGGTGACGGCAATCCGCTGCCCACTTTCGCCGGTGAGCCGATGGAAGTCACCATGCCCGAGGCCGATGAACTGTGGGCTGCGCTGAACAGCGATAACAAGGTTTCCCTGTATGCCAATGTAAACGGCAAGGTGACCATCTATAATAAACATCTGGAGGGCTGAACATGAAGGAATTTGAACTGAAGTATGGCTGCAACCCCAATCAGAAGCCTGCCAAGATCTATATGAAAGACGGCAGCGAGCTGCCTATCGAGGTGCTCAACGGCCGTCCCGGTTTCATCAACTTTTTGGATGCCTTTAACTCCTGGCAGCTGGTCAAGGAGCTGAAGGAAGCTACCGGTTTGCCTTCCGCCGCCTCCTTTAAGCACGTTTCTCCCGCCGGTGCCGCTGTGGGTCTGCCCCTGAGCGAGACCGACCGCAAGATCTATTTCGTCGATCCTGCCGCCGAGCTGAGCCCCATCGCCTGCGCCTATATCCGCGCCCGCGGCGCCGACCGTCTGTGCTCTTTCGGTGACTGGGCTGCCCTGTCCGATGTGTGCGATGCTGCCACTGCCCGCTATCTGCAGGCCGAGGTGTCTGACGGCGTCATCGCTCCCGGCTATACCGACGAAGCACTGGAGATCCTCAAGACCAAGAAGAAGGGCGGCTACAATGTGGTCCGCATCGATCCCGATTATGTTGCTGCTCATCAGGAGTGCAAGGACGTATTCGGCATCACCTTTGAGCAGGGTCATAACGATTTCAAGATCAACGAAGAATTGCTGAGCAACATCGTTACCGATTGCAAGGACCTGCCCCAGCAGGCCAAGATCGACATGATCGTGGCGCTGATCACCCTGAAGTATACCCAGTCCAACTCCGTCTGCTACGTCAAGGACGGTCAGGCCATCGGCGTTGGTGCCGGCCAGCAGAGCCGTATCCACTGCACCCGTCTGGCAGGCGATAAGGCCGATAACTGGTATATGCGCCAGCATCCTAAGGTATTGTCTCTGCAGTTTGTGGACGGTATCCGCCGCCCCGACCGCGATAATGCCATCGACATCTATACCTCCAACGAGTATGAAGATGTACTGGCCGAAGGCACCTGGCAGCTGTATTTCAAGGTCAAGCCCGAAGTGCTGACGGCAGAGGAGAAGAAGGCCTGGATCGCCACCCAGTCCGGCGTGACCGTGGGCAGCGATGCATTCTTCCCCTTCGGCGATAATGTGGAGCGTGCCCGCAAGAGCGGTGTGCAGTACATTGCTGAGCCCGGCGGATCCATCCGCGACGACAATGTCATCGCCACCGCCAATAAGTACGGCATCACCATGGCCTTTACCGGCATGCGCCTGTTCCACCACTAAGAACACCCGACAGGGGGAGCGAAAACTCCCCCTTCGGTTCGTTTTTCAATGAAGTCACTTACGAACGCAATTCGCAAGGAGGAAGCTATGAAAATTCTGGTTGTGGGCGGCGGAGGCCGCGAGCACACGATCATTAAGAAAATCAAAGAAAATCCGGCAGTGGAAACCATTTACGCCCTGCCCGGTAACGGCGGCATTGCTGCTGATGCTGTGTGCGTCAATATCGGTGCCAAGGATATCGAAGGCATCGTGAAGTTTGCCGCCGAGCAGAAGATCGACTACGCCATTGTGGCCCCGGACGATCCTCTGGCTCTGGGCGCTGTGGATGCCCTTAATGCCATTGGCATTCCCGCCTTTGGCCCCGATAAGAAGGCTGCTGTCATTGAGAGCAGCAAGGTCTTTTCTAAAAATCTGATGAAGAAGTACGGTATCCCCACCGCCGCCTATGAGGTTTTCGATAAGGCCGAGGATGCCAAGGCCTATGTGGAGACTTGCAAGATCCCCGTGGTCATTAAGGCCGACGGTCTGGCACTGGGTAAGGGCGTCATCATCGCTATGCAGCGCGAAGAAGCCGTGGCCGCCGTGGAATCCATCATGTGTGACCGCGTCTTTGGTGACAGCGGCTCCCAGATCGTGGTGGAAGAGTTCCTGGAAGGCCCCGAAGTGTCCGTTCTGTCCTTCACCGACGGCAACGTGGTGATCCCCATGGTATCCTCCATGGATCATAAGCGTGCACTGGACGGCGATCAGGGCCTGAACACCGGCGGTATGGGCACCATCGCACCCAACCCCTTCTATACGGAAGAAGTTGCCGAGCGCTGCATGCAGGAGATCTTCCTGCCCACTATCGAGGCTATGAAGGCCGAGGGCCGTCCCTTCAAGGGCTGCCTGTACTTCGGTTTGATGATCACCAAGGATGGTCCTAAAGTCATCGAGTATAACTGCCGCTTCGGCGATCCCGAGACGCAGGTGGTGCTGCCTCTGCTCAAGAGCGACCTGCTGACCATCATGCAAGCCGTCAGTGCCGAAAAGCTGGCAGAAACGAAAGTGGAGTTCTCCGACGGTGCTGCCTGCTGCGTGGTCATGGCCTCCGGCGGCTATCCCGGCTCCTATGAGAAGGGCCATGTCATCACCATTCCCGAGGACTTGAATGCACAGGTGTTCGTGGCCGGTGCCGCGCTGAAAGATGATCGGCTGGTCACCAGTGGCGGCCGCGTGCTGGGCGTTACCGCTACGGCGGACACGCTGGCCGAAGCTGTTGCCCTGGCTTACAAAGATGTGGAGAAGATTTCTTTCGAAAAGGCGTTTTACCGCCGCGATATCGGCCGCCGTGCCCTGGAGGTATAAATGATTTACAGAGTTTATGTAGAAAAAAAGCACGAGGTAGACAACGAGAGCCGCGCTCTGCTGGGTGAGATCAATGGTATTCTGGGCATCAGCTCTGTCACCGGTGTGCGCGTACTGAACCGCTACGATGTGGAGCACATTGAAAAGGCTCTGTTTGAGTCCTGCGTTACTACCGTGTTCTCCGAGCCTCAGACTGACGATGTGTATTTTGAGCAGCCCGCCCATGACGGCGTGGTGTTCGCCGTGGAGTATCTGCCCGGTCAGTTTGACCAGCGCGCCGACTCCGCCGCTCAGTGCGTGCAGATGATTGCCCAGTGCGAGCGTCCCACTGTCCGCAGCGCCCGCGTATACCTGCTGCAGGGCAATATGACCGCTGCCGAGGTGGAAACCATCAAGCACCATGTCATTAACCCCGTGGAATCCCGCGAGGCTGCACTGGAAGTGCCTGCCACGCTGGATATGGAATACACCATTCCTGAGGCCGTGGAAACGCTGGAAGGTTTCACCGAACTGGATGAGGCAGGCCTGCAGGCCAAGATTGCTGACATGGGCTTGGCCATGGACCTGGCCGATATCCGTATGGTCCGCGACTACTTCCGTAGCGAGGGTCGTCAGCCTACCATCACCGAGATCCGCGTGCTGGATACTTACTGGTCTGACCACTGCCGTCACACCACCTTCAATACCATCATCGACAGCGTTACCTTCGAAAGCGCTGAGATTCAGAAGACTTGGGATGCCTACATCAATACCCGTAAGGAACTGGGCCGTACCAAGCCCATCTGCCTGATGGATCTGGGTACGCTGGCTGCCAAGGCCCTGAAGAAGTCCGGTCAGCTAACCAAGCTGGATGAGAGCGAAGAGATCAATGCCTGCACTGTGAAGATGAAGGTCACCGTGGACGGTGAAGAGCAGGATTGGCTGCTGCTGTTCAAGAACGAGACCCATAACCATCCCACCGAGATCGAGCCTTTCGGCGGTGCCGCCACCTGCATCGGCGGTGCGATCCGTGACCCGCTGTCCGGCCGCAGCTATGTCTACGCCGCTATGCGCGTTACCGGTGCTGCCGATCCCACCGTTCCTGTTTCTGAAACCATCGCCGGCAAGCTGCCTCAGCGCACCATCGTGACCAAGGCTGCTGCTGGTTACTCCTCCTACGGTAACCAGATCGGTCTGGCTACCGGCTTGGTGGATGAGATCTATCACCCCGGCTACGCTGCCAAGCGTATGGAAGTGGGTGCTGTCATTGCCGCCGCTCCCGCCGCCAATGTACGCCGCGAAGTGCCTGCCGATGGCGATGTGGTGATTCTGCTGGGCGGCCGCACCGGCCGTGACGGCTGCGGCGGTGCCACCGGCTCCTCCAAGGCTCATACCGAGGAGAGCCTGAGCTCTTGCGGCGCAGAGGTGCAGAAGGGTAACGCTCCTGAAGAGCGCAAGCTGCAGCGTCTGTTCCGTAATCCCGAGGCCAGCCGTATGATCAAGCGCTGCAACGACTTCGGTGCTGGCGGTGTGTCTGTTGCCGTTGGTGAGCTGGCAGCCGGCCTGAACATCGACCTGAATGCCGTGCCCCGTAAGTATGAGGGCCTGGACGGCACGGAACTGGCCATCTCCGAGTCTCAGGAGCGTATGGCCGTGGTGGTCGCCGCTGAGGATGCGCAGCGCTTTGCCGCACTGGCCGATGCGGAGAACCTGGAGTCCACACTGATTGCCCGCGTTACCGCCGAGCCTCGTCTGGTGATGCGCTGGAACGGCCAGACCATCGTGGATCTCTCCCGCGCTTTCCTGGATACCAACGGCGCTGAGAAGCATATCGATGTGGCTGTTGCTGCTCCCGAAACCTATGAAGCTGTGAAGTATGATGGCTTTACTGCTGGCATGGAAAGCCTGTCTGCCGACCTGAACAGCTGCGTCAAGCGCGGTCTGGTGGAGCGTTTTGACTCCACCATCGGTACCGGCACAGTGATGATGCCCTTCGGCGGCAAGCACCAGTTGACGCCCTCCCAGTGCATGGTCCACCGTGTCAGTGTGGAGCAGGGTCATACCGATGACTGCTCCTTCATGGCATGGGGTTACGATCCCTATATCAGCGAGAAGAGCCCCTACCACGGTGCTTATCTGGCCGTGGTGGAATCTGTCAGCAAGATGGTGGCTGCCGGTGCCAAGTTCGAAGATGTCTACCTGAGCTTCCAGGAGTACTTCGAGCGCCTGCGCACCGATGCCAAGCGCTGGGGCAAACCCATGGCCGCTCTGCTGGGCGCTTACCGCGCACAGATGGAACTGGGCATCGCTGCTATCGGCGGCAAGGACTCTATGTCCGGCTCTTTCGAGCAGCTGGATGTGCCTCCTACGCTGATTTCCTTCGCTGTCACCACCGGTAAGGTGGATGAAGTGGTCTCCGGCGAGTTCAAGGCCGCCGGCCGCCGTGTGGCATGGCTGCGCCCCGAACTGGGCGAAGATGGTCTGCCCACCGCCGAGAGCCTGAAGGCCTGCTTCGACAAGGTCTATGCCTGCAAGAAGACCGCTGTGTATACCCCCACCCGTACCGGTGTGGCCGATGCCGTGGCTAAGATGTGCCTGGGTAACGGTCTGGGCTTTGCTTATGCCGATGGTATCTGCAAGGATGAGATTTTTGCTCCTGCCTTTGGCTCCTTCATCATCGAGACCGAGGATGAGATCGGTGTGACTCTGGGCTATACCACTGACGACGGCGCCCTGACGCTGGGCGGCGAGCAGGTTGCCATGAGCAAGCTGCTGGCTATCTCCGAGGGTCGTCTGGAGGATGTGTATCCCACCCGTGCCGGCAAGGACTATGAAGTGTCCAACGTCAGCTACACGGAAGGCTGCAAGGCTGCACCCGCCATCAAGGTGGCCAAGCCCCGCGTGCTGATCCCCGTGTTCCCCGGCACCAACTGCGAGTATGATACGGCCCGCGCCTTCCGCGATGCCGGCGCCGAGCCCGAAATTTTCGTCATCCGCAACCTGACCGCAGCTGCCGTGTCCGAGAGCGTGGAGGCTTTCGCCAAGAAGCTGCAGCAGGCCAATATCGTGTTCCTGCCCGGCGGATTCTCCGGCGGCGACGAGCCCGATGGCAGCGGTAAGTTCATTACGGCCTTCTTCCGTAACGGCGCGGTGGCCGACGGCGTGCGTGACCTGCTGGGCAACCGCGACGGTCTGATGGGCGGCATCTGCAACGGTTTCCAGGCACTGATCAAGCTGGGTCTGGTGCCCTACGGTGACATCCGCGATATGGATGAGAATTGCCCCACCCTTACCTTCAACAAGATCGCCCGTCACCAGTCCCGCATCGTACGTGTGCGCGTGGCTTCCAACCTGTCTCCCTGGCTGCAGGAAGCCGAAGTGGGCGGCGTGTACAATGTGCCCATTTCCCATGGCGAAGGCCGTTTCCTGGCCAGCGACGAACTGGTAGCACAGCTGGCAAAGAACGGTCAGGTGGCTACCCAGTACGCCGATCTGGACGGCAACGCCACGTCCGACATTCTGTTTAATCCCAATGGCTCCGTGTTGGCGGTGGAGGGCATTACCTCTCCCGACGGCCGCGTGTTCGGTAAGATGGGCCATGCCGAGCGTTGCGTCAAGGGTCTGTATCAGAACGTTCCCGGCAATTATGATCTGGGCATGTTCCGCAGCGCCGTGAAGTATTTCAAGTAAAAATTCGATAGGGAGGACTACTATCATGTACAAGAGCGATTTTGAGATCGCCCAGACTTGTACGATGTAGCCCATCACCGAAATTGCCAAAGTGGCCGATGTGGCCGAAACCGGCAAGATCACCGGTTTGTTCTAAATCCTATGGACGAGGTCTGTGCCTAAAAGCGCAGACCTCGTTTTTTGCATACCGAAAACCGCATGCCAGGCAAGTGGTTCAAAAAACTTATGCCTATAGAGACACTCTAGCGGAGCTCGATTCTTTATATCTTCCTTCTGTGCAATTTGCATAATCATTTTCCAAATCTCCCTTGACAATCTCCTGCAATCTTGATATAAATAAATTGACTGTATGACTGACGGAAGTGGAGTGACCACACGGAGTACAGTTGCGGAACACCGCTATTGCCGACCGTCTGGGCGTACTACACATTGTAGTGCGTCCTTTTTTGTTTTTACAGGAAGGACGCCACAACAGAAAAAACGGAGGAATACATTATGGAATTCAAGACCGACATCGAGATCGCCCAGGCCTGTACCATGCAGCCCATCACCGAGATTGCCAAAGTGGCCGGTGTGGATGAAAAGTATCTGGAGCTGTACGGCAAGTATAAAGCCAAGGTGGACTACAATCTGCTGCGCGAAACCGACCGCAAGGACGGTAAGCTGATCCTCGTCACCGCTATTAACCCCACCCCTGCCGGTGAGGGTAAGACTACCACCACCGTGGGTCTGGCCGACGGTCTGCGCCGTCTGGGCAAGAATACACTGGTGGCTCTGCGCGAACCCTCTTTGGGCCCCGTATTTGGCGTCAAGGGTGGCGCTGCCGGCGGCGGCTATGCGCAGGTCGTTCCCATGGAGGACATCAATTTGCACTTCACCGGTGACTTCCATGCCATCGGCGCTGCCAATAACCTGCTGGCTGCTATGTTGGATAACCACATTCAGCAGGGCAACAGCCTTGGTATCGACGTCAAGCGCATCGTTTGGAAGCGCTGTGTGGATATGAATGACCGTCAGCTGCGTAACATCGTCTGCGGTCTGGGCGGCCGTATGCAGGGTGTGCCCCGTGAGGACGGTTACGATATCACCGTTGCCAGCGAGATCATGGCCGTTCTGTGCCTGAGCGCCGATATCCCCGACCTGAAGGCACGTCTGGGTCGCATGGTGGTGGCTTATACCTTTGACGGCAAGCCTGTCACTGCCCATGACCTGAAGGCTGAGGGTGCTATGGCGGCTCTGCTGAAGGATGCCCTCAAGCCCAATCTGGTGCAGACGCTGGAAGGCACTCCCGCCTTCATCCACGGCGGTCCCTTCGCCAATATCGCCCATGGCTGCAACTCCGTCATGGCTACCAAGATCGCTCTGAAGCTCTCTGACTACTGCGTCACCGAGGCGGGCTTCGGCGCCGACCTGGGTGCAGAGAAGTTTTTGGACATCAAGTGCCGTTTGGCCGGTCTGACTCCCGCCGCTGTTGTGGTGGTTGCTACCGTCCGCGCACTGAAGAACCACGGCGGTGTGCCCAAGGCCGAGCTGAACAACGAGAATCTGGAAGCTCTGGAAGAGGGTCTGCCCAACCTGCTGCAGCATGTGGGCAACATCACTCAGGTCTACGGTCTGCCCTGCGTGGTAGCCATCAACGCATTCCCCACCGATACCGCTGCCGAGCTGAAGCTGGTGGAGGATAAGTGCCGCGAATTGGGCGTCAACGTCGCTTTGAGCGAGGTGTGGGCCAAGGGCGGTGAGGGCGGTATCGCTCTGGCCGAGGAAGTGGTTCGCCTGTGCGAGCAGGAGTCCAACTTCACCTTCGCTTACGATGTGGAAGATGGCATCGAGGCTAAGCTGAATGCCATTGCCAAGAAGATCTACCATGCTGACGGCGTGGCACTGACTCCCGGTGCCCGCAAGCAGATGAAGGAACTGACCGAGAACGGCTTCGGCAATCTGCCCATCTGCATGGCTAAGACCCAGTACTCCTTCTCCGATGACCCCGCTCTGCTGGGTGCTCCTTCCGGCTTCACCGTCACGGTGCGTAACCTGAAGGTCAGCGCAGGTGCCGGCTTCCTGGTTGCCCTCACCGGCGACATCATGACCATGCCCGGCCTGCCCAAAGTCCCCGCCGCTGAGAAGATCGACGTGGACGAAACCGGCAAGATCACCGGATTGTTCTAAGAAATCAAGTAAAGCACGGCTCAGCCGTGCTTTACTTTTTGTCCCGGGAAATAAGAGGGCCTTGCAAAGCATCCGTGCAGTAAGTATACTGATGGCAAGAAACATTTTGCCAAGGAGAGCAAGTATGAAACAGTGCATTTTGATCCCCGACTCTTTCAAAGGTTCGCTTAGTGCCGTGGAATTTTGCCATTTGGGTGAGCAAGTCATCAAAGAGCACCTGCCGGCGTGCCGCGTGCTGACCATTCCGGTGGCCGATGGCGGCGAGGGTACGGTGGATTGTTTTGTCCATGCATTGCAGGCGCAGCGCGTCTGCGTGGAAGTCACCGGCCCTTGGGGCGAGCGCGTGACGGTAGACTATGCCGTGCACGGCGACACCGCCTTTGTGGAGATGGCGCAGGCAGCAGGATTACCCATGGTAGGTGAGCGAAAAGATCCCTCCCGCACCACCACTTACGGCGTGGGTGAGATCATTGCCCATGCAGTGAAAAGCGGTTGTCGTCATATCGTCTTAGGCCTTGGCGGCAGTTGTACCAATGATGCCGGTACAGGTTGCGCTGCAGCGCTGGGTGTGCGCTTTTTCAACGCAGCAGGGGAGACCTTTGTTCCTACCGGCGACACTATGGGCGAAATTGTGTCCTATGATACGACTGCGGCCGAGCGGCTGCTTGCCGACTGCACGCTGACCGCCATGTGCGATATCGATAATCCTATGTACGGCCCGCAGGGCGCCGCTGCCATTTTCGGACCGCAAAAGGGCGCGGATACTGCCATGGTGGCGCAGTTGGATGTAAATCTGCAGCAGCTGGCATTGGTGATGGAACGGCAGACCGGCCGCAATATCGCTGCTATCCCCGGTGCCGGTGCAGCCGGAGCTTTTGGTGCCGGTGTCGTTGCCTTTTTGGGCGGCGGGCTGCGCTCGGGCATCGAAACGGTGCTGGATTGCGTGCGCTTTAATGAATTGCTGGCAGATACCGATCTGGTTTTCACCGGTGAAGGCCAGCTGGATGGCCAGAGTCTGCGGGGGAAAGTGGTTATCGGTGTTGCCCGCCGCGCAAAGCAGCAGAATGTGCCTGTGGTGGCGGTGGTGGGGGCCATTGACAATGGTGCAGAGGGTGCTTATGCAGAAGGCGTCACTTCTGTATTCAGCATCAACCGCCGCGCGGAGGATTTTTCGGTTTCGCGCCATAAAACCAAAGCAAACTTCACCGCCACCATGGATTCCATCGTCCGCTTACTGGTAAGGTAAAAAGGGCATATCCAAAGACAGCAGACCGGGCAGGTCTGCTGTCTTTTATGCCGGGAAAAAGTTGGGAAAACTTATAACTGGTACTGGAGTTCAAGAGTAGAGTGTGGTATATTGAAACTGGAAAATTATCTGCGTATCTGCGCAGAAAGTACGTTTTGCGAGGTGCAAAATGGGAATGATGATTCGAGAAAATGAAGAACTCCGCCGTGTACTGCGGGAACTGTGTGAAACAGTACCAACCGCGGAGGCGATACTGAACAACGAAGGATTGCTGGCTGAGCTGGATCAGCTCTCCGGTCATGACAGTGCCTTGTGCCGCAAGGTGCTGGCTCTGTACGCTCCTATGATGCAGGAGAAACCGGTGGATGCTGTGCGCTGGCTGGAGCAGCTGTGCGACCGTCTCAGCGACAATATGTTCCCTGATACTGACCATCCCCGTCGTGATCTGACGGATGATGAGCTAACTTATCTGCGGTTGCTGGAAGCGCTGATGGGCTGGAATCTGGCGCAGTTCGATCCGCTGACGGACATGATGCGCTTCGACGAGTCTGCGCTGCAGACCAGCCGTGTGGCGGTGGAACACGCCCGCTTCCGCAAGGCCATCGTGGAGGCGCACGCGCTGCCCTTGATGCGTATCAGCCGTGAAGTTCGCCCCTTTGACCCGGCTTCCCATACGATCGGTGTGCATAATGTGGCACTGCATACGGCTATCATGGCTGCTAAAGCTGGTCTTCCCGTGGACTTGCCACTGGTCAGTGCTGCTGCTTTCGGCCATGATCTGGGTAAGTTTGGCTGCCGCGGCGATGACGCGCGGCGGATCCCGTATCTGCATTATTACTATACCTGGCAGTGGTTCAGCGAGCACGACATGGAAGAAATCGGCCATGTGTCCGCCAATCACTCCACGTGGGATCTGGAATTTGAGAATTTGCCGGTAGAATCTCTGCTGCTGATCTATGCGGACTTTCGTGTTCGCGGTATCCGCGGCGAGGACGGGAAAGAGAAGATATGTATCTATACGCTGCAGGATGCGTATGAGATGATCTTCTCCAAACTCTACGATATGACGCCGGAGAAACAGCGCCGTTACCAGACGGTGTATGATAAGCTGCGCGATTTTGAGCGGCTTTTGTGCAGTATGGGTGTGCCCACCGAGGTGGATGACGATCAGCTGCGAGCACCCGATAAGCGGGATGTTTCGCTGCTGTCCGCGCAGGATGCATTGCAGAAATTGTGCGAGATGACGCTCTCCGGTTCCATCCGTTTGATGCGCACCATCACCACCGATCAGTCCTTTGACCAGCTGATGGAGCATGCCAAGGGCGAGAAGAACCTGCAGCGCATCCGTACTTATCTGATGCTGCTGCAGGAATACAGCACCTACATGACCAAGAACAACAAGAAAAAGACGTTGGGGTTGCTGTATGAACTGCTGATGCACCCCGACGGCGATGTGCGCCGCATTGCCGGCCAAATCATGGGCCGGATTTTGGCTAACAGCGGTCCTAAATACCGCAAGGAGCGTCCCGTGGGCGCCAAACGCGGTGTGATGATCCCCACCATGATGGCACTGCTGGATGAGTCGGTGGATTTGTGGGAGCGTTATATTGAAGCCTGCCTGCACCCCGACCGCAAGATTGCCCCTAAGCACGCACAGCGTATTTCCAACAGTTTGAAGACGCTGTGTGAATATCTCTTCCTTGATGCTGACCCCAAGGAATCACGTAAGATGGTAGAGCCGGTTCTGCGCCGCCTGTATGCGGCGGAGGGTGCGGACCGTGTGGTGCTGGTCGATGCGCTGTCTTTGATCCCGAAGCAGCATATTCCTCAAAACCATTTGGAGCGCATCATAGAAACGTTGGGCGGCATGCTGCATGAAGACGAGGTGCAGCTGCAGCTGACGGCTTTGCTCTGCCTTGAAAACCTGCTCCAGACTGAGTGCGCATGTAAAGTGAAAGCGGCTGTCAGTGCTTTTGATCCCTGCCTTTATGGGGACCGAGAAGTGCTGGACTATATGAAACGGCGCGCTTTGGGGCAAAGAGAAGATATTTTGAACGAGGAAAGTGCTTCCCGCATCTATCTGAGCAATTTGAAGAGCGCTGTGCACTGGACGGTGAAGATGACGCAGATCGATATGCTGTGTGATCACGCCAAGGCGTATCCGGAGACTGCTTTCCACACGGCCATGCACTTGTCCAACGTGCTGTCGGTCAGTGAACATTTCCCGGTGCGACAAAAAGCCGGTGAAATGTTGGTGGAGATCGCTCCGCTGCTGACGGTGGACCACATCAACGAAATCACCATCGACTTGCTGCGCGAGCTGGAAACGGGACAGGACCAGATTTCCTATGTGATCCCGCCGTATTTGGGCCGGCTGATGTGTATGCTGCCGGAAAAGGAACTGTGGGAAGCCGAAGCATTCCTGGAAGACCTGATTCGTGGCTCAGCTATCCGTCCTGCCCGCGTGGCGCTCCATGCGGTAGGTGAGATCCTCAATACCATTGATGCTGGCGACACGGTGATGATCGACCGTTGCCTCGGTATTTTGATGACAGGTATCTGCCACTATGAGCCGACGATCCATCAGAGCGCATTGACGGTGCTGTGCCGTGATGTGCTGGGCAGCGAGCGCATTGCGCTACAGCGCCGTGTAGGAATGTTCACGCGGCTGCATAAGAAGCTGCTGACGGTGATTGCCGATCGCCGTCAGGGCACGCTGACGTTCTTCAACTGCGCTGCCATGCTGAACCACCTGTATCGTTTCATTGTTCAGGCGGAGATCCAATGCGGCGATTTCCCGTTCTCCGAGGAAAAGCCGGCGGCTTTCTTCCCCGGGACGTTTGACCCCTTCTCCGTCGGTCATAAGCAGATCGTGGAGGAGATCCGCAAGCTGGGTTATGAGGTCTATCTGGCAGTGGACGAATTCTCCTGGTCCAAGATGCCGCTGCCCAAGCTGCAGCGCCGCCAGATCGTGGAAATCTCCGTGGCGGATCAGTGGGATACCTACTTGTTCCCCGATGATATCCCGGTGAATATCGCCATGCCGGAAGATCTGGCAAAATTGAAGAACTTGCTGCCGGGACGTGAGGTCTATCTGGTGGCAGGCAGCGATGTGATCTATAATGCTTCCGCCTATCGTAATGAAACGGCAGGTGGCGCCGCTGACTTCAATCATATTGTTTTTTGCCGCAATGCCGATGGGATCACCGATCACTCCGCGCTCTATCAGATCATTCGCGGCGATTTGAAGGTGCTGTCGCTGCCTCCTTTCTTTGAGACGGTCAGTTCTACCCGTATCCGTGAATATGTGGACCGTAAGCTGGACATTTCCATGCTGGTAGACCCTGTGGTGCAGTCGTTTATCTACGAATACGGATTCTATGTCCGTTCTCCGGAACTGAAGAATGTGATGCGCCTGCAGGATATCTATTTCCGCCGCTATAAGGCAGTGGAGGATCATCTTCCCAAAGAGATGCAGCAGGCCATGCTGTCTGCGCCTAAACCTCAGGCAATTTTGATGAGTGCCAGACCTGCCAAGCCGTTAGGCTGGGCGGTAGGCCATACACTGCTGACGACGGATCTGTACGATGCGCTGCACTCCATTGAAGCGGCCAAGTACGTGCGCCGCTACGCAACCGGCCGCATTATGATGATTCATTCCGTCCATGCCTGCGAAGAACGCACGGTAGATTTGTGCCGTATGGTGCTCAACGAGCTGCTGGCCCGCAGCTTGCACAGTGACCATACGTATGCTCTCTGCCGTTGTGCGCCGGAGGACACGGCACTGCGCGATGCACTGCAGCAGCTGGGATTCATCCCTGTTGCCAGCTGCGAGGACATTTTCTGTGTGGATATGCGCGCCCCGGTAGCGTTTCTGCAGGACGTGCTGTTGCGGCTGAAAAAACCCCATCAGGACGATCCGGAGGTGAAGCGCGTGGTGCATGAGACCCGCCCGAGAATGCGCGGCGTACTCAATGCCATGTTCCCCGGTCAGCTGGTGCTGTGTTTTGATTCGGAGATGCTCAATCAGGCCGTGATGGAGCGTGTCCAGCAGATCAACGGCGTGCTGGATGTGCCAGATGGTGAGCGTCGCCTCGGTAAGTATATGTGCGTGCCCTACGGTAAGATCCTATCCAACGAAGTGGTGCCCAACACGGTAACCAAGACGCTGCATGCAGAGAAACGATTTGATGCCGATATCGATAACTTCACTGTTGTGGAGTATCCCGGCTATTCCCAGCTGCAGACCCAGGCCAGAACGCTGAAATCCTTCCACCGTCCTGTGATTCTGGTGGATGATCTGCTGCATAAGGGTTACCGCATTGAAAAGCTGGACCGTGTGTTCCGTGAGGAGAATCTGGCCATCGACAGCATTGTTGTAGCCATCATGTCCGGCTATGGCGAGGATCTGATGCGTGTGCAGGGCCGTGAGGCAGAGTGCGAGTACTTTATTCCCAATCTGCGCTACTGGCTGACAGAAAGCCTGCTCTATCCCTTTGTAGGTGGTGACAGCGTGGGTGAGCGTGCTATGACGGAGCATCTCTTGCCGTCCATTAATCTGGTGCTGCCGTATTATTATCCTAACTTTATGCACGACGTAACCGACGAGGGTATCCGTAGCTTTAGCCGTGTGGCGCTGGAAAATGCGCTGGATATCATGCGTGTTTTGGAGCGCCGCCATCAGAAGGTGTTCAATACCACGCTGACGATCCGACGCTTGGGCGAGGCGCTGCAGCAGCCGCGTTTGCCGGACAAGGGCGAGTGCATCAATTACGATTTCAGCCTGCCCGCCTCCGTTTATCTGGAGGAGGATCTGCGGCAGATCCAGCGTATTTGCCGCATTGAGAAGGAGAAAAAATGATTTTCAAACGATGGAATGAATTGTGCCTGTGCGCGCAGGAGGATCTGTTTCCCGCCGATGCTTGGAGTATCAGTGAGCCTTTTGCGCCGCTGGTGTTTTTGGTGCGCCGTGACGGTCTGACCTGCCGCGGCCTGTATGCCGTCACATCGCTTGCCGAGGTGTACGAAGAAGAGTCGGTGCGTTGCCTGACACCTCTTGCATCACAGGAGAGTGACGATGCGCTGGACGCCTTTGTGCGCGCTAACGGTGCAACAGTGCTCAATACCACCTTTGTCTCCGGCTTTGATGTGCTGAAGCGCTATCTGCAGCCGAAACGTACCGGTTTTCGTGTGACGCTGGTGGGTTTGGGTGACGTGGGCGGTACGGTACTGACCGGCTTGAAACTGCTGGGTCACGAGATCGACGAGGTGGCGGTGTTTGACCCCAACGAGGCCATGTGCCGCCGCTATGAGATGGAACTCAATCAGGTACTGCGAGAGCGGGATGGTTTGCCCATGCCCCGCGTGACCGTTTGCCGTGAAGAAGATCTGTTCAACTGCGACCTTTTCGTGTTCACGGCTTCCCGCGGCGTTCCGGCACTGGGCAGCGCGGTGAAGGATGTGCGTATGGCGCAGTTTGAGGCCAATCGCGCCATGCTGGACGTATATGCAAAAAAGGCGAGAGAAGCTGGTTTCCGCGGTCAGTTCTGCCAGGTCTCCGACCCGGTGGATCATCTGTCCCGGGAAGTATTCCTGCGCTCTAACCGCAATGATGACGGTGTTTACGACTTTGCCGGGCTCCTGCCCGAGCAGGTACAGGGTTTCGGACTTGGCGTCATGGCAGCCCGCGCAGCCTACTATGCTGAAAAAGAGGGTGTGTCCTTTGCCGATGGCCGCGTTTACGGTCCTCACGGACAGGGGCTGATTGTGGCGAACTGCCCCTCCAACGGCTATGACGATGCAATCTCCCGCCGTTTGACAGATTTGACGCGTACTGCCAATCTGCAGGTGCGCGATTTGGGCTTTAAGCCGTATATCGCGCCGGGCCTGTCCTCGGCCGCCGTGTCGCTGCTGCGCTTGCTGCGCGGCGAGACACATTACGGCGCTGTGCCGCTGCAGGGTGCGTATTTCGGCTGTACCAGCCGTATGACACCGCAGGGATTGCTGCTGCAGCGCGAGAATATTTGCGAAGAATTGCTGGATCGTCTGGAGGAAACTCACCGCGCACTGCGGGAGTTTGATTACGCATGAGCGGGCCGCTGTATGTGATGCGCGTGGGCGGGGGAGAGCGGATGGAGCGTCTGCTGCACGCTGCGCTCCATGACCACGCGGTGCAGACAATTTCACCCGATGCGCTGGCGCAGGGTCTGCACGAGAGCCGGATCCTCTTTGCCGTCGGTGTGGACGCACTGGGACAGAGCGAGGAATTCGTGCGTCTGCTGCGTATCCTGCGCGGCAGCGGCGATTGCCTGCGCGGCAGTGTGGCGGTCATCGTGGTGGATGGCGAGGATGAACTCTATACCAAGGCGGCAGCTCAGGAACTGGCACTGGCAGCCAATATGGCCGGCTGCGCGTTTCCCGGCAAGCCGCTGGTGGAGGGCACGGGTTCTCTATACAACCAGCATATTCTGGCCAAGCGTATGGATCTCACATGGGAGGAAACGTATTTTTTCCGTGTGAAAGAACTGGTGTCACGGTTACTTTCCTACGAGGCACCGCGCTTTGCCAATCCCAAGGTACTGATGCTCCACGCGTCGGATAATCGCCTGTCCAATACAGTATGGCTGGGGCGGCAGCTGCTGCAGCGCCTGCCGGAAAACTTTCAAACACGGGAGATCTCGCTGCAAAACGGCACCATTCAGGATTGCCGTGGCTGCTCCTATGCAGCGTGTCTGCACTATGCCCAGAGCAATACCTGCTTTTACGGCGGCGCTATCCCAGAGGAAGTACTGCCGGCCATCCGCGAGTGTGACGCCATGCTCTTTTTGTGTCCCAACTATAACGATGCGGTGAGCGCCAACCTGATGGCTCTCTTTAACCGCATGACCAATCTGTTGGTGCAGCAGGAACTATTGGATAAGTATCTGTTCGGCGTTGTGGTCTCCGGCTATTCCGGCAGCGATCTGGTGGCACGCCAACTGCTGGGTGCATTGAGCTTCAATAAAACGGTGATGCTGCCGCCGCAGTTCTGCATGATGGAAACGGCGCATGATCCTGGATCGGCCAGCAAACTGGCCGGCGTTGAGAATCGATTAGATCAGTTCGCCGCCCATATGATTTCTGTACTGCAAAACTAACAAAACACCCGCCTTCACATATTCGTGAAGGCGGGTGTTAGACATCATGAAGGCAGCAGTGTCTTGGCAAAACCGTGGGCGAAGATCCGCGCGCTGTAGATTGCCTCGTCCAGCGAGTTGCCGGCAGCGCCCACTTCTACCAGCAGAGAATCGATGGGCAGATGCTGGTTATAGCGATAGCCGCGGGCGGCAATGGGACGCATCAGCGTCGGCGCCTGCTCTACCAGCGTTTGCTGTACGGCGATAGCCAGCGCCATATTTTCTGCCCAGCGGTCACTGGCCAATCCCATGACGAGACAGCATTGGGCGGCCCGCGTGTCTTCCTGCGAGATCAGCTTATACTGTGTGCCGTCGGCTGCTTGAATGGCATCGCGGTGAATGTCCAGCACATAGACAAGGGAGGGATACTTGGCAAGATAGTCCTCCACAGAGGCAAGGCTGCTGTTATAGGCATCGTTGTAGCTGGGTACATCGTGGAGGGTGCGGTCGTGCAGCACGGAGATACCATAACCGGAGAGCACGGAGGCGATCTCGTCGCCGATGCGCACGACATTGTAATTGGTGTCAGCTGTCCGGTATGTGCCGCTGGCGGTGTATTCCTGTCCGGCGGGCATGGAATAGGCTTCGCTGCCGTGGCTGTGAATGATCAGGATCTGCGGCCCGTCACCGGTCAGCTTGCTTTGGTGGATGTTGGCCGCCAGTGCAGCGCCGTCCAATGTACGGGAAGAGGTGTTTTTGATATAGGCGTTGCCCACCACGGTGTACGCACCGGAAGAGGGGATCACCGTTTGGGAGGGAACTCCGTTATCGGCAAAGGTGAGATCGTCGGAAGCAACGCTGCTGATGGGCGGTGTCTGCACGACGCCCTCCGGCTGTGCCTGCTCGTCCTCGACCGGTGTTTCTTCCAGCAGTGTCTGCGCCATCAGCGATACCACATGGCTGCGCTGAGATAAGAGATACGGTGACTGCCCCAACGCGACTACATTGACGGCAGAGAGCAGATCCGTGCCGAAGAAATCGCCCAGTTCCCACTGCACAAGGCGGCAGACCCATTGCCCGCTGTTCTTTACATCGGTAAGCGCGTCGGAAAAGGAAGTGCTGCGGGCGGTGGAAAAAGCGACCCATAGGGTGATGGCGGCGGCACAGATGGCCAGAATACGGCGCACAAGCTGCTGTTTCATGATCGGACTCCTTTGCTTGGGATGGACAAACCTATGCTGAGAAAATGGGAAATATGCCTTATTGCAAAGCCTGATTCCTCATGTTAAAATGAATATGAAAAAGTTGACAGATAATTCATACATTTCCGTGGGAAATAGTGTATGCTCTTGTCAAAATCATAAAAGGAGGCAGATTTGATGGAAGAGATGAACTATACCGTTGAGACCGTGGAAGAAGAGACGGTGGAAGCCACCTGCAAGGTGAAGTCCTGGATCAACAACACGCTGTACGAAGCAGGCCGTCTGCTGCAGACCCACAAAAAGGTGATTATCACCATCGCTGCCGTTGCCGCCGGTGTTGCTGCTGTGGTCACTGCGCTTTGCCTGCTGACAAAAAAGAAATAATAACTGTTTGGAGCGAGGGAGACAGGAAACTGTCTCTCTTGTTTACTTTTTGTCACCTATTTGTTGCTGGTGATGCATTGACATAGATTGGGAATCCTTTATAATATTGTCGAATATATGACTGGGAGGCTTCTTCGGATGAAAAGAGGATGGGCGCTGCTGATCACAGTAGCGATGGCAGCGGCGATCATAGGCATACTGAGCTATATTTCCGGATATTTTATCTTTGCACCGATTCCGGAATTAGTGCTTAACGGCGAACGGGAAGTGAATGTTGAATCACACACAACCTATACCGATCCCGGCCTGACTGCCACGCTGGGCAAGAAGGATCTGACGGAGAAGGTGCGTGTCAGCGGCGCGGTAGATACCACGAAACCCGGTACGTATACGCTGACCTACCAGCTGACACTTCATGAAAAAACATATAGCACCAGTCGTACTGTTACGGTAGTGGATAAAGAAGCCCCCGTGCTGGAGCTGACAGGCAACGGTGAGATGATCGTGTCGTTGGAGAGTTTGTATCAGGAACCCGGTTACACAGCCAACGACCGCTGCGACGGCGACTTGACCGACAAGGTGGTGGTGGAGCGCGTGGTGGAAGGCGAACAGATAACGCTGACCTACACGGTGTCCGATGCTTCCGGCAACAGCACTTCGGCGCAGCGCCGTGTCACCATCCGCGATATAGTAGCCCCTGTGATCACGCTGAACGGCTATGCAGCCACCTATGTACCGTTGGGCAGCAGCTACTCCGACCCCGGTTACAGTGCTGTGGACGATGCCGATGGAGACATCACCGGCTCGGTGGTGCGCAGCGGCAGTGTGGATGACAGTACGGTGGGTACGTATACCATCAACTATACCGTTACCGACAAGGCGGGTAATACTGCCACGGCTACCCGTGTGGTAAAAGTGTTTGTGGAGTCGGCAGATAGTCCCGACCGCGTGTATCTCACCTTTGATGACGGCCCCAGCAGTGAAGTGACAGGCCGTGTGCTGGATATTTTGGCAGCCAATAACGCAAAGGCTACATTTTTCATTGTCAATTATGGCTCGACCGGTCGGCAGCTGATTGCCCGCATGATCAACGAGGGACATACGGTGGCCATCCATGGTTATTCCCATGACTATGCCACCATCTATGCCAACGACGAGGCGTTTATGAATAACGTCTATTCGCTGCGGGATAAACTGTTGGCAGACTTTGGCTACAATGCCACGATCATCCGTTTCCCCGGCGGCAGTTCCAATACGGTCAGCGCGTCTTATAGCAGCGGCATCATGAGCCGTCTGGCGATTCGTGTGGAGCAGGAGGGTTTCAGTTATTTCGACTGGAATATAAGCAGTGGTGACGCCAGCGGCTATACCCTCAGTAGTTCGGAGATCTACCATAATGTTACCGGCGGTCTGCGTCGCGGACGGAACAATGTGGTGCTGATGCACGACACCAATGCCAAGTGGACTACCGCAGATGCACTGCAGGATATCATCAACTATGCCCGTGGCAACGGCTATTCGCTGCTGCCCATCACCTCTGGTACTTATCCGGTGCATCACGGCATTGCCAATTAACAAAAGATTTACACTTACCTGCTTGCGTCGCTGGGACAGCACTGGTATGATTTCTTTAACGATAAGTAAACGGGAAAGGAATGTTCATCATGCGTGTGATCGATCTGGAAAATATCAACTATGCTATGCGCAATCAGACGCAGTTTGTGCTGCGCTGCGAGGAAGTGTATCACGATAAGATTAGTGCGGCAGCTGCTGCCATTTTGTCCAATCGTGAGACGCGCCCCTTTGTGGCGCTGACCGGTCCTTCCGGCAGCGGTAAAACCACCACGGCAATGCGCCTGCAGCGGTATCTGGAGAATTTGGGTGTGCAGGTAAATTTGCTGAGTATGGACAATTTTTTCCTCCCGCTCAATGAGCGCCCACCTGAGGCCTCCGACTGGGAGTCACCTTACTGCGTGAATGTGGACCTCCTAGTGTCCACCATCAGCGCTCTGGCCGAGGGCAGGGAAGTGGATGTGCCGTGGTATGACTTCAAAACCGGCCTCACCGGTGGCTATCGCAAGATGCAGGGCCATAAAGGCGGCATTATCATTGCTGAGGGCATCCACATGCTCAATCCGCTGATTTTTGATAAGATCCGCGATGCGGCCAACGGTGTGTATGTGGCACCCCGTACCCGTATTATTACCAATGACGACAAGATCGTCAAACCGGAGCAGCTGCGCGTGGCGCGCCGCATGATCCGCGATTACTATAATCGCGGCCATTCTCTGCGTGCCACGGTCATGCGCGCCGAGAGCGTGGATCGCGGCGAAGTCAACTATATTATGCCGTATAAGCAGAATGCGGCCATCCACATCGATACGTTCCATGACTATGAGCCCTGCCTGCTGGCCAAGTATCTCTATGCATTGCCCGCTTTCCGTGAGGAGATGGATGAAGCATTTCTGGAAGAGCACGGCCTGACGGATCTGATGAAAGTTATGCGCGGCGTGCCTCCGCTGGAAACTCCCTATGTTCCCCGCGATTCGCTGATTCGCGAGTTCGTGGGCGGCAGCATCTTCGAATACTGAGCATAAAGTGCCTTCGCCAATGCGAAGGCACTTTTGATTGGTGTTTGACAAGGCTGGCGCAGATGAGTATAATAAATGCAAAGAAAAGGGAGGGTTGACCATGAAAATCATCACCATCAGCCGAGAGTTTGGCAGTGGCGGTCGTGAATTGGGTAAGCGTCTGGCAGATGCTTTGGGCATTCCGTGCTACGACCATGAGATCATCGAAATGATCGCCAAGGAGAACGGTTTCGACGAACGGTATGTAGCCAATGTTTCGGAAAAGAGCATTGAAGCCGCCTATCCTCTGACTATTGGTCATCGTTTTGCCATGCCGCCCATGCAGATTATGGATCAATCCATCCGCGTGGCTACCGCCCAGCGCAAAATCATTGAGAATTTTGCCGAACAGGGAGATTGCGTCATCGTGGGTCGTTGCGCTGACGTGATTTTGGCAGATATGAAGCCGCTGAATCTCTTCGTGTATGCGGATATGCCCTCCAAGGTGCAGCGCTGCATGGAACGCGCACCGGAAGGTGAGAATCTTACCGCTAATGAACTGGAGCGCAAGATCAAGCAGATCGATAAGCAGCGCACCCAGCACCACCAGATGTACAGCGATACCAAGTGGGGCAATAAGGAGGGCTACCATTTGTGCATCAATACCTCCGGTAAAGAGATCAAAAAGCTGATTCCTGCGCTGGTACAGTTTGTGAACGACTGGTTTGACGAATAAAACAATAAAACGCGTGCTGCTTGGCAGCACGCGTTTTTGCTTGTGTTGGTTCAGCGTTTACGACCCCGCAGAGAGAAGCCGAAGAACATACCGCACACACCGCCCACGATGTGGGTCAGCTGGGAGATGTTGTCGCTGTTAAAAATACCGTCAGCCAGTTCACCGCCCAGATAGAAGATCACGACTAAAATCAGCGTGACGGGGATGCCGTCTTTCTTCATCTCCGTAAAGGAGGAGAGCACGATCATCATAAACACGATGCCGCTGGCGCCCAACAGGGAGGAGGCAGGGAAAAAGATGAAATGCACGAGACCCGTCACCAGTGCGGTAACAAGGATGGTCATAAAGATGGTGCGGCCACCGTATTTTTCTTCCAGCGTAGGGCCGAGCAGCAGCAACAGCAGCATGTTGTTGATATAGTGGCTGTAGCTGGAATGTCCCAGTACATGGCCAAAGAAACGCACAAACGTCAGCGGATCGCCGAGAGAGGAACGGTATACGCAGAAGAACCGTGTAGTGGTAGCACCGTCGGTCAGACCGTTCAGTACCAGTACCAACAGGCTCAGCAGCGCAAACGTCAGCATGACAGGTGCATTAAAACGAATGACAAGCTTTTTCAATGTTTATTCCTCATTTCTCCATTGTTGGTGCTATTATACCGCAAGCTGACATAAAAGTAAATCAAAAGAAGAATTACTGCAAAGATTGTGTGTGAATTATTGCGATGAGAAAAAATTGTAAAATAAGGGTTGCAATCTGCGATAGAACGTGTTAGTATGACCTCGTCAACTGAATATCCCTTTGAACTGCACAGAATCGAAAGAGACTGGGCGGGGAGGGGACTCTGGAGAATCTCATTCATTTGAGTGCCGAAGGTGCAAGGCGAAAGCTGAATCTCTCAGGCGAAAGGACAGAGAAGGCCGTTATCCAAGAATGGATTTGGTCGTGCTGTTTGGCTCCGGAGTTGCTGTTTCAGTCAGCGACTCTTTTTATTTTTTGGAGGAAAGAAAATCATGGAAGCTGCATTGCTGAAAATCGTTGCAACAATTAATACGTATTTGTCCGACTACATTCTGATTTTCCTGCTGGTGGGTAGCGGTCTGATCTTCTCGATCAAGACCCGTTTCGTGCAGATTCGCTGCTTCGGCGAAGGTATGAAGAAGGTGTTCGGTAATCTGTCCCTGCGTGGTGGTAAGCAGGAGAGTGGTATGACCTCGTTCCAGGCACTGGCCACCGCTATCTCCGCTCAGGTTGGTACCGGTAACGTCGTCGGTGCCTGTGGTGCTATTCTGGTGGGCGGCCCCGGTGCCATCTTTTGGATGTGGGTCATTGCTTTTTTTGGTATGGCAACCATCTATGCTGAGGCTACCTTGGGCCTGAAGACCCGCAAGGTGGATGCCGATGGTAACGTGCAGGGCGGCCCTGTATATTACATCACCGAAGCTTTTAAGGGCGGTTTTGGTAAGTTCCTGGCAGGCTTCTTCGCTGTGGCCTGTATGCTGGCTCTGGGCTTCATGGGCAGCATGGTGCAGTCCAACTCCATCGGATCTGCCTTTGAGACCGCTTTTGGCGTTCCCTCCTGGATCGTTGGTGTGGTGCTGGTTGCCATCTGTGCGATTATCTTCCTGGGTGGTGTGCAGCGTCTGGCATCCGTCACTGAGAAGATCGTTCCCGTGATGGCTGCGATTTTCCTGCTGGGTGGTCTTGTGATTTTGGTTGCCCGTATCCAGTATATTCCCGCTACTTTCGGCATGATCTTCAAGTATGCCTTCCAGCCTACGGCCATCATCGGCGGCAGCTTGGGTATGGCGCTGAAGAATGCCATCAGTCAGGGTGCCAAGCGCGGCCTGTTCTCCAACGAGGCCGGTATGGGTTCTACCCCTCACGCACACGCACAGGCTAATGTGGCACATCCCCACGATCAGGGCGTTGTGGCTATGATCGGTGTCTTCATTGATACGTTTATTGTGCTGACTCTGAATGCTTTGGTGGTTATCTCTACTCTGTACACTGCTGATGGCCCTCTGGCCAACGGATATGTTGGTGATATTACCAACACGCTGAGCAAGACCAATCTGGCTCAGGTAGCTTTCGGTACTGTCTTTGGTGAGAATTTCGGCGCCATGTTCGTGGCGATCTGCCTGTTCTTCTTCGCCTTCTCTACTGTGCTGAGCTGGAATCTGTTCGGTAAGATCAATGCTACCTACCTCTTCGGCAAGAAGTTCGCTCCTGTTTACACCGTGATCGCACTGGTGTTCATCTTCCTGGGTACCTTGTTGCAGAATGATCTGGTTTGGGAACTGACTGATATGTTCAACAACATCATGGTCATCCCCAACGTCATCGGTCTGGTTGCTTTGTCCGGTGTAGTGGCCAAGTCCTGCAAAGAAGCAAAAGAATTGACCAAGAAATAATTAAAACTGGTATAAAGAAAGGGATCGGCAGAACCTGCCGATCCCTTTTAAAAAAATGCGAAAAAATGCGAAAATAATGCTTGACATTTGCGCACATCTGCGCTATATTAATGGAGTCGGCAGTGAGCAGACAACAAAATATGGGGGTATAGCTCAGCTGGGAGAGCGCTTGAATGGCATTCAAGAGGTCAGCGGTTCGATCCCGCTTATCTCCACCAAAAAACACCCGAAATCGTTAGATTTCGGGTGTTTTTCTGCACTTTTTTGAAGTTTCTTTGAAAAATAATTACGGTATTAATTCTGGTGCAGAACGGATCGTTTCACTTTTACCAGAATTTTACCAGAATTGTAAAGCACATAATGGGCGGTTTGACATGCCATAGAAACAATAGATTTTATGGACATTAAGTGCCCTTGTTTTCACTTTCTAACCTCTTGAATGGGGTTGTGAAAGGTGCGGCTAAACCGCTCAACGGCATCCAATCGAATGGATTCTTGAACATGTAAGTAATGCTGCGTCATATCCACGCTGGCGTGACCTACGATGCTTTGAATGGTAGATAAATCCACTCCCAGTGCTTGCATCTGGCTGACATAGGTATGTCTGCAACTATGAGGTGTCAGCAACTGCACACCAGGGATCGCTTCTAGTGCTTCTTTGAACAGCTTGCGAAAGTGAGATGGGTTGCAGGGATGACCTTCTTTGCCTGATTCCCATATATACTTTTTATCTGTTTGCCTTAGCGATATAGCGCACCATTGTAGGTTTCGCGGAACGGGGATCGTTCGATAACTATCACGCGATTTTGGTAAGCCCACGACAGCGGTCCCTTTTACCATATTGACAGCCTGCTCAATGCGGATTTCCGTGCCATCCGGTGCGATGTGCCGAGGTTCTAAAGCAAGAAGTTCCTGCGTTCGCATTCCGGTGCCGAGCATGAGTCGAATGCTGACGCCGATACGGTTGATGGGGAGCTGTTCCATGAGAATGGAGACTTCCTCGGCTGTAAAGGCTTCTTTCTGCTTCATAGGTCCACGGTATCGCATTTTTTCTGCATAGCGCACGGGGTTTTTGCGAATGAGATCGTTAGCCTCGGCTTTGTTCATGATTTGATACAACATACCGCGGCATTGCGTCAGTGCAGAAATAGAGCGGCCATCTTGATACAGTTTCTTAAGCATTATTTCAATGTCAATGGGCTTGATGTCGCGAATCTTCGTGTGCTGGAATTCATTTTTTAAGATGCGCAAGGTGTATTAATAGTTGCACTGCGTGGTAGGGGATATGTTGTCCTTATGGCTTTTGTACCACAAATCGGCCCATTCACTGAAACCGTAATCTGCACCCATATTTATGCCTTTGGCTCGCGCTTCGAGATATGGTTGTGCTTTTTGCTTTACTTCCTTTTGAGATCGTCCATAAAAACTCTTGATTTTGCGTTTGCCATTGCTCTGGTAACCTTCCATAAAGATCCACTCCCAACGTCCGTCGGGACGTCGGCGCAGAGATCCTTCACCGTTTGCTCGTTTTTTGGCCATGATTGCTCCTTTCGTTGGTGCACAGTTTTTCGCATCTTTAGCCCAATATCCGCATTGATAGAGGAGTAAAGAAGCGAGGATCGAAATTAAAAGTACGCTTACCTTCCGCAGAATTGAAGACATTACTTTGAACGGGAGATACCATTCATGTTAGTGGTATGAATACCTTGATTATTGAAGATAGTAAAAGAGAGTTTCGCATCCAAATGCGAAACTCTCTTGCTTTACTGTCGAAAAGGACGTATAATGTAGTCAATATTTGTAGCTGGAGGTCGAATAATATGGCGATTTCTTATAATAAGCTCTGGAAACTCCTTGTAGATAAAAAAATGAGTAAGGCGGATCTACGCAAAGCAGCCGGTATTGCACCAAATACCATGACCCGCTTGCGCCGTGATGAGGAAGTTACACTGACTGTGCTACATAAGATTTGCTCTACGTTAGAAGTAGATATTGGAGATATTATGGAGTTTTTGCCGGATTAATTTTGGCTCAGCAAGAACAACTTTTTTGTTTATGCTGTTATAAGCAGAAGTTGATAATTGGAGTTTGGAGGTCCTATGAATATAAAGCAAGAAGTAACGGATTTTATTTTCACAAATGAGAATAATGGCGCGTTACTTGTAACTGGAAAATGGGGATGCGGAAAGACTTATCTTATTCGTAAAATTACCGAAGAACTCAATCGGAGTGAAGACTGTGTTCTTGTAACTATTTCCCTTTTTGGTATCGACGCTATAGCTACACTTAACCAGACTATAAAAGAAAAAGTCTTATATGCACAGATTGCTCGTCGGAAAGCATCCTCTGTTCAAAAGAAAATGAGTTCCTTGAAAGAATTTTTAAGCCCTATTGTTGCAACTCTGAGTGAGCATTCCAATATTGCGAAAGGACTTAATACGGCACTATCTGTTAATCTATATGATTTTGTAAAGGTTGAAAAAGAAATACTTTGTTTTCATGGTGATTTACAGAAATTTAAGAAACTGGTCTTGGTATTTGATGATTTTGAACGGTGTAAAATTGATGTTGTCGACTTGTTGGGCGCAATTAATGAGTACACAGAGAACAAAGAGATAAAAACTATAATTATAGCAGACGATTCGCACATACAAGCAGAACAATACAGTGAGTTCAAAGAGAAGGTAATTGCCCGAACGCTACGTCTTACTTCAGATTACGAGGCCATAATTAAGGAAATTGTCACGAACTACAAAGAGACATCCATTGGTTATTCAAATTTCTTAACTGAAAACATCGGGGTTCTCACTCAGATTTTCACAGAGAGTAAGCAGGAGAACTTACGTACCTTTAAGTCATATATTATTGATTTTGAAAGAGTATATGCAGCTTGGCTGGAGAGCGGCATATCTACAGAATACATGCCACAGGTGCTCTATGCTTTTGGAGCCATACATTTCGAAGCAAAAGCAGGGAATTATCCTAAACATTCCCGATATGGTTATTTGCTCACAGAATCTAAAGCGACAGAGAAATATGGCAAATTAATTGTTTCTTATCAGTTTACTGCCCTGCAAGAATGGGCCGTTGAAGGCATTTGGAACAAAGAACAATTTATTAAGTCTATACGGCTAAAATTTGATCCACAAGAACTTACACATAGTGAATTATTCTTGAACTATGATTTTTGGGATTTAGATGATGAAATAATTGCATCTGGATTGCCAGAGGCGCTTGAATTAGCTTATTCAGGAAATCTATGTGGGAGAGATATAATCAGTTTGTTACGCAGGACTCAAGTTCTGAGCGAGTATGGAATCCCCCTTCCATGTGAGATAGATTATCCCCATATGCTTGCTGGTTTTAGAAAACGGGAAAATGAAATTAAAGAAGGTCGTTTACAAGAACCTGGAAATCCAACTTTTATAATGCCGGAAGATGTACGCAAGATGGATCCCCAGGCGCAGATATTGTACTCAGATATTGAGAGAATGAGAGCTCGACTGGGATCATGGGGATATCGCAGACTCTTTATTGAGTATTTATTATCGCCGGCTAATTCAGATACCTCAAAATTCAAACGCCAGTGTTTAGTTTCATTTGATGATGAATTAATGGAACTATTTCATATTGCGTACTCAAGGCGAACATCGATCCATTCACCATCCATAAGGCAGCAAAAACAGTCGCCACAGTGTAATCCGCCGTATATAATTCCTGTTTCCAGCGCGATGTCTGGCCTGTCTTGATTTAAGATTAATATTCCTGTCTTATGAGAAGCTTTCCAAAAAGGAAAAACGCAAACGCGATCTGGCGAAGCGAAATACATGGGGTGCTCTGAACCCGGTTACCCGCAAGCCGGAAAACAGCAAAGCGTACAATCGAAGCAAAGCCCGGAATTGGAATCGTGATGGATACGAGACCAGTTCCGGGATTTTTGTTTTGCCGGAAAGCTTCTTGTGCTCTTATGGGTATGATCCGGTTACTTTATTTATTGTTTTTTGAAAGTATGCTTCAGTAGCTTAAGGAAGCCGCCTTTTTCCCGATTGACCATAGATAGGAGTGCCAGCACCTGCTCATCCGTGATCACACCGGACATGCGAGCCAAGCCGCGCCACGGCAGATTCATAACAAACATTACATTGTTACCCAGTTCCTTTTTGCCCATCGCAAAGAAGAGTTTCCGGATAAAGGAGATGAGATTGTAAATGTGTTTGCCCAACCCTGCGGATAAATACTGCCCTTGCGAGAGGGTGTCGTTAAAGCCGATGGGTGCGCTGCGATCCCACTTGGGATTGGGGATGGGATGACCCAGCAAGGCGGCAAAGCTTTCATCGCTCACACACTGCACTTGGCCGCTATAGTAGGGAGCGAAGACTTCACCTTCATAGAGATTGGACGAAGTGCCGTCTTTACGAACTTCTGCTGTCAACCGAATATCACGGCTGGAGGCGCCGATGCGAAGCTCATAGCTTCCGCTTTCGATGATCCAGTTGTTTTCCCGAATGCTCCATGCCGCGAAGCTGCGGTCGTTCAGTTCAATGGAGACGTCCTGTTCTTCACCGGGAGCCAAGGATACTTTGACAAACCCCTTCAGCTCCTGTGCTGGACGGAACGTACCCTCCGTCTTGGGGTGGATGTAAAGCTGTGCGATTTCCTCGCCGGCAACGCTGCCGGTGTTGCGGATGCGGAAGGAGACTTGCGCGTCGTCTACACGCAAATCGCTGTATTCAAAAGAGGTATAGCTGAGGCCGTGGCCAAAGGGATACTTTACCTCTTTCCCTGCAGTATCAAAGTAGCGGTAGCCAACATAGAGGCCTTCGCGGTATTCGCTGGTGGCCTCCCGGCCGGGGTAATAGGGGGCAGAGGATATATCTTCATAGCACAGGGGAACAGTTTCCGACAGCTTGCCGCAGAAATTCCCTTCGCCCAGCAACAGTTTTGCCATGGCCGGAGCACCGGCCTGACCGCCCAAATATCCGTGAATCACCGCCTTAGCCTGCGCATCCCAGCTCATTTCCACAGCGCATCCGCAGGAGAGTACCACAACAATGTTGGAGTTTACTTCGGCGAGTGCGTGTAAAAGAGCAATTTGGTTGCCCGGCAATCTCATGTTTTCACGGTCAATACCTTCTGCCTCGCCGCCTTCGTCCAAGCCCAGCCACAACAGGACGACATCTGCATTTCTTGCCAGATTGCAGGCTTGGTGGATCAGCGTAGGATCTTCTTTACCGCCACGGCGGAAGCCGGGGGCAAAGCCGGACACGTTGGCGCCGATGGCTTTCAGAGCATCCAGCGCGCAATCCAGCTTGGTTGGATTGATCTTGGAGCTGCCCGCGCCTTGATATCGCGGAACTCTTGCAAAGTCACCGATTACTGCGATTTGCTGCTGTTTGGTGAGTGGCAGGATGTTATCTTCGTTTTTCAGCAGTACGGCACACTTTTCTGCCACTTTGCCAGCTACTGCGTGATGAGTATCGCGGTCATAGATTTTGCCGGTAATATGGGGCTGCGAGGAGAAAATCAGATCCAGCAGACGGTCTACCTGTTCGTCCAGAACAGATTCATCCAGTTGGCCGCTGCGCACCGCTTCTACGATGTGCCGGTCGGTCTGACCGTTGGAGGAGGGCATTTCCAGCGTGCCGCCCTGACGGAGAGACTCCACCCGATCATTGTTGCCGCCCCAGTCGGAGACCACCACACCATCGAAGCCCCACTCACCGTAAAGAATATCGCGCAGCAGGTGCGGATGCTCGTGGGCATAGATGCCGTTGACCCGATTGTAAGAGGTCATCAGGCATTTCACGCCGCCTTCTTTGACAGCCATCTCAAAGGCTGGAAGGTAGATTTCACGCAGCGTCCGCTCATCCACCACGGAATCATTGGACATACGCCGTAGCTCTTGCGAGTTGGCAGCATAGTGCTTGACACAGGCCGAAATACCGTTGGACTGGATGCCGCGAATCAGCGCTGCGGCCATCTTGCCGGCGAGATATGGATCTTCGGAAAAATACTCAAAATTTCTGCCGCATAGAGGGTTGCGCTTGATGTTGACGCCGGGACCTAACAGGACACTGACACCTTCGCTGGCTGCCTCCAGACCAAGATGCTGTCCCATCTCCTCCAGCAACGCCTCATCCCATGTGTTGGCAAGACATGCCGCAGTGGGATAGCAAGTGGCGGGGATGGACTTGTTCAGTCCCAAATGGTCTGCCTTGCCGCCTTGTTTGCGCAAACCGTGAGGACCATCGGTGAGCATCATGCCGGGGATGCCGAGCCGCTCCACCGGTTTGGTGTTCCAGAAGTTGGCACCGGACATCAGGGATGCTTTCTCCTCCAACGTCATTTGTGAAACCAGCTCTTTGTACTTCATATTACTTCACCACATCTGTTTTATACTGTAACGTGTTGGCTTTATGATTTGATTGTATCATATCGTCATGCGATTTTACAGTGTTTTATTGTTTTTTCGATATACCTTGCGCTGTTTCGCTTGTTTACGTTCCGAGACTTTTTATTGCGCCACGCACGTATTTCCGTTATACTAAAGAAAAAATACGAAGGAGGATATCCTATGGTGGATGGAAAAAAACGGATCCTTGTTGCAGATGATGATGCACAAATCAGGGATATCGTCAGTCTTCTGCTCTCGTCGGAAGGATATGATATCGTCACTGCCGAAGACGGTAAGCGCGTAGTCGAACTGGCCGGAGACGATGTTGACCTCTATGTGCTGGACGTGGATATGCCTGGACAATCCGGTATTATGGCAGCTGCTCAAATCCGCAAGCGCTTTGAAACACCCATTGTCTTTTTGACCGCATATTCCAGTGAATCGGATAAAGTGATGGGTTTCTCCGTAGGGGCCGATGACTACATTGTAAAACCCTTTTCCAACGCAGAACTGCTGATGCGCATTCGGGCGATTCTTCGCAGAAGTGCAAGCTTTGCTGTGTCGCAGCCCCAAGGCAACGGCCTTGCAATTGGGGATGTACTGCTCGATCCGGATAGTCAGACGGCTATCAAGGATGGTAAGACCGTTTCGCTGACTTATACGGAGTTCAAGATTCTGGAATTACTGGCCAGTCATCGCAAGAAGATCTATTCTTTAGATAACATTTATCAGAGCATTTGGAACGAAAACGCTGTGGGCAACGATGCAATCATGGTGCATATCAAAAACATTCGCAAAAAACTGGGGGACAATTCCAGAAATCCAACCTATATCAAAACTGCATGGGGAAAGGGATACTATGTTGACTAAAAGAAAGTCTGTCAAGCGCCGCAAGCTATCCCGTGAAATTCTTGGATTGAGCGGAATTGCAGCAGCAGTGTCCTTTGCTCTGTTTTTCCTTTTGATTACCATCTCCTCGGCGGTGGCAGAGACCTATGTTTTTTATCATGACATTCCCATGACGGAATTTGACTGGATTGCAGTGAACCGATGGATCTTCCTTGTGGGAGCGGTTATTGCCTGTATTTCCTTCAGTGTTCTGTTTTTGCTCCTTTTGAGCGACCGTATCGCCTATATCAGAACGATTACAGAGGGGATCGGAAAGTTACATAGCGAACAGAAAACACCGAATCTTCCTTTGCGTGGCAATAACGAGTTGACGGAGCTGGCAGGGGCTATTAACTTCATGTCGGAGGCACAGCAGCAATTGCGTGAGAAGGAACAGGCGTTGGCGCAGGAGAAGGAACAACTGATCCGTACACTTTCTCACGATATCCGCACACCGCTGACTTCGATTCTTGCCTACTCGGACTATCTTAGTGCCAAAGAAGAGATCAGCTCCGAAGAGCAAAGGGAATATACCCGGCTCATTCAGAAAAAGGCGGAGCAGATCCGGGATTTGACGGCCATACTGCTGGATGGTGGCAGACGGAATTTGGAGCACTTTGAAGATGCCCGTTTGTTGATGGAGCAGTTGGCTGCGGAATTTGAAGAAGAACTGGAGGAGAGATTCCGGATTGCGGTGGATTTGTCTGCTTGCGAGTTATTCAGTGGGAACTTTGATGTACAGGAGCTTCGGCGCATCTTTGACAATCTCAGCTCCAATGTGCAGAAATATGCAGATCCCGCCCAAGATGTTAAACTCTCCATCGGCCTTAAAGATCAGGCATTGTGGATTTGCCAAAGCAACGGCATTTCCCGGCAAAAACCTGCGTCGGAGAGCTTCCAAATCGGGCTTAACAGTATTCGCCGGCTCGTTCAGCTTTACGGCGGGCAGGTAAGCGTCACAGAAGGGGAACAGTTTTCAATCACAATGATCATTCCTGTTTGAATCTTTAGAATTCTTTAGAATTTTCTGCCGGATTTCTTTAGAAACGGTTGTTATTCTATCCTCACAAAAGGAAACAACCCAATACAAAATGAAAGTGAGGACTTAATATGAATACGTTTTTGGATTTATTGATTCTGGTTGTGATGGTGTTGGCGGCTGTCAGCCTTTTGGCTGTGGTGCTTATGTTCCTGGTGAAAAATCCGAAGGTTCGTCGGGTATGTCTGTGGATCGTAGCGGCCCTTGGTGTCTATGTAGGCTATGTGGGTGTCCGGATCATGTGGATCAATTCTGCAGGTCAGACTGCTTTGGCGGTGCTGTTGGCTCTCGTTGGTATTGGCGCAGTAGTGCTGGAACGAGTGAGCAGAGGAAACGAGAAACGATTTCTGATTGCCCGAATCATGGCATCTGCCGCATTGGTGGCGGGTATGCTCAACGCATTCATGTAAGTGTAACAAATATCCGGGAGTGCAAATGCGCTTCCGGATATTTACATCTGTCAATGTGCTGCTATATAATGACCTTGGAAATAACAAAGCTTCGTTATAGGAGGATCATCTATGTATTATCGTGCTGATAAATACGGTAATCAGCTTTCGGCGCTTGGCTTTGGCTGTATGCGCTTTCCTACAAAAGCAGGCCGTATTGACATGGAGGAAACTGAGCGAGAGCTGATGACCGCCATTCGTGCCGGTGTGAACTATTTTGATACTGCCTACATTTATCCCGGCAGCGAAGCGGCTGTTGGTGAGATCTTGGAGCGCAATCAAGTGCGCGACCAGGTGTATATTGCCACTAAGCTGCCCCATTACCTGATCAAAAGCAGGGAAGGATTGGAGAAGCTTTTTGCCGAGGAGCTCAAGCGCCTGCGTACGGATCATGTGGATTATTACCTCATGCATATGCTGACAGACACAGACACATGGGATCGCCTGAGAGCGTTGGGTATCGAAGAATGGCTCCAAGAGAAGAAGAAAATCGGCGCCATTCGACAGGTAGGATTTTCCTATCACGGCAATTCTGATATGTTCTGCCGTTTGATCGACGCATGGAACTGGGATTTCTGCCAGATTCAGTACAACTACATGGATGAACACTCGCAGGCAGGCCGCAGAGGGTTGCAGCATGCCCACAGTAAAGGGATTCCGGTTGTCATCATGGAACCACTGCGCGGCGGCAAGCTGGTCAACCGTCTGCCGGAGGAGGCAAAGCAGATTTTCAAAGACTATCCGGTGCAGCATACGCCTGCCCAGTGGGCTTTCAAGTGGCTTTGGAATCAGCCGGAAGTTACAGTGGTGCTCTCCGGCATGAACTCCGATGAAATGGTTCGCGACAACATTCAAACGGCATCGACCACGCAGGTGGGTGAACTGACAGTCGAGGATGAGGCTATGCTGCAGCGGGTAGTGCAGGCCATCAACTCCAAAATGAAGGTAGGATGCACCGGCTGCGGCTATTGTATGCCCTGTCCTAAGAATGTGGATATTCCCGGCACATTCGCTGCCTATAACCGCCGCTATCAGGAGGGACGATTCTGGAGTTTTGTGGACTATGTGATCTGTACCATGCTGCGAAAGAACTCCACGGCTGCCTCCAATTGCATCAAGTGCGGAAAATGTGAGCAGCATTGTCCGCAGCGCATTCCCATCCGCGAAAAACTGCAGGATGCCCAAAAGGAACTGGAAGGTCCGTTGTACCGCGTGGCCCGTAAAGTGGTTCGCTTGTTTGCTAAATTCTAATATGCAGACAAAAGCAATAGCCAAGCGGCAACTTGTCGCTTGGCTATATCTGTTTATTTCTTGCAGTAGAATTCTATGGCTTCGCAGACAAACTGGGCTGTGCCGTCAGCATGCTTGTCGATGTTGTTCTTGAAACGTTCATCGCCTACATACATCTGACCGAGGCCTGCGAGGATCTGGCTGGTACACTGATAGTAGTTTTCATTGATATGACTCTGCAGCATCTTCACAAGATTCTGTGCCTCGGCGGAATCGGGAGATTTTCCGTTTTTCATACACAGTGCAAAATCTGCCATGATGTGATCCATTCCCTCGGCAAGGTCATTCCACTTCTGTTTGGAGTAATTCTTGGTCTTTTCTGCATGTTCCTTGTATGCGTCAGTTTTTCCCCATTTTTCTTTGGCCTCGTCCTTGTGTTTTTCAAATTCACTGTTGTCGAATGCTTTCATCACATTTTCTCCTTTCATAGCACCGTCGATGGCTAAAATCAACCGCTCCAACCGCTCTTTTTTGAGTGTCAGCAGATGCTTTTGCTCGTGCAGTGCCTTGCTTTTGTTGTAATTTGGCGATGATAAAATCTCTCCGATGCTCTTTAAGGAAAAGTCAAGTTCGCGGTAAAAGAGAATCTCCTGCATGCGAAGAAGGCTGTTTTCATCGTAGTAGCGATAGCCTGTCAGTGTGTCAACCTTGGCCGGGGTCAACAGACCGATCTCATCGTAATAATGCAGTGTGCGCACACTGACACCAGTAAACTCGGCAAATTCCTTGATCTGCATTTTCATGTTTTATCACCTCACAAAGAGAGTGTACGCTATGACGCAGCGTGAGAGTCAACAGGAATTGTGAAAAAACCAAATAGAAGAAGAGGCACAACAGTTTTCTGCTGTGCCTTATTTGTAGGTTACTTTTTCTTCGACAAGAGTTTACCGATGTCCACTTTGGGAACGCGAAAGTCAGCAATGAACAATACCGCCGTCAGGAAAGCAACCACGTAGTATATGATAACCATGGTGTCTTCAGACACCTTCAGTCCGATGAGATAGAGAAGAGGGAAAATCATGGAGGCCGTGGTTACAGGAAGACCGCGATATTCCTTGGCGCAGCCGCCCTCGGTGGTTTGCCGTTTTGTTTCCAGCACATTGAAGAAGGCGAGCCGAATGACGGCGCACAGAACGTAAAAAAACAGAACGGCCAGTCCCAGCACGGTATTTACGCCGCTGAAATAGAGGAAGACGGCAGGCACAACGCCAAAGCACACCACATCGCACAGAGAGTCCAGCTGGATGCCGAAATTCTTTTCATCCTCGGTACGGCCTTTTTTAGTGCGGGCAACAACGCCGTCAAATAAATCGCAGATGCCCGATAGCATCAGACAGAGAATGGCCAGCCCCGGTTTTCCCTCATAGGCACATTTCATGCTGATCAGGCCTGACACCAGACTCGTGTATGTCAGAATGACTGTGTAATCATAAACACCGATAAATTTCATCGTTCTCGAGCTCCTCTTTCCGTTGTCTCTGTACAGAATTCTTGCCGCATCACTTCGATATATTGGGCAAAAGCGTTGCTTACCAAATCCAGCTGTTCGGCAGAGAATTTTTCAAAAGCTCTGTTTTCTGCTGAGGAAATGGGACGCACCAGATTTTCGCCGTACTTTTTGCCTTCTTCGGTGAGATAAATGGTCTTGTGACGTCGCCGACCGGGAACAGCTTCCAAATATGCATATTTTTTAAGTCTTAAATGGGTGATAATGGTATTCACTGTCTGTTTGGGTAGCGACCACATGGTGCAGATATCCTGCTGCGTATAGTCGCCATCCAAGGCAATCAGCGTATACCAGACCCAAAACTCGCTTTCTGAGATATCCAGATTTTTAACTGCATCGCGATAGATACCAATCAGTTCTTTGATTTGTTTGTTGATGAGGGATACATGCTCTTTGTAACCTGCGTTCATAATCTCACCCCGCAAAGTCCTTTTTCGTACTTTTATCTACAGCTTAGTCCTGTTTCGTACTTTTGTCAAGCGCGGCCTGTGTGTTTGAATGTGTGAGGAGCAGCACAAAAGATATGCGCCATAAAAACACTTGCGCCAAAGCCGGTTTAATGCCATACTAAAGAAAACCACCAATGAGGATGAAACCTATGACAGACTACTTTTCCCTTCAGTTGAAAGAAGATGAGATCCGCTGTATCAGCAGCATCGGCCTTGCGCATCTGGGCGATGCCGTATACGAACTGCTGGTGCGCAGTTACCTGTGCGCTCATGGCAAGGCAACAGGGAAGGGGCTGCACCGCGCTACGATTGAACTTGTCTGTGCGCCTGCACAGGCCCGGATGAGCGAAAAGATCCAGCCACTGCTGACAGAAGAGGAGCAGGGGGTTTTTCGCCGCGGCCGCAATGCCAACGTACACTCCATTCCCCATCATGCCAGCCGTGCGGAGTATCAGCAAGCTACCGCGTTGGAGTCGCTGTTTGGTTGGCTCTATCTTCACGGCCGGCGCGACCGTATCACCCAGTTGTTTGACAAGATGATGGAGGAGGAATAAGCATGCCGCTGGACGCTCTTTGCCTGCGCGCTGTGGTACAGGAACTGGAACCACAGCTGACAGGTACACGAATTGAAAAAATCCAGCAGCCTGCCCGTGATCAAGTGATTCTGCTGCTGCGGGGAAACCGCCGCCTCTTACTCAATGCCGGTGCAAATCAGCCGCGTATCCACATCACAAAGCAGCTGCGGGATAATCCTGCACAGCCGCCTATGTTTTGCATGCTGCTGCGCAAGCATATCGGCAGCGGCCGTATTGCCGCCATTGAGCAGGAACCTCTGGAGCGTGTCGTTACACTGCATATTGACGCTATGGACGAGCTGGGCGAAATCAGCCGTTATCGCTTGATTCTTGAATGTATGGGCCGCCATTCCAATTTGATCCTTGTAGCGCAGGATGGCCGTATCATCGACTGTATGCGCCGTGTGGATTTTGAGATGTCGCAGCAGCGTCAGGTGTTGCCGGGACTCTATTATCATCTGCCGCCCAAACAGGAGAAGCTTTCGCCGCTCGCTGTAGAGCAGGAGGAGTTTTCCGATTTGCTTGCCGCCTGTCCTGCCGAGAAAAAACTGGACAGCTGGCTGCTGGACACCTTTACAGCCATCTCTCCGCTGGTCGCCAGAGAAATCGTTTTTCGCGCCTGCGGCAGTACCGATGCTCGCATCGGGGAAGAATGCGGCCAACTGTGGGATTCTTTTTCTCAGTGGCAGAAAACCGCGCAGGAAAACGCTGCACCCTATTTGCTGACAAGAGATGGCAAGCTGGCAGACTTTACATATCTGCCATTGCTGCAGTATGGAACTTTTGCGCAGTGCAGCTGCGAAGAATCTTTTGGTGCGCTGCTGGATGACTTCTATGTCGGCCGCGAACAGGCAGAGCGGGTACGCCAGAAAGGACAGGATCTGCTGAAAACGGCGACCAATGCCAGAGATCGCCTGCTGCGCAAGATCGCGCTGCAGGAAAAGGAGTATGCGCAGACCCAAAACCGAGATCAACTGCGGATCTGCGGTGAACTGATTACTGCCAATCTTTATAAGATGCAGCGCGGCGAAACGATACTTCGTGCCGAGAACTACTATGAACCGGATTGCCCTGTGCTGGAGATACGGCTTGATCCGCGTTTGTCGCCGCAGGAGGATGCAGCCAAATATTTTAAGCAGTACAATAAGGCGAAAACGGCGGAAAAGATCCTTGCTCAGCAACTGCAGCAAGGTGCTGCCGAGCTGCAGTATCTGGAAAGCGTACTGCAGCAGTTGGGACAGGCTGAGGCAGAGCAGGATTTTAATGATATCCGCGCTGAACTGACCGATGGCGGTTATCTGCGTGGCCGCAGCAAGAAACAACCGGAATTCCAGCGCGCTTCCAAGCCACGGGAATTCAGATCTTCTGCAGGGCTTCGTATTCTGGTTGGCCGCAGCAATAAACAGAACGATCAGCTGACGACTAAAATTGCAGCACCGCGGGATATCTGGCTGCATACGCAGAAGATCCATGGCTCTCATGTGATTCTCTGCACTGATGGCGGCGAACCGGATGAACAGAGTCTGCTGGAGGCTGCTATGCTGGCCGCTTATTATTCGCAGGGGCGGGAGAGCAGTAAAGTTCCCGTAGACTACACGCCGGCGCGCTATGTGAAAAAGCCGTCCGGCGCCAAGCCCGGCATGGTGGTCTATACCACGTATCAGACGATGTATGTGACACCGGACGAAGCAATGATTCGAAAGATGCAAACAAAATAAAAAGAAGGAGTCTCCTTAGCGGGGACTCCTTCTTTTTGCTTATTTGTCGCCGTCTTCGCGGAACAGCAGTGTGATGCACCAAAGACCGGCAATGCCGACCAGCGCATAGATCACGCGACTGATGATGGCCATCTGGCCGCCGCACAAAAACGCAACACAGTCAAACCCGAACAGACCAATGCTGCCCCAGTTCAGCGCGCCGACGATCACAAGTGCCAGCGCGACGCGGTCTACGATCTTCATGGTTAACCCTCCAAAAAAGATTCTGCTATCTATCCTGTCCAAATCTACATAAGTTATACAAAAAAGGGGCTTTGCTACAAAGAAAATCCGGCATTGTTATGAGGGGCTTCTCGTTGAAAAAAAGCGCTCAATTATTGTATAATAAAGAAAACTGTCGAAAGGCATAGGAGGAGTTGCGACATGCATCCTGTTTTTGAAAAAATTGGATTTTATCCTGCGGATATTCTGCTTCCCAAGGATTGTGATATGACGAGATGGGCAGTGGTGGCTTGTGACCAGTTTACTTCCGAACCGGAATACTGGGCTGCCGTGGAAGAGCAGGTAGGAAACGCGCCGTCTGCGCTGCGTCTGATCCTGCCCGAAGCACAGCTGAAATCTCCTGACGTGGATGCCCAGATCGGCAAGATCAACGAAACGATGGATTCCTATCTGTGTGATGGTGTGTTTGCTGAGTTTTCTCAGTCGATGTTTTACATTGAGCGCCAGCAGTCTGATGGCCGTATCCGTCATGGTCTGATTGGTATGGTAGATCTGGAACAATATGACTTTACCCCCGGCTCCGGTGCGCTGATCCGTGCCACGGAGGGCACGGTACTGGAGCGTATTCCGCCCCGTGCCAAGGTGCGCCGCAACGCTGCGATGGAGCTGCCCCATGTCATGCTGCTGATCGACGATCCCGAGCGCACGGTGATTGAACCACTGAGCGCTGCTGCTGAGTCTATGGAGCAGGTCTATGACTTTGACCTCATGCAAAATGGCGGGCATATCCGCGGCTATCGCTTGCGTGAGGATCAGATCCATGCCGTGGGCGAAGCGCTGATGGGACTGACCTGCGCGGACGAGATGCAGCGCAAGTACGGCGATGGCACTGCCGCGCCGCTGCTGTTCGCCGTGGGTGACGGCAATCACTCTCTGGCTACCGCCAAGGCCTGCTATGAAGAACAGAAACAGGGCTTGAGCGAAGAGGAGTGCAAGCGTCTGCCCGCCCGCTATGCGCTGGTGGAAGTGGTGAATAACCACGACGATGCACTGCAGTTTGAGCCGATCCACCGCGTGCTTTTTGGTGTGGATGCCGCTCATTTGATGGGCGAGCTGCGCAAAGCATATCCCAATGCTTATGAGGGGCAGGGCGAAGGCCATGTGATTGAAGTGGTCTATGCCGGTTATCGCGGCTATATCACTATTCCCGACCCCACGATGCAGCTGGCAGTGGGCACGCTGCAGAGCTTTTTGGACACCTATCTGCAGACCAATGGCGGTGAGGTGGACTATATTCATGGCGATGATGTTACTCGAGAACTGGGCAGCAAGCCAGGCAACATGGGCTTTTTGCTGCCCCCCATGGGTAAGGAGCAGTTGTTCAAGACGGTTATGGCGGACGGCGTTTTGCCCCGCAAGACGTTTTCTATGGGCCATGCGCAGGATAAGCGCTATTACGTGGAGTGCCGCAAGATCGTCAAGTGACGCAACACGGGGTTCCATTTGAGGTGAAGAAATGATTGCATTATGGTGGCCCGCGTTGCTGGTGCCCGCTTATATGGCGTTGTGCGGTCTGCTCAAGCACCGCCTTCCGTGGAATTATTACCATGCAAGTCTGGGAAAACTGACTGCGGAGAAGCAGGAAAACGCAGATGAAATGCTTTATCGTATGCTGCGCCCTTTTTCCACAGTCTTTGCGTTCATTGCCGTGATGACCATGTATACGTTGCGCTTGCTTCCACAGAGAGCACAGCTAACCGTCGAATTTTTTGTCATCATGGCGCAGGTGGTCGGCGTACTGCTGCTGGCAGTTCCGATTCGCCGTACATTGACCGATGAGCTCGGTCCGGAAGATAACGAAGGAGAAAATAAATGAAGATCGTAGAACTGGCACCCGCCAAGATCAACTTAACGCTGGATGTTGGTACCAAACACGAAGACGGTTACCACGACGTTACCTCGGTCATGACAAGTACCACGCTGTCCGATCTGGTTTCACTGGAGAGTGGAACAGGCACGGGGATCACTGTGTCCTGCTCTGACCCTACCTTAGCCTGTGATGAGACCAATCTTGCCTACCGTGCTGCAGCTTTGTTTTTCAGCCATACTTGCGTGGAGTGCGATGGTGTCCATATCCATATCGAAAAGAACATCCCCATGCAGGCCGGAATGGGCGGCGGCAGCAGTGATGCCGCTGCGGTACTGCGTGGTCTGCGCCAGATTTACGCGCCCAATATGACGATGCGTGAACTGGAGCGCATCTCCATCCGCCTCGGTAGTGATGTGCCTTACTGTGTGGCTGGCTGTACTACGCTGGTGCGTGGCCGCGGTGAGCAGCTGCAGAAGCTGCCTTCGCTGCCGGAATGCTGGTTTATCCATTGTAAGCCGGAAGAATCCTATTCTACCGCCGCCATGTATCACCGCATTGATGATGAGCAGCCTGAGTGCGTTGTGGATACCGAGGGAATGTGCAAGGCGCTGGAAAAGGGCGATCTGGAAGGCATATGTGCGCGTATTGCCAATATCTTTGAGTGTGTGCTGCCTGAAAACAGCGCTGTGCCGCCGATTTGTGAACGCCTTGCGCAGCTGGGTGCTTCCGGTGTGTGCATGAGTGGCAGCGGCTCTGCTGTATTTGGTCTGTTTTTCAATGAGGAAACGGCTCGCAGTGCCTTTGAAGTGATGGTGAAAGAGTATCGTTTCGTCTATCTCGCAAAGAGTGTATAAAAACAGAAATAACCGTCCACAATGTAGGAAATCTACATAGTGGACGGTGTTTTTATGAAAATTCAATGGAAAATCGGTGAAGTAGCTTTACTTCTGGCGGTAGCCATGACTTTGTTCTGGGGTGCATGGTCGCTGCAGGAGCAAGATGAACTGCAGGAAAAGATGATCCGGCTGCACGTGATTGCCAACTCCAACACGCAGGAAGACCAAGCGCTGAAATTGCAGGTACGTGACCGTATACTGGAGCAGGCGACGGCGCTGCTGGAACAGTCGGCGGATATGTCGGATGCGAAGGTGCGTCTTAGCACGTCGCTTGAGACTATGGAAGCGATTGCTCAGCAAGAGATCCGAGCCCAAGGTTACGATTATACGGTGTCCGCCCGTCTGGAGCAGACAGAGTTTCCCACCAAGGTATATGACGGGTTTTCCCTGCCTTCCGGAGAATATCTGGCGCTGCGTGTGGTGATCGGCGAAGGAGCGGGGGAGAACTGGTGGTGTGTAGTCTACCCACCGCTGTGCATGACGGCTGCTGCCAATCTGCCGGAAACGGCAATTGCGACCGGATTAGGAGAGGAAGATATTTCTCTGATTACAGAAGAAAATACCAGCTATGTGCTGAAGTTCCGCTCTTTGGAGCTTTGGGAGAGTTTTCGGCAATGGCTGGAGAATAGGGAAAGAACCGGCAGGTAATAACCTGCCGGTTCTTTCTCATGTAGAGCGCATAAATTTAGTATCGTTTTGTTTGGTAATAGCGCATCGTCCATTTTCAAAAAAATAAATGCCCTTATAATAGGTGATAAAAGGGAAAAGAATTATGATTACAAAACCTATGCAACGAAAATCCCTAATTTGTGTATTTGTGCAAACTTTCAAATCACTGAGGATGAAGATTTACTCCCCCGGGTATATCATGTGCAGGACTATCAAGCAATCCGAGACCTGTTTGAGAGCTTGAACTTTCAATGGAAAAAAGGGGAGAATCATTTCCTCTGTATGAAAATGTTGTATGAGATTATGTCTAGTATATATACTTCACAGACGGGATCTTATACTTCGCCTCAGACACGAAATCGATTCAGCGAAGCGAGAGAGTATATTGTTGAACATTTTACGGATCCCGAACTTTCGCCATCTATTGTAGCAGAAGCGGTAGGTATTTCGCCGGTGTATCTGCGCAAGTTGTTTTCTCGTTTTGCAATGATGTCCCCGCAAGAGTATATTATTTACAAGAGAATTGGTTATGCGAAAGCTCTTTTGAAAGCGGAGGATATAAGTGTTTCGATGATTGCGGAATTATCCGGTTTTGCAGATGTGGGATATTTCTCCAAAAAATTCAAGTCGATTACAGGTGTGCCTCCCATTGAATATCGGACAATGGATGTAGAAGGAACTATCGTAAACCCGAATTAAAAAACTTCGGCACATTAATATGTGCCGAAGTTTTTATATGAGCGTAAATTATAAATCTGCAAGGACTTCTTTCTCGCCGAAATCCAGAATGCGGATCACATGACGCAGATGTGCCTCCATGGCAAGGCGCGTACCCTGTGCATCGCGTGCCTTCAAAAAGCCGACGATCAGCTCGTTGTCCCGCAGCACCATCTCGGGCAGGGAGGGATATGTGCCCACCATGCGCCACGTAGAGGTGACAGCGCGGTTAAGAATAGGAACCAGCTGTTCCATAAACTGGTTGTGACATGCAGCCACAAAGGCATGATGGAAATCCAGATCGGCACTGTCCCAATCGCCGCCGGATTGGATCTGTTCGGCCACAACATCGGCACAGTGGATGATATGAGCAATTTCTTCATCTGTGCCGCGTCGGCAAGCCAGCATGGCCGTGTTGGGCTCGATCATCAGGCGGATCTCAAACAGATCCTGCAAACGTACCTGTACCGATTCCAGCAGAGACAAACCAATATCCTGCCGGATATTGGTACGATCGCACACAAAGGTGCCCTTGCCGTGCCGTACTTCCACATAACCCTGTACCGCCAAAGACCGTACTGCTTCGCGCAGTGTCGTTCGACTGACACCAAACATGGCACATAGTTCTGCCTCCGCGGGAAGCCTGGTGCCGGGACCGAGATCGGGATGGGATGTGATCAGCTGGAACAGCTGGTCGGCTGTCTGATCGGTTAGATTTCTCGTTTTTCGCTCAGCCATGTGTGTGCCTCCAATTTATCATTTCTCACAAAGATTATGACATAAATGTAGAAACTTTGCAATAGTATTGACATATGATGTTGAAAGAGTCATAATGACATCATACAATCCGAATAGAAATCGTATGTCTTGAGGGGGTGACCAGAATGGGACGCACACAGGGCGATTGGTTGGACAGCAGCAGACTCACCATTATTGTGGGACACGGGGGAAGCGGCAAAACGGAATTTTCCGTGAATTTGGCGCTTGCTCTGGCTGATTGCGGCCGACCGTCGACTTTGGCGGATCTGGATGTGGTCAACCCCTATTTTCGTTCCCGTGAGCGAAGCGACCTGCTCAAAGAGCATGGTGTGACGCTGATCGCTACCTCACAGGCATGTGTAGATGCCGATTTGCCGTCCATGCCGGCAGAACTGAACGGACTCATCCAGACAGAGGCGCGTTACGGTGTGCTGGATATTGGCGGCGGATCTTCCGGAGCCCGTGTGCTGGCCCGTTATCGGCCGAAACTGCAGGAGACTTCCTGCCGTGTGTGGCTGGTGATCAACCCAAAGAGACCCTTAACAAGGGATGCGGAGAGCGCCTGTCGCGAGCTGCGGGCAATTGAAGCGCGGATGGGACTGAAAATCGAGGGTTTGGTTCACAACTCACATCTATGTGATGAGACCACCGCGCAGGACATCCGCGAGGGTGCGGAAGTGGCAAAGGAAGTGGAACGGATGACCGGTATCCCGGTGATCTGTCATGTGGCGGAGCAGAGACTGGCTGCGGAACTGCAAGACTTGGAGGAGCCGGTTTTCGCTGTGGAATTGTATATGAAAAAACCGTGGGAAATGAACGGATAAAAGGAAGGAGAAACGTGATGAAGGTAATTCTGGAATTTGACCGGGATCGGTGCAAAGGCTGCGAATTGTGTATTTCCGTATGCCCCAAACAGATCCTGGCCCTGGACAAAGGCTCGACCAATGCCAAAGGATATTATCCGGCAACGGTAACAGATCAGGACGCGTGCATCGCTTGTGCCAGCTGCGCCAGGATCTGTCCCGATTCGGTAATCTCCATTTACAAGGAATAAGGAGGGGAATCGCGTGAAAAAAGAACTTTGGAAAGGCAATGAAGCCATTGCCGAGGCTGCTATCCGTGCAGGATGCGACTGTTTCTTCGGCTATCCCATTACTCCACAGAACGAGATCCCCGAGTATATGGCACTGCGTATGCCGCAGGAAGGCCGCGTTTTCGTGCAGTCCGAATCGGAAGTGGCGGCAATTAATATGGTGTACGGTGCTGCTGCCTCCGGTAAGCGCGCCATGACATCGTCCTCTTCGCCCGGCGTCAGCCTGAAGCAGGAGGGTATCAGTTATCTGGCAGCCACGAATCTGCCGGCTGTTATCGTCAACGTGATGCGCGGCGGCCCCGGCCTTGGCAGTATCCAACCATCGCAGGCCGACTATTATCAAGCTACCCGCGGCGGCGGTAATGGTGATTACCGTACGGTGGTGCTGGCTCCCTGTAACATTCAGGAAGCTGTGGATCTGACGCAGGAAGCCTTCGATCTGGCGGATGCATACCGTACCCCTGTGGTGTTGTTGGCAGACGGTATGATTGGACAGATGATGGAGCCTATTGTCTGGCGTGATATCCCTAAGCGTGAATGCCCGCCTAAGGATTGGGCGGCCTCCGGCCGTAACGGCAGAGACAAGAATGTATTTCTTACCTCGCTGCTGATTGAGGCTGCGGACTGCGAGGCGCACAACCTGGAACTGGAGAAAAAGTACCGTGCCATCGCAGAGAAGGAAGCACGCTGGCAGGAGCGTGAGACGGAAGACTGCGAGATTTTGATCGTGGCTTACGGCACACCTTCCCGTATTGCTATGTCGGCAGTGGAGCAGCTGCGCGAGAAGGGAATCAAGGCTGGCTTGTTCCGGCCCATCACCCTGTGGCCGTTCCCGGAGCAGGCTCTGCGTCAGCTGGCGCAGCAGGAGCGTGTGAAATCGGTGCTGACGGTGGAAATGAGCTTGGGCCAGATGGTGGACGATGTCCGGCTGGCAGTCAACGGCGCAAAACCTGTGTATTTTGAAGGTCGATCCGGCGGCAGCATTCCCACAGTGAAGGAAATTGTGGACGCTGCAGAGCGTGCATGGAAGGGAGGCCTGTGATCATGACGACAGTATATCGCAAAACAAAAGGTCTGCAGGATACACCGCTGCACTATTGCCCCGGCTGCAGCCATGGTATCGTACATAAGCTGGTAGGCGAAGTAATGGAAGAACTGGGAATCATCGATACCACCATTGCTGTCTGCCCCGTAGGCTGCGCTGTGTTCGCCGGCAACTATTTTGCCTGTGATACCATTGAAGCAGCCCATGGCCGTGCCCCGGCCGTTGCTACCGGCATCAAGCGCACGCATCCCGACCAACCCGTCTTCACCTATCAGGGAGACGGTGACCTGGCTTCCATCGGCGCAGCAGAGATCGTGCACGCAGCCATGCGCGGCGAAAAGTTTACCACGATCTTCATTAATAATGCCATTTATGGCATGACCGGCGGCCAGATGGCTCCCACTACGCTGATCGGCCAGCGTGCTACCACGGCGCCGTTGGGGCGCACCAAGGACCTCCACGGAGAGCCCATCCGCATGGCAGAGATGCTCTCTACCATGGGCGGTTTGGTGTATGCTGAGCGTGTGTGCGTGGCAGATGTGCCCAACATCATCAAGGCTAAAAAGGCAATCAAGAAAGCCTTTGAAAAGCAGATGAATAATGAAGGCTTTACCTTTGTGGAAGTGCTGTGTGCCTGCCCCACCAACTGGGGTATGACTACACTGGATGCGAACCGTTGGGTCAAGGAAGAGATGGCCGCCTACTATCCGCTGGGCGTGATCAAGGAGGTGTAAGCGCCATGAAGAAAGAAATCATGATCGCCGGATTCGGCGGGCAGGGTGTCATGTCCATCGGTAAATCTCTGGTAGAAGCAGGTCTGGAAGAGGGACTGGAAGTCTCTTGGGTTCCGTCCTATGGACCGGAGATGCGCGGCGGTACTGCCAATTGCTCGGTGATTCTCTCTGACCAACTGGTCGGTTCGCCCATCGTCTATACTCCTACGGAACTGATCGCCATGAATGTGCCTTCTCTGCGTAAGTTTGAGAATGATGTGATTCCGGGCGGCGCTATCTTTATCAATAGTTCGATCATCAAGGAAGAAGTGCTGCGCGATGATGTCAAGATCTACCGCGTGCCTTGCGATACGATCGCAGAAGAGCTGGGTAATGGCAAGGTGTCCAACATGGTGATGCTGGGTGCTTATATCGGCGCTACCAAGGCGCTGGATCCCGACACGCTGCGCACGATGATCCGTCATATGTTTGCCGGCCGCAAGGAGAAACTGATTCCTCTGAATCTGGAAGCATTGCAGCGCGGCCTCGATTGTGTACAGGGATAAGTTCAACTGAATAGACAGAAAGACGGTCATTCTTCGGAATGGCCGTCTTTTACTGTATGTTTGCTTAAAACTATTGCACTTCCGGCAAATCGGAAGTAGAGGACATATTACGGTAGTCACTGGGAGAGACCCCAAATTTTTGCTTGAAAGCTTTGCTCATATGGAACTCGTCATAAAAACCGAAAGCTGTGGCGATTTGCGAAAGCTTCCAGTCCGGTTCCAGTTTTAACTGCAGAGCCACCATTTTCAGTTTCTGCTGCTTTTCATAAGCATAGAACGGCATGCCGACTTTTTTGTGCATGGCGTTATTCAGTGTCTTAGGACTAACAAACAAAAGGTCTGCCATTTCTTTGGTGGTGTAACGATGGTGAGGCGCATCACTGATAATACGGATCGCTTGCTCTGCCAAATTTCCTTCGTTCTCTTGTTGCTCTCGACACTCACTGTACAGATCAAGAAGCAGCAGGGACAGCAGCGACTCGATCTTCTTCTCCTTAAAAGGCTCTGCAGACCAATAGGTTGCTACAAGGTTACTGAAATGTTGCTGGATCTGCTGGGGGTGACGGAGGTGGATCAGCGTGGGAAGACTGACACTATCCGGATTATCGGCCCTGTCACCGGGGGCAGCGGCAACGTGCAGACAAAAGGTTTTTGTCTCGGGCGTGCAAGGATATCTGGTGTAGTGATGGCGGCCGGAAGCCAAAAGCAGCACGTCGTTTTTGACAAGCGGATACTCATGGTTTAGCTCTGTCATGCTCCACCCACCGTCGATCATGAAGATAATGTCGTGATACTCCAAAACGCGGTCAATGTAACGTTCATCGGTCGGTTCTTTGTAATAATGGGTATTTGCTGCCGCTAAAGTGCGCGTTGCGCTCAAATCAAGGTTAATCATATTATTCCCTTTTTTACATGTGTGTTTCTGTTTCTTACATTTACGGATAATTGTGGAATTAGTAAAATAAACTCGCAAGTTGACATATAACGTATGGTGATTATTACATCATTTTTGAGTTTTGTCAAAGAAAAAATAAAATATTTTATTTTCGTTTTAAAAAAGCTATTTTCGAAAGGAGAATCATTTATGCATGCTGTACTTATGGGGAACGACGGGTGCGCCCATTGGACTGAAGTTCCGGATCCTGTCATCAAGGATGATCAGGTACTTGTCAAAGTGGCTGCTGCCGCGCTGAATCGCGCCGATTTGCTGCAGAGAGAGGGCAATTATCCTCCTCCTGTCGGCTGGCCTGCATGGTTTGGCTTGGAAGCTGCCGGTACCATCGTTGAGGTAGGCAAGGACGTAGAAGCAGAAGGAAAATGGCACGTTGGCGATAAGGTCACGGCTCTCTTGGGTGGCGGCGGTTATGCCGAATATGTGGCAGTTCCTTCCGGTATGCTGATGCCTATTCCCAAAGGCCTGTCTATGGTCGAGGCCGCTGCTCTGCCCGAAGTGTACGGCGCTGCCTATCTGTTCCTGTTCCTGGAAGGCAAACTGCAGCCCGGTGAGACACTGTTGGTGCAGGCCGGTGCTTCCGGTCTTGCCAGCGTGCTGATCCCCATGGCTAAGGCTTTCGGTGCAAGAGTCATCACCACTGTGATGAACGCCGATCTGGCCAAGGCTATCGAGCACCTGCACGCTGACCGCGTGGTGGATACCTCCAAGGAGAGCCTGAAGGATGTCATGAAGGAAGAACTGGAAGCCGGTCACGGTGTTGACCTGACCATCGACTGCCTGGGCGGCCCCATGACTGGTGAATGCCTGCCTTATATGGCTTTCGACGGCCGTTGGATCATGATCGCCACTCTGGCTGGTGACATTGGTAACATCGACATGCGTATGATGTACGTTCGCGGCACCCGCCTGATCGGAACCACCCTGCGCCGCCGCACCAGCGAGGCCAAGGCTAAGCTGCTCTCCGACATGGTGGAGCTGATCTGGCCTAAGATCGAAGACGGCAGCATTCGCCCCACCATCTTCAAGGTATTCCCCATCCAGGAAGCTGAGGCTGCCCATCAGTTGATGTATTCCGGTAAGAGCGCGGGCAAGATCGTTCTTACTGTTGAGGATCAGGAAGTTTAATTATGGATATTAATTTTGATAAGAAAGTTGCGATTGTCAGCGGCGGCTCTAACGGCATCGGTTTGCTGTTTGCGCAGTGCTTTGTGCAGGCAGGCGGCAGCGTGATGATCACCGGCAGAAATGCCGAAAACCTGCAGACCTGCGTGGATGAGCTGAACCAGATCCGTCCCGGAAGTGCAGCAGGGGTACCCTGTGATGTTCGTTTTTACGATCAGGTCTGCACTGTCTGCGACAAGACTGTGGAACTGTTTGGCAGTATTGATGTGCTGGTGAACTGCGCCGGCGGTGCTGAGCGCCGTATCTTCAATGTGGAAGATAAGGAGTTCCCGGATGTACCCATCGAGGCCTACGACTGGAGTATCGATGTCAATCTGAAGGGCCAGCTGCACTTTGACCATGCGGCTATGAAGCAGATGCGTGAGCAGAAGAGTGGAGTTATCATTCACCTTGGCTCTATTGTGGGTGAAGAGGGAAGCTCCGGAAGTATCGCTTACTCCGCATCTAAGAGCGCTGCCATGAATGGTTTGACTAAATCTGTGGCGCTGTACGGCGGTAAATACGGTGTTCGCTGTGTTTGCGTTTCTCCCGGCCCTGTCATGACCCGCCCCGGTATGGCCACAATGAAAACACTGGTTGGCCGCGGTGCCGAAACGCAGGAAGTCGTGGATCTGATGATGTATCTGGCATCGGATAAGGCTGCATTTATCACCGGCGAGGATATCCTTATCGATGGTGGCAGAAACATTCTGCGAAATAAGTAATTTATCAAGATAAGTTTGTGCAATGATGAAAAGGATTCTTTTGATTGGCGGAACAGGAACTCTAGGTAGCTATGCTGCAACAGAGCTGCTGACTATGGGGTATCATGTGGACTGCATTGCACGCAGAGACATGACGGTATATAACCGAAATTACACCTACATTCAGGGGACTGCAACGGATGAGCTGCTTTGTGAGTTGTTTGAGAAGAATCACTACGATTGCATCGTGGACTTCAGTGAGTATCCGGACTGGAAAAGCTATCCGGAGCGGGGAGAACTGCTGCTGAAGAATACGGACCAGCTGATTTTCCTCTCTTCCTACCGCGTCTATGCCGACTGTCAGCATCCCATCACCGAGGATGCACCGCAAATATACAAGGTGGTGGACGATCAGGGTTTCCTGGAACAGGAGACCTACGCCATCCCCAAATCCCACGAAGAGGACTATCTGCGCAGTAGCGGCTATCACAACTGGACCATTGTTCGCCCGGTGATCTCGTTCTCTCATTTCCGTTTTGACCTGATTACCCAGAGTTCCATGGTGATGCTGCCGCGTATTTTGCAGCACAAGAAGGTGCTTTTGCCGGAGTGCTGCCGCGATGTGGTAGCAGGTGTGTGCTGGGCAGGTAATGTGGGAAAGATGCTTGCCCGTCTGTGCTGCAACGAAAAGGCGTTGGGCGAAGCGTATACGCTGGGTACGGGAGAGAAGTATACCTGGGGCGAAGTGGCCGATATGTATACGGAAGTGACCGGCCTGGAATTTGCGTGGACGGATATGGAGACCTATCTTTCGGTCGCTACCCGCCGCCGCTATATGGACCGCTGCATTCTGCTTTATGACCGCATCTGGGACCGCACCATCGACAATTCGAAGGTGATGGAAGCCACCGGTATGCGAAGCGAAGAGGTTGTGGGTATCAAGGAGGGTCTGATCCGTGAATTCCAGATGATGATGGATCGTCCCGATATTTATGCCCGTACGGATACGGACTATGCGAAGGAAGTCAACGATAGACTGGACGCGTATTTCGCAGAAAACGAAATGGAGTGCGATAAGAATTGAGAAAAATCAAGATTGCACAAATCGGTATCGAGCATGACCATGCGCGGAAAATTATGTCTGCTATGCGTGACCTGCCCGAGATTTTTGAGGTAGTCGGCTGGTGTGACCCGGAAAAGTGCGTGGAGTATGACGAATTTACCGGCAAGCAGGTGATCGCCGGTATTGAGTACAAGGGTGATACGAATATCTATCGCCATCTGTACGAAGGCGTTCCCGAGATGGAATTGGAGGAGCTTCTGAACTATCCCGGGCTGGAAGCGGTGGTCATTGAATCCTCGGAATACCATCTGTTCAAATATGCACAAATGGCAGCGGAACGCGGCCTGCATGTCCATATGGACAAGCCGGGCGGTCTTTTGTATGCGGATTTTGAAAAGTTGGTAGAAACCGTGAGAAGTACCGGCAAGGTGCTGCATCTGGGGTATATGTACCGCTACAATCCCGAAGTGCAGCGCATGCTGCGCGACATCGAAAACGGCAAGTACGGCGACATCTACTCCGTGGAATGCCATATGAGCTGCCGCCACCCCGACGAAAAGCGGGCATGGCTGGGTAAATTCCCCGGCGGCATGATGTTCTTCCTTGGTTGCCATCTGGTGGATATCATCTACCGCATCCAGGGCGAGCCGGAGGAGATCATTCCTTTGAATTGTGTCACGGGCACAGAAGGCCTGCAGATTGGTGAGGATTTCGGATTCGCGGTGTTCCGCTACAAGAATGGCGTCTCCTTTGCCAAGACCAGTGCGGCAGAGCCGGGCGGCTTCAAGCGGCGGCAGATCGTGGTTTGCGGTTCAAAGGGTACTTTGGAGATCCGCCCCATCGAGGACTATCCCAAGCAGGATGATGCAACCAATCCTCATCCCAGCGATGCGTATCTGATCACTCCCGTCCGCGATGTGACGGAGAACCTGTTGAGCTGGCAGGAGGACGGAGCCAAGCGAGAAACCAGCTTTTTCCGTTACGGTGCCATGATGGAAGGTTTTGCCGAAATCGTGCGCGGCGAACGGGAGAACGAATATTCTCTGGATTACGAACTGGCACTGTTCAAAACTCTGATGAAGGCTTGCGGCGCTGAGTAAATCAAGCCAAAAGCCAAGGAGGATCTATGTTTGAGAAAAATACCAAGCCGATGATCTGCACTACGGTCAAAGGCGATGACGCAGACGGGTTTATCGCCAAGATGAACCAGCTGCGTGAGCAGGGGACCGACGCCTTTTTGCTGCGTCTGGAGTATCTCCTGCCCGAAAACAGAACGGAAGAAACCTTCCGCAAGATCGTGGAAGGTGCCAAGGGTTATCCCACCTATGCCACGGACTACCGCAGATTCGATAAGTATGCCAAGGAAGATGACAATTGCAAGGCAGAAGCACTTCTGGCGGCGGCAAGAGCCGGTGTGGATCTGCTGGATGTGCCCGGCAACATGTTCACGGACGAGACCTTTGAGCTGACGCGCGATCCGGAAGCCGTTGCCAAGCAGTGCAAGCTGATCGACGAGATCCACGCACTGGGCAAGAAGGTGCTGATGTCCACCCATGTGGATTGGTATCTGACACAGGAAGAGGTGCTGGATATTGCCAAGGCCCAGCAGGAGCGCGGTGCCGATGTGCTGAAGATCGTCACCATGTCCAACACAGCCAAGGAGTTGACAGACAATCTGGAAACTACCCGTGTGCTGAACGAAACCATGACTTCATCCATACTCTTTCTCTCCTCCGGCGACATGTGTCGCCTCCACCGCATGGCAGGGCCCTATCTGGGCTGCTGCATGTGGCTGGCAACCTTCGAGGCCGGAAGAAAGGATCAGCCGTTGCTGACGAATTTGAAGCCCATGCTGGAAAAATTTGAACTGTGCTGAAACATGAAAAAGGAGTTAAAAATGAAAGCAATTTGGTTTACCGGTCCGAGCAAAGCGGAAGTGATGCAAGTGGAGAAACCGGTTCCGGAAGCAGGCAAAGTGCTTGTCAAACTGGTGGTGTCTACCATCAGCCCCGGTACGGAGCGTGCCCAGCTGGTGGGTGAGCGCTACATCAGCCTCAACCCCGACAAGTGCAAAGCTGTGACCTGGCCGAGAACGGAAGGCTACTCTTCTTCCGGTATCGTAGAGGCAGTTGGCGAGGGCGTCACCAAGGTGAAGCCCGGTGATCGCGTAGCCATGTCCTGGTCTAAGCATCAGGAATATGTGTGCCTGGCCGAGAGCCGCGTGTACAAGATCGAGGACGACAATGTATCCTTCGAGGAAGCTGCCATGTGGCACATCGGCACATTCCCCATTGCAGCGATCCGCAAGTGTCGTCTGGAATTGGGTGAGTCTGCCATCGTTATGGGCCAGGGTACGCTGGGCCAGTTTGCGGTGGTATACCTGAAAGCCGCCGGTGCATGTCCCATCATTGCCGTAGACCCCGTCCCCGAAAAGCGGGAAATGGCGCTGCGCATCGGTGCTGACTACGCACTGGATCCCTTTGCACCGGATTTCGTGGAGACGGTAAAGAAGATCACGGGCGGCGGCGCCGCGGTGGCCATTGAAGTGACCGGTATCGGTAAGGGTCTGGACCAGGTACTGGACTGCATGAAGAAATTCGGCAGAGTGGCGCTGCTGGGCTGCACCAGAAACTCCGATTTCACCATCGACTACTATAACAAGGTCCACGGACCCGGCATTACGCTGATCGGTGCCCACACCTATGCCCGCCCCAAGGTGGAATCCCATGGCGGCTGGTGGACGGAAGTGGACGACATCAAAACCCAGATGGCACTGCACTCCCATGGCAGAGTTTGCCTGTCCCAGTTGGTAGAGGAGACTTTCTCTCCCGACGAAGCTCCCGAGGTCTACAAACGGCTTGCTGAGAACAAGAGTTTTCCCATTGCCCAGTTTGACTGGCGGAAATAATTGGAAAACACAAACCGCGTAGGAGCGTTTACAATGTTTAAATAGCAATTTTGCTATAAATTTAAAAGGAGGATTAGACATGTTTAAGAAAATGGTAGCATTCTTGCTGTGCGCAATGATGCTGGTTAGCCTGGTCGCTTGCGGCGGCAAGACTAACGACGACAACACCGACACCCCCGCTGGCCCCAAGGAGCACGTGATCATCGGTACCGGTAACGAGTTTACCACCACCGATCCCCAGGGCTCCAACTCCCAGGCTCCCCTGACCCTGGCTACCCTGACCCACGAGACCCTGACTGAGGTCGATGCCAAGGGTAATGTTATCCCCGGTCTGGCTACTTACGAGCAGCCCGACGCCCTGACCTACATCTTCACCATTCCCGCCGGTGTTACCTTTACCAACGGTGACCCCTGCACCGCAGACGACATCGCTTTCACCTTCGAGAGAGCTAAGGAGTCTTCCTTCACTTCCGGTAAGGTCTCTTCCGTGGCTTCCGTTGAGGTTCTCAGCGATACCCAGGTCAAGATCACTCTGAGCGCTCCCAACCAGGACTTCCTGACCACTGTGGCTCACAAGGGTATGTCCATCCTGTCCAGAAAGGCCTGCACCGCTGATCCCGAGCACGGCTTTGAGATCGGTACCGGCAGATACTATCTGACCAAGTGGGTCCCCGCTGATGTGACCGAGCTGGAGCGTTATGACGGCTACCACGGCGAGAAGGCTGCCACCAAGACCATCACCTTCCGTCACATTGCCGAGACTGCTGCCCGCATCATCGCTCTGCAGAACAAAGAAGTCGACATCGCCCTGGGCCTGGAAGCCCTGGATGTTCCCACTATCGAAGCCGACAGCAGCCTGGAGCTGGTGAAGATCGAGGATGTGCAGTGCAAGTACCTGACCTTCAATGTCAATGCTGCGCCTTTCAATGATGTCAAGGTCCGTCAGGCCATCTCCCACGCCGTGAACAAGGACAACATCATCATCGGTGCCACCAACGGTGAGGGCAAGGTCCACACCTCCGTGGTGAACAAGACCCAGTTCGGTCTGGACGAGACCCTGAAGGGCTATGACTACAACCCCGATCTGGCTAAGTCTATGCTGGCTGAGGCCGGTTATCCCAACGGTCTGGAGATCACCCTGTCCTGCTACAAGGGCTCTCCCTTCGAGACCATCGCCGCCGTGTTCCAGGCTGACGCCGCCAAGGCCGGCATCACCATCAAGATCAACCCCGTGGAACCCGCCGCTCTGAAGGCCATGATGAAGGAAGGCTCTCACGAGATGGCCATCTACGGCTGGACCGACGCCATCGGTACTGACTATACCGTCCGCTCCCTGCTGTACTCCACCAGCGGCTCTAACCGCTGCAAGGTCGCCGATCCCGAGCTGGATGCCATGATCGACGCCGCTCTGTGCGAGACCGATACCGCCAAGCGCGAGCAGATGTACAAGGATATCCAGAAGTGGGTCAACGACCGTGCTCTGTACATCATGCTGTACACCGGTATCATCTACAATGCTACCGCTGCCGGCACCACCGGCGTGACCTGGAGCGCCAATAACATCCACAACTTCTGCTATGTTTCTGTTCCCGCAAAGTAAGAACATAACCTAAGTAAAGGCCTTAAATTGCGCGGGTGTTTACCCACCCGCGCAATTTAATCCTACATGTCTTAAGGAGGCCACATGTATCGTTACGTATTAAAAAGGTTGATGATGCTTATCCCCGTGATCCTGGGCGTCATTCTGCTGATTTTTGTTGTTATGGACCTGGCACCCGGTGACCCGGTCCTGATGGTCGCATCCCCCGACGCAACCGAAGAAGAACTGGAAGCACTCCGTGTGGAAATGGGTCTGGACAAGGGCTTGCTCCACCGCTATGTCTCCTATGTGGGCAATATGCTCAAGGGCAACCTGGGCACCTCCTACACCACCAACAGAGCCGTTCTGGAGGTGTATATGGAGCGTCTGCCCGAAACGCTGAAACTGGCCGTTGGCGCGGTTTTGGTTGCCATACTCTGCTCTATCCCACTGGGCATTATCGCCGCTGTGTACCAGAACAGCTGGAAGGACAGCGCCTCTATGGTCACGGCACTGATCGGCGTGTCCATGCCCTCGTTCTGGCTGGGTCTGCTGCTGATGCTGCTGTTCTCTCTGAAGCTGGGTTGGTTCCCCTCCGGCGGTACGGCGGGCTTTAAGTCCATTGTACTGCCGTCCATCACCATGGGTATGAGTCTTGCCGCCGTCATGACCCGTACCACCCGCAGCGCCATGCTGGATGTGCTGCGCTCTGACTATCTGCGTACGGCCCGCTCCAAGGGCGTCAGTGAGCAGAAGGTCATTTTGAAGCACGCCTTCAAGAATGCGCTGATCCCCATCATTACCATCTTCGGCTCCCAGTTCAGCTATGTCATCGGCGGCGCTGTGCTGGTGGAGACCATTTTCTCCTACCCCGGCGTGGGCAAGATGGTCGTGGATGCCATCGGTAACCGCGACATCCCCTCCGTCACCGGCGGTATCGTCATGACCACCATTATGGTCACCTGCGTGAACCTGGTGATCGACCTGCTGTATGCCTTCGTCGACCCCAGAATCAAGGGTCAGTATGTGAAGTAAGGGGTGAGAATATGGCTAAGAAAGAACTGGTATCCCAAAAGTATGCCAAGCGCAGCACCATGGGTGAGATTTGGCACAGATTGAAAAAGAATAAAGGCGCTATGTTCGGCTTGGCGCTGCTGATTCTGATTATCGTGGTGGCATTGAGTGCGCCCATCATCTTTGACTATGAGACGCAGGTCATCAATCAGGACTTGGCGAACAGACTGCAAAAGCCCAGCATGGAGCATCCTTTCGGTACCGACGAGCTGGGCCGTGACATCATGGCCCGCGTGCTCTACGGTGCCCGCTACTCCCTGGCCGTGGGTATCATCGCCGTTGTCATCGCCATCATCATCGGCGTGACTTTGGGCTGCGTCGCCGGTTATGTGGGCGGAGCGGTCTCTGAGGTGATCATGCGTGTCACCGATATTTTCAGCTCCGTTCCCACCATGCTGCTGGCCATCGCCATCGTTTCCGCCTTCGGCGTGTCACTGACAAACCTGATGCTGGCGGTGGGTGTTACCAGTGCGCCGGCCTTCGTCCGAATTGCGCGAGCGTCTATTATGACGGTTCGCAACGAGGAGTATGTGGAAGCTGCCAGAGCACTGGGCGTGCCGACCTGGAAGAATGTGCTGGTGCACATGCTGCCTAACTCCATCTCCCCCCTGATCGTGCAGGCAACGCAGCGCGTGGCTTCGGCCATCATTTCTGCTTCCAGCCTGAGCTTCCTGGGTCTGGGCGTGCCCCAGCCCGCTCCTGAGTGGGGCGCTATGCTCTCCGGCGGCAGAAATTTCATCCGCGACTACAGTTATATGACCCTCTTCCCCGGTCTTGCCATCATGATTACCGTTCTGGCGTTTAACCTGCTGGGCGACGGCATCCGTGACGCCATCGACCCGAAGCTGAAGAGATAAGTTGGCAAGGAGAAAATGAGCATGAAAAATGAAGAAATCATCATGAACGAAAACTCCATCGGCAATCAGGAATCTGAGGCTTGCAACGAGCAGGGTTTGATTTTGGATGTTGAGAATCTTTCCGTCCGCTACGAAACGGAAGACGGTATCGTCAGAGCGCTGAACGGCGTTGACTTTAAGCTGGGCTACAAAAAGACGCTGGGCCTCGTGGGTGAGACCGGTGCCGGTAAGACCACGGCTGCGCTGTCCATGCTCCGCCTGATTCCCGATCCCCCCGGAGTGATGGAGTGCGACAAGATGGAGATCGATGGAAAAGACATACTGGCGATGGACACCCACGATCTGCAGAAAGTTCGCGGTAATACGATCTCTATGATTTTCCAGGATCCCATGACCTCGCTCAACCCCACTTTTACAGTTGTCGATCAGATTGCAGAGAGTATCGAACTGCATGAGAAGATCAGCAAGCAGGAAGCCCATGAAAAAGCGCTGGATATGCTGGAGTTGGTGGGTATTCCCAGAACCAGAGGTAACGAGTATCCCCATCAGTTCTCCGGCGGTATGAAGCAGCGCGTGGTCATCGCCATTGCACTGGCCTGCAACCCCAGCCTGCTGATCGCCGATGAACCTACCACGGCACTGGATGTGACCATTCAGGCGCAGGTTCTGGAGCTGATGAAGGAACTGAAAGAAAAGTATAATACATCCATTATCATGATCACCCATGACCTGGGTATCGTCGCGGAAGTGTGCGATGATGTTGCGGTGATGTATGCCGGTCGTATTGTTGAACAAGGCAGCCTGTGGGAAGTTTTCGAAGAGACGATGCATCCTTATACGGAGGGTTTGTTCAACTCTCTGCCCAACATCCGTGACCGCAAGGCGATGCTCAAGCCCATCAAGGGTCTGATGCCTGATCCGTCCAACCTTCCTGAAGGTTGTGCCTTTGCACCTCGCTGCGAATATGCCACAGAGGAATGCACCAAGGCAGTTCCGGCACTGGAGCATGTTTCCGGGACTCATAGAGTTGCTTGCTCGGCGTACAAACGCCTCGGCTTCATGATTGACAGGAGGAAGAACAATGGATAAGGAAACTTTGCTTGAAGTTCGCAACCTAAAGAAATATTTCAAAACACCCCGCGGCACGCTGCAGGCTGTGGATGATGTCAGCTTTACTCTGAAGAAGGGTGAGACTTTGGGTTTGGTGGGTGAGTCCGGCTGCGGCAAATCCACCACGGGTCGTTCCATTTTGCGCCTGCTGGAGCCCACCGCCGGTGAGATCATCTTTGAAGGACAGGATATCACCAAGCTCAGTGAGCGTCAGATGCGGGAAAAACGCAAGGATATGCAGATCATCTTCCAGGATCCGTTCTCTTCTCTGGATCCCAAGAAGACCGTCAATAACCTGATCGCTGAACCTCTGGTCAACGCAAAGATGTTCAAAAATAAGGTGGATCTGGAAAATCGCGTTCTGGAGCTGATGGAAACAGTTGGTTTGGCCGAGCGCCTGATCAATACATATCCTCACGAGTTGGACGGTGGTCGCCGCCAGCGTATCGGTATTGCAAGAGCCCTTGCTATGAATCCTAAACTGATCATCTGCGACGAGCCCGTTTCAGCATTGGACGTGTCCATCCAAGCTCAAATCTTGAATCTGCTGAAAGAATTGCAGCAGAAGCACGGCTTGACCTATATCTTTATTACCCACGACCTGTCGGTGGTGAACCATTTCTCCGACAGCATTGCAGTCATGTATCTGGGCAAGATTGTGGAGAAGGCTCCTGCCGAAGAACTATTCACTAATCCCATCCATCCCTATACCAGAGCCCTGCTCTCGGCTATTCCTATTCCGGACCTGAAGCAAAAATCTCAGCGGATCACGCTGAAGGGCGAGATCACCAGTCCGGTCAATATGCCGGACGAATGCCATTTCTGTAAGCGTTGCTATGAGATCAACGAGGATGTCTGCCATAACGGACAGCCTCCGCTGATCGAAGTGTCTCCGGAGCACTGGGTTGCTTGCTTCTGCCATACTTAATGTATGTAAAGATTTATCATAAGACCCCTTAATGAAACGGCATTAAGGGGTCCTTTGATATTTATTGGAATAGGCGCAATTGAACAGAAAGAGGAGAAAGCTATGATCAAGGGAGTCGCATTTGATTTTGACTGTACGCTATATAATAGAACCAGAGTCTGGGATCGCCTGACAGAAGGATTTATTACGCGTTTTGGAAAGTATATTAATCCATCATTGTCAAAGGCCGATGTGTTGGAGATCCTGCGCCAAGGGGATGCAGAGGGTATTGCCAATGATGAAAAATGGCAGGGAATTTTTGAGCGATATATTAAAAAAGGCTTATTCTCAAAAGAACTCTCTTTCGAGAAGTTTTATGAGTTCATCAAGGCAGAATTTCCACCTGCCATTGTGCTGCATGATGACGCTATGGATTGCATTGAGGCGCTAAGAAATAGAGGTATTAAAACAGGCATCTATACGAACGGTGTCTCTGAGTTCGCTCGTTTAAAAATCTGTGCGACCGGTGTTGATGGCTGTATGGATTATATTTTGTGCAGTGGAGATATCGATATCGAAAAGCCTGATGCGCGAGGCTTTGCTGCGCTGGCTGCGGGGATGAGTTTGTCAATAGAAGAGATTGCCTTCGTAGGTGACCATCCAAAAAACGACGTATTGGGTGCAAGTAATGCAGGAATGATGGGCATCTGGCTGAAAGATTTAGTGCCGTGGCCTAGTGGGTTTGAGCTCCCAAAGTATATAGTAAATAACTTATCGGAGATACTTACCGTAGTAGAAGAAATCAACGTATAGAAATAGAGTCTCAAGAAGTCGAGTTGGCTTGCGGAGATAACCATAACGGTAGGACGGTTATTCTTTGGATAACCGTCCTTTTCTTGTTGGCAACAGTATTGAAATCAAGTATAATAACAGGAAAGAGAAGATTTCAGGACAGCGTTCCTGCGATTCTTTTTCCCAAAGGAGGGAAAGCCTATGCTGACCATATTGATCGGCCGCGCCGGCAGCGGAAAATCCAATTACATACTGGACCGAATCGAGGCGCAGCGCAGTGAGCGGCGTCAGATTTTGCTGGTTCCCGAGCATATTTCCCACGAAACGGAACTGGACCTTTGCCGCCGACTGGGTGATACTGCATCGCGTGATGCAGAGGTGTTGACATTCCAGAATCTTGCCAACCGTGTGCTGGCACAAACCGGTGGTTTGGCGGATGTGACGCTGGATAACGGCGGTAAGCTGTTGACTATGCGTCTGGTACTGCAGGAACTCCATAGCCAACTGAAGGTGTTTGGTAAACCAAGCCAACGTTCGTCTTTCCTGCGTCAACTAGTGGAACTGATGGACGAATTCTATGCCTACGAGGTGTCGCCCGATACGCTGCTGCAGCAGGTGGGGGAGATGGAGGATGTCAGCAGTGACAAACTGCGCGATATCGCGCTTCTCTTTGCTGCGTATGATGCAAAAATCCATGCCGATGGGCTTGATGCCCGTTCCCGCATCCAAAAACTGCGTGACAATATTGCGCAAAGCACCTATCTCAGCGGCGTAGATCTCTATCTGGACGGCTTTTCATTCCTGAATAAGACGGAAGAGCATATTCTTGAAACGGTACTGCATCAGGCCAACAGCGTGACGGTATCACTGCTGGGTGATAAGCGAAACGAGGAGCTGTTCCTTAACGCATTTCGTCAGCGTCAGCGCTTGGAGCGCATGGCGCTGCGCTGTGGAGAAAGAGCGAAGCTTGTATTTCTAAATGGTGTAAAGGCAGATTCTTTGTCACATCTGGAACGCTATTTTTATAGTGGCGATGCTGCCTGGGAAAAGGAAGTACAGGAGATCGCCCTTTACGAGGCGGGGACATCCTATACGGAAGCGGAATGGGTTGCCGCGCAGATCCTCACCTTGGTTCGCAGCGGACGCTATCGCTTTCGTGATATCGGTGTAGCCGCACGCAATATGACGGAATACGGCCCTATTCTGGAGAATGTGTTTTCCCGCGCCGGTATTCCTGCTTACCATAGCCGCCGCAGTGACATACTGGATAAACCGGTGATCACAATGCTGCTGAGCGCTGTTGATTCGGTAACGGGTGGATGTGAATACGAGGATATGTTCCGCTACCTGAAGAGTGGACTTGCCAATATCACGCCGGAAGAATGTGACCTGTTGGAAAACTATGTGGTTTGTTGGGAGATTTCTGGTCGCATGTGGCTGAATGACCGTCCGTGGACAGCCCACCCCGAAGGTTATAACCGGGAAATGAGTGATAATGCGCAACAGGTATTGGATCGCATTAATGAGATCCGCAGCCGTGTGGCAGTGCCCTTGAACAAGCTGCAGCGAGATCTGGAAGAGGGAAAGAGTGCCCGTGCAAAGGCCACGGCTCTATTCAACTTTGCTCGTAACTGCGGCGTACCGCAAAACCTACAGGAAAAAAGCAAGCAACTGCTGCAGGAGGGGAAAGTACAGCTGGCAGAAGAGTACGACCAGCTTTGGAAAATCTTTTGCGACGTGCTGGATCAGTTTGTAGAGATTTTGGACGAGACGGAGCTGGATGGTGAAGAGTTTGCCAGATTGCTGCGCCTTGTGCTGACCCAGTACAGTGTCGGTACTATTCCTGCCACGCTGGATCAGGTGAAAATCAGTGAGATTACCCGTAACGACCGTCATAGCGTCAAATGCCTATTCCTGTTGGGGGCGAATGACCATGTGATGCCCATGGTGCAGCCGGGAAGCGGTGTGCTGGATAAAAAGAGCCGTAGTGTACTGCGGGAGCGAAATATCGAGCTGGCTGATGAATCTTGCGATCAGCTTGACCAAGAACTGCAGTTCATCTACGCCTGCCTTGCCCAACCCACGGAGCAGCTGCATGTCAGCTGGCCGGTGACGGATCTGGTGGGCAGCCAGCTGCGCCCATCCTTCGTGGTGGAGCGTATCCAAAAACTGTTTCCCGCGGTAGAGACGCGGCATGAAGATGGCAGTTATCGCTATGCACTGGAGGAATCGGCACTGGAACTGGCCGGCGAGCGGCCGGGAGGCGCGCTGTGGCAACAGTTTGCGGATAGTGGAATGTATGACGATGTATTGCAGCACATGGCGCGTGCCCGCCATATGGAGCGCGGAAAACTCTCTCCGGAGGCAGTGCAAACCCTATACGGCAACAAGATTCGCATGTCCGCCTCCCGTATGGACCAGCTCAAGCGCTGCCATTTTGGTTACTTCATGCAGTACGGTCTGAAAGCCAAGGAACGCAAAGCTGCCGGCTTTGACGCGCCGGAAATCGGTACATTTATCCATTATCTGTTGGAAAATGTTACCCGTGATGTCTCTCAAATGGGAGGCTATGGCAGCATAGATAAGGAAACGCTGCGCAGTATGGTAAAAGACTATGTGGATCGCTATGCCAAGGAGTGCATTGATCATTTTGAAGCCAAAAGTGCCCGTTTCCGCTATTTATTCTCCCGTTTGCGCTCGTCCGCCTATGCCATGATTGAGAATATTGCTGATGAACTGGCTAACTCAGATTTCCGTCCCATGGCCTTTGAACTGGGCTTTGGCGGTGGCGGGGAGCTGCCGGCCATCACCATTCATGAGGGAGATACCGCCCTGTCGGTCAGCGGTAAGGTGGACCGCGTGGATGGCTGGGTTTATGAGGATAAACTCTATCTGCGTGTGGTGGACTATAAGACCGGCAAAAAGAGCTTTGACCTCACCGATATTCGCTATGGGTTGGGCATCCAGATGCTGTTGTATCTCTTCACATTGGCGGAGAAGGGTGAGGAATTCTTCAACAAAGAAATCGTACCTGCCGGTGTGCTGTATATGCCGGCCCGTGATGTGATCTTGCGGATGGAACGCGGCACGTCAGAGGAGAAATTACGTGAGGCGATGCATAAAGAGCTGCGTCGCAGCGGCATGGTGCTCTCTGAACCCAATGTGCTGCGCGCCATGGAGCATAGCGCACTGGAAGCGCCGCAATATCTGCCACTACAGATCAATAAGGACGGCGGCATTGCCGGCGGTGTAGCCACAGCGGCGCAGCTGGGCCGTCTGGGCCGCTATGTGGACCGCTTGCTGCATCAGATCGCAAATGAACTGCAGCAGGGTAATGTAGATGCCGACCCCTGCAGCCGCGGTCCTCAGGACAGCGCCTGTACTTACTGTGAGTTTGCCTCTGCCTGCTACTTTGAAGATGGACGCGGGCAGGACCGCACCAGATACCTGAAGAAAACGGAAAACGACGAATTCTGGCAGCATGTGGCCCGCCAGATCGGAGAGGAGGTGTCCCATGGCGAAGATACGACTGACTGATGAGCAGTTGACGGCGGTGACTAACCGCGGTGGAAGTCTTTTGGTATCCGCAGCAGCTGGCAGTGGTAAGACGAAGGTGCTTGTGGAGCGATTGTTCTCCTACATGATGGAGGAGAAATGCCATGTGGACGATTTCCTCATCATCACATTTACCAAAGCGGCAGCTTCGGAGCTGCGCGGTAAGATCGCGGCCGAGCTGAGCCGCCGTGTGGCAGAAGAGCCGGATGATCCCCATTTGCGCAAGCAGCTGTTCCGTGTGTATCAGGCCGATATTAAAACGGTAGATGCTTTTTGTGTGGCTTTGCTGCGGGAAAATGCACATTTGCTGCGCAGTAATGGCAACCATAGCCTCACCCCTGACTTCCGTGTGATGGACGAGGCGGAGAGCCTGCTGATGCAGCAGCGCGTGCTTAAGCAGGTGTTGGAGCAGTTCTATACCCGATTGCAGGAGGGTGACAAACAAGCGGAACTGCTGGCCGAAACGTTAGGCGCCGGACGGGATGACCGCGCGTTGGAATCCTTGGTACTGGAACTTCACGGCAAGGTGCAGAGTCATGCCTATCCCGGATTGTGGCTGGAAGACGTAAAGAAAAGCTGGCAGGCGTTGCCTGACCAGCTGGCCGGAAGTGTTTATGGCCGCGCCTTGATGGAAGATACTGTACGCCGCGCCGAGTTCTGGGTGCAGCGGCTGACACAGGCAGTAGAGGATATGGTAGATTGCCCTCCCGTTTACAACGCTTATGCTGACCGGTTTTTGGAAGTGGCCGAGCAATTGCGCGGATACAGGCAGGCGGCACAGCAGGGCTGGGAGGCCATGAGTGGTATTCAGCCAGTCTTTCGCCGGATGGGTGTTGTACGCGGTGAAGAGAATGCTCTTTGGAAGCAGCGTGCCAAAACTGTGTTGGAGCAGTGCAAGAAAGAACTAAAAAAATTGGGCAGTACTTTCACGGTGACGGAAGAAGAACACCTTGCAGACCTGCGTCATATGGCACCTGCCATGCAAGCACTTGTACAGCTGACCGCTGATTTTATTGATGCATATCAAAAGGAAAAGCTGCGCCGCAATGCCATGGATTTCTCCGATCAGGAGCACTATGCCATTGAACTGCTGACGCAACCTGACGGAACACCCACGCAGTTGGCATCGCAGATCTCGGAACGCTACCGGGAAATCATGGTAGATGAGTATCAGGACACCAATGAGGTACAGAACTGGATTTTCCGCGCCATTTCCCGCGAAGGGAAGAATCTCTTTGTGGTGGGCGATGTGAAGCAGAGTATCTATCGTTTCCGCCTGGCCGATCCCACGATTTTTTTAGAGAAATATCTCCGCTATCTGCCGGCCGCTGAGGCAAAAGACGGCGAAGAGCGTAAGGTGTTGCTTAGCCGTAATTTCCGTTCCCGCAAAGCGGTATTGGAGACGACGAATTTTATCTTTCGCAACATCATGTCGCCGCAGATGGGTGAGATGGAATACGGAGCAGAAGAACAGTTGTATTTCGGTGCAGAGTATTATCTGGAACGAAATGATGCCGACACGGAGTTCCATCTGATCAGCGTACTGGATACAGAAGACGAGCAGTTTGATCGCACACAGGTAGAAGCAGACTTCGTTGCCCATCGGATTCGGCAGTTGCTGGATGAAAAATACCCCGTACAAGGCGAGGACGGCACGATGCGTCCGGTACGAGCAGAGGACATCGTCATACTGATGCGCTCTCCGCGTGCAAGGGAAAGAGCCTTTACAGATGCACTGGCAAGAGAGAATATCCCGTGTACTACTTCGGAAAACGAGAGCCTTTTTGCCACCATGGAGATTGCTGTGCTGTTCTCGCTGCTGCAAATCATTGATAATCCACGGCAGGATGTGCCGCTGATTTCTGTGCTGCGATCGCCGCTGTTCGGCTTTACTCCTGACCGATTGGCACAGATTCGTGCACTGGTACCGGAGGGTGATTATTATGATGCTCTGTGCGCCGATACGGCCGAGGATAGCATTGCCTTCTGCAAAGTGCTGCAGCAGCTGCGAAACGATGCCATGGATATGTCCGTAGACCGTCTTGTCTGGGAAATCTACACTAAACTCCATGTGCAGGCTGTGTTTGGTGCCATGGAGGACGGACATCGCCGCAAGGAGCACCTAATGGCTTTTTATGCCTATACAGGGCAGGTGGCGGGCACAGGGAAGCGCAGCGTATTTGATTTTGTTGCCCATCTGCACCGACTCTTAGAAAGTGACCGCGCACCGGCACTGCATACCAAGAATTCCGGCAGCGGTGTGCAAATCATGAGCATCCATAAGTCCAAGGGGCTGGAATTCCCCGTCGTGATTTTGGCAGACCTGCATAAGAACTTCAACACGGAGGATTTTCGTCATCCTGTGCTGGTGCATCCCAAACTGGGACTTGGCACCGAGTGCGTGGATCTTCAGCGCAAGATTCGCTATGATACGGTAAGCAAGACGGCATTGACTTTGCAGCTGCAGCGCGAAAGTAAAGCGGAAGAGATGCGTATTCTCTATGTAGCTATGACCCGCGCCAAAGAGAAACTGATTCTGGTAGACTGTATGAAACATGCATATAAGCATGTGCGGGATTTGACCGCGCTATCTTCGTTGCCGGTAGATCCCGAGGCAGTGCGCAGCTGTAATAGTCCCGGTGACTGGCTTTTGCTGCCACTGCTGTCTACTTATGAAGCCGGAGGGATCCACCAATGGGCTGATATGGAACCGTCCCGCTTGCAGGAAACTACCGGAGGATGGCAGATCCGTTTCTGGGAAAATCCGACGTCTTATGCAGCTGAAGCAGACATGAAAAATGAAGAACCTGCAGAAGAAACCGCATGTGACCTTGCATTGCTGCATCGGCCTTACGCATATGCAAAAGCCACCGAGATACCTACCAAACTGACAGCTACGCAGTTGAAAGGCCGTGCTTTGGACGCGGAATTGCAGACGGAGCACGTCGCACCGTTGCGCCGCGAAACGCTGCAGATCCCTCGGTTCTTGCAGGAAGACCGAGGCTTGAGTGCTGCGGAGAAGGGCACAGCCATGCATCTGGCAATGCAGTATCTGGATTTTGATACACCGATGCAGGAGAGTGCAGTACGGGCGGAAGTTGCTCAAATGGCTGAAAAACGCCTTCTGACGCCGCAGCAGGCAGAGAGCGTTGACTACAGAAAGCTGGCTGTGTTTCTTGCGTCTCCTTTGGCAGAGCGTATCCGCCACGATGGTCAAGCACTAAGGGAATATCCCTTCACGCTGCTGGTAAACGCCGATGATTACATGGGCGAAGTGGAGGGCGAAGAACTGCTGCTGCAAGGTGTGGTGGACTGCTGTTTCCACGAAGATGGGAAGCTAGTGGTAGTTGACTTCAAGACCGACCGGATACGTCCGGGCGAAGAAGCGCAGCGTGCTGCTGTCTACCGTGGGCAGCTGGATGCCTACAGTAAGGCGCTGGAGAAGATCCTGCAATCAGAAGTTAAGGAAAAGATCCTTTATTTCTTTGCCACAGATACGGCTTATACGCTGGATTGATATTGCATTGCCACAAGATTGTGTGTGATCGGCGAAATAAACAGGCAGATTTCGTGATTTTTGTAAAAAATATCGAAAATAGTGCTTGCAATTATGAGATAAGTATGGTATCATCTCAGTTGCCTTTGTGAAAAGGACTAATGCACCAGAAAGAGGTGAACAAGAGCAATGAAGGAAGGAATCCATCCCAATTATCAGCAGACTACTATTAAATGCGCCTGCGGTAATGTAATTGAGACAGGTTCTACGAAGAAGGATATTCGCGTAGAAGTCTGCTCTAAGTGTCACCCCTTCTTCACCGGCAAGCAGAAGCTGGTGGATACCGGCGGTCGCGTGGCTAAGTTCAACAAGCGTTTCGGTCTGGACAAGTAAATCGCTGACACTTGCAAAACCCGCATCAGATGATGCGGGTTTTGTTTTACATTTCGGAGTTTTTGTCATATAATAAAAACAACCTGATCAAAAGAGGTCGTTTATGGAACTGAAAGTACAGGAAGAAAAGAAAAGAGACGATGCGGTACTGGTAGGCCTGCGCTCTCCGGTGCTGCGGGAAGATAATGCCGATGAGGAAAGCATGGCTGAACTGGCAGCACTGGTGGAAACGGCTGGCGGCCGCAGCGTAGGAATGATCCTTCAAAGCCGCGAGAAACCCGATCCTCACAGCTTTATTGGTGAGGGTAAGGTGGAAGAAGTGCGCCGCATGGTGCAGGAAGAATCTGCCACCATGGTCATTTTTGATAATGATCTCTCTCCGTCCCAAATTCGGGTGCTGACGGAACTGATGGGCGTACAGGTCATAGACCGCAGCGGACTGATCCTGGATATCTTTGCCCAACGCGCCAAGACGAAGGAAGGTTGCCTGCAGGTGGAACTGGCACAGTATCAGTATCTGCTGCCGCGCCTGATCGGTATGTGGACACATTTGGAACGTCAGGCCGGTACCAGTGGCAAAGGCCCGATCGGCAGCCGCGGCCCCGGTGAAACACAGCTGGAAAGCGATCGCCGCCATATTCGCCGCAAGATCGACAAGCTGAAAGAAGAACTGGAAGAGGTCCGTCGTGTGCGCAGTACTCAGCGTCAGCGCCGCATGAAAAATGAAATCCCCGTGGTTGCGATCGTTGGCTATACCAACGCCGGTAAATCTACGCTGCTCAATACCATCACTGGCGCCGGAATTCCCGCCAATAACCGCCTGTTCGATACACTGGATACCACCACCCGGCTCCTGACCGTCAGCGATACGCTGGATGTGGTGATTTCCGATACGGTCGGATTTATCCGCAAACTGCCCCATCAGCTGGTGGAAGCCTTTAAAGCTACGCTGGAAGAGCTGGAGTATGCAGATCTTCTTCTGCATGTCATCGACGTATCCAATCCCTTGTGGCGTCAGCAAGCGCAGATCGTGGAGAGCTTGATCCGCGAACTGCACGCAGACCATATCCCCTGCATTCGCGTTTATAATAAATGCGATTTGGCTTTTTCCGGTGAACGGGAAAAGGAGGCGGATTCCGTATCTATCTCTGCCAAGACCGGTGAGGGAATTGATGCACTGATGGAACTCATCGACCGGAAGCTGGACAAAGGCACGCGCCGTGTGACGCTGCATTTGCCCTATGACAAGACCGGCTTGCTGGATGGAATCTATCGAGACGGCAAGGTAGAAAGCGTGGAATACGGCGCTACAGTGGACGTGGTGGCCATCTGTCCGCCGCGCCTGTTAGGCCAGCTGAAGGATTATATCGAAGGCTGGACGGAGGAAAAGGAAGAATGGGAGATGTAAAAGTGTTCCGCGTGCCCTTTGAGGCTTCGGAAAGCGAATTTGTAGAGAAACGTTCCCGCTTCATCAGCCATCTGTGGCCGGTAGAAACCGAAGAAGAGGCGCAGGCGCATATCCGTGAGATGAAAAGCAAGTATTACGATGCGCGGCATAACTGTTGGTGCTATCTGCTGGGACAAAATGTGCTGCGCTACAGTGACGATGGTGAGCCGCAGGGCACTGCCGGACAGCCGATGCTGAAGGTGTTCGAGAGGGAGAACGTGACCAACGTCTGCTGCGTCGTGACTCGCTATTTTGGAGGTATTCTGTTGGGAGCCGGGGGCTTGACCCGTGCCTATTCCAAAGGTGCCAAAGATGCGCTCAGCGCAGCCGGTGCGGCTACCATGGGTCTGTGGGCGCAGCTGGAGATCCCTTGCTCCTATGCGGCGTTCGAGCGGATCAAGCTGGAGGTAGCTGCAGCCGGCGGCGTAGTGGATGATGTAGAGTATGCTGCCCAGATCTGCTTAAAGGTCTCTCTGATGGCCGATGCAGTGGATGCGCTGCAAAAACGGTTGACGGAATTGTCAGCCGGCACGGTAGAACTGCGTGCGCTGGGCGAGGAGTTCCGTCCGGGGCCTCGTGAAGAAGTAAAATAAAGAGAGAATATAAAGGAGAACATTATGTCGGTATTAGGTCATCTGGAGCCCAAGGCTGTGTTTGATTATTTCGAACAGATCTGCGCAATTCCTCACGGCTCTTTTCATAATACACAGCTGAGCAACTGGCTGGTGGAGTTTGCCCGCAGCCGCAATCTGGAATACTATCAGGATGCTGCGGAAAACGTGGTCATTATCAAGGAAGCTACTCCCGGCTATGAGAATGCTGAGCCTGTGATCGTACAGGGGCATATGGACATGGTCTGTGAGAAAGAGGAAGGCTGTACTAAAGACATGCTGACCGAAGGCTTGGATTTGGTAGTGGATGGCGATGCAGTTTATGCCAAGGGCACCACCCTGGGCGGCGATGACGGAATTGCTGTGGCGATGGGTCTGGCGCTGCTGGATGCCAAGGATCTGTGCCATCCGCGGTTGGAAGTGGTGATCACTACTGATGAAGAAGTCGGTATGCCCGGCGCTACTGCGCTGGATGTTTCTATGCTGCGCGGCCGCCGTATGTTGAATCTGGACTCTGAAGAAGAGGGAATTTTTACCGTTAGCTGTGCCGGAGGCAACGTATCCCATGTGACGATTCCCGTACAGCGCGAGGCATATGACGGCGCGGTGCTGACGATTGGCATTTCCGGTCTGGCTGGCGGTCACTCCGGTGTGGAGATCAATAAGGGACGCGCCAATGCCGATTTGCTTTTGGGGCGCGTACTGTATGCGGCGGCAGAAAAGACAAATCTGCGCGTGATTCGTGTTGACGGTGGATTGAAGGATAATGCGATCCCCACAGCAGCGAAAGCTGTGGTAGCCGTCGCAGACGCTGCGTTGCTGCACGCTGTTTGCGAGGAGATGGCTGCCGCATTTGCTGCGGAGTATCAGGTCACCGACAGCGGTATTTGCGTTGAAGTGAGCGAAGGTGGGGAAGGTCTTCCCATGGATGCCGAATCTACCGGTCGTGTGATTTGCCTGCTGACCTGTGCTCCCGACGGTGTACAGACGATGAGCGCCGATATCGAGGGACTTGTGCAGACTTCTCTGAATCTGGGTATTTTGGAAACGAAAGAAAATACTGTGGACGCTGCTTTCTGCATCCGTAGCAGCGTAGATTCCCAGAAAATCATGTTGCAGCAGCGTGTTGCTTGCCTTGCCAGCCAACTGCATGGCACCACTGTGATTACCGGCGATTATCCCGGTTGGGCATTCCGTCAGGATTCTCCGCTGCGCGATATGTTACGCGAGCTGTTTGTAGAGCAGTACGGCTACGAACCCAAAATCGAGGCGCTGCATGCGGGCCTTGAGTGTGGTCTGTTTGCCGGTAAACTACCGGGTCTCGACTGCGTATCCTTTGGCCCGACGCTGACCGATATCCATACCCCACGAGAGAAGATGCATATTGCATCTGTGCAACGCACATGGAAACTGGTGGTGGAACTGCTGCGTCGCATGAAATAAGACTTAACTAAAAAACTCCGGACTTAGAAAAGTCCGGAGTTTTTTACGGTTCAAAATGCCGCTTGATGGCTTCAAAAGATTCGGCACTGATCACATGTTCAATTTTGCACGCGTCCTCGCTGGCAATTTCGGGAGGAACGCCCAACATGATTAGCCCTCTGCTCAAGACCACATGCCGTTCAAACATGCGCTCGGCCACAGAAAGTCCTTCGTCTGTCAGTGTGATAAAACCATGCTCGTTGACGGTGATATACCCACCGGATTTCAATAGTCCTACGGCACGGCTGACGCTGGGTTTTGAATAGCCCAGATGCTCCACAACATCAATGGAACGAACGGCCGGCTTGCTTTTGGAGAGCACATAGATAGTTTCCAGATACATTTCACCGGATTCCTGCAGATGCATGAGAACACCTCCTTTGATGTATAATTAATGTTAACATAGAACGATTCTCATTGCAAGCACACGAGATGATCTTCGAACAAACGCAATCATAACTGCGTTGAAAAAACCAAATAAAACCGCTGAAGTATTTGCGTTTCCGCAACCGGAAAGCGGAGAAAATGTGGGATATAATCCTGCTGGTGTGGACAAATCTTCGTTGTGACACAAAAGTTATTAGAATTGAATATTATTAAAAGAAATCGGTGGTTTTGATATAAAATTATTGCGAAACGATTCTTTCAACAAGTCAAAAAATTAACATATTTGCATATTTTACGAAAGACGGTTTTCCAACTGTTTTCAATTTGTTTAAACGGCCAAAATTATTTTTGAAAACTTAAAAATTGATTGACCGGTAAAAATGTACATGCTAAAATTTAGCAAATTAAATTGATGAGGAACGAATGACCGCATCTTGTCAATGTTTTTTTCGAAGGAGGAAACCAGGATGATGATTCAGGATGCTTATTTGAACGGTGTGATGGAACGTGTGATCGCACGCAATCCGGCAGAACCGGAGTTTCATCAAGCGGTACGGGAAGTGTTGACTTCTCTGGTACCGGTGGTGGCTGCTCGACCGGAATATGTACGAGAAGGAGTAATCGACTGTCTGGTAGAGCCGGAGCGTATCATCAAATTTCGCGTACCGTGGGTGGATGACCAAGGCATTGTACAGGTGAATCGAGGATTCCGCGTACAGTTCAATAGTGCCATCGGACCGTATAAGGGTGGTCTGCGATTCCATCCCAGTGTGTATGAAGGAATCATCAAGTTCCTTGGCTTTGAACAGATCTTTAAAAACAGTTTGACCGGCTTGCCCATCGGAGGCGGTAAGGGCGGCAGTGACTTTGACCCTAAAGGAAAGTCCGATGGGGAAGTCATGCGCTTTTGTCAGAGCTTTATGACGGAACTGTTCAAGTATATTGGACCTGATACGGATGTGCCTGCCGGTGACATCGGTGTAGGCGCTCGTGAAATTGGATATCTTTTTGGCCACTATAAGCGCCTGCGCAACGAATTCACCGGCGTGTTGACAGGCAAGGGGTTGACTTACGGTGGATCTCTGGCCCGTACGGAGGCCACCGGTTACGGTCTGTGCTATTTTACAGATAACATGCTGCGTGATCATGGCCGTAGCTTTGAGGGCGCTACAGTAGTGATTTCCGGAAGCGGCAATGTGGCGACTTATGCTTGTCAGAAGGCGACAGCCTTTGGAGCTAAGGTGGTGGCAATGTCAGACTCCAACGGATATGTTTATGATCCCAATGGGATTGACCTTGCGCTGATCAAACGGATCAAAGAGGTGGAACGCAAGCGCATCAGCGAATATGTAAAAGAAAAAAGTGCTGCGCAATACCACGAAGGCTGCCGTGATATTTGGCAGATCCCCTGTGATATTGCATTGCCTTGTGCCACCCAGAATGAGCTGGACGGTGCTGCCGCCATGACACTGATTAAAAACGGGTGCTATGCTGTGGCAGAGGGCGCGAATATGCCTTGCACTCCTGAGGCAGTCAGCGCACTGCAGGCAGCAGGCGTACTGTTTGCTCCGGCAAAAGCTGCCAATGCAGGCGGTGTGGCTACTTCTGCGCTGGAGATGAGCCAAAACTCTATGCGCTTCTACTGGACGTTCGAAGAGGTGGACGAGCATCTGCAGCGGATCATGCGTGACCTTTACCACAACGCGTCGCAGGCTGCAGCGCAATATGGTATGGCGGGTGATTTGGTAGCCGGTGCTAATATTGCAGGCTTTTTGAAGGTAGCAGACGCTATGCTGGCTTACGGTGTGGTGTAAGGAGGCTGCCTATGAACGAATACGTCAAGAGAGTATCTCAATCATTGGAGCAGAAGTACCATCACGAAACGGAATACCTGCAGTCGGTACAAGCATGGCTGGAAATGATCGAGCCTGCCCTGTGCGACGACAGTCGTTATGAAAAGCTGGATCTGTTGACCCGCATGGTAGAGCCGGAGAGGATGTTTACCTTTCTTGTGCCGTGGGTGGATGATCAGGGAATTGCCCATACCTGCCACGGTTACCGCGTACAGTTCAACAGTGCTATCGGCCCTTATAAAGGCGGCCTGCGCTTTCATCCGAACGTCAACACTTCGGTAGTCAAATTTTTGGGGTTTGAACAGACCTACAAAAACGCGCTGACGGGCTTGCCAATTGGAGGAGCTTCCGGCGGTGCGGATTTCGATCCGAGAGGGAAGAGCAACCGAGAGATCATGCGCTTTTGCCAAAGCTTCATGACGGCGCTGTATCGTTATATGGGTGCAGATACGGATGTACCGGCAGGCGATATCGGTGTAGGCAGCAGGGAAATTGGCTATCTTTACGGCACTTATAAACGGCTGACGGGCCGCAGCGAGAGCGGTGCGCTGACAGGCAAAGGTCTGACTTATGGCGGAAGCAAGATCCGTCAGGAGGCAGCAGGCTTTGGTACAGTATACTTTTTGGCCAGAATGCTTGAGCACCAAAAAGACACGCTGGAGGGGAAATGTATTGCCGTTTCCGGCTTTGGTAATATGTCATGGGGCGTTTGCAGAAAGGCTTCAGAACTGGGGGGTAAAGTAGTTACCCTTTCCGGACCGGATGGCTATATTTATGATCCGGATGGTGTGGCAACACAGGAGAAATTCGACTTTCTTCTGGCGATGCGCCAAAGTGGAGATGACCGTGTAGAAGCTTATGCCGATCGGTTCGGGGTAGAGTTCTATGCCGGTAAAAAGCCATGGGAGGTACCGGTGGACATTGTGATCCCTTGTGCTACACAGAACGAATTGGATGTGGAAGATGCTATCAGCATCGTGGCCAATAAGGTGCGTTATTATGTGGAAGCGGCTAATATGCCCGCAACGGCGACAGCTTTGAAATTGCTTCGTCTAACGCCTACGATTCTTACTGCCGGCTCTAAGGCGGCCGGCAGTGGCGGTGTGGCTGTTTCTGCACTGGAAATGGTACAGAACAGTTTGCGTTACAGCTGGTCACGCAGTGAAGTGGATCGCAGACTGCGCTGTATTATGAGCGATATATATGATGCTTCTGCTGCTGCGGCCGAGGCATATGGACTGGGCTATGATTTGATCGCAGGTAATGATATCGCGGCATTTAAGAAAATTGCCACAGCGATGATTGCTCAGGGACTGTAAGAGAAAAAGCGTTGGCACAGCGTGCCAACGCTTTTTATATATCAAGTTTCATCAGTCGCCTACGCCGCTGGAGATGACTTTGCCAACATTCCACATATGAGCAGCCTGCTGGGCAGCCTTGACGCGTTCGTCTTCGTTATTAAAAGGAATTTCGGCTGTGTGGCAGCCGCAGTCCAGACAGGAAGCATAGATACACCAACCGCTTTCTTCTTCCAACAGACCGGCACCGTGGCAGATCGGGCAGTCGAACAGTTCAATATCAGTAAAAATATCCATAGGAATCTCCTTTGTAATTAATCGCTTGCTGTATTGTAGCATGAAATGGGAGAATTGTCACGTTGTATTTCCACAGAGAATAGTATATGCGCTATTTTTATTGAATTTGAGAGGCTGCTTTAGTAAAATGAGAATTGTGTGAAGCGTGGAACAAATGGCTAAAACAGGAGATATGTATATGAGATTTGATATAGATACTTTGCAATGGACAAGAGAACCGGAACGCTTCTTTATCAGTGAAGATAAGATAGAAATCATTACGAAACCCCACACGGATCTGTGGCAGAGAACGTATTATCATTTTCGTAATGACAATGCGCCGGTGCTGCAAATGGAGACCGACGAAAAATTCTTTTCCTTTATCGTAAAAACGGAGTTTGAGAGCAAAAAACGTTTCGATCAATGCGGCATTGTTGTGTATCTCGATAGCGAAAACTGGCTAAAAGGATCGATCGAGTATGAAAACGAGAGGTTTCAGCATTTGGGCAGTGTGGTGACCAATCACGGATACTCTGACTGGGCAACCACGGAGATCGACGCTTCGGTCAAGTCTATGTGGTATCGGCTTAGCCGAAGAGAAGATGACTTCTGTATAGAATGTTCGGATGACGGAGTAATTTTCAGGCAAATGCGGATCTGCCATATGTGGAACGGAAGTGCAGCAATCAAGTTTGGTGTTTATGCCTGTAGTCCTGAAGATTCTTCTTTCAAAGCAAGTTTCACGAATATGATGTTGACGGAGTGCCAATGGCCGGCACATGATGGACAAAAACCGGATAATGCTGAATAATCAATTGTTTTTTACGCCACAAGGACTCAAACAACAAAGCATTACCCCAGCATAAACAGTGCGTCAAGATTCAGAAGAAGGATAGCAAATCAAACTGGATCGTGCTATCTTTTAACCCATGGTGGAAGAGAAAGGAGAATGTGTATGGAAGAAAGAAAAAGACGTAAGCAAGTTCCGGAATACGACGGCACATTGCGTAGCCACATGATTAAAATTCCGACCTGTATCTCCGAATGTTCCGGCATCCGCGTGTTCGGACGACGAATCAAGTCACTCGCATTCACAACCGATGTCGCTATCATCCGAAACATCAATGTTGATGCCATCATTGCGGTGTATCCCTTTACGCCACAGCCGGCGATTCACCGTGCGATTATGCAGGCAGCGGACATGCCGGTATTTGTAGGCGTAGGCGGCGGGCTGACCCGCGGCCAACGTGTGTTAACGCTTGCCAGCGATGCTGAACACGAAGGGGCATTCGGTGTAGTAGTCAATGCGCCGACAACGGACGATGTAGTGCGTGGATTGAAACAAGCGCTGGATATTCCGATAGTGGTTACAGTTGTATCGGAAAATACAGATATTGCCGGAAGAATGGCTGCAGGTGCAGATATTTTAAATGTATCCGGTGCACAGAATACGGCCGCAATCGTCCGATCGATCCGTAAGGACTTTCCGGATGTGCCTATTATCGCTACCGGAGGCCCGACAGAAGAAACGATCCGCGAAACAATTGCTGCCGGAGCAAATGCTATTACATATACACCGCCCACCTCTGCCAGTATTTTCGCAGTATCAATGGACCGCTACCGCCGCGGGCTGGAACACGAATAATATGCATAAGAAAACCTCCTGTATCCAAGTACTGAATACAGGAGGTTTAGTGCTCTAAAATGGGATAATTACGCGTAGATAATGAACAAACCTACCAAAAGACCAATAATAGCAGAAAAGGCAGGCAGCTTGCTATGGTACATCAGGATTGCCTGCGGTAAGATTTCGCCAAAGACGACATAGAGCATTGCGCCGCTGGCAAAACCAAGGCTGAGTGCAAGCCCCAGCGCCCCAATCTCACCCAACCAAAAGCCGAGAAGAGCACCTACCATCGTGGGAATTCCGGACAGAGCGGTGATCAAGACTGCTTTGCCGCGGTTCATACCGCCGCTGATCAGCGGAACGGAAACAGCCATACCTTCAGGAATATTATGCAGACCGATCAGAACGGCCAAAATAATAGCGGCACTGCCCATTGCTCCGCCGCTGCTGGCGTAGGATGCACCGATGGTCATACCTTCCGGTACGTTATGTAAGGCGATAGCGCTTGCCATTACCAGACCGGCAACGAACAGAGCGAACTTGTTATCCTTACGGTCTTGATGGACTGCATAGTGGTCACTGTGGATCAACTCATTCAAGTCGTCAGCAGTTTTGGGGTGGGTTTCGTCGATGTGGGGGACTTCCGGATTAGTCTTGCGGTCGATTAAGTAGTTGAGCAAATAGATGATGATCACACCCAACGCAACAGCGCCAATCACAACTAATATGCCTGCACCGGTATCGACTGCTTCAACGATCAGGTCAAAGCACACAACGCCCAGCATGATGCCGCCGGCGAAGCTCAGCAGCAAGCTGACAGTTTTATTGGATTCCTTTTGCAGCAGAGCGCCAATCACACCACCTAATCCGGTTCCGGCAACTCCGGCAATGGCTGTAACAACTAACAGTGTTTTGATAGCTTCCATGTGGTCCACCCATTTTGTAACGCATTTACAAGCGATTTCTATATGGCATTACCATACCATAATATGACAATATACACAATTCAAAACTGCATTAAGGAATTGCAAAATTCCGGTGCATATGCAGGCAGGAATAGTGCAGTTTTAACAGCCGGGATCACCAAATGAAAGGCAAGAGACGGTACTTCACTTTTGCTTTATAATCGCGATATCCTTTCAGCTCTGCTTCCAGTAATTTTTCCTCTCCCTTAATGCGCTTGGAGATGATAAAAGGATAGGCCAAAAAGACAAGAAAAGAGAGGAGCGAACCCAGCACCAAAGGCATAGATAAAAACAGCAGCAAAGTTACCGCGTACATCGGGTGGCGAACAATGCCATAAAGTCCGGAATCCACCACAGTTTGACCGTCCTGCACTTGGATCGTGCGGGAGAGATATGTGTTCTCTCGCAGTACTTCTGCGTATAGTAGATAGGCAAAGAGAAAAACGACAGTTGCGATAATGGATACTGTTTGGGGCAATACATGCCATCCGAAGCGATAGTTCAGTCCGGCGATTACAAAGCCGATAATAAACATCAGTCCGCTCAACTTGACGACTAAATCTTGATCGCGCTGTTTTTCTTTAGCGTCCAATCTGCTTTTTAAGAGTGCCGGGTTCTTAGCCATCATCACCAGACCGGCCAAAAACATCGGGACAAATAAAATACCCATGAACAGCCAGCCGTTAAAATAGGCAAATGTACCGGCTGGCCAAAAAACAAGAATGCCTACCAGAACAACACCTAATGTAAACTTTAAAATAGCTTGTATAAAGAGCTTGACTGTCATGGTAAAAGCACCTTCCTGAACTTAATGATTTACCTGAATTATACAATATAATGATGTTATTTTCTACTTGTAATCGTTAAAAAAATTCATCCTCCAAAGAAATGGAGGATGAATTTATAAGATATTGATCAGACTGAATTGTTAATAGGGAAGACGAGCATCCAGTAAAGCAATCAACCTTTGAGCATAAGGAATAAATCCTTGATCATTGGGGTGCAAATATCCGTCGGAGAGAAGATGAGTATCATGAGGTAAAAGATCAAAATCATCCAGAGGCTGGATGCTCCGATCAGACGCTATCTTGCGCAGCCACTCGCGGCAGACCATAAAATCTCCTGCGGTGTCGGTTCGCTCATCAATATCACCTCTCCAAACAGGTAATACCAAAAAACGAGGCACATGGCCGTAAAATTCATTGAGCCGATACATAAACGCAGCGGCGTCTGCCTTGAACGCGTCGGGATTCTTCTTTGACCAATCGTTAGAGCCGTAGGACACCAGTACAAAATCAAAGTCACCTACAGGCTCAACAACTTCGGGATTAAAACAGGCACCGCCAACGGCCTGATTGACGATTTCGGCATCGTAATGTCTGGCGACAAGATTTGCATAGCAACCACTGGGATGCTGCGCATCGTAACCCTGTGTGATGCTGTCGCCGTGGATCAGGATGCGCATCGACGGAAGATGAGGAGTTAGGGACGCTCCGTCGTCCAGAACAACTGAGCGGAGTACAGGAATCGTCAGTGTGGGGAAAAAGACTTGCAAATGATGAGAACCTTCCGGCAGAGAAATAGAGAAACTTCCTTCCGGCTGCTTGCCGCAATCTAAAGTACCGCAATTGATTACCGGATCGCCATCTACCAATACGTCAAAGTACAGCATTTTTCGGGTAGTGGTTCTGGCTTTGTGCCACGACAAAGAAAGATGAGAAGAATCCGTATAAAAGTCCAGCCGAATGCCGCTGGTGGTCAGACATTTAGGGCCAAAGCTTTCAGTAGCACGGGTAAATGCTGCAGTTTGGGTTGGCGTTATCCGGTAGAAATGAAACCCGTCAGCTTCCTGTTCGATTTTCAACGCACCAAGCGTAATGCTGCGTAGTTGAGAAAGTGTCAGTTCCATTTTATCATCACTCCACGATCACGCTGGTATATTTGGAAGTATAGATGCCATAGTTGTTCTTGGCCATCACCAGAACATAGTACAGACCGGGTTTTGTGGGGGCGGGAATCGAAGCGGTTCCGCTGGCGATTTCTTCTTCACTGAGGCAGCCGCTCCAAGGAACGTAATAGGTATCATCGTTGAGCGTAGTATAGAATACGGTATCGGGAGCGGCGTTGGAGAACTTAATGCGAAGATCTTCGCCAAAAGCGAATTTCTCTTTCTCGAAACTAAGATCAATATTGACCATGCACCAGTTTACGCTGTCACTATAATCATCACCGCGGCGCAGACGAGCGGCATAGATACCAACCGTTTCCGGATGGAGCACTAGTTTTTCCTCAGCAGGATAAGACGTTACCTTGCCGGCAGGATCAGTGACTTCAATGCTCTCCCAACCTTCGGTCAATACACACAGTTCCACGGGCTCATCACCAACGCGATAGTTTGCCTTATTACCAAAGTCCGGCAGGATATCTTCGTTGATCTTGGGCGGAGCGACCTCCGGATCGCCGTCCACATAGACGAAAGGATCGGGGGTATAGGTAACTTCGTCCACCAAATCGTAGCGCCAGACACTGTAACCGTCGTCGATCCAGAAACGCTGGAACTCCTCGGGGGTGAAACGGTTACTCACTACCAGTGGAAGGGTGGACTCAGAAACCTCGATATCATAGATTTTTCCGTCCGCATCGCGGCGGATATCGGTGATGATTCCAATGTGGCTCTTAGGCTCTAACATGATATCGCACAGACGCAGGTTCTCCAATGGATCAATATCTACCTGATGCACATGGGGCAGAGCGGGCCAATCTTTACACACAACGCGGTAAGGCAACTGCAGAGCATAGCTGACATACATGGAACATACAATGCCGTAGTATGTATTGGCTTTGGTACCAGGCGAATTTTTTAGCTCACGGGTATAAAGGACACTGTGGGGATTGCGGAGGGCGGAAAGGTAAGTTTCCAAAGAAACATTCCAGCCAATGTATTTTTCTACGGTGCGGCAGGAGGAGTAGGGGAGACCCGTCTGGGGATGCCAGGCAGAGAAATAACCGTAGTAGTATTCTTTTTTCTCGGGTCCCTTGGAGCGTAGTGCATTGGGCAGAGGTTTAACGGGAGTCCAACGAACATCAGCCAACTGGCGTGCGCGCTTGATGACATTCTCCGCGCCCTGAGAAAAAGGCTTATCATGATACAATGTACGCATAATGAAATCCTCCTTGTTTTGCTGTGTAGTGCAAAGATGAGTGTTCACAATTACAATAACATTTTTACCAAATAGCGTCAATGACAGAAAGATTGTCTATTCGTTAACTATGTGTTGACATGGGGTGAGAATGATGGTATTAGTGAAACAAAGAAAGAGGAGGTGGAAATATGCTCGATCCGAGATTTAAAGCGTGTATTTTAGCTGGAAAGTGCGGAAGTATCTCCGAGGCTGCCAACGAACTATATTTGTCGAAACAGGCAGTCAAAAAACAAATCGACAGTCTTGAAAATGAATTGGGTTTTTCTCTGTTTTACCGCAGCAGTAAAGGCCTTATAATGACGCCGGCCGGCAGACTGTTTTTGGAAGGCATTGAAAAAATGACTGACCAGTACCGTCAATTGGTCAATCGCTGTATTTTCAGCGCTAAGCAGGGAAAAAAGCAAGTTTTGACAATTTTGTTGCCAGATCATCCAAAAATTTACTTTGAAGATGATCTGGTTGCGTACAATACGCTGTATCCTGATGTGCTGCTGAACGTGATAGATACCCGCAATCTCATGGTGCTCTACAACAATACGGCCCGTTTGCGCACGCTGGAAGAGGGTGTAGTAGACGTGATTTTTGCCCCTTATGACCCTCAGTATGATCCGAAAACGACTGTGTTCCGTAAACTGGCAGATCTGCGGTTTTACTGTGTGATGAAACGCGGTCATCCTCTAAGTGAGAAGGAATTTATCACAAAAGAGGATCTTTCCCCCTATCAGGTGTGGGTTAATACGGTAATGGACCGAGAAGTATATGAGCATATTATTGACCAGGATATTGAGCAGTTGCCGGAACGTATTATCTATGCGGAAAAAGAACTGTTCAGTGTTCCGATTATGGTATCTTTTTGTCTTAATGATGGCGTTTTTATCAATAAAGGGCAGTTTATGGAAACTTTAAAGCCGCTTGTTGCTGTACCGTTTGAACCGCCCTTCTATGTTGACAGCGGCATTTATTACCGTAAGGATGCGCCGGAACATGTGCTGAATTTTGTGGAAATGGTTTTCAGCCATCCTTGGGACTACGACATGACGTCGGTTACGCCGTAAGCGGAAAATATTACACAATTAATGAGGCATCCTGCCTGTTTTTTTGATTTGGAGCTGTTTTCTTGCTCAGTATTTTAGCAATTTGCAGTTATGAAGAACTGTGTGTGTAAATTTGTAGTTGACGACGCATGAACAAACGGTGAATTTACAACATTGGCAATATGCATTAAAATACGAGCAAGGAAATCGAAAGTACAGTCGATTTCAACAAAACGAGCGAGAAAAGAAAAATTACAGGAGGGAGAAAAACGCATGGAATCTATCGTTAAAATCCTTAGGAAGCTCGGTGTCGATCCGTCCGACTTTACTGTAAGAGGTATGCTCACAGTTGTCGGTATCTTCATGTTGGGCCTGGGCGTTTTTGCTACGGCCAATATGGCTCTGGGCCAGTTGACTCTGCCTCTGGCAGAAGCTTTCGGTGTGGATCGTTCCGTTATTGCTTTCGGCGGCACCCTGTCTAAGATCGCAGGCGCTCTGGGAGCACTGGTCTTCGGTCAGGTTTATAAGAAGCTGACTTTGAAAGGCACTGTGCTGATGGCTACCATCATGCTGGCTATCCAGTATGTGATCATTGCTGTTGGCGGCACCACCTTCTGGTCCCTGGTCGCTTTCTTTATCGGCGGCTTCGGTACTCAGTTTGCTGGCGGTACTTTGATCATCACCGCTATCAAGCCCTGGTTCCCCCGCAATGTCGGTATCTTCGCAGCTATCTGCGGTACTGCTTCCGGCTTCGGTGGCCAGATCTTCACCCCCATGTTTACCCAGCGTATCGTTGACAACGGTTATGCTTCCGCCTGCTGGTGGATGGCTATGGTCGTTGCTATCATGGGTGCTGTCTGCGTGTTCCTGGTCTTCATGTCCCCCGACGATCCTCTGCGCAAGCGCAGTGCTGAGGAAGAGGCTGCCATCAAGGCCGCTAAAGATGCTGAGGCTCTGAAGAAGGCCAATACCGGAATCCCCGCTCTGGGCTATATTGATTTCCTGAAGTGCCCCGCTTCCTGGCTGCTGATGATCATGATGTTCGTCGCTGCCGGTACTCTGCAGCCTTTCATTGGTGCATGGCACGGTATTGCTGACTGGATGGGCTTTGAGGATGCCGCTATGGTGTCTGCTGCTGCTGTTGCCGGTCATGCCGGTCTGCTGGTCTGGGCCAAGTTCATCATGGGCTACCTGAAGGATCGTAACTGGGCCAAGTTTGGTGTTATCTTCGCTTACACCCTGAACATCATCTCTGTTCTGGGCATGCTGTTCTTCTGCAAGACCCCCGAGATGTTCAAGTTCCTGGGTACCATCAACGCTTTCGCTTCCACTTCCACGGGCCTCTTCATCAACCTGTGCGCTGTTCAGGCCTTTGGTAAGTATAACAATGCTATCATCAATGGTATGACCGCATTTACCTTCAACATTGGCCGTGCTGTTGGTCTGCCTCTGGTTCACCTGCCTTACGACCTGTGGGGCAGCTACGAGGTCACTCTGTGGGCAACCTTGATCGCCGGTGTCGTTATGATGGTTGGTCTGTTGGCCGCCCTGAAGATCGGTAATGCTACCGAGCGTGCTTTGGATAAGAAGTACGGTATCGGTGAGTATGCTACCGTTGCTGCTGATAAGGAATAACTCATTACTCTCCAAAGGTTGAAATACCCCTGTAAGGGACCATCCTCAAGTCGGGGGGCGCATCAGCCCCCCGACGCTTTTTTTAGATCGCAATCGAAAGATTTTCTATCTACAGGAAGCAGATATATGAAAGGGGGACATGTATGCCGGTAACCTTTATTTATCTTGGTGTGATGTTGGCGGTTATTGTCGTCTGGTTCTTGGTATTCAAAAGACCGGTATACGAGGCGATTCTGCTGAGTTTTTTGATCCTGCTGACTATCAGCCGCAGCTGGGGTAATGTGGGTGCATATATTCACGATGCCATGAGTACGTCGTTGCTGTACTCAATGACGGCTTTTGTGGCAATGAGCTTAGTTTTAACAGAAACAAAAATGCTGGATAGCTGCATTGCAATCATTTTGGCGCTGTTGGGACGAGTGCGCGGAGGTGCCGGCTATGTGTCGGTGATTACCAGTTCCTTTATGGGCGCACTGTCCGGCAGCGGACCGGGCAACGTGATGTCCACCGGTGTAATCACCATTCCGGCCATGAAACATTCCGGATTCCCTCCGGAGCTGGCAGGAAACATTGAGTCCAATGCCAGCTATATGGGAAATATGATCCCTCCGTCGTCCAATATTGTGGCGGCCTTGGGTGCATTTACGGCCCTGTATCCCCATTTGGAAATCAGTACGGGCCAATTCTGGATCGCTATGTGGGGCGTTTCTCTGTGGTTTATTTTGCAGCGTTTGGTGATGGTGTACATCTTTTGCAAGTATTATGAGGTCAAGCCTCTTAGTAAAGAGGAAATCCCTGATCTTCGCCAGACACTGAAAGAGGGCTGGCAGGGATTGTTGCTTCCGGTGATCATTCTCCTGCCGTTTGTGTGTGACTATCTGTTTTCATCTACGCTCTTTACAGTGCGGTTGGGTGCTGCCGGTGCAAAAGCACTTTCCAGCTGCATGCTGATGTTTATTGCCGGTGTTGCGACGCTGTATACGTGTCTGATCAGTAAGGATAAGCATTTGGTGACGCCGAATGCTTTAGCCCGGCTGTTTGCAAATAAGGTCAAGAGTATTGTACCTACCATTGCTGTGTGTCTGTTTGGCTACATGATCGGCGCTATGTTTGCTGATTTGAATGTGGCCACGGAAATGGAACAGTTTATTGCTGACATGAATTTCAGCAAGTTCGGCATGGTACTGTTCTTGACAATCTTAACTTGTATTTTGGGCATGATCATTCCCGGTTCCAGTCTGGTGGTTATGTTTGGCTCGGTATTTATCTGGGCTTTTGCCTCCGTGGGCATTGAGCCGCTGCTTGGTGCTGCAATGCTACCGTGTATCTGTGGTGTCATGTGTGGCATTACGCCGCCGCTGGGGTTGGGTATGTATGCCGGTATGGCTCTGTCGGGCGCTGACTTCAAAAAGACCTTCCGCAATAACTTGTGGTGGGTAGCGGCTCAGTTCGTGATGGAAGTTGTGGTGCTGATGGGCTGGTTGCCTGTTCTTGGCGTATAAAAGGAGGACAGGAACATGAAAAAGAAATTGAATCAGCTGGCTAACGGCTGTAGAATGATATTTGGATATGGTATTATGGTGGTAACATTTGCCGGTGGTCTGACTTTTTTGGGGTTTCTGGCGGCGCTTGTGATTGGCGGAGATGCTGCTGCCGCGATTTGCGCGGTTATCCGTAACCATGTTTTCCCTGTCATTGTCTATGCAACGACTTGTTTGATTCTACTGGGGCTTATCTCCATGTATCTGAAGGGTGAAAAAGCCTTAACCCCGGATAGTGAAGATGACGATTTCCAAAAGGAAAAAAGATGATAAGAGAGAAAGAGAGGATCCTATGGCACAGAAGTATGTAATGGCGTGCGATCTTGGCACCAGCGGCCTGAAGGCGGTTATCGTTTCGATGGAAGGAGAAGTTCTGGCCAGCACCACCGAACCCTATGCACTGTATACTCGTGCACCCCTGTATGCTGAGCAGTCTCCGGAGGAATATTGGCAGGCAATCTGCCGCAGCTTCCGCTCTGTTCGTGGCGAGAACTTTGCTGCTGAGGATTGCGCCGGCATTGCTTTTGGCACACAGTGGAAGGGTATTATTCCTGTGGACAGCGATGGAAACGCGCTGCGTGACTGCATTATCTGGATGGATAAACGTGCTGCCGCAGAAGCTCAGGAAATCAATGAGAAGCTGAAGTTTGCCGAGCGTGGACTGCGTCTGTATGCTGCAGCTGACTATTGGTCCAAGCTGTATTGGTTGCGCAAGCATGAGCCGGAGATCTATGATAAGTGTGCCTATATTTTGGATACCAATGGTTATTTAAAGATGCGTGCCACCGGCAATGTTGTCTGCGACATTACCAATAGCTATACCCGCACTCTTTCCCCTCAGCGTCAGGCGTTCTATGAAGAGGTGCTGACTGCTTGTGACATTGATATGGCTAAATTCCCGCCTATTTGCTTGAGCACTGACAAGGTTGGTAGCCTAACAGCTGTTGCAGCAGCTGATTTGGGATTGCCTGAGGGCACCCCTGTATTCGGAGGTTGCTGCGATATTCCTGCCATGGTGATCGGTTCCGGCCGCAGTGAACTGGGCGGCACCCACTTCTATTTGGGTACTTCCGGTTGGGTAGCCGGCGTTGTGCCTCGCGAGCCCAATGAAACCTATCGTCCTCCGCTGGATGCAGAGAATGATATTGAGTTCCTGGGTATCGGTGTTCAGGTTGGCCGCGGTACCGATTGGATGCTGAATCTGCTCTATCCCGAAGAGACTAAGACACTCGGAAAGGGCATTTTTGAGTTCCTCAATAAGGAACTGGAAAGTGTTCCTGCCGGTTCTGACCGCCTGTTGGCTACTCCATGGGCTTTCGGTGCCCGTAAGCCTTTGGCATCAACCTCTGCCCGTGCCGTATTCTTCAATGTGAATGACAAGCATACACGTGCGCATATGGCAAAGGCTTATTTTGAGGGCATCTGCTATATGCTACGTCAGAACAGAGAGCGTCTGTATAAGGCTTGGCCTCAGGAATTAGAGAGCATTACTGTGTGTGGCGGCGGCGCCGCTAACCCTCATTGGATGCAGGCTATGGCCGATATCATGCATACAGATATCATTATTCCTGAGGACGCCCAGGGCCGCGGGGCTATTGGTGTCGCCTGCACTGCACTGATTGGCCTTGGTGCGGTAGAAAGCTATGCAACACTGAAGGATCATGTCCGCGCAGCGAAGGTATATCATCCCCGGCCTGAGAACTTTGCTGAGTACGACCTGCTGTACGATCAGTTCAAGAAGCTGTATGCATCTCTGGAAGATATCTTTGTTACGCTGAACGGCCCCATTACCGGCTGATTAAAAGAGCAGGAGGAAAAGGGTATGGAAAATAAGCCAATCAAAGTGCTTTGCTACGGCGATTCCAATACCTGGGGGTTTACTCCGGGACTTGGAGTGCGCTTTGAAAAAGATTCCCGCTGGCCCGCGTTGATGCAAAATGAACTTGGGGATCGCTATGAGGTGATAGAGGACGGAATTATTGGCCGCACCACAGTTTATGATGACCCTGTCAATCCCTATCGCAACGGCTTGACAGGCTTGGGATACTCTCTACAGACACATTGCCCCATCGATTTGGTGGTAGTGTGTTTGGGAACCAATGATTTGCAGTTTACCAATCTAGCCGGTGTGATTCGCGGTATCAAGGAGATTCTCAGAACACTCAAAAATGCCAATACGATTTTTACCGGAAGTACGCGTTTGTTCCGCACAGAGCCCAAGATCCTTTTAGTAGCACCTCCTCCGCTGCACGATGATCATGACAAGATGCGCCCTGATACCGCAATGGTCGGCATGGTGGAGGACTCCCGCCGCTTCGGCGAGGTGTACCGCCAGATTGCACCGGCATATGGCGCAGGATTTGTGGATGCTGCTGAGGTAGCCCGCCCTTCCGATGTGGATGGAATTCATATGGACGCTGACAGCCATCGCCGCTTGGCTGTATTGGTTGCTGCTGAAGTTCGCCGCATGATGGAAGGCTAAAATAGCAGACGCTATTAGTTTTCCATCACAGAAAAAATTTTTTCCTTTTTTATTCTTTATAACAAGAGGCCCCCATAAAGGTGGGCCTCTTGTTATTCTTTTGAAGATTGTTTAGTGACTTGTGTATAGGGTGAAAAATCGTATTACACGGTGCTGCAATAGTATTTATACGCTGTCAATAACTGTCTGGTATGTCATGCCGGCATACCGCAAATGCTACTTATATCACTGTGAGCAGCAGGAGGCAGTAGAATGAAGGAAAAGAAAACGCCGGGAAAAAGTGCCTTGCCGGTAACAGAAAATGCTATTTGGGAAAAGAATTCGGGACGTGTGCTCTTTTCACCATTAAAAGACAAAGTGAATACAGATGTTCTAATTATTGGTGGCGGTATCGCCGGCATTCTGTGCGCGTATATGCTTAAGACTTCGGGGGTCGATTGTCTTCTTGTCGAGGCGGATCGAATTTGCAGTGGTATCACGAAAAACACGACTGCAAAGATTACCTTTGCTCACGGTTTACATTACGACAAACTCATCAGTCGTTTTGGCGAAGAAAAGGCCGGTCTTTGTTTGGATGCCCAACGGTCGGCTTGTGAGAAGTATGACGAGTTATGTCGCAATATTTCCTGCGATTATGAGATGAAAGACTCATATGTCTATTCTGTGAACGACCGCCAAAAACTTGAACGTGAGGTTACTGCGTTAAATTCCCTCGGGATTGGAGCTGAATTGGCGGATAAGTTATCGCTTCCTTTTAAGGTTGCTGGTGCGGTACGTGTTAAAAATCAGGCGCAGTTACATCCGCTGAAGTTCGTATTTTCTTTGTCTAAAGGGCTGCCAATTTATGAAAACACGAAAGTGCTGGAGTTAAAGCCCGGCAAAGCAGTAACGCAATACGGTGAGATCAGATGTAAGAAGATGATTGTGGCAACACATTTCCCCATATTGAACAAGCACGGCAGTTATTTTTTGAAACTGTATCAGCATCGCTCTTATGTTTTAGCCCTGGAGAATGCAGCAGATGTTAGCGGAATGTATATTGATGAAGCGGATCGGGGGATGTCGTTACGCAATTATAAGAACCTCCTGCTGCTGGGCGGAGGAGGACACCGTACCGGGAAAAGAGGCGGAAATTGGCAAGAACTTGAAGCATTTGCGAAACAACACTTTATAAATGCGAAAATAGTGGCCAGATGGGCTACACAAGATTGCATGACACTGGATGGAATCCCTTACATTGGTCAATATTCAAAGAACACGCCGGACTTATTTGTGGCTACAGGGTTCAATAAATGGGGCATAAGCTCCTCTATGGTCTCGGCGATGATTCTATCTGACCTTGTTTGCGGAAAGAGAAACAAATATGCCGGGGTATTTTCGCCGTCGCGCAGTATTTTGCATCCGCAACTTGCAATTAATGCGTTTGAATCTGCTGTAGGACTACTGACGCCGACAAAACCGCGCTGCCCACATTTGGGATGTGCACTTAAGTACAACCGTGCTGAACACAGCTGGGATTGCCCGTGCCATGGCTCGCGTTTTACCGAAAATGGGGAGCTGATTGATAATCCGGCTAGCGACGATAAGAAAATATAGATTATTGTTAAAAACAAAGAAGTCTTGAAACTTGTTGAGCTTCAAGACTTCTTTGTCGGTCTAATTTTCCTTATTTGGCCCGATTTGGGAGACTCAAACTCCCGGAATCCTGCTCCCAAACATAGGCTCAGAAAATACAAGCATCGATGGGGAGGAAGTATCAGATTTGATTAATTATGATGGGGAAAATATGCTATTTATAGCACTACTTTAAGTGAAGCTTACGGCATTGTGGCCAAATGTTTGTTACTGGGAAAACTGTCCTCCAAAGGTGATATTATCACTGAAATATAGCGGATATCTGTGTATATTAGCAAAAAAGAGTAAGGAGGAACAAATATGAAGAAGTTCATACCACTATTATTCTCGTTGTTGTTTTTTGCAGGCTGCGCTGCACCTGTGGAAGAAATTACCTACCGTCAGATCAATATGGATGAGGCTATAACCCTGATGGAAGAAGAATCCGACTATATTATTCTGGATGTACGCACACCTGAGGAATTTGCGGACAAGCATATCCCCGGAGCCATCAATGTTCCAAACGAAACTATCGGTGCGAAGGAGATGCCGGAACTGCCGGATAAGGATCAGATGATCCTGGTATACTGCCGCAGCGGCAACCGCAGCAAACAGGCATCCGAAAAGCTGGCGACGCTGGGTTACACCAATATCGTGGAATTTGGTGGTATCAACGATTGGCCAGGAGAAATCGAAACGGACTAACAGAAATCTGCAGGATGAAAAGTCCGACAGATTTCCCGATTATGTGATGTCATCACGGAAGAACACATTTTTCCGGGTTATAATGAAGCCATAAAGAAGAACAAGGAGGGCTAACTTATGGCAGCTATCAATATTAACAACAATAATTTCCATGATGAAGTGATGAATTCTGAAAAGAAGGTCCTGTTGGACTTCTGGGCACCTTGGTGCGGCCCTTGCCGTAGGGTGGTTCCAATGGTAGAGGAAATCGCAAAGGAACGCCCCGATATTAAGGTCGGCAAAATCAATGTGGAGGAAAACCCGGAACTGTCCCGCCGGTTCGGTATTATGAGTATTCCCACCCTGGTGGTAATGGAAAATGGCAAGATCATCAATCAGGCCATGGGTGCAAGACCCAAGAACGCAATTCTTGGGATGCTTTAAGGAGGTGTAACTATGGGGTTCTTCGATTTGTTTAGACAGCCTAATATCAACCAGGGTGTAGTGGATTATCACAATACCCCCGATGCCGTTCTGCTGGATGTACGCACGCCCCAGGAATATCGGGAAGGCCATATTCCCGGAAGCAAAAATGTGCCGCTACAGCAGCTTGACAAAATTAGATCTTTAATCGACAATAAAGATGCAACAATGTTTGTCTACTGCCACTCCGGTGCCCGGAGCCGTCAGGCAGTCAGCTATTTGCAGCACATGGGATATACGAATGTAAATAATATCGGCGGCATCACCGCTTATTCCGGAAAGGTGGAGAGGTAACATGAAAGTTGTGATCGTAGGTGGCGTGGCCGGCGGAGCCACCGCGGCAGCAAGGATCCGCAGACTGAGTGAGCAGGCTGAAATCGTTGTGTTCGAGCGGTCAGGCTATATTTCCTATGCCAACTGCGGTCTGCCCTATTACATAGGTGGTGTCATTGAAGATCCGGAGGCTCTGACACTCCAGACCCCGGAGAGCTTCTTCTCCCGCTTCCGCATCCATATGAAGGTGCATCACGAGGTTACAGCGATTCATCCCGACAGAAAGACAGTGTCCGTAAAGAATCTGGAAACCGGCGAAGAATTTGAAGAGAGTTATGATAAACTTCTTCTTTCTCCCGGCGCAAAGCCTGTCTGGCCCAACCTGACTGGAATGGATAGCGACAAACTGTTCACGCTCCGCACTGTGGAGGATACCTTCCGGATCAAGGATTTTGTGGACCAGAAGAAACCAAAGTCTGCGGTGATGGTGGGCGGTGGTTTCATCGGTCTGGAAGTGGCCGAGAATCTGCGGGAGCTTGGTATGGATGTAACCATCGTCCAGCGGCCCAAGCAGTTGATGAATCCCTTTGATGCGGATATGGCTTCCTTTATCCACAGTGAAGTTCGCAAACACGGAGTAAAGCTGGCACTTGGCTGTAGTGTGGAGGGCTTTGAAGAAAAGGACGGCGGCGTGGATGTGCTGCTGAAAGATCAGTCTCCCATTCATGCCGATATGGTGGTATTTGCCATTGGCGTCACCCCGGAGTCCAGTCTTGCGAAGAATGCTGGTTTGGTTCTCGGTATGAAAGGCAGTATTTTGGTCAATGACCGGATGGAAACCTCGGTACCCGACATCTATGCTGTTGGTGATGCAGTGCAGGTAAAGCACTATGTTACCGGAGAGGATGCTCTGATTGCTTTAGCTGGCCCTGCCAATAAGCAGGGGCGTATCGCAGCGGATAATATCTGCGGCGGTGATAGCCGATACTTAGGTAGTCAGGGCAGCAGCGTGATCAAAATATTCGACATGACTGCAGCCACTACCGGCATCAACGAGACCAACGCACTAAAATTCGGTTTGGATGTGGACACCGTGATTCTCTCGCCTATGAGCCACGCAGGCTATTATCCCAACGGTAAGCTAATGACAATGAAGGTTGTCTTTGAAAAGAAAACCTATCGTCTGCTAGGTGCTCAGATTGTAGGATATGATGGTGTGGATAAACGCATTGATGTGCTGGCAACTGCCATCCATGCCGGTATGCGGGCAACGGAGCTGAAAGATCTGGATCTGGCCTATGCACCGCCCTATTCCTCTGCCAAAGACCCGGTGAATATGGCAGGCTTTATGATCGACAACATCTCCAAAGGGCTGAAGCAGTGGCATTTGGCAGATATCGCCAAGCTGCCTAGAGATGGAAGCGTCACCCTGTTGGATACCCGGACGGCGGAAGAATATAGCTGGGGACATATCGACGGATTCCAAAACATCCCTGTGGATGAGCTGCGGGAACGGATCGGTGAGATCGAATTCGGAAAACCTGTGTATGTGATCTGCCAGAGCGGTCTGCGCAGCTATATTGCCACCCGGATTCTGGAGGGATATGGTTTGGAAGCTTACAACTTTGCCGGGGGCTTCCGGTTTTATGATGCAGTGATGAATGACCGGGCACTGATCGAAACAGCCTTTCCTTGTGGTATGGACAAGTAAATAATATGGTAATTATCACGCTTTCTGATTTACGGAAAGCGTGGTTTTTATTGGATAAAGGTGATGACATCACGGAACAGAGATTAATAACAGATTATAATACAGTTACAAAACATCAAACCATTATCAATAGAAAGGCGGTATGGAATATGAAATTAAAGGGTAAATCAGTAGTTGTGACCGGCGCATCCTCGGGCATGGGAAAGGCAATCGTTGAACGGTTTGCCAAAGAAGGAGCAAACATCATCGCGGTTGCACGCCGTAAGGAACGGCTGGAGGCGCTGGCGGAGTCCTTGAAAAACGAACCCGGCAAGGTGATTCCCTATGTGGGCGATATTTCCAAGGAAGAAACCAATATTGGTGCGATTGATTCCGCAGTGAAGCACTTTGGCCGATTGGATATCCTCGTTAACAACGCAGGTGTCATGGACGATATGAGCCCCATTGGTGATGTCAAGAATGAAACCATTGACCATGTCTTCAGCGTCAATCTCTATGCCCCCATTTATGCTATGCGTAAGGCTGTACAGGTCTTTCTGGAGCAAGGGAATGGCGGCAATATCGTCAGTATCGCCTCATTGGGTGGCCTGAGAACAGTGGCGGGTGCCGTATACAGCGCATCCAAGGCTGCAGTGATCTCTCTGACACGGAATACGGCGTTTATGTACATGAACGAAGGCATCCGCTGCAACGCGATTGCTCCCGGCGGCATCAAGTCGGAAATCGCCACCTCCATGGGAATCCCCAATCCCAGAGGCTATGACCGGGTGAAAAAGGTGCTGGGTGCCGCACCGCCTCCGGGAGAGACAGAGCAAATCGCATCGGCTGCGCTGTTCCTGGCTAGCGACGAGTCCAGTTATATCAGCGGCGACGTGCTGATGGTGGACGGTGGCTGGGCCGCGGGCTAATCAAAGAAGAATGACCAAGCGTTAGGCAGCTGCATTAGGAAGGAATGTTCCAAGACGGAAAGAAGGAATGTATATGAGAAAAGAACAGTTTGATATTACCGGCATGACCTGTTCTGCCTGTGCATCCAGAGTAGAAGGGTGTGTTGTGAAGCTTCCGGGTGTAAAAGATGTGTCCGTGAATCTGTTGAAAAACAGCATGGCGGTATCCTACGATGAGTCAGAAATGAATACTGCCAGAATCGTAGAGGCAGTTGAGAATTCCGGCTATGGTGCGATCCCGAAAGTGGTTGCGCACAATAAAAAGGAAGCGAAGCAGGAAGTCATCACTGCACAAGCTGAATATAAGGAAATGAAGCGGAGGCTCATCCTTTCTGCGTTAAAAAACGTCCGCCGGTGCAGTTGCGTCGGCGGACATATCATTATTTTTCAGTTAATTTTTCCAGCTTTTCTGTGTCGGCAATTTCTACAATACCACGGAATAGTTTGACGATTCCCTCGTTTTGGAAATAGCGCAACATTCGGGTGATAACCTCCCGGTGAGAACCCAAATGGTTGGCAATATATTCGTGGGTCACTTTTAGCTTGTTGGTTCCTTCGATAGAGGATTCCTCCAGCAGAAATGCGGCGACACGCTTATCCAGACTCTTCCACATGATCTGTTCGATGAGCCACATTACCTCGGAAAAACGGGTAGCCATCAGCTCGTTGGTGTAATTGGCTACGGGCGCGGATTCTGCCATGATACTCTGGTAGATATCAGCAGGAATGATCCAAAGCTCAGTGTTCTTTTCTGCTTCGATAGTTATCTCAAACTGGATGGATCGCATGATACAGGAAGCAGAAAACAGACACATATCCCGATCGAACAGGCGGTAGATGGTAATTTCCCGTCCCTCATCCGAGAGAATGTATGCCCGGAGCTGACCAGACTTCACCAACAGCAGACCGGTACAATCCATGCTTCCGTTGTGGATCACTGTGCCTTTGCTAATCGATCGCAGCATCAGATGCCCTGAGATCAGGTTCTGCTGGGCAGATGTCAGTTTGCTCCAAACAGGGAAAAAGTTTTGAAAGTCCATACCTCAACCCCCTTTTGATGACAATTATAAAGAATATCATAATGCGTGTCAACAGAATCACAGGCGTTGGCTTGAATGCGGTTGCCTGCTTGCGTAATGTCATCACGGAAAGCGTGATTGTCTTTCTGTATACTGTGGTCAAACAAAGAAAAGGAGTTGATCACAATGAAAGAAAGTTTGAAAAACTGGTTGATTCCACTGCTGTTTACCTTTAGTGGTGCGCTGGTGGGACTAGCCTATTAGGGGGATCATCATGAGTAAACAAAACCCTTTTAACGACAACAACTATAAACAACATTATGGCAGTCAACTCTGCCGTGATGACTGTCCGTCAAAAAATCGCAGCGATGGGAAATGCCCGTATTCTTGCTGCGTAAAGTGTCCTCTGGGCCCTGTTGGCCCTCGAGGTCCTGCTGGTAATGCAGCCGCACTTACGATTACTCCTCTTGCAGGGGGAACGAGACCTATTTCGGCCCACCTTGTCATTACGCAAATTCAATAAGACTTTTAATATGTGGTTTATGCAGAAATCATTCACCTTGGTATCAAAAGCTTACAATTCTACACCACCAAATAAGGAAAAGGCTGTAACCGTAAAGGTTACAGCCTTTTCCTTATTTGGTCGGAGTGTCATTAAAGGATCTGAAGCTTAAGGTTTCGTAAAACCAAATCGAAGCCCAGCGAAGCGGGTTCGATTTGGAAAGGAGGAGCGACGCAGTGAATGAGCGACGACTTTTAAATAAAAAAGGCGTCGCGAACGATACGAAGTCCGCGACGACGTGGTCGGAGTGCCGATAAATATTTTATTGGTTGGCTTCGATGGATACATGGATATCAGGATAAAAAATTGGCTGAATCAGGATAAAAAATTGGCTGAAAGGCTTGACATAAGAACATTGGTAAGTATAATACTGCTGGAACTTGAATAATGAAGGCTCCGAGCTGCTCCACAATCTACGGAGCAGCTTACATCATTTGAAAGAAGGCATTTCACGCATGACCCCAACCGCAAGTATCTTACTCAGTCTGTCCATCGCC
>SVLK01000023.1 GCA_015067975.1 Oscillospiraceae bacterium | reverse complement strand
AAGCCAGACAGTCGCGGGGACAAGGCGAAAGCCTGTTCATGAGGAAAGTCCGGGCTCCACAGGGCAAGGATAACGGGTAACGCCCGCCGAAGGCGACTTCAGGAAAAGTGCAACAGAGATATACCGCCTTGTCGGCTCTGCCGGCAAGGTAAGGGTGGAAAGGCGAGGTAAGAGCTCACCCGACGGCTCGAGAGTGTCCGTCGCTGTAAACTCTATCCGGAGCAACACCGCTATGGGAGCATCAAGGCTTGCCCGGCCGCTCCCGGGGTGGCTTGACCGTATCGGCAACGGTACGGCTAGATAGATGACTGTCAAATACAGAACCCGGCTTACAGACTTGCTCGCATATTCGATATGAGTCCGCCAGCGCCAACCGCTGGCGGACTCTTCTTTTGTGCCTTTTGCACAGATTCATGTTGAATTATTCTACAAATTTTATCCTCTTTTCTTCTTTACATTATCGCGCTAAAGTGTTAATATGGTATCAATGAAAAGGCAGAGCACTTCTGCCGAAAAATGGAGGATTGAATGATGAATAATATGAAGAAAGTTCTGTGCCTGATTCTGGCACTGATCATGACCGTTTCTTTGGTTGCCTGCGGCAGCAAGGACAGCGATGACAATGACGAAGTCAAGGATCCCGTTTACGCCGTAGAAGCCGGTTCTGCCGGTGAAGAAGTAGCTCTGGCAAAGGGCTGGAAGGTCAACTCCGTGGACGATCAGGCCAAGGCCTTGATGGAAGTTGACGCCGGCACTTCCGATGCCGCTGTCATCGACCTGCTGATGGCCGGTGCCATGATCGGTGAAGGCACCAGCTATCCCGATCTGACTTATACCGAGCGCCTGACCGAGGAAGAGTACGGTATCGGCTGCCGCAAGGGTTCCGATTTGGCTGAGTTTATCAACAATGTTCTGAATGCCACCTATACCGATGGCACCATGCAGAAGCTGGCCAAGTCCTACGGCATCACCGAGGATGTGTTGGTTGAGCAGCTCGCTGCTACCGACTTCGAAGCTAAAGAAGGCGGCGATGTGGAGTATATCCAGAAGAAGGGCAAGCTGGTTGTCGGTATCACCGATTTCGCTCCCATGGATTACCCCGATGCCAACAATGAGTGGATTGGTTTTGACGCCGACATGGCTCGCATCGTTGCCAAGGAGCTGGGTGTGGAAATCGAGTTCGTGGTCATCGACTGGAACAACAAGGTCTTCGAGCTGGATGGCAAGGGCATCGATGTTGTGTGGAACGGCATGACGCTGACCGACGCTGTTAAGGAAGCCATGGAGTGCTCCAACCCCTATTGCAAGAACGCACAGGTCGTTGTCACCAAGGCTGCCGAGTAACCTATAAATTCTGACATACTTCCAAAGGCAGAGAGCGAATGCTCCCTGCCTTTGGGTCGCCTATGAGAGATTGACACGTAAGGAGATTTCTACATGTTCTGGACAGTAACCCTTTCCCTTTTGGATGGCTGCAGCACCATGCTCAAGCTATTTGCGCTGACGCTGCTGTTTTCTCTGCCCATTGGTCTGGTAGTAGCTTTTGGCTCTATGAGTAAATGGTGCCCCTTTCGATTCATACAGCGCAATGAAAAGCTGATGGCTTACCGTTTCTTCCGATGGATTGCTTTCGGCAAGCCCATCAGTGCATTTTGCAACACGCTGGTATGGATCATCCGCGGCACTCCGTTGATGCTGCAGTTGATCGTCATCTACTACGGACCGGGTATGTGGTTCGACAACAATATTTGGGGCGGCGGCGGCAGCGGACGCATGGCCGCCTGCGTGGTAGCGTTCGTCATTAACTATGCCTGCTACTTCTCCGTCATCTACCGCGGCGGTATCGAAGGCGTACCGGCCGGCCAGTGGGAAGCCGGCGAAGTGCTGGGCATGACCAAGACCCAGATTTTCTTCAAAATCACACTGCTGCAGATGATCAAACGCATCGTCCCTCCCATGTCCAACGAGATCATCACGCTGGTAAAGGATACTTCCCTGGCCCGCATTATCGCCATCACTGAGCTGGTTAAGAGTGGCGAATCTTTCATAAAATCCGCCGGTTTGACATGGCCTCTGTTCTACACTGCCGTGTTCTACCTCATTGTGGTGGGTATTTTGACGATCCTGTTCAACTTCATCGAGCGTAAGCTGGATTACTTCAGATAAGGAGGTGCTGAGATGGCAATTCTTGACGTACAACATATTGAAAAGCATTTTGGCGCCACTCGTGTGCTGGAGGATATCAGCTTCTCTTTGGAAGAAGGACAGGCTCTGTCCATCATCGGTTCTTCCGGCAGCGGCAAAACAACTCTGTTGCGCTGTTTGAACTTCCTGGAGACACCGGATGCAGGTACTATCGCCGTGCGCGGCAAAACACTGTTTGACGCCAACGATTATTCTACTCAATCGGAAAACGAGATCCGCAGAAAGCGACTGCATTTCGGTCTGGTGTTCCAGAATTTTAACCTCTTCCCTCAGTACACGGCGCTGGAAAATGTAACGCTGGCCCGTCGCTTGCTGGCTCAGGCAGAAAAGACTGGTGAAAGCGCAGAAGCCATTGTGAAAGAGGGTAAAGCGCTGTTGGATCAAATGGGATTGAGCGACCGTATGGGCAACTATCCCCATCAACTCTCCGGTGGCCAGCAGCAGCGTGTGGCAATCGCCCGCGCGCTGGCAATGAAGCCCGATATTCTCTGTTTTGATGAGCCCACCTCTGCACTGGACCCGGAACTGACCGGTGAAGTGCTGAAAGTGATTCGTGGCCTTGCCCAACAGCACACCACCATGATCATCGTGACCCACGAGATGGCCTTTGCCCGCGACGTGGCCGATCAGGTGATTTTCATGGATGGCGGTGTAATTGTGGAGCAGGGCAATCCTCACGATGTCATCGACAATCCCAAGGAAGAACGCACGCGCCAGTTTTTGTCACGTTTTTCGGAAGGTTAATTCTTTTGTGCGTAGAAGAACGCCACCCATTGGGTGGCGTTCTTTTTTATCGTGATTTGGGGATCAACAGCAATCCTTCCGGCAATGGCGCATCCTCATCCAACTGGTTGGCTGTCAGGATCATTTGAGGGTCAGCATAGTACTGCTTGGCGATCTGCCATAGATCCTCCCCTGCCCCTACACGGCGCAGCACCAACGATGGGCGCTCCTGCTGCACTTTCTCCTTCAGTTCCACAGCACAGACCGATTCCAGATGCTGCTTTTGCGTCTGCTCCAGCAAAAAATCTACCGGTATTTTGATCTCACAGCTGCCGCCCGATAAGCGAAGCGCTGCTGACTGACACTGGGCGTGGACAGATTTCGGCATCTCCTGCGTGGGAACGGTTACTTCCACCACACGTTCTGCGCTAACAGGTGTACCATTCTCATCCAAATACAGCACTTTTAATCGAAGATTTGTCTTCAAAACACTTCTTCCGCCCTCTGCTGCCGGGGTCACCGCACCACATTGTGTACCTGTTAAGCAAATAAACGGCGTTCCCTGCCCAAGTTCCAACGTCTGTACTGCTTCACCACGTACCTTTTTTGTACTTTCTCCCGTTTCCAACGTCAAGTCCTGCTTTTTTACATCTGCTTCGCGGTCAGTACAATACAGGTCTTCGATATATGTTAATTTCATTTGCTGATATACCTTTATCAGCAATCCGATGCGCAGAGAGATGCCAAAACAACAGCCATTCTCTGTTCGAAGCAGCCGCACATCACTGTCAATTGGCCAAGCCTCTGCTTGATATGTTCCTTCTTCCGGCAAATTTGCTCCATCTAAGATCTGGGAAAAGGGTAATACCGCATCATGGCAGCACAGCGCCTGCGTTTCGCTGCGATACAAAACAGAAATGAATGCTTCGCCCTTAATGACCAGCTTTGTGCTGACACGTCGGCATTCGGTCACGCACAGACTGACTCGATCCAGCAGCAGGTCTTCCGGTAATCCCCGCTCCCTTTCTACACTACACTCCTGTTGAAACTGGAATTCCCGCTCCAGCACCTCTGTCAGCATCTGGGTCTCCAGCTCTTTCCGGCGTACTTGCAAAGTGGGCAGGCCTTCGGCGCAGCAGCAAATCTCCTGCTGCGGGCAAGCGATTCCCTCCACCTCAAACTCCGGCAAAACCCTTACATATAGTTTGCGGGACGTGATTGCCCGCGCCTCAGCCAATGTCAACCGCCCGCAAACGCAGACGCTGCGGCATCCCATAAGCCGCGCATCCTCAACACTGCAGCTATAGGGAATGCTCAGTGCTACGCTGCGCAAACCGGGGCTCTCCTCCGAGGTATATAGTACTGTCATTTTTACCGCACCGCTGATCGTCAGTCGGCCGTTGGCCAACGTCTTTTCCTTCACCTTCAGTTGTCCCAACGCGTCCACAACGCGGGTAATATCCGGACAGTACTCCGGTATAGCTGTTTCCATGCTCTCTTCATGGCTGACCACCATGCCGCCTTTTACTTCACAATTCTGAATTTCCTGATATTTCAAATCAAGCTCCATGTTCACGCATCCTTCCATCCATTGTTCCGTGTCATTGCAATGTATGAAAGGCTGTCATTCATTATTCGTTCAGTCCAAAAATCCGCCGCAGAATCCCGCGCAGTACTTTAGGAGCTTTCCATACAACAATATTCACCTGCATACCTCCTCACTTTTTCAAACAGACAATGCCACATGCCACCAACAGCAGCGCAACTATAAACATCAATGCGCCCACCGGAAATACCGCTGCAACCAGTATCCCCAGCCCCAGCGCCAGCGCACAGATTCCCAGCGCTGTTCCACATGAGCCCCTTCTCATATCCGCCCTCCTCTGATTCAGTATATGAGAAAAAAATAAGGTGTGCCAAATGGCACACCTTATTTTATCATTTCTTGTCCCACTCGTTGACATCTTTCAGTTCATCTGCCAAGCGTACATAGCTGGCATGGCGGGCACGGGGAATCTTACCATCCTTCACGGCCTGCAGCACTGCGCATCCTTTCTCTTTCACATGGCGGCAACCCACAAAGCGGCACTCGTCCATATAGGGACGAAACTCCGGGAAAGTCTCCGGCAACCGACGTTTTAATTCCAGATTCAGTTCTTCCGTATCAAAGGAGGAGAATCCCGGTGTATCGATCACATAAGTATCCTCCGCCAGTGCAAACATCTCTACATGGCGGGTGGTGTGACGGCCTCGACCCAATGCCTTGCTTACCTCACCTACAGGTAGGGAAAAGCGAGGATCCAACGCATTCAAAATGCTGGATTTTCCAACGCCAGAGTTCCCTGTAAAGGCATTTAACTTCCCAGCAATCTTTTGACGCAGCAAATCCAAACCTTCGCCTGTTTCAGCACTGACACGCAGTACAGGAATCGCTGAATCGCAGTAGATTTGGTACAGTTCCTCTGCCCTATCCAAGTCACACTTATTCAAGCACACTAGAACTTCACAGTCTTTCAGTGCAGCGATGGCAGATATTCTGTCAATCAGATAAGGGTCTGTTACCGGAATCGCACCGGATGCAATAATCACCAACTGGTCAATGTTGGCAGCCGATGGTCGGGAAAAAACATTCTTTCGAGGCTCAATGGATTCCACAAATCCTTCACCGTTTCCCAGGTCGCGAACTTCCACCCAGTCACCTACCAACGGGGACAGGCCCTCTTTGCGGAACTTTCCGCGGGCACGACACTGCAAGATCTCCGCGCCGGTATTCACATAGTAAAAGCCGCTGAGCGCCTTTTCAATTCTCCCTCTGCTCAAAATGTGATCCTCTCCGAAATTTCCTGATTTCCGTTGATATATATCACGATATCCGCCGTAGTTCCTTGGTCACCGGTAAAAGTAAATACGTCCTCACGACTTACTGCTGTATCTACCTCCCTGCTACCAACAATACTGTTGTTTTGCCGAAACTCCACACGCACCACACCGGTGTATTCTTCTGTTTCAGGAATGGAGTAGCTGTAGGCATAGTCCACGGTGGGGATTGGCTCCGGGCCTTGGCTGACCGTAAATACAATGGAGGTTCCCTGCTCCACTTCTGTGGTCGCCTCCAACGACTGACCAATCACCGTTCCAGCCGGTTTTGCACTATACTCCGTCTTATGGGATTCTACTTTCAGGCCCATACCTTCCGCCTTCAATGCAGCCTCTTCGATGGTCATTTCCAGGAACGAAGGAATCGTCACCGGCTTCTTTTCCGGGCCCTTGCTGACCACCAGCAGCACCGTATTGCCTTCTCGCAGTTCGCCATTGGCCGCCGGCGTAGTAGAGATCACAACACCTTCTTCGTATTTATCAGAGAATTCGTGCTCATCTGTGATTTTCAAGTTCAACCCCATATTGAGCAGCTGCACCTTTGCCTGCTGGAACTTCTGTCCAACCAGCGAAGGCATGGATTTTGCCTCTTCCTCAACACAGACATACACGCTGATCACCAAATTGCTCTTGCGGCTGACACCGGCCAAAGGGGTCTGTTCAATAATTTCACCGGGTTTATAGCTTTCATTCACTTTACTGCCTACCACTTCAATCGTGAAAATACCTTTGATTTCAGGCAGTTCTTCCGCTTCTTCCACCGTTTTACCCAACAAGTGAGGAACAACGAAAGAATCCGGCTCTTGTTGTGCGTTGAACCCTGTAACAACCTTAAAGATGACAAAACCCAGCAATACAAGCGCAGCGAAAGCCCCCACGATCATAGCGATCAGTTTTTGGTTCTTTTTCTTTTCCGCTTCGTTCTCTTCCTGTTCCATCTGCCGCTTTGCTGCACGTGCTGCTGCTGCAGCTTCCGTTACTGCAATCGGCTGCGTCGGATCCTCATTTGCCTTTTCCTGCAGGTCAAGGCGGATATGATCCAGATCAACAGAAGGGTCTTTACGGAACTTCTCCAGATCCTCCAGCACCGCCTCCGCGCTGGCATAGCGCTTGTCAATGTTGGGACTCATGGCTTTCATACAAATCAGTTCCAAAGCCTCGGGAATATCGGGATTGATATCACGGGGAGGCAGCGGCACAGAGCTCAGATGCTGAATTGCTACAGAAACAGCACTGTCGCCTTCAAAAGGCAAGCGCCCCGTCAGCATCTCATACAGCACTACACCTGCAGAATAGATATCCGAACGGGCATCCATGCGATCACCGCGAGCTTGTTCCGGCGAGATGTAGTGTACACTGCCCAGAGCCTCCTGCGTCAGCGTTTGGCTGGTATCTGCAAGGCAAGCAATGCCAAAGTCTGCCACCTTCACGCTGCCGTCCCGCAGCACCATGATGTTCTGTGGCTTAATGTCTCGGTGGATAATGCCACGGCTGTGCGCATGGCTCAGTCCGCGCATAGTCTGAGTAATGAAATGTAGCGCTTCACGCCAGTCCATGCGGCCACGGCGCTCCATATACTGTTTGAGCGTAATGCCTTCGATGATCTCCATCACGATATATTCCAGATCGCTATTGCGGGACACATCGTAAACAGACACCACATTGGCATGGGAAAGCTGGGCAATCACTTTGGATTCTTCCCGGAAGCGGCGTCGGAAGTCTTCACTGTCTGCCAGATCACTTTTCAGGATCTTCACAGCCACCATACGGTTCAGACGATGACACTTGGCCTTGTAAACGTTCGCCATTCCGCCGCTGCCGATCAACTCCAAAAGTTCATATCGATTGTCCAACATTTTTCCAATGTATTGATCCATCTTATGACTTTCCTTTCGAATCGTTGACAGGTTAAATATTCATCAGCAGGACTGCCGTCACGTTATCCGGCGCCCCACGCTGTCTGGATATGGCCAGAAGCCGTTCCAGGCAGGTGTCGGGTTCTCCGTTATGGATCACCTCAAACAAAATTTCCTGATCGGACACGGTATTCACCAGTCCGTCAGAGCAAAGCAATACAAAATCGCCTTGTCTCCAGCATATTTCAAAACAATCCGGCTGCACAGTGGCCTCCGGCCCCAGCGCCTTGGTGATCAAGTTGCGCTGCGGATGATTCTTTGCCTGTTCATGGGTAATATTACCGCTTTCCAACAGGTCTTCTACTACGGAGTGATCTTTCGTGATCTGCTGAATTCCACTGCGGTTGATATGATAGGCACGACTGTCTCCCACGTTCAGGATCTGCAGCTGCTCGGCAGCAGCTACAGCCACCATGGTCGTTCCCATACACTGATATGCAATGTCTGCCTGCGCTACCCGGTGCACTGCTTCATTGGCAAGCGCCGCACTGTAACCCATGACCTGCGTCAGTTGGCTGGAGGTCATACCTTCTTTCAACAAGTTTTCCATTTCACGGTTGAATGTCTCCACTGCCAAAGTACTGGCTCTCTTACCGCCCATCGTACCGCCCATACCGTCGCAGACCACCGCTACCGTGTAACCGGCAATCATACGAATGTCGTAGGCATCCTGATTTTCCCGACGCACCATGCCCACATCGGTTATGCCCCATGTTCTCATGAGTGAAGGCACCCTCCTTCCTCCATTGCCTTGCGGCGCAGCTGGCCGCAGGATGCATCAATATCGCCGCCCAGACTGCGCCGGACAGTAGCCGTTACGCCGTGGGACTGCAAACGTTTTTGAAACGCTGCGATCCGCTTGCTGGGCTTAAACGGACTTTCCACCACATCGTTCAGCGGGATCAAATTTACATGACCCGGCATACCTTTGATTCGCTTTGCAATCAGATCGGCCTGCCAGTCGTGGTCATTGATCCCATCGATCATAGAGTACTCGAAAGAAATACGCCGACCCGTCTTTTGGAAATAACGCTGGCAAGCTGCAAACAGCTGCTCCACATCATACGCCTTGTTCACCGGCATGATTTGCGAGCGTGTTTCACTGTCCGGTGCATGCAAGGACACTGACAAGGTCAGCTGCAGTCCCAGATCAGCCAACCGGTCAATCCCGGGAATCACGCCGCAGGTGGACAGGCTGATATGCCGCATACCGATATTCATACCGTCAGCATGATTGATCAGTTCTAAAAAACGCAGGACATTATCCATATTATCCAACGGCTCACCGATACCCATCAGCACAATGTTGGAGATCTCCTGTCCACTGTCCAACTGAGTAAAGAGCACCTGATCTACCATTTCAGAGGGGCGCAGGTCTCGCACTCTACCGGCAATGGTGGAGGCACAAAATGCGCAGCCCATGCGGCAGCCGACCTGCGAAGAGATGCAGACCGTATTCCCGTGGCGGTACTGCATCAGTACCGTTTCGATACAGTTCCCATCCGCCAGTTCCCAGAGATATTTAATCGTTCCATCCAGTTTCGACATCTGCTTGCGCGCCACAACAGGCGCAGTAATCGTGTACTGCGCCGCCAGTTTTTCGCGAAGTGACTTGGAAAGATTGCTCATCCCATCAAATGATGTCACACCTTTGTGCAGCCATGTAAAGATTTGCTTACCCCGAAAGGCAGGCTCTCCCATATCACGGCAGGCCTGAGTAATCTCCTCCAGTGTCATGGACTTGATGTCGATCATGGTATCTCCTTATTTTCTGCGCATGCGGCAGATGTAAAATCCGTCAGTTCCATATCGCTGCGGCCATAACGTCAAATGTCCGTTGCAAGCACCAATCGGCAGCGGCAGAGAAAAACGTTCCAATGTAAAATCAATATGTTTGGCCAGAAATGCTTCCGTGATCTCCTCGTTTTCCTCCGGCAAAACGGTGCAGGTGGAATAGATCAGCACACCACCGGGTCGCACATATGTTGCCGCATTTTCCAGAATATCCATCTGGATCTTCGGCAGCTGGGCGATCTCCTTAGGGTTCTTATATCGGATATCCGGTTTTTTACGGATAATACCCAATCCGGAGCAAGGAACATCCGCCACTACCAAATCAGCAGTCTGCTGCCACGCAGCATGGTGCTCTCGTCCGTCAGCCAAAGCCGCTCGAATACAAGTGATTCCCAGCCGCGCTGCACCGTTTTCCACCAGTTTCAGCTTGTGAGGATGGATGTCGCAGGAGACGATCTGTCCCTGATTTTGCATGTCCATCGCCAGCGTAAAAGATTTTCCGCCGGGGGCAGCACACATGTCCAGCACATTTGCTCCTCGTTCCGGCTGTGCGATCAGGGAAACCAACCGCGCTGCCGCATCCTGTACCAAAAAGCGCCCCTGTGCAAAAGCAGGCAAGCTCTCCAAGTCTCCGGTACCGCTGACCTCGTAGCAGCCGCTCAGCCACGGATGTTTTTGCGCTTCTATGCCACTCTGCTTCAACTCTTTCTCCAGTTCCTCGGCTGTGGTTTTCAGCAGGTTGGTCTGAATCGTCGTAGGAACCGCCTCATTATTCAGACGCAAATAATCTTCCGCCTCTTCCGCACCCAGCAAATCCATCATTCGCTCCACAAGCCATTTGGGGTGGCTATAACGCACGGACAGGTATTCTGCAGTACTTCCATCAGGCAGCGCCGGCATGTCCATCCAGTTGGCCACAAACTTACGGAGCACCGCGTTGACCATACCGGACGCTTTGGGACGTCCCGCACGCTTAGTCATCTCTACGGCCTCATTAACGGCAGCCCGATGAGGAATTTTATCCATAAACAGGATTTGGTAACCGCCGAGGCGCAAAATGTTGCGGATCACCGGTTCCAGCCGTTCCGCCTTTTGCGTGCAGTAGCAGCTAATGTAATAATCCAGCAGCAACCGGTTCTGTACCACGCCGTAGCTCAATCGTGTAGCCAGCGCGGCATCCCGGCTGTCCAGCCCGTTTTTTGCAATAGTGCGCTTCAAGCTACCATCAGACCAAGCATTTGCCTTCTCGATCTGCATCAGTACTTCCAGCGCCACCTCACGGGCATTCAGCTTACGCTCGTCTTTCATACGCCCACCTGTACACTATGGCCGCGCAGATAGTCCGCTGCAGCCATCCGCTTACCGCCTTCGGCCTGCAGCTGCGTAATAAACAGTGTCTGTCCGTCACCGCAGGCGATCTCAATACCCTGCTTGCCGGCGGAAACCACCGTTCCGGCAGGTGCATTTGTAGCACTGCCAAACTGAGTACAGAACACTTTCAGCTTCTTATCGCCCACAACAGTAGAGGCACAGGGCCACGGGGTCAGCCCGCGCACCTGATTGTGAATCTCCTGCGCACTGCGATTCCAGGCGATCGGAGAAAGCTCCTTGCTGAGCATAGGCGCATAGGTATAGGCGCTGTGATCCTGCGGCGTACGGACAGCAGTTCCGTTACGCAACATTTCCACCGCCTCCGAGAGGGCCTGCGCACCCAACTGCGCCAATCGCATCGTCAGTTCCTGCGCCGTCTCGTAAGGATCAATAGCCGTTTTCACTGTGTGAATGATATCCCCGGCGTCCAGTTCCTTGGCCATATACATGATGGTCACACCAGTCTCATCCAATCCGTCCAGAATCGCCCAGTTGATAGGCGCTGCGCCGCGGTACTTGGGCAGCAGCGAAGAGTGCACATTGATGGAGCCATACTTAGGTGCGTTGAGGATCTCCTCCGGCAAAATACGACCATAGGCTGCCACAACAATCAACTCCGGCTGCAGCTGCTCCACAATGCCCATTGCTTCGCCATCGCGCATTTTCAGCGGCTGGTAAACATCCAGATTCTGACTCAAGGCATACTCCTTTACAGGAGAGAAAGTCATTTTCATGCCGCGGTTTTTCGGCTTATCCGGCTGAGTAAATACACCGCATACATCGTGGCCGTCTTCCACCAGCCGCTGCAAGGACGCCACCGCGAAATCCGGCGTGCCCATAAAGAGAATTCGCATCAGTCTTCGTCCTCTTCCATTTCTTCTTCCATCTGGCGGATGTACTCCTCCAGTTCTTCATCGCTGAGCATACGGTCAGCCACTTCCACATACAGCTGACCATCCAAATGCGCCAGCTCATGGCAGAAGCAACGGGCCGTCAAGTCCTCGTCTTCCACTTCGAAGGTGTTGCCATCGCGATCCTGTGCACGCACACGCACTACATAAGGACGCGTCACGATACCGTATCTACCGGGCACACTTAGGCAGCCTTCCAGACCGGTCTGTTCACCTTCCGCAGCGATGATCTCCGGGTTCACCAGTTCAATGATCTCTTCATCCTCGTTCATCACCACGCATACACGGCGCAGCACACCGACCTGCGGCGCAGCCAAGCCCACACCGCCGGAGTCGATCAACGTTTCTTTCATATCATCCAACAGCGTATGCAGGCGATCATTAAATTCCGTCACGGGACGGCAAACCTTCTGCAGGCATTCGTCGCCCTGCTTTACGATGGTTCTCAATGCCATAGTTCTTTCCCCCAATTCCTTAGTTCATGAGATTGCAGTCTGCGTAGATCTGCATATTCCGGTTCTCACTGCGTGTAGAAAACTCCTTCAGATAAGAAGCAATCACACTGCGCAGCGTTTTATCGTTTTTACCGACCACCATCAAACGATAGCGATAGCGGTGATTGACTTTGACAACAGGTGCCGGTGCCGGCCCCAGCACTTCCCATTCCAGTTCTCTGTAGGATGCTTGCCGGGAAAGCTGTAATAAGCTGTCGCGCACTTCAGCGCAGGCACGGCGTACTGCCGGCTCTTCGCCGCCGGTGACGGTGATCACAAACTGGTCGGCAAAAGGTGGATCGCGCCGCAACTGTCGCAACCGGATCTCACCGTCATAAAACCGCTCATAGTCCTGCTCAGCCGCCGCTTGAATCACATCGTTTTCCGGTGTATAGGTCTGGATCACAGCACGTCCTGTTTTTTCACCGCGACCGGCACGTCCCACCACCTGCGTCAGCAGAGAGAACGTGCGCTCCGAGGCACGGTAATGATCCACATACAATGACAAATCTGCCGCCAGTACACCCACCAACGTCACATTTTCAAAATCCAACCCCTTGGCCACCATCTGGGTCCCCAGCAGGATCGGCACTTTCTTCTCTTCAAATTCCCGTAGGATCTTTTCATGTCCGCCGCCTACGGTATCAGCGTCCATGCGCAGGATTTCCGTGCCAGGAAACAGCTGTCGCAGTTCCTCTTCCACCTTCTGCGTACCAATGCCCACATGTTTCATCAAACCGCCGCAATCAGGGCAATGATCCTCGGCTTTTTCCGAATAGCCACAGTAGTGGCACATCAAGCGGTGGTTGGCCGAGTGATACGTCAAATAAACACTACAGCGCGGGCACTGCGGCACATAGCCACATTCGCCGCACAGCAGCTGGCGGCTATTGCCGCGGCGGTTGAGAAAGAGGATGCTCTGCTCCCCTGCCTTGATGTTTTTTTCCAGTTCCTGTCGCAGCACCCGGCTGATACAGCCGGTATTTCCGCTGCGCAGTTCCTGCCGTAAATCGGCCACGATCACCTGTGGTAACTGCTTTTGATTGAAACGGCGACGCAGCAACGTTAGATGATAATCACCCTTCTTAGCATAGTAGCAAGACTCCACTGTAGGCGTCGCGCTGCCCAACAGCAACCGTGCCCCTTCCTGATAGCAGCGGTATTTAGCAATATCGCGAGCATGATAGCAAGGCGCGTTTTCCGACTCGTAGGAACTCTCCTGCTCTTCATCCATTACGATCAGCCCCAGATTTTGGAGCGGAGCGAACACTGCCGAACGGGTTCCCAACACAATGTGTGCCTCGCCACGCCTGATGCGCTTATATTGGTCATAGCGCTCTGTCGTGCGTAAACCGCTGTGCAGCAGCGCCACTTCATCACCAAAATATGCGCCAAAACGCGCCATCATCTGCGGCGTCAATGCAATTTCCGGCACAAGGATCATCACCGATTTTCCTTGCTGTAAAAGTGCCTGCGCTAATCGGATATACACCAGTGTTTTTCCGCTACCGGTCACACCCTGCAGCAGTGTCACACCGGAAACACCACTCTCCACTTGGGAAAGTACTGTTTCATAAACCTGTTGCTGCTCGTCATTTAGTGTAATCGGATCCGCCTTTACAGTGATCTCACGAGAAGAGATACGGTATTCCTCTTCCTCTCGCAACGTAATCAGTTTCAGCTCCTCCAACCGGCGCAATGCCTGTCGGGATACGCCGGTAAAATAGCACAGTTCATGTACCGCTGTTTCGCCGTAACGACTCAAGAACTCCACTGCGTCATATTGGCGAGGAGCGCTCTTTTTTCGCTTTTCCATCTGGGCGAGTACTTCTTCTGCGCTGCCGTTCAGCGCAGCAAACAGCACCATTTTGTCCTGTACTTTTCGGCTGCTCTGCGTTTCTACACGCACGACGCCTGCCTTTTGCAGGCGTTGCAGCAGCGCGGTAACGTCCTCGCCGAATTGTTCCTTCAGCTCCGTAGTCTCCCGTGACGTATCCTGCATAAAACGGCAAACGGACGCCTCCCGTTCCGAGAGGTCGTCCCATGCCACGTTGGCATTCAGCTGCCAGCTTTCACGGTAGGCGTACCACACGCCGGCTGGCAGAATCGTATGCAGGGCATCATAAAATGTGCAGAAGTACCGCTGGCGCATCCAAAGCGCCAGTTTGATCTGTCGCATCGAGAGAATCGGTTCATCATCCAAAAGCTGGCGTACCGCCTTGAGCGGTTTTTCCGGAACCGCCATAGAAACGGACAGAATCACGCCCTCACACGTGCGGTTTCCGCGGCCGAAGGGCACCAGCACACGACACCCTACCGATGCACCCAGTTCCTCCGGCAGCAGATAGTCATAGGGCTTGTCAATGGCATACGTAGCCGCTGCTACGGCGATCTTAGCGATCTGCGGCATTGACACTCCCCTCCTCTGTCTTCTTCAGTACTCAGGCCTCTGCGATGGTGGTATCGATGGTCTTGGCGTCAAACTTGCCCTCAGCAACCTCGTGGATCGCCAGAGTCACGGGCTTCTCGCTCAGGTGCTCACCGTTCATCTCAGCTTCGGTAGCAATCTGACGGGCGCGGCGTGCCACCACGTTGACCATCATATAGCGATTGGGCACATACTCAGTCAGCTTGTTCATTGCGGGATACAGCATCATAATAATCAACTTCCTATCTGCCTTTCAGGCGAAATTTTGTTCTTGTTTATACAATTTGGCTCATGCGCTCTGCAGGTCGGCAATGCTCAGCACACATAATTGCGTCCAGTTCTGCTACTGCATGCGCCACATCATCATTGATGACAAAATAATCATAATCCGCAGCCGTTTCCATTTCGATTTTGGCGCGCTGCAGGCGTTTCTGAATCTTCTCCTGCGTGTCTGTACCGCGTGCCGTCAAACGGCGCTCCAGTTCCTCCCAGGATGGCGGCGCAATGAAAATCCGCACCGTTTCCGGACGTTTGGCACACACTTGAACGGCACCTTGCACTTCAATGTCCAAAATCACGTCGCGTCCCTGTTCCATCGCTTCATCCACATAGCGTTTGGGCGTTCCATAATAGTTACCCACATACTCAGCGTGTTCCAGAAGCGCTTCTTCTTCGATCATGCTGCGAAAAGTGTCCACATCCACAAAGTGGTAATGCACTCCGTCCACTTCTCCTGCGCGAGGGGTGCGCGTCGTGGCGGAAACTGAGAAGTACATATCACGCCGCTGCAGCAATTCCTTGAGCACCGTACTCTTTCCCACACCGGAGGGGCCGGAAATGATAAATGTTTTTCCTCTCATAGCTCTTCCTCTTTGAAATCTTCCACTTTTAACCCAAGTCGCGGTGCCAGCTTTTCCGTAGACAGTGCAGAAAGCACCACATGATCACTATCCATAATCAGCACCGCCGCCGTCTTACGTCCGTAAGTCGCATCGATCAGCATACCGCGATCGCGGGACTCCTGAATCAAACGCTTGATCGGCGCAGAATCTGGACTGACAATGGCCAGCAAACGCTGGGCCGAGACCAGATTTCCAAAACCAATATTGATCAGCTGCATATCGTGTCTCCTTACTCGATGTTCTGCACCTGTTCGCGAATCTTTTCCACTTCTGCTTTCATATTCACCACATCCTGCGCAATAGTCAAGTCATTGCACTTAGAACCGATGGTATTGCATTCACGGTTGACTTCCTGAATCAGGAAATCCAGCTTACGGCCTACCGGCTCACCGCCCTGCAACATCGTGCGCAGCTGGGCAATATGACTGCGCAGACGGACAGTCTCCTCATCTACGGCGATCTTGTCAGCAAAGATGGCCGCCTCGGTCAGGATACGGCTCTCGTCGATCGTGGTGGACTGCAGCACTTCATTCATCTTATTGGTCAAACGAGCGCGATACTCTGCCACCGTTTGAGGCGAACGCTCCTCCACCTTGGTAACTACAGCCTCAATAGTATTCACACGGCCGGCAATATCCTCAGCCAGACGAACACCTTCTACCGCGCGCATATCATTATAAGCAGAAAGTGCCTCGTCCAATACCTGACAGATGTCAGCCGCCACGGATTCCAGATCTTCCTCAGCCTTTGTTACGCTCAGTACATCGGGGAATTTCGCCAGCGCCATAGGTGTAACCTCACCCTCCAGCTGCAGCGTGTTCTTGATCTGCATCAGTGCCTCATAATAGCTGCGTGCCAACGATTCGTTCACAGTAACAACGCTCACATCAGCGCCGGAGGTATCGATGCTGACAAACACATCCACCTTGCCGCGGGAAATCGCTTTCTGCACACGGCTCTTGATGGCATCTTCGGCAAAAACATAGGTACGCGGCATTTTTACCGTACAATCCAGATAGCGGTTATTGACAGAACGTACTTCGACCGTAATATCTCGTCCGTTCAACGTTTCTCTTGCCCGGCCATAACCGGTCATACTCTTGACCATGACTTTTTCCCTTTCCTGTTTCTCAGTCACTCAGCAACACCAGAAATAATATCCGCCCGGCACACAACAGCTCCACAGCAGGCAAAGCGGTAGGCAAGGCGAGCTATGGCAGCTTTCCGTGTGCATTGTACCAAAACCTTCCGGACGATAGGTAGCACCGCCGCCGTTGACCATATGCAGCGCACGCTGATATTCCGGATTGGTAGGCTCCAGCTGTACCGCAGTTTCATAGTAGCGCTTGGCCTCATCCATCCAACCACGGCGATAGCACACGGCACCCTTCAGGAAGTTCCATTCAGCACCTCTGTCGCTGCTGGCGTTGAGCAGTTCTTCCGCCAAATTCAAGTCGCCTTGATTGATGGCAGCACGTACTCTCTGGAATTTCGTTCCACCAGCGTAATTGCCGGAATAACCTCCATAGCCGGATGAACCGTTAGAATAGCCATAAGTCCCGTAAGACGGTTGACTACCACCCTTACGCTGGTTTTGGATCGTCTCGTAAGCCTCGTTGATCTCTTTCATACGCTCCTGCGCCAAATCGGCCAACGGGTTATCATGGTAATTGTCCGGATGGTACTTACGCGCCAGATTCCGGTAAGCTTTTTTGATCTCCTCGTCTGTGGCGGTACTGGAAACACCCAGTACCTGATAGGGATCGCGCATAGTCAGGTTCCTGCCTTTCGTGTAGGGTTCTCTGCCTCTCTCTTTCGCCGTTTGCGGAAGGTGCCGTTCAGCACAGCGTTACCCACCGCATACAGTCCCTCATACACAACACTTTGGATAATATCGGTCCACTCACCGAAATCACCCAGTTCAAACGCAGCTGCCATAGCTTCCGCCGAGCGGTCCATAGTGGCTGCCAACTGCTGCCGGCTTTCCGGCATCAGTTCTCCGTTTTTTACTTCAAAGCGCAGAGGAAGCGGATTATAACTCCCACTTCTTACGTCTTTCTTTAAGTCATCCGCCGCATCTGCCAAATAGATCCAGCGCCCCAAATGATACAGCAACTGTTGTAGGATTCGTCGCCGTATCGGATCGGTAATGCCGTCAGATGCTCCGCTGAGCAAGCGGGCAAACGTGTCCGCCGCCCGATCGATAGACGGGCAATTTTCCCGTTCCAATGCTGATAATTCTTCCAACTGCCGGCGTGTATTCTCATCAAATTCCGGCTGAGCGGCACAGGCCTTGCGGTAAGCGCCCCGCAACAGCCAGGACGCTGCACGGTACTTTAATCCGCCCCAAAATCCATGATCAGCTACACCGTCACGCAGCTGCCACCAAGTGAGAATCACGCTATAGTCCGCCGCCTTATCTAAAGCAGTTGTCGGCTGAGCGCAGGGCCGTTTTTTCAACGGATGCATGATGCACTTCTTGTGGCAAAGACTGCATGGTTCACCCTCATCCAGTAAAATGGCCAAAAACGTTAAATCGTAGTTGAGGATCATGCGCGCAGCCAATCCATAACGGCGTTGCAGCGTATGGCACAAGCCGCAGTACATGCCGGAAAACAGGTTCTGCTGCTCTTGTGTCAGCCGCTCCTGTGCGGGTCTTACATAGCCAAACATCAGAACAACCGGACGATGTTGTAAGTCAGCGTATCATTACGCCGCGCATGGCGATCATACAGCACAATGGGAATCATCGTCAGAGCAGCTGCCGCAATAGCGATGATATAGCGCACACTTTCGCCCAAACCTTCCGACAGAAAATAGCCCAGCAGGAAGAAGATTACCGGCAGCATATAAACCAGCACCACCACACCCAGCAGCTTTTTTGTACTGCTCTCTACCACGACCTTTTGGCCCGGTGTAGCGCCAATATCATTCTTCGCCTTGGTATAAATGGCCGCACCCGTCATGCCGCAGCCGGCACACTCTTCGCAGTCATGACCACAGGCCGACTTTCTCGGTACAGAAATTGTAGCATATCCACCGGAGAGGATTTCCTCTACCGTCGCAATTTGAGTCATCTTTGGTTATCCTTTCACTCCATAGTCGCCTGCACAGTCACATCGTCCGAATCATCCAGCGCCGCTGTCTGTACACCATTATCAGGGGCTGCTGGTGGAACCACATTGACGATTACTTGGTAACTGCCCTTCACGCCAATATTACTATAGCCGTTGATTTCTACTGTCGCAGGTACTGTATAGTTGCCCGCCTCCTGAATACCGCTCAAATCCGCTGTAATCAGCAGGTTATTACCGGTCAGGGCATTCACCTCCGCGCTCAAACCGCGCAGCAGGATTTCCAGACTTTCGGTCGCAAATTCTGCCGTAAACCCTTCAGGTACATTTGCTGCAGCAAAGTTGGATGTCGTCACGCGGCGCTCCAATACACCATTGACAGTGATGGTTACAACCACCTCTGCAGCGCCACCTACTATCTCCGTTCCTTCCGGAATCGGTATCTCATAAGTCAGAGACTGATACTCTGCCAGATCCTGCAGATAAATCGTATCCAGTACAATGCCATCAATGGCATCCAGCACTTCTTTTTCGCCCTTCAGCTGTACCATGTCTCTGGTAAAACTGTAGTCTACCTGTTCCAAGGTAGAGCCAACAGCCTCTACAAAGTTGATACGCAACGGCACATCCTTTACCATCTTAACAGGAACCAAAACCTGAATCAGTTTGGTGTTCGCACGGATGTTGTCATTCTCAATAGGAATATCATTATAGTCGTACAACTGGTATTCTACCGTCTGAACCTCTGCACCCTGAGCACCGGAAATATCTACACTAACTTTCGCGTAGTTGACATTCAGCAAGTCATCACGCTGCGCACGCAGCACCAGTTTTTCCGGATCCAGAATCACAGATTCCGCCACAAAACCGGATGCAGGCGAACCTGTCACCTCATAGCGGATATCCACTTCCTTGGTATAGAGCTGGCCTATCGAAACCGTAACAGCATAACTGCTGGCCCACTCCACAGTTAATTCCGAACGCTGGATATTATCGGGATAGATTACCTCATAGTTCAGCGATTGAACGCCCGTGTCCACAACGGAAGATGTATCAACTACAATACGGATCTCGTCCGTATCCAACTTCCACAAAACCTTACGAGGGCCTTTCAGCGTCAAGTCGATGGTCGTATCGTAGCCGGACAGTAGCATCAAGCCGTTATCCGCCAATACAGTATCCTCGCCGGCAAACTCCACAGGGATATCATGTACCGTCAGTTTTACATTAACAGCCTTTTCCTCATCCACATAAAGCCAGATGCCAATGGCGATCAGAATAGACAGGGCGATTTTCAGGATCTTACGGCTCTTGGCAGCTTCCGTTGCCTGATCCACATTTTTTTCCTTCTTATTCTTCTCCATCCTGATCCTCCTTTCTCCGCAAACGAAGCAGCTCCATCAGCGCAAAACGAGGCTTTTCCATCTCTTCCTCCGGTTGGGGGATCAATTCATTGCGCAACAACTGATCCAGAGTTTCCGGCTGGAGGTGGCGCTTGAGCATACCGCCCAAAGCCACAGAAATAGAACCTGTTTCTTCCGAAACGATGACCACCACAGCATCGGAAGTTTCGCTCATACCGATACCGGCACGGTGGCGCATACCCAGATCACGGCTCAGATTAACATTTCTCGACAGCGGCAACATGCAGCCGGCAGCCAAAACTCTTCCTCGGCGAATGATCACAGCTCCGTCATGCATAGGTGCCTTGACAAAGAAAATATTCTTCAGCAACTCACCGGATACCGTTGCATCCAGCACAGTACCGCTACGTACCAGATCGTCCAGCAGGTGCTCGCGCTCAAAAACAATGAGCACGCCTGTCCTGCTTTTGGACATCTCGGTGCAGGCCACCACCGTCTGGCTGATGGCCTGCTCCAAATCGGAAATTTTCTGTTCCGGATTCAAAAAATTCAGCAGCTTAATGTTGCGGCTACCCATGGTTTCCAGCAACTGACGCAGTTCCGGCTGGAACAAAATTACCAGCGCCAAAGCACCCCATTCCAGTACATGGCTGAGAATATAATAAACGCCGCGCAGATTAATGGTATAGGACAGCACCAATGCCACCAGAAATATACCAACACCCTTAACCAGATTACCGGCACGAGTGGTCTTGAGCAGCGACAGCAGTTTATAGGCCGCAAAAGCCATGATTGCCACGTCAAGAATGTCCGCCGGACGGATCAGCATCAGATATTTCCCAATATTCTCCAATACAGACAAGACAGCATCCATATCGTTATCCTTCCTGCTTACGCATACTTCTACGCATACCAATAGTTATTATACATTATATAAAATTTATTGGGAAATTGCAACAAAAACGTCAATCAAAATCTTGCATTTTCACGAATGATCCTACCTAGTTCTCTGGCAAAAACCTCGGCCTGTTCTGCATTGTTAAACACCGAAGTGCTGATACGTATCGTACCGGTTTCCAGTGTCTTTGCCGTCTTATGCGCCAACGGAGCGCAGTGCAAACCGGCTCTGACGGCGATGCCTCGATCCGCCAAAAGTGCTCCCACCGTTTCGCAATCCATCCCCTGCACCGTGAAGGATAGTACCCCAGTCTGATTGGCAAACTCTGTGTCCGCATACAGCCGCACTTGCGGTATCTCCCGAAGATATCTTGCTGCAGCAGCTACCACTTCCCTCTCCTGTCGGGCAACCCGCTCCAGCCCAGTGCGGCGGATAAACCGCAGCCCCTCCAACAAACCCGCAATTCCCGGCATATTGTGTGTTCCCGCTTCCAGTCTGTCCGGCAAATCTTCCGGCATCCGGCGCAAACGGGAAACGCTTCCCGTTCCACCGCTGAGCAGCGGTTTAACAGGCCGATCACCGCAAAGCAAGAGCCCCGTCCCCTGCGGGCCATACAATCCCTTGTGGCCCGGCATCGCAATAAATGCCGGTTGCAACGCATCCATTCGCACGGGCAACACACCGGCCGACTGGGAAGCGTCAAGAATCAGCGGTACTCCGCTGCGCCGGCACTCTTCGGCAATTTCTTGCACAGGCAAGATATAACCAAACACGTTGGATACATGGGTACACACCACCACATCCGCGCCTCTTTGCAGCACTTGGCGAAATTCTTCCAACGCCATCCGGGGTTCAAACAAAGGGGTATCTACCACAGTCAGTTCCACATTGTCCACGGCGTGCAAAGGCCGCAGCACTGAATTGTGTTCATAGCCGGAAATCGCCACACGACTGCCCGGCTTGACCAGTGAATGGATGGCTATATTTAACGCGTGGGTAGCATTGGACGTAAAAACCACCTTTTCCGGCGAGTCCACTCCAAATAGTTCTGTTGCCTCATTGCGGCAGGCAAACGCAGTTTCTTCCGCTTTTCTCGTCGCCGGATAACCGCCGCGCCCCGGGGAACTCATCGTAGCTACAGCCTCTGTCATCGCGGCGCGTACTGCTGCCGGTTTTTCCAATGTGGTAGCACCGGCGTCAAAATAGATCACAGGGCCACCTCCCTGTAGCCATCGGATGATTTTACATATACATGGATCGGCGGCACTTTCGTATCCGATAAGATGTCGCGAACTGCTTCTATACGGGATGCATCAATGCGTACAGCATAGCTGCACCCTTTGGGGTTGATCTGCGTGGGGGCGCGAAGAATCGTTCCCCGCACACCTGCATCCCGCAGCGTCTTTTCCATCCGCTGCGCGTGAGTCACGGAACGGGCAATCAGCAGATAATGCTCCATATCACTCCTCCTCACGTCACATTGTATGTATTGGCATTTATTGTGGTGCAGAAAAAAACACGGGCTGAAAAGCCCGTGTTTTTTCTGATATGTAATTCCTTTACCTCTGCTGTTTCGGCAACAACATCAGTTTTCTCTCAAAAAACATGGTGTAACCGATTTGCAAAAAAGTCAACGGAAGCGCAGATTTCTCTCACATTTTTTCCACTAATACCACCGCATGGGCAGCCATTCCGGAGCCATCACCGGTAAAGCCCAGATGCTCTTCCGTGGTAGCTTTTACACCCACCTGCTCCAAGGATACGCCCAAAGCATTGGCAATGTTCTGCCGCATTTCCATACGATAAGGTGCCACTTTCGGGGCTTGTGCCACCAAGGTAGCATCAATATTAACTACCGTCACCCCAGCCTCTTGCAACTTGCCCGCCACTTGCTTCAGCAAATAGATGCTGGAAATATTAAGAAAAGCCTTATCACTATCAGGAAACAGATTTCCGATATCCGGCAATCCGGCAGCACCCAGCAGCGCATCCATCACTGCATGGGTCAGCACATCCGCATCAGAATGTCCCAGTAAGCCTTTTTCGTAGGGCACAGTGACACCGCCAAGGATCAGCAGGCGGTCTTCCACCAGACGATGCACATCATATCCATGTCCGATCCGCAGTTTTGTCATTAGTCCTGCCCCCTTTGCGCCAAAATCGCCTCAGCGATCACAACATCGATAGGCGTGGTAATTTTGATATTCTCGCGATTACCATCTATCAAATACACCTGTTTTCCCAACCGTTCCACCGCAGCGCAGTCGTCTGTCGCCGTGTCACCGCTATTCAACAGTGCCTGCAATGCGCTCTTTAGAATCTCGGCGCGGAACACCTGCGGAGTCTGTACGGCAAACAGCGTGCTGCGATCCGGTGTTGCAGTGACCCGTCCGTCGGCATCTGCTACCTTTACCGTATCTGTCACTGGCACAGCAGGTGCTGCAGCATATGTCTTGCAGGCATAGCGAATTACTTCATCAAATTCTTCCGGGCGCACCAACGGGCGCGCGCCATCGTGCACAGCCAACAACTGAGCCTTAGGACTGGCCTCCATAGCTGCCGCCAATACGGATTCCGTTCTCGTAGCTCCGCCACGTACTACACGCACACGCTTGGTCAGCTTGGCCTGCTTGCACAGATCTGCTACATCCAGCAGCAGAGATTCTTGAGTTGCTACGATGATCTCATCCACCAGTTCTGCTTGGTCGATGGCCCGCAGCGTACGTACCAACACCGGTACACCACATAGCGGTAAAAACAGCTTGTTCTCTCCGCCCATGCGGGAAGAGGTCCCCGCCGCCGGCACAATGGCCGAGCAGAAGGGACGGCAGCTGTCCTGTGCTCTTTTCAGTTTATTCCAAAAAGCAGACATCATATCAAACTCCCGCCATCATCATTTCACTGACAGATTCCTCCGCCTCCTGATAGGCAACGCCGCGCACCAGCACAATCTCAGAAATCAAAATCTGCTTAGCAGTGTGCAGCATCTTACGTTCGCCATTAGACAGTCCTCGCTGGGCATCGCGCCACATCAAACCCTTGATCACCCGCGCCACTTCCACCAGATCGCCGCTTTTGATCCGCGCCATATTCTCGCGATAGCGATGATTCCAGTTGGCGGTCATTTCCGCGTCCAGCGTAGGGATCACCTGCAGCACGCGTTCAATCTCTTCCAAGGAGGACAGCGCACGTACTCCGATATTCCCGCAGTTTTCCGTAGGGATCTTCAGTACCAGACCGCCCACGGGCATACGGAACACATAATACTCTGCCCGACGGCCGGCCAATCGTTCCTGCGTGATTTCTTCAATGATACCCGCGCCGTGCATAGGATGTACCACTTTATCGCCTACCAGGTACATATATACGCCTCCTCTCCGACTTTCTTTCCCAAAAGCCAAAATTATCCGTATATAGTATACCAAAAGTTTACCCGTTTTTCAATTAATAATAGTCATTTTTTACAAAATTTTTCCACATTTAATATGGGATATCTTTTCGACAATATCCGCTTTTCCGCAAAAAAGTGACAGTCCCTATGGAACTGCCACTTTAAAACAATTTAAAATGTCAAGCGCATCTGATACCAAACAACACCGCCGTGGCCGGATTCAGAAATCCCCTCGCTGACAAAACCAAACTTGGCATAGTAATGTACCAGATGATCCCGGCAGGTCAGCACCAATCCCTTTCGCCCGGCCGCCTTGGTGTCCGCGATCACACGCTTAAGTACCATTTCAGCGCAACCTCTGCGGCGGTAAGACGGGATCGTATCCACGCCAAAAATCATCTGCCACGCACCTGCAGGATCGTGCATAGTGGCATCATGATACATCTCGTCACAAAGATCGGCCAGCTCGGTCACCATGCCGTTGACAAATCCTACCATCTTCTCACCGTCAAACAGCAGCCAGAAGTGTTCGGGATACACCGTCAGACGGGCGCGGAACGATTCTTCCGTTGCCGCTTCCGCAACCGGAAAGCACTCAGCCTCCACCGCTGTTACAGCAGGGAGATCCGCCATTGTTGCATGTCTGATTTCCATCATACTCTTTCCTTTCTTGTGAAAAGACCCGGCGCAGATGCGCCGGGTCTTTTAATTCAGCTGTAATTACTCAGCGTCCTCTTCCACTTCTTCCTCAGCGGCAGCGGGAGCCAGCAGAGCGCGGATGGACAGGGAGATCTTCTGCTTCTCTTCGTCAATAGCAGTAATCTTGGCATCGACCATCTGGCCTTCGGACAGAACGTCACCGGGCTTCTCAATGCGGCGATCAGCGATCTGGGAGATGTGGATCAGGCCATCCACACCGGGAACAACCTCAGCGAAAGCGCCGAAGGTCATCAGCTTGACGATACGGACGGAAGCCACATCGCCCACCTGATAGGTCTCCAGGAACTTCTGCCAGGGATTGCTGGTGCGATCCTTGACACCCAGGGAGATCTTACGCTTCTCAGCGTCGAAGGAGATGACATACACATCCAGAGTGTCGCCCACAGCAACCACCTCAGCGGGGTTCTTGATGCGGGACCAGGACAGCTCGGAGATATGTACCATACCATCCACGCCGCCGATATCGACGAACACACCGTAAGAAGTCATGGACTTCACAGTACCGGTATAACGCTTACCCTCTTCGATGCTGTTCCAGATCTCAGCCTGAGCAGCCTGACGAGCCTCGTAGCTGACGGCACGGATGGAGCCGACAACGCGACGACGGGCACGGTTGACTTCGGTAATGCGCAGGGACACGGTCTGACCGATCATGGTGCTCAGCTCAGCGCCGCGGGGCAGGCCGCTCTGAGAAGCGGGGACAAACACGCGCACGCCCTTGACGTTGACGACGATACCGCCCTTGTTCTCTTCGGTAACCTTGCCTTCCAGAGTATCCTTGTTCTCCTTGGCATTCTCGATATCTTCCCAAACCTTGACGGCGTCCAGACGCTTCTTGGACAGCATAGCATAGCCTTCCACGTCATTGACGCGAATGATGTAAGTCTCGATCTCATCGCCGACCTTCACCACGTCCTCGGGCTTCACGCTGGGATCAGCGGACAGCTCATCCACGGCAATATAGCCAGCCTGCTTGCAGCCCAGATCAACCTGAACCTCAGTAGGACCGACAGCCGTAACGATACCGGTTACCTTCTCTCCTGTATTTAAAGTCTTAAAAGATTTTTCCAGCAGTTCTTCGAAGCTCTCTTCAACAGCTTCCATGGTCTTGATTTCTTCGCTCATCGTTGTATATACCT
>SVLK01000022.1 GCA_015067975.1 Oscillospiraceae bacterium | reverse complement strand
GGTGCTCTTACGCCCTTCGAAAAGCACAATCTATTTCTCGCTGCATAAAAAACGACTGGCAACAGATGTTGCCAGTCGCGAAAAACTTTATATTTTTTCATTGTCCGCTTGACGGGTTGCAGTTCAGACTTTCCGGGGGTGTTTCCATTCATTGACTTCTCTAACAGAAAACGAAGAAGTATCGCGAAGGATCACAGCAAACTGCTGCCGTCCCAATCCGCAGGAATCTCGCAGCCAAGCATCGTTGCAATCGTAGGCGCAATGTCAATCAGCCGAACGTTCTCCAGTTTTTTACCTTTTTCCCACAGCGGACCGCAAAAGCCAATGGGGATGGTCATGTCTTCCGGGATATCGAGGCCATGGGTACGCGCATGTCCCCCGTGGTCGGCCGTAATAACAATGGTGTACTCCGGGGGCAGCGAATGAACCAGCTTCTCCAGATTTTCCGACACCCAGGCAACTGCATCCATATACTCCGGCGACATCCAGCCGTATTTATGGGCAGTCTCATCGGTATGCCCGGTATAATTAAAAATAAAGTCCGGCCGTTCGGTCTGCATAGCGGAGATTGTGCGCTGACACATCTCGCTGTCTGCTTCCTTTCCATATGTGTAATAATTACACAGTTCTTCACGGTCCAGGCTCCCCGGACAGCACAAATCACGGAGCTGCGCCCAAGTATAATAAAAATGGCAAGACTTCTTTTGCTGGTGCAAAATATCAAAAAGTCCGTCAATATGGTGCACAGGTTTCACGTAAGTATTGTGCATCGTACCGTGTCGGTCAGGAGAGACGCTATGGAACAGGGAGATATGACAGGGCAGCGTAATAGACGGCATAACAGATTGCCCAGTATAAGTGTATGTACAAGAATTCTCCATAAACTCCCGGAGGAAAGGATGTTTGCATTGCCAGATTGCATCAGGACGCAAACCATCAATCAAAACTAACAACACTTTATTCTCCACTGTGTAAGTCTCCTTTTTTATTGTAAATATAGAATCACGCGCAATCATGCTGAGATTATATACGGCTTACTATGTTATTCTACTACGCCACAAATCATTTGTAAATCAAATTCCATATTTTCACATTTTGGCGCATCTGCTTTCATGCATCAGCTAACCACCTATCATCACGCTTGTGGTCATTTGTTGGTCACGGGCAAAAAGAAAACTCCGGAAAGCCTTTGTTTCCAAGACTTTCCGGAGTTGTTCCCGTTAATCAACGATATCCACCGAAACCTTCACGCCGGTGCGCTGGGCATAGGAGCGTACCACCGTACGAATCTCCTTGGCAATACGGCCCTGACGGCCGATCACCTTTCCCATATCCTCAGGGGCCACACGCAGCTCCAGCGTCAGATCATCGCCTTCGCCGATCTCGGTCACACTGACCTGATCGGGATGATCTACAAGGCTTCTGGCGATGTAGAGCAGCAGATCCTTCATGGCTCGCCCTCAGCTTACAGAACGTCGACCTTCTTCAGCAGAGCGCGGACAGTATCGGTGGGCTGAGCGCCGGTCTTGATCCACTCACGGGCGCGGTCAGCATCGATCTTGATCTCAGCGGGAGACACGCAGGGATTGTAAGTGCCGATTTCTTCGATGAAACGGCCATCGCGGGGATAGCGGGAGTCAGCAACGACAACGCGGTAGAAAGGAGCCTTCTTAGCGCCCATTCTTCTCAGTCTGATCTTAACCATAATATTTTTCCTCCAAATAAATATAATAAACTTTTTTATTGATAAATGCCTTGCGCACTTATTTACTTAAATCGTTTTTTTCGGCCGAAACCGTGCATTTTTCCGCCCATACCACCCATGCCGGGCATGCCGGGCATACCGCCGCGGAACTTCCCCTTAGTCATGGACTTGGTCAGCTGCTGCAGCATTTCAAAGCTCTTGAGCAGACGGTTCACATCCACCACTTCCAATCCGCAGCCGGCCGCAATGCGGCGCTTACGGCTGGCATTGAGGATCTGGGGATTTTCCCGCTCCTTGGGCGTCATGGACTGGATGATAGCCTTTTGGTGTGCCATCTGCTTGGGATCGATCTGGGCACCATTCAGCTGCTTACCCATACCGCCGGGCAGCATGTCAGCGATCTGACTCAGATCGCCCATGTTCTGCAGCTGCTCCATCTGGTCCAGATAGTCGGTAAGCGTCAACTTGTTCTTACGCAGCTTCTCCTCCAGCTTTTTGGCCTGCTGCTCATCGTACTGCGCTTCCGCCTTTTCGATGAACGTCAGCACATCGCCCATACCCAGAATGCGGGAGGCCATGCGGTCGGGGTGGAACAACTCGATCTGATCCAGCTTTTCGCCGGTACCTACAAACTTAATGGGCTTGCCGGTAGTCGCGCGGATAGAAAGTGCCGCACCGCCGCGGGCGTCGCCGTCCAGCTTGGTGAGCATCACACCGTCGATACCCAGCGCCTGATCAAAAGCGCCGGCTGCATTGACTGCGTCCTGACCGGTCATAGCATCCACTACCAGCAAAATCTCAGTGGGGTGGACGGTCGCCTTGATGGCCTTCAGCTCGTCCATCAGCGCCTCATCAATATGGAGGCGGCCGGCAGTGTCGAGGAATACGATGTCGTGGCCGTGGTCGCGAGCATATTTCACCGCCTCATCGGCGATTTTTACGGGATCACCCTGTCCCATTTCAAACACAGGAATCTCCAGCTGCTTACCAACCACCTGCAGCTGCGTGATAGCAGCAGGACGGTATACATCGCAGGCCACCAGCAAGGGGCGCTTGCCAAACTGGCGTCGCATCAAGCCTGCCAGCTTAGCTCCGTTGGTAGTTTTACCGGCACCCTGCAGACCTACCATCATCACTACGGTAGGACCCTTGGATGCGGTAGTTAAACGGGCATTGGAGCCACCCATCAGCGCCGTCATCTCTTCATTGACGATCTTGATGATCTGCTGTGCCGGAGTCAGGCTGTCCAGCACATCACTGCCCACGCAGCGCTCAGTGACCTTGGCTACAAAGTCCTTGACCACCTTGTAGCTGACGTCAGCTTCCAGCAAAGCCAGCCGCACTTCCCGCATCCCCTCGCGGACATCGGCCTCCGACAGACGCCCCTTGCCGCGCAGACGCTTGAACGTGGCATTCAGTTTTTCACTCAGTCCCTCAAAGGCCATGGTGCAAACTCCTTATTCTTTCAGTGCCGCGGCATTTTCGCCGATCACATCGGCCAGCTGCGCCAATTCTGCATTCTCATACAGTCGATAATTGATCTTTTTAATAGCGGCCGCTGCCTCTTCAATGGCAGTGATCTTACCGCGCATCTGCATAAAGCGCTTCAGCAGGCCGGTTTTGTCCTCCAGCTCGGTCATCACAGCTTCAGCGCGAACGATCACATCACGCACACCCTGACGGGAAATGCCGTAGTTCTCGGCGATCTCGGCCAGCGACAGATCCTCATTATAATAGAGGTCGAAGAACTCTTTTTGCCGCTCGGTGAGGACTTCACCGTAAAAATCGAAGAGCATAGTCATGCGATAAGTCTGGTTTTTCACGGAAACTTCCTCCTTCTGTAAAGTTATAAGCCTTTACAACCGAAACTATCTTACCGTATAACTGCCCAAAAGTCAAGGCGAAATTTGGTGATTGAACCAAATTTTTTTGAAAATTTTTGGTAAAGTTGATCCATCGAATGCCAAAAGAGGAGCCTTGACGGCTCCTCTTTGTTTATGCTTCGTTTTCTTCAGCCAGTTCTGCTTCCAGCTCCCGTTTTGCCTCTGCCAGCACCTTGCGTTCGTGCTTGGTGGTCAGCTGTTTTTCATCGAACTTGGCAAACATGTCGGGACGGCGGCGCATAGTGCGCTTATAGCTCTCCTTTTTGCGCCAATCGGCCACATTGCCGTGGTGTCCGCTCAGCAGCACTGCCGGCACTTTGCGGCCATGCCACTCCTCCGGGCGGCTGTACTGAGGATATTCCAGCAGGCCGTTCCAGTGGGACTCGTCCGTGTAGCAGCTTTCCTCCGGCAAGACACCGTCCACCATACGGCACAGACAGTCTGCCAGCGCCATAGCCGGAATCTCACCGCCGGTGAGCACAAAGTCACCCATGGAGATCTCCTCGTCCACGCACTCCTCGATAAAACGCTCGTCGATGCCCTCATAGTGGCCGCACACGATGATCAGTCGGTCATATTGGGCTTTTAACTGTCGCGCTACACCTTGATCCAGCACACGGCCGCAAGGAGACATGTAGATCGTGTGAATCCGTTCACCGGCCTCGTCACAGATGTGCTGCCAGCAGCGATACAGAGGATCGGCCTGCATCACAGCACCGCGGCCACCGCCGTAAGGATAGTCATCCACCTGCATTTGCTTGTTGGTGGTATAATTCCGGATCTGATGGGCTACGATCTTCACATGGCCACGCGCCTGCGCCCGACCAATGATGGATTGCCCCATCATGGCCTCAATGGCATCGGGAAACAGCGTCATGATGTCAATTCTCATCGCTGGCCAGTCCTTTCATCAGGTGAACATGCACCGTATCTGCGTCCAAATCTACCGATTCGATAAACACACCCGGTACGGCGGGAATCAGATACTCCTTCTCCCCCTTCACCTGATAGATTTTGTGGGCAGGATAGGTAAGCACCTTGTCCACCTTTCCGATGCTCTCGCCAGTAGCGCAGTCCACCACCGTCAGTTCCTCGATCTCTTCGTCGAAATAGTAGCCTTCCGGCACTTCCACATCCTCGCGGCGAATGGATACCCCCTTGCCCTTCAGGGCCAGCGCCGCGTCCATATCCTCCACCCCGGGCAGCGTCAGCAGTACCACGGATTTGTGTACACGGCTTTGCTTTACGTCCACCTTTTTTCCGCCGATATACAGCGTGTCAAACTCTGCAATAAACTCCGGATCAAAGCCCATAGGGTTGAGCTTTACTTCTCCCTTGATGCCGTGGGCATTGACGATCTGTCCCACAGGAATATATTCAGGACGCATACGCACGCTCCTCTCTCGTAATTTTATGTATTATACCCGAAACCGCCGCCACAGGCAAGGGTACCTGTGGAAATTTTTGGCGCTTAGGCAGTTAAAACAGCAAAAAGATGCACTAAACTTGACAAAATCGTCTTATGGTGATATACTTTCGCCACTTTGCAAAAGTGTAACAAAAGTTACAAAATGGTTAAGCAGTGATTCTGTCCTCCCCTTTGGTGGCAGGACGAAACCATATAGGAGGATCCATGAAAATGCAACTTACTCCCGCCCAGCGAGTGGCACGCTCTGACCGAAACCCGTTGGTACAGGCGCTGCGAAAGGCGGACGAATATTTGATCTGGCTGGCAGAGCACATCCACGCTCTACCCTATAAGGCGGCTGCATGGTGCCGCGCATTGCCTGCGCGCATTGAAGAGCACACGCCGGCAGTATTGGCATGGCTGGAGAAAAAAGGCATCACTCCGCGACTGAAAGTCTTTCTCCCCATTGCACTGGCAGGACTGGTACTTCCTTTCTGCCTGATGGAAATCGACTTTGGTAAAACGGTTTATATGATGCAGTACGATGGTGCACCCAAAGCGATCCACGGTTATCCCACAGAGGCAGTGGAGCACACGTTTTTATCCATCAATACAGACAACAGTGGCCGCGATGCCCAAATGTTGCTGGTGGAAGGGCAGAAAGTGAAAGTGACCCATGACGGAGAAACTGTCACTGTTACTGCCCGCCACGAAACCGTGGCCAATCTGCTGCGTCGGTTGGATGCTGAATGCAGCGGCAACGAGATGATCGTGTTGGACTTCAACGCTGATCAGCTTCATATATCTGTGCAGGAGGAGTACGCTTATGAGTACACCATGCACTATTCCACTGCCTATCTTACTGAGCGTATCCCCGACCCACTGATGGAAAAGGGACAGGAGGAAATCGTCACCCCCGGTCAGGCCGGCACCATCTACGAAACCTACCGCAAAACTTACCGCGAAGGTAAGCAGGTATCCAAGGATCTAATCAATCTGGAGACTGTGGATGCAAAGACACAGGTGGTGAAATACGGCACACGGGTGCAGGAAGTCAGCCGTGACGACCGCATCGAATCCGTCCACTACAACAACGACGGCAGTGGTTATCTGCTCTTCAAGTCCGGTGACACCATGACTTTCAGTTCCCGTGTCACCTGCAATGCCACCGCCTATTCCATCGGCAGCTGGACTGCTTCAGGCCTGCCCACCAAGGTAGGTCACATCGCAGTAGATCCCTCGGTATTCCCTTACCACACCCGTTTCTATATCTATACCAATGACGGGTATCTTGTCTACGGCAACGCCGTAGCCGCCGACTGCGGCACCTCCATCAAGGGTCACAAAATCGACTTGTGGTTCGAGACCTTTGACGAGGCCTGCTGGTTCGGCCGCCGTGACTGCACCGTTTTCGTGCTGAACTAACAAAAGAGAGAGCGTTTATACGCTCTCTCTTTTCTTATTTCCCCTCGGGCGGGCGGGGGCTGTCACACAGTTCGTTTTCGGCAAACAGCCGCTCCACCGCCGCCATATACTCCGCACCGGACTTTGCTTTGCGTACTTTCTTCAAAAAAGCATCGGTATCGACAAAACTACCACTCAAGTAATTCCACTGTTCCCGCATGCGGTAGATGGCATTAAGATCGCCGCCCAGCCGAACACGGTAGGCCTCCCACAGCGCATCGTGGTACTGCCGCAGTTCCTCACGTCCGGCCGCCGCGCCGCCTTGAATGCGCCGCAGCAGTGCAGGGTCTGCCATCAGTCCCCGCCCCATCATCAGTGCGTCTAAAGCCGGATACGCTTGCACTACGACATTGGCATCGGTGGGAGAGAAAATATCGCCGTTATAGCAAAGAGGCACTTTTGTCTTCGCCAGCGTCTGTTCCACCACTTCCCGATGGGCATGACCACGGTAAAACTCCTTCTGCACACGGGGATGAACGATCAGTTCGCTGAGAGGAAATTGGTTATAAATTCCCAGCAAATACGGCCATTCTTCCACAGATTCTTTGCCAATACGTGTCTTGACGGACACTTTCATCTCTTGCGGCAAGCCGGCAAAAATCTCCTCCAGCAAGCGCTGCAAGTCCTCAGGATAGCTGAGCATACCTGCACCTTTGCGCTTGGCCGTCACTGTGCCGGAAGGGCAGCCCAAATTGAAGTTGATCTCCCTATAGCCCATGTCTGCCATCTCCCGTGCAGCCCACAGGAAATGTTCGGCATTGTTGGTAAGGATCTGGGGCACGACTTCCATTCCCTCGTTGTGTCGCAGCTCGTCCAGCTCCTTGGTCTGGAACTTGCAGGTGGCGTTGGGAGACACGAAAGGCGTGAAGTACCGCTGCGCACCGCCAAAGATCCGCGCATGAATTCTCCGCCACAGATAGTTGGTCATGCCCTCAAGGGGCGCTGCATACAGCTTCATCCTTCCACTCTCCTTCCACACATTGTTCCAGCGTTACACCGGCGAGATACACATAGTTTTCCTGCGCCAGCTGCGGAAAAAATGGCAGAAGCTGCGCAGGATTTTCCAATAATTCCAGTTTTTTCTGCCGCGGCAGATGCTTGATGGCATACTCCAATTTAGAAGCACTGCTTCTGTCCTGTGCGCGCCACAATCCCTCCAGCGCCGTTACGCTGCGCGAACGGGTATACTTGGCGGCCACCGCCGTTTTTCCGGTGTGCTCCCGCATGCGGCGGCACACATCGGCAGCAATGCCTGTATAGAGGCTGTCATCGGCGCAGCGCACCACATAAATATAGTACATTCATGATCCTCCCCACAGCCGTCCCTGCTGCACGTCATGTTCTTCCAGATAGCGATGCAGCGCGTTGAGCACCCGCTTTTTATCGGCGCTCCACAACGGTGCAATCAGGTCACGTTTCGCACCGTCACCGGTCAAACGATGGATCACTGTGTCCGGCCGCTGCCGCTCAATGCAGCCGGAAAGGAGGCGGAAATATTCTTCCATTTCCAATGTGCAGAACTTCCCTGCGGCGTAGTCCTTCGCCAGATCCGTTCCGCGCAGCACATGCAGCAAATGAAATTTTACACCGTCCACACCGCTGCGGGCAATATGGTCGGCAGTTTGCCAGATCATTGCCTCCGTCTCACCGGGCAAGCCGATGATCTGGTGGGCAATAGCAGCAATGCTCCGCGCCTTTAACGCACGCACCGCCTCATCAAACACCGGCAGATCGTAACCGCGGCGGATATAGCGCGCTGTGGTCTCATGGATAGTCTGCAAACCCAACTCTACCCACACCGGCTTTTTCCGGTTCAGTTCCTCCAGCAGCGCCAGAACTTCATCTCCCAAGCAGTCGGGGCGGGTGGCTACGCTCAGTGCCACGATCTCCGGCGGTGCTATGGCAGCAGTAAATCGTTGGCGCAGTATTTCCACCGGTGCATAGGTATTGGTAAAGCTCTGAAAATAGGCGATATATTGGGCCCCCTCCGGTGCTTTTTCTGCCACACGGCGTTTGGCATCGGCAATCTGCTCCATAATATCTGCACCCACAGCAGCAAATTCGCCGCTGCCCCATCCGGAGCAAAAGATGCAGCCATCATGTCCCGCTGTACCATCTCGATTCGGGCAAGTGGACACGCCTTGCAGCGCCAGCTTATATACCTTGCCACCGAAATCGCAGCGCAGCGCTTCATTCAGTGAACGATAGCGCATTCCCTCTCCCTCCCCTTATGTTTTTTTCAGTATATCATTTCTCCTCCGCCGGTGCAAGGCACGGCAAAAATCCGCGTATTTCGTATCACAAACACTTTGCATACTTTATATCTTCGTTAATGTTTTTTACGTTTTTTCGCTCTTTAACGCTTTTTTAACCTCATTTCGGTAAGACAAAAATTTAACGTTAAATTTTCCACAAAAACCATTGTGCTTTTGAAATAAGAGTGTTATACTGTGCTCGATAAGCAGCCTGTGCACCGTTTTGCACCGGCAAAAGGGAAAAACGAGAAATACGAAAAGGGGAAAACGGCATGTCAAACGGAATTTCCATGGAGCGCGTAGCCGAAATCATTGACAGCTACGGCGCACAGCGGCATCATCTGATTGCTATCATGCAGGATGTGCAGGCCGAGTACAAGTATCTCAGCCCCGAAGTGCTGGAACTGATCGCCCAAAAGCTGCACATTGGCGTAGCCAAGGTCTACAGCGTAGCCACCTTCTACGAGAACTTCTCTCTGGAAGCTAAGGGCAAGTATATCATCAAGGTTTGCGACGGTACAGCCTGCCACGTGCGCAAGTCTCAGCCCATCTACAACGCCATTCGCGAGTATCTGCATCTGGAGGGCAAGCAGAAGACTTCCGCCAACGGTCTGTTCACGCTGGAAACGGTGGCCTGCCTTGGTGCCTGCGGTCTGGCTCCCGTGGTGACCATCAACGATCAGGTACATTCCAAGATGACCCCCGAGTCTATGATCGAACTGCTGGAAAAGCTGGAAAAGGAGGACGCCGACAATGCGTAAATTCACCCGTGAAACGTTGGACGCCCACCGCATCCATGCTAAAATGGCGGCCGATGCCCACACCCGTACGGTGCTGATCTGCGCCGGTACCGGCTGTATCGCCGGCGGCTCACTGAAGATCTACGACTATTTGAAAGAAGAATGCGAACGCCGCGGTGTCACCGTACTGGTGAACCTGATGGACGATGAGTCCCAGTGCGCCGGTCACGCCATCAATATGAAGAAGAGCGGCTGCCACGGCTTTTGCGAAATGGGTCCGCTGCTGCAGATCGAGCCGGAAGGCTATCTCTACACCCATGTAAAACTGGAAGATTGCGACGAGATCATTGAAAAAACGCTGATCGGCGGCGAAGTGATTGACCGCCTGCTCTACACGCTGGACGGCGTTTCCTATGCCAAGCATAATGAGATCCCCTTCTATGCCAAGCAGCACCGCATAGTGCTGGAAAACTGCGGCACAACCGACGCCGAGGATCTGGACGAATATCTGGCCAAGGGCGGCTATTCTGCGTTTGAAAAAGCACTGTTCGACATGAGCGACGAAGAAGTATGCCGTGAAATCATGGACAGCGGTCTGCGTGGTCGCGGCGGCGGCGGTTTCCCCGCCGGCCAGAAGTGGGACAGTGTGCGCCGCCAGCCCAAGGGCAAGAAATATGTGGTTTGTAACGGTGACGAGGGTGACCCCGGCGCCTTTATGGACCGCTCTATCATGGAGGGCAATCCCCACAGCGTCATCGAGGGCATGCTGATTGCTGCCCGCGCTGCCGGCAGTGACGAAGGCTACATCTATGTCCGTGCTGAGTATCCGCTGGCTGTTACCCGCCTGAAAGTGGCCATTGCTAAGGCGGAAGAAGCCGGTCTCCTGGGTGACAATATTCTGGGTACCGATTTCTCCTTCCATTTGAACGTGAACCGCGGTGCAGGTGCCTTTGTCTGCGGCGAAGGCAGCGCTCTGACCGCCTCCATTGAAGGTAAGCGCGGCATGCCCCGCGTCAAGCCGCCCCGTACCGTGGAGCACGGTCTGTGGGCACAGCCCACGGTGCTGAACAATGTGGAAACTTTCTCCGCCGTACCGCTGATCATCCGCAACGGTGCCGCCTGGTTCCGCTCCATCGGCACCGAAAAGAGTCCCGGCACCAAGGCTTTCGCCCTGACGGGTAACGTGGTGAACACAGGCCTGATCGAAGTGCCTATGGGTACTACGCTGCGAGAAGTCATCTTTGACATCGGCGGCGGCATCAAGGACGGCAAGAAGTTCAAAGCCGTGCAGATCGGCGGTCCCTCCGGCGGCTGCCTGACGGAAGAACATCTGGATCTGCCCATGGACTTTGACTCTTTGAAGAAGCTGGGTGCTATGATCGGTTCCGGTGGTTTGGTGGTCATGGACGAGGACACATGCATGGTGGAAGTCGCCCGTTTCTTCATGCACTTTACACAGAACGAATCCTGCGGTAAATGTGTTCCCTGCCGCGAAGGTACCCGCCGTATGCTGGAGATCCTGGAACGAATCGTAGCCAATGAGGGTACACTGGAGGATCTGGACCTGTTGGAGGAGTTGAGCCGTACCATTACCGAAACTGCCCTGTGCGGTCTGGGTCAAAGCGCCTGTAAGCCTGTACAGAGCACGCTGAAATATTTCCGCAACGAATATCTGGCCCACGTGGTGGATAAGCACTGCCCCCACTGCAACGGACGCAAGAAGGAGCTGCAGATCGATCCGGAACTGTGCAAGGGCTGCGGCAAGTGCAAACGCCAGTGCCCCATGGAAGCCATTGAGGGGCAGATCCGTATGCCCCATACCATCGACACAACCAAGTGCATCAAGTGCGGCGCATGCTGGGGTGCTTGCCCCTTCGGCGCTATCAGAGAGGAGTAAGGATCATGGCAAAAGGAATTATGTACATCGACGGACAGCGCGTTCCCTTTGACGGCGAGCCCAATGTCCTGAGCGTGATCCGCAAGGCCGGCATCGAAATGCCTACCTTCTGCTACTACTCCGACCTGAGCGTGTATGGCGCATGCCGTATGTGCGTTGTAGAAGACGAGCGTGGTAAGATCGATACCTCCTGCTCCATGCAGCCCCGCGACGGACTGAAGATCCGCACCAACACCGCACGGCTTCTGAAGCACCGCCGCATGATCCTTGAGCTGATGCTCTCCAGCCACAACTGCAACTGTGCTATCTGCGAAAAGAGCGGCCAGTGCCACCTGCAGGAGTTGGCGCTGCAGTTCGGCGTACGCCGCGTGCGTTTCTCCGACAACCGCGAGATCGGTGCATTTGACGACTCCTCCCCCGCCATTGTCCGCGACCCCAGCAAGTGCATTCTGTGCGGCGACTGCGTACGTGTGTGTGAAGAGAACATCGGCATGGGCATCATCGACTTTGCTAAACGCGGTTACAACATGCAGGTAATGCCCGCCTTCGGCCGCAAGCTTTCCGAAACCAAGTGCATCAGCTGTGGTCAATGTTCCGCCGTATGTCCTACCGGTGCGATTACCGTTTACAACCAGATTGGTTCTGCCTGGCGTGCCATCCACGACCCCAACAAGCGCGTGGTCGTGCAGATCGCACCTGCCGTGCGTGTTGCACTGGGTGAGGCCTTTGGTCTCGGTAATGGCCAGAACGTACTGAACCAGTTGGTCAGTGCCCTGAAGCTGATGGGCGTGGACGAAGTGTACGACACGATTTTCAGTGCTGACCTGACTACCATCGAGGAGTCTGAAGAATTCCTGCGCCGCGTGGAAAAGGGCGGTCCCTTCCCCATGTTCACCTCCTGCTGCCCCGCCTGGGTAAAATATCTGGAAAACGAAAACCCCAAGTATCTGAATAATATCTCCTCCTGCAAGTCTCCCATGGAGATGTTCGGTGCCATGCTCAAGGCGAATTACAAAGCCAAAGACGCCGAAGACGGACGTACTACCTACCATATCGCCATCATGCCTTGCACCGCCAAGAAGATGGAAGCCGCCCGGCCTCAGTTCCGCAATGCTGACGGTGTGCCTGATGTGGATCTGGTACTAACGACACAGGAGATCATCGACATGATCAAGGAGTCCGGTATCCAAATGCAGGAGATGGAGCCGGAAGCTCCCGACCTGCCCTTTGGCATGGGTTCCGGTTCCGGTATGATTTACGGTACCACCGGCGGCGTTGCCGAAGCTGTGGCTCGTCACTGTCTGCCCGACAAGTCTAAGAATACGCTGCGTGAGCTGGGATTCTCTCCCCTGCGTGGCGAGGAATCCATCCGCGAAGCCACACTGCAGGTGGGCGATCTGGAAGTCCGCATTGCTGTGGTCCACGGTCTGATCAACGCGCAGAAGCTTCTGCGTGAAATCGAAGAAGGCCGCGCTATGTACCACCTGATCGAGGTAATGACCTGCGTGGGTGGCTGCGTCGGCGGTGCCGGCCAGCCTTACGGCCGTAAAAGCATTAAGGATCAGCGCCGCGACGGTCTATACCGCGCAGACCGCTCCGCCTCCTTCAAGCGGGCTGAGCATAACCCCGCTGCCCTGCAGCTGCTGCAGAGCATGACCGAGGAGGAAAAACACCATATGCTGCATGTCAGCTATCTGGATCAGTAACGTTTCTTTTTTCTTTTCTCTTTTCCCCGAAAACACCGCCAGCGGTCTCTGCCGCCGGCGGTGTTTTCACAGTGATATACAAAATACCGGAGAGGATATCCTCTCCGGTGTTACTCTTATTCGGTAAAATGCACATGATTAAAAATATGGTCCTGACAATAACAATGGTATCCGGCACACTTGCTGCAATAGCGGAACTGCATTTCAGGAAAATCGGTGTCTGTCTTTCCGCACACACAACATTTGTGGTGGTAGCCTTTTTGCTGTTGCTGCTGCTTGACCGTTTTTTTGAACTGTACCGTCTGGCGCGAGTGCTGATAGCTCTTGCGCTGGGCAAAGTAGTGCACCTCCGGCCACACAAACACAGCGAAGTTCAGCAGTGCCACAATAGGCAGAACCACGCCGATCACACTGCCAGCCGCAAACGAGCGGATGATGTCCATTGCAAAGAGAGCCAGATCCAGCCATGCCAGCCACTTCATTTTCACGGGGATAATAAAGAACAGCAGCACCTGCGCATTGGGGAACAGCACCGCAAAGGCGAGGAACATGGACAAATTCACATAGCCGCTTCCCGCCACCGTCAAACCATGGTAGCCGGAGAGCAAACTGGCCAGCACAGCACCGATCACCGTCAGCACCACACCGCCGATATAGTACAGATTAAACTTGGCAGTACCCCACTCCCGCTCCAGCGTAGAGCCGATCCAATAGTAAAAATACAGCGTGATCAGCAACTGGAACGCACTGGCTGTCCCCGGAACAAACACATAGGTGACGATGCGCCAGATCTCTCCGCGCAGCAATCCGGACAGATTAAACGCCAAAAAGTGCAAGGCTTCTGCACCGGCAAACATTTGCAGCACATAGACCACTACATTACCAATCACAATCGTGAGCATCAGATTGGAAATGCCAAAACGCGGATGGCGGGCGCAAAAGCGATCCACCGCCTCGTAAATTTTCTTCAAGAAAAATTCCTCCTGTTGTTTATATAAACTTATGTGTCATTCTACCCCATTTACAGGAAAAAGTCATTACATTTTTTTGAACAATGCTTTTTCATTTTAATACAGGCCAAAAAGGAACGCCCTCTTTTCCCACTTTCCCAAAACTTTCTGTTGACAAATGCAAAAGATATGGTAAAATATCTGTCGACAAATCCCGAAAAATTTCATACCTTATCAAGAGTGGTTGAGGGAACGGCCCGATGACGCCACGGCAACCTGCCTGCAGGCAAGGTGCCAAATCCGACGAGTTTGCTGAGCGCGGAAGTGATAATCCCGCGTTCGTCCTTCGACAGATGAGGAGCGCTTTTTACGCACGGTCCGTCGAATGGCGGAGCGTGTTTTTTCATGCTTCGGGTTAATACGATAAATAATATACAAAGGAGTATTTGATTTATGGCTAGACGTTTGTTTACTTCCGAATCCGTTACCGAGGGACATCCCGATAAGATCTGCGACCAGATCTCCGACGCTGTTCTGGACGCGATTTTTGCACAGGACCCCAATGGCCGTGTGGCCTGCGAAACCACCGTCACTACCGGTCTGATCTGCGTGATGGGTGAGATCACCACCTCCGCACAGGTGGACATCCCCAGCATCGCCCGCGAAGTGGTACGCGAAATCGGCTATGACCGCGCTAAGTACGGCTTTGACTGCGATTCCTGCGGTGTGATCACCACGCTGGACAAGCAGTCCGCCGATATTGCCATGGGCGTGGACAAGAGCCTGGAAGCCAAGGAAACCGGCGATGCCGAACTGGACAACGGCGCCGGCGATCAGGGTATGATGTTCGGCTACGCCTGCAACGAAACGGCAGAATTGATGCCTCTGGCCATCTCTCTGTCCCACAAGATGGCCAAGCGCCTAAGCGAAGTACGCAAGGCCAAGCTGGTGGACTATCTGCGTCCCGACGGCAAGACCCAGGTTACCGTAGAGTACGATGAAAACGGCGCTCCCATCCGTGTGGACACCGTAGTTCTGTCCACCCAGCACTCTCCCGAGGCTACGCTGGAGCAGATCCGCAAGGATATGATCGAACTGGTCATCAAACCCACCGTTCCCGCCCATCTGCTGGATGAGAACACCAAGATCTACGTCAACCCCACCGGTCGCTTCGTGATCGGCGGTCCTCAGGGTGACTCCGGCCTCACCGGCCGCAAGATCATCGTGGATACCTACGGCGGCAGCGCTCCCCACGGCGGCGGCGCTTTCTCCGGTAAGGATCCCACAAAAGTGGACCGCAGTGCCGCTTACGCTGCCCGTTATGTGGCCAAGAACGTGGTAGCTGCAGGTCTGGCAAGCCGCTGTCAGGTGCAGCTGGCCTACGCCATCGGCGTGGCCCGTCCCGTCAGCGTGCTGGTGGAAACCTTTGGCACCGGTATTGTGGCCGACGAGAAGCTGGAAGAGGCCGTCAACAAGGTGTTCGACCTGCGCCCCACTGCCATCATCCGCGATTTGGAGCTGCGCCGTCCTATCTATCGTCAGCTGGCTGCCTACGGTCACATGGGCCGCGAGGATCTGGGTGTGAAATGGGAACAGACTGACCGCGCCGATGCACTGAAGGCTGCACTGGGCATGTAAGGCACTTGCCAAACGCAAAGAAATCTGTTATAGTAGGTGCGCCGTCTTTTCGGACGGCGCACCTTAATTACCGGGTGTAGCGCAGTTGGTAGCGCGCCTGCTTTGGGAGCAGGATGCCGGGAGTTCGAGTCTCCCCACTCGGACCAAACTCACAGCGGTGGCTTTTGCCTCCGTTGTGAGTTTTCTTTTTGACGGGCACCCCCTTTTCCACCGCGCCCTTGTGCATGGCGGTAACTTTTGGTATACTATTTTAACAATACAGCCAAAGGAGGGTGGCACCCATGGATTTTACATACAAAAATGCGCTGGAACACAGGGAAGACATGGCGCTGCTCTACCAAGAGTACAACGAGCTGCTGCTCCGGACCGATCCCGATTTCGAAGCGTGCCTGGCCATGCAGAATTTTGAGCGCGAGATTGAAGATCTCCCCGTCAAATACGCGCCGCCCCAAAGCATGCTGCTGATCGTGTACGAGGGAGATGTACCTGCCGCCTGCGCCGGCATCAAGTACTTTGCTCCCGGAATCTGCGAGCTCAAGCGCATGTATGTGCGCCCTGCCTTTCGCAACCGCGGTCTGGGACGGCAGCTGTGTGAGCTAATGTTCCAAGAAGCGCAGCAACGCGGTTATGAGAAAATGTATCTGGACACCATGCCCGGTCTTGCCAACGCCGTGCGCATGTACCGCGGTTTTGGCTTCTATGAAATTGCAAAATACTATCCCAATCCGGTGGAAAATGTGATCTATCTTTGCTATGACCTGTGAAAAAACGCAGCGAAAGGAGAAGATGCTATGAAAGCTCGCTTCAAAAAACTGCTCTATACAATGGAAGAATATTGCCAAACTGTCTTCCGCTTCACTTTCACCTCCTGCTTTGTCAGCATCGTGCTGTATGCTTGCCAGCATATCGGTGTGGCCACCATCGGTCAACTGCTGGGAAAATTTTTCCTCGCCTTAATAGTTTCTACACTGCTTGCGGCACTATTTTCCTGGCTGATCGACTGTCTGATGGGCAAATGCAAGAAAAACAACTGACAAAAGGCGGAAGCTGTCACGCTTCCGCCTTCTCTTTTTATATACTTTAATGGCAGTGATGCTCGCCGCCACAGCCGTGATCGCCGCAGGTATGGTCTGCACCGTGGTGATCATGGTGATCACAGCGCACATTGGGATTATAAGTCAGTTCGCCCCGCAGCAGTGCATCCACCGCTGCATCCGCATCACCGGACACACCGCCCAGAAGACGGATACCGGCCTGTGCCAGCGCCATCTGGGCACCGCCGCCGATGCCGCCGCAAATCAGTACCTCTGCGCCCAGCACACGCAGCACATCGGCCAGCGCACCGTGGCCGCTGCCGTTGGTATCCACTACCTGAGCCGATACCACCCTGCCGTCTTCCACTTCATAGACCTTGAATTGTTCTGTATGTCCGAAATGTTGAAAAATCTGTCCGTTTTCGTAGGTTACTGCAATTTTCATGATGTAGTTCTCCTTTATTTTTTGTCAATCTCCAGCATCCGCCGCCCGTAATCATTGAGATATGGCTCGATCAGTGCATAAGAGACCTCAAAAGCCTGTTCACCGGCGGAGTAGGGGGCAATATCGTAAGCGCTGAACACCACCGTCATCTTTCCGTCACCGAAGAAGATGGAGCGGGTCATCCACTCGGGGATTGTTTCTTCATAATCATCAAAGAGGGTAGCCCCGTCATAGTACTTGACCCATTTCCCATCCTGGATCTGCCCAAGGATATCCAGTGCCACTGCATCACGCAAGGCGGCATAATCGTCTACCATATCATTGATGGTGATCACTGTACCGGTATGCATATCAAAGGTCACACAGCTGCGCGTAGAGATCTCATGCGCACCGCCGGTGAAACTGTTGGCCCACAAAGTAACGCAGGCAATGTGGTCATTATTCCAAAAGGTCGCTGCCACCTTGTCGGTATAGTGATAGTCCGGCTGCTGCCATACGTCACTGGCGTTCTTGGTATAATCGGTCACAGCAGCAGTGGCAAGCTCGGAGAAGTTGGTCTTCTGCAGCGCCAGCCACTCATCAAAATACTGATTGAATTTTTGAGCTGCCTGCATAGCCGGCAACATGACTTCCGACTCCTCATCATAAGGTCTGCCATCCTGATGGTAGACCGTCATGCGGGGCAGTGCATAAGATGCATCCACCATCAGCCGCTGGTTTTCTGCATAGCAATATTGTTCATTTACCGTCTCACATGACAGGCGGTAGGTCCAGCGCTCCGGCACATACGCGCCCATTTCACCCTGCACCTGATCCACCCATTGCTCCTGCGTCGCGGGGACGCTTTGGGTGCCGCAGGCACTCAGCAGCAAACATAGCAACAATGCCGCGCCGATCCATGCTCGTTTCATTGAAAATCACCTCATACCATCTTCGGTGTTATTCTCCATTCAGCCCCGCAGCTGCTTTGTCGCAAATCGGGGTAAGCAAGGGTATAAAGGTCTGTCCGCCGAGCTTCAGCGTCCAGCCAAGCTTGTGCTTCGTTTCCCAACGCCGTCACATCGGCAGCTTTAGTCAGCACAGGTACACCTTGTTCGCGCATCTGTCGCAGCAGCGCACGTCCTGTCTCATTAGCGGCCAATACCCGTAGGTAGGGCAGCTTGTCCGGCAGCGGCTGCGGCTGCATCTCCAGATAGGCTGATAGCAGCATACGCCGCAATCTTGCATGGGTATAGCGTTTGGTCTTCACCGTGTCCAGCACGGCATCGATACTGTTCTCCTGCCGCACAGCACGGTACATTCGGTGGTACAGGCCCTCTCCGCCGCCGTCATACATCTGCCAGTCCGCTTCGTCCATACGTCGCAGATGGCTGAGAACAGCACGCTCACACCGGTGCATGTCCACGCTCGCTCTGCCTTCTGCCAATTCTCTTCGAAGCACCTCCGCTGCCGCATCCGGCATCAGCGAAAGCGCCTCTTCTTCTTTGCTCTGCAGCAGCAATGCGCGGATATGAGAAGCCGATGCGATGCCATCTGCTACGCCGCCGTCATGTTCGGCACCGCGGCGATGCACCGTGCAAGGCTGCAGGGGGCTTTGTAATTTTTGCAGGGCGCGGCAGTATTCCACGCCCAGATTATTATTGGCGCCATTCAGGATCTGTGCTACCTCTTCACCGGCCAGCTGCGCTGCCGCCCGGGCACGGCACACCGCAAACGTATCTCCCTGGGAAAGCCGGGCACGCAGCGCGGCAGCATATTCCGGCGTGTCCAGCACCTGTGCAGCACGCTGCACCGCGCCCACATCGCCACACTCACTGCCGAAGGCCAGATGGGTCACCACGCCTGTTTGGCTCAGCAACGCCACGCCGCCCAACGCGAATGCTTCTGCCGTAGCAGCAGCATAAGGGGTGGGCAGTTCCAGCACCAGATCGGCACCGCAGCGTACCGCCATTTCTGCGCGCGATTCTTTATTGATCATCGCAAATTCGCCACGCTGCACAAAGTTTCCGCTCATAGCACACACGATGGCGTCCATTTCCTGTTCACGCAGCTGTTGCAGCATCCATTCATGTCCCCGATGGAAGGGATTATACTCGCATATGACTCCCGCGACACCCATGCGCTGTCCCTCCTCCAATCGTGACAAATAGTTACAGTTTGCTTTCATTTTCACCGCATACAACTGTTATTGTGGATAATTCCGCTTCGTATATGCGGTGTATCAGCAATAATGTGCCTATTTTTACTGATTATAGCATATTTCGTCCGATTTTGCAACTCTATCCCATAAATGGTGTACTTTGGCTTGCCACTTGACATTTCCCCTGTTTCTTCCGTACAATAGGCATCAGAAACTAATAACACAAAGGAGAATTTGCGATGAAAATTGGCCTTTTATACGCGATGACAGGTGAAATCGAAAGCCTGCTGACCAATGAAAATGCACAGCCCCTGCAGACAGTAGCCGGCGTGCCTTTCTACCAGATCCGCGAAAATGTCATTGCCTGTGCAGGTGGCGTAGGCAAGGTCAACGCTGCTATGGCGACACAGCTGATGATCAGCCTCTACCAGCCCGACCTGATCCTCAACGCCGGTGTGGCCGGCTGCTTTGAGCACGCCGAGATCGGCGACCTGGTGTTGGCAGAAGCCTTCCTGCAGCATGATATGGACACCAGCAACATCGGTGATCCGGTGGGTTTTGTGTCCACTGTGAATCAGATCACCTTCCCTACCAGCGACTTTGACAAGGCCAAAGCCGCCATGGACAAGGTAGGTTTACCTTACCGTACCGGTTTGGTGGCCTCCGGTGACTGGTTTGCCGTGGATTGTGACCGTTCCCGCTGGATTCAGAACACCTTCCATCCCCTGCTGTGCGAGATGGAAGGCTGCGCCGCGGCACAGGTTTGTCTGCGCAACGGCGTGAAGTTCATGGCGCTCAAGTCGGTATCCGATTGCCTGTTTGAGCATCACGACTTTTACTTCAACTTCCCCACCGCCATGAAGGATCTCAATCGCGTGGTAGTGCAGTTCCTTGATTGTTTGGAGGCGTGAGTATGGAGCGTATTGCCAGCTTTACGGTGGATCACGATGTACTGACGCCGGGACTCTACCTCTCCCGCCGTGACGGCAGCGTCACCACCTTTGATCTTCGTTTCAAAAAGCCCAACACCGGCGATCTTTTGAGCAACGCCGAGATGCACTCCGTGGAGCACATTATCGCAACGCTGCTGCGCAACAGCGCAGAAAAAGACGCCGTGATCTACTTCGGGCCTATGGGCTGCCAAACTGGATTTTATTTTCTCTTTGACGGCGCACAGCTGACAGATGCACAGGCAATCGCTCTGCTGCAGCGAGTATTTGCCGATGCTGCCGTATACAGCGGCCCCATGCCCGGTCAGCGCGCCAAAGAGTGCGGCAACTACATCAACTTGGATGTAACGCGGGCCAGAGAATGCTGCGCTTTCTACGCCGGCGTTATCGCTGCATGGAATGTGGAAAAGCTCATCTATCCCGAAACCTAAACGTACAAAAGCTCCTCCTGATCAGGAGGAGCTTTTCCATTGGCTGAAACATTGAATCGACGGGAAACCTGTGATATAGTAAAAAAGTATATACAGGAAGGGAGCACTGATTGTGAATACCTTACTCAATGATATTTTGCACACCTGCCGGCCCTATACCGTACAGGGCCGGCTGGCCAATTACATTCCCGAGCTTGCCAAAGCTGATCCGGACAAACTGGGGATCTGCATCGTTTCTGATGACGGTGTCCACTGTGCCGGTGATGCCCAGCACCGGTTCACCATGCAAAGCGTGGTCAAGCCTTTAATTTTGCTGCAGGCTTTGCTGGACAGCAGCATTGAAGCCGTCCACGATCTAGTGGGTGTGGAAGCCACCGGTAAGCCCTTTGATGCTTTCAACTACAGCGATCAGGCGCTGACCGGCGCTCACATCAATCCTATGATCAACACCGGCGCTATTGCCCTTTGCACGCTGATTCGCGGCAACACTTACGCTGAAAAGTTTGACCGATTGCTGAACTTTACCCGTAAGATCGCCGGCAACGACAGCATGGTAGTAGACGAGGCGGTATATCTTTCAGAAAAAGCTACCGGTAATAAAAACCGCGCACTGGCCTACATGCTGAAAGCCTATGGCATGATCCACGATCCGGTAGATGAGATTCTAGAATGCTATTTCCGCGCCTGCTCCATTCTGGCCAGTTGCGAAGATCTGGCAAAAATCGCCTACGTATTGGCTAATCACGGAAAGGATCCCGTCTCGGGCGTACAGCTCTTCCCTGCAGAGGATGCCAGATACGTCAACGCTACATTGATGACTTGCGGCATGTACGACGGATCCGGTGAGTTTGCCCTGCGCTGCGGCTTTCCTGCCAAAAGTGGTGTAGGCGGCGGCATTATGGGCGTGATCCCCCGCCGTATGGGCCTGGGCGTGTACTCCCCTGCACTGGACAGAAAGGGCAACAGTCTGGCCGGTATCCGTGTGCTGCAGCAGCTCAGCAATCAGCTCGACCTCAGTGTCTTTTGACCGCACCGGGGTTTCGTCGTTTCTACTGAAATATAGAGAAAATTTTCATGAAAAAAGGCAGAATTTTGGTTGACAAACTACCATCTCGCTGATATACTTGTAAGGCCGCTTTGAATGGGTACAAAGATCCGATCCCACGGATCGGGCGCCCCCGACAGCGAGACCGTAATAAAGGAAAGGCAGGTGCAACAAGTAATGCAGGCTATTATCGTGACCGGTGGTAAGCAGTACAACGTCTCCGAGGGCGACACTCTGTTTATCGAAAAGCTGGAAGTCAACGCTGGTGACGCCGTGGTGTTTGACCAGGTGCTGGCTATCGTCGATGGTGAGAACACCAAGTTCGGCACTCCCGTGGTGGAGGGCGCTAAGGTGGAAGCTACCGTCGTGAAGAACGGCAAGGGCAAGAAGATCCGTATCTTCAAGTACACCCCCAAGAAGGGTTACCGCAAACGTCAGGGTCATCGTCAGCCCTACACCAAGGTCGAGATCAACAAGATCTCTTTCTAATGTAGTATGACGAGCGTTACCTTCCTCACAGAGGAAAGCCGCATCATCGGATTTGATGCGATTGGCCACAGCGGCTGGGATGAAGAAGGCAATGACATTGTCTGTGCCGCCATCACCAGCGCCATCCGTTTGGTGGAGTCCACCATTAATGACGTGATGGGTCTGTGCGCCTCGGTGAAAGTCAACGAGCAAAACGGCTCTATTTCCTTCCGCCTCCCCGGAGGACTGGCCCCTACGGCTGAGTCCACCTGTCAGAATCTGCTGACGGGGCTGATGGTATATCTGGCTGAGCTCCATGGCGAGTATCCGGACAACATCGAAGTTATGGAGGCGTAAGCTTCCTTCCCTTCATCATCTTATAGAAAGGATGGTACTGAAATATGCTGAACATTGGTCTGCAGTTCTTCGCCCACAAAAAAGGTATGGGCTCCACCAAGAACGGCCGTGATTCCGAGTCCAAGCGTCTGGGCCCCAAGCGTGCCGACGGTCAGTTCGTTCTGGCCGGCAACATCCTGGTGCGTCAGCGCGGCACTCACATCCACCCCGGTAAGAACGTGGGCATCGGCACCGATGACACCCTGTTCGCCAAGGCTGACGGTGTTGTGCGTTTCGAGCGTCTGGGCAAGGATCGTAAGCAGGTTTCTGTTTACCCCGCCGAGTAATCAAGTTACTTTGAAAAACCTCCGGCTTTTTCGCCGGAGGTTTTTTTCGCGCAGAATAAGTTGCGCATTTCCCGCCATATTCTTGACGGAACGGTGCTTTTCCGTTAAAATAGGGCAAAATGGTTAATTATGCCCATCACTCCAAAGGAGGTTTTTCAATATGGCAAACGGATTTATTGACAAAGCCCGGATCACCGTGCGCGCCGGTAACGGCGGCAACGGCGCGGTGGCCTTTCACCGGGAAAAATATGTAGCGGCCGGCGGTCCCGATGGCGGCGACGGCGGCAATGGCGGCAGCATTATCCTGCAGGTGGACGACAACATGTCCACGCTGATGGACTTCCGCTACAAACGCAAATACGTGGCTACCAACGGTATGGACGGTCAGGGTGGCCGCCGCACCGGCAAGGACGGTCAGTCCCTCATCATCAAAGTGCCCCGCGGTACGCTGGTCCGTCACGCAGAGACCGGCGAGATCATTAAGGACATGTCCGACAGCGATCCTTACGTGCTGTGCAAGGGCGGTAAGGGCGGCTGGGGTAACCAGCATTTCGCCACTCCCACCCGTCAGGTACCCCGTTTCGCCAAAGCAGGTCTGCCCGGCGAGAGTCTGGACGTGTTTTTGGAGCTGAAACTGCTGGCTGACGTGGGTCTGGTCGGATTCCCCAATGTGGGCAAATCCACCCTTTTAAGCGTAGTCAGCAAGGCACACCCCAAGATTGCCAACTACCACTTCACCACTCTCTATCCCAATTTAGGCGTGGTGTATGTGGATGAGGGCGTCAGCTTCGTTATGGCCGATATCCCCGGCATTATCGAAGGTGCCAGCGAAGGTGCAGGTCTCGGTCACGATTTCCTGCGTCACATCGACCGCTGCCGTCTGCTGGTACATCTGGTGGACGTCTCCGGCAGCGAAGGCCGCGATCCTATCGAGGATTTCGACACCATCAATGCAGAGCTGCAGCAGTACAGCGAGGATCTGGCTTCCCGTCCTCAGATCGTGGTGGCCAACAAGACCGATTTGCTGACGGACAGCGAGCAGCTGGACGCTTTCCGCACTCATGTAGAAGAACTGGGTTATACGTTCATGGAGATGTCTGCCGCTACCCATCAGGGTACGCGCCAACTGGTGCAGCGCATCGGCTCCATGCTCTCCGAGCTGCCCCCCGTTATCGTCTATGAGCCGGAGTATGTGCCCCGTCCCCCCCAGATCGACACCTCCGAGCCATTGGAGATCACCCGAGAGGGCGATACATGGCTGGTGGAAGGCGCATGGCTGCAGCGCCTGATGGCCAACATCAACTTCTCCGATTACGAAAGCCGCATGTATTTCGACCGCATGCTGCGCCAGTCGGGCCTGTTCGACACGCTGGAGCGTATGGGGATCGAAGACGGCCACTATGTATCCATGTATAATCTGGAATTTGAATATCAGCGATAAAAAGAATATTTTTCACACCTCCGCGCACACTGTGCACGGAGGTGTTTTTTCATGCCCGATCCTTTGACTGATTTGTTGAACCGCAACGCCGCGGCTTACACATTCTTCTATTCCCTCTCTCCCCAGACACAGACAGAGCTGCGCGCACGGGAGATCCACACACTGCCGGAACTGCACCGCGCCGCCGCAGACATTGACATGCAGCAACGCCCTCAGGCATTTTGAAAGGAGCAACAACTATGGCATCCAAAGAAACCATCAGCATTTTGAAAGAGTGCGACGCCGGTGCAAAAATGGCGCTGGCCTCGCTGGACGACGTGTGGGAGCATGTACAGCAGCCGGAGCTGCGGGCCATCCTCAACGCTACCCGCGCTCAGCATCAACTGATCAGCCGTGAAGTACAGGCTCTGCTGCAAGAGTTCGGCGGAAAAGAAAAAGATCCCAACCCTGTGGCACGCAGCATGTCGTCCATGAAGACCAGCTTAAAACTGGGGTTGGACAAATCCGACAGCGCCGTGGCAGCGCTGCTGCTGGAAGGCTGCGACATGGGTGTACAGTCTCTGCACCGCTATCTTAACCGCTATCGCGGCGCCGAAGTCCCCGCCCGGGCACTGTGCCGGACGCTGGTTGCCATTGAAGAGCAGCTGGCCCGGGACATGCGGCGGTTTTTATAAAAGGAAACTCCCTGCGGGGAGTTTCCTTTTTTGCGTGAATTTTACGGCAAAAAACTGGTCGAATCTTGACAGATATGGTATACTGATACGGCAAAATACATAAGAGCTTCTTTATCTAACCAAGCCCTTTCCTTGTGAGGACCACCGTATGAAAAAAAAGAAACAACCATGGGTCCGGCTGCGTCACCGGATCATCACCGCCATTCTGCGACCTTTGATCGGCACTTATACCCGCTGGAAATACGGTATCCATGTAGAACCGTTCCGCGAGGAAAACAATCGTCAGTATCTGGTGATGATGAATCACCAGACTGCCTTTGACCAGTTTTTCATCTCTATGGCTTTCCGCAATCCGGTGTATTTCATCGCCAGCGAAGACCTGTTCTCCATGGGTTGGCTCTCCCGATTGTTGGAATGGGCTGTAGCACCAATCCCCATCAAAAAGCAGACCACCGACCTGAAAGCCACCCGACTTTGCATGCAGGTGGCCAAGGAGGGCGGCACCATTGCACTGGCACCGGAGGGCAACCGCTGCTTTTCCGGTCGTACCGGTTATTTCAACCCCGCCATTGTCAAGATGGTGCGTATGCTGAAGCTTCCTGTAGCGGTATTCCGTATTGAGGGCGGCTACGGTATCCATCCCCGTTGGAGCGACGTGGTGCGCAAGGGCAAAATGCGCGGCTATGTGTCCCGCGTCATCGAACCGGAGGAATATCTGGCCATGAGCCCTGAAGCGCTTCACGCCCTGCTCAGCCGTGAAATGTATGTGGACGAGGCCAAAGACGACGCCGAATTTCACCACTCCAAACTGGCAGAGTATCTGGAGCGGGCGATTTACGTGTGCCCTCACTGCGGCTTAAGTGAGTTTGAAAGTCACGGCGATATGATTACATGCAAAAAGTGTGAAATGCAGATCCGGTATCTGCCCAATACACGCTTACAAGGCGTCAACTGTGCACTCCCCTTCCCCTATGTGGCTCAGTGGTACGATTACCAGTGCGAGTTTATCAATGCGCTGGATTTGACTCCCTACACAGATACCCCCCTCTACCGCGATCGGATACAGATGCTGGAGGTTATCCCGTATAAGAACAAAAAGCCTCTCTTTGACGACACCGAACTGCGTCTGTACGGTAACCGCATGGAAGTGGGCAGCGAGGCGGCTCCGGACTATGTGTTCTCCTTCGACGAGGTAGGCACGGTAACAGTGCTGGGCAAGAACAAGATCAATCTCTACATTGGCGATAAGCTGTATCAATTCCAGAGCGGAGCGCGATTTAATGCGCTGCGCTACGTCAATATTTTCTACCGCTATCAAAACACCATGCATCCGGAAGAACACAGCGTATTTTTAGGTATCTAACGGCTTACTTCTTCTGCAGCATAAAAAGAATACAAGCAGCGGCCAATGGCCGCTGCTTGCTATTTTCACCCGTTTATGATACAATAAATAATAAATTTATTTAAAATATTACGAAAGGCGGCGAATATATGAAAGAAACTTTTAAGCAAAGGTTGTGGCTCACCGCCATTCTGGTGTTTGTTGGCAACATACTCTGTGAACTTTTCCATCACTGGGCTTTCCGCAGCGCCGCTTGGGTCATCTGCGGTCTGCTGCATATCCTTCGCCCCGTGCTTCCCAAGAACGCAGAGGATAACAAGAAAACTCGGTTGGCTGTTCGCATCGCCGGCGTGATACTGATTTTGATCGGCATTTTTACAAGAGTTCATTATTAGGCAAAAAAAGTTCCCCTACGGGTAATGTCACTTAGTTAAGAGGAAAGTCCTCTGTGTCACAGAAAATGTGATACAGAGGGCTTTTTTCTTGTGAAATTTCAGAAAAAGTACTTGACAAATATAGAAAAATCGGGCAAGCCGCCTTG
>SVLK01000021.1 GCA_015067975.1 Oscillospiraceae bacterium | reverse complement strand
AACTTTGCATACGATACTTTTGTATCAACCGAAGCGCCGTTTAAGGATTTACTGAAGGAGTGAAAGATATGTCAAAGAAGTATTACATAGCACTTGACGATTATGAGAGAGGAACGATTATCAACTGTCTTAACGAAAAGCGAAATAAACTTATAGCAGACGGCAAATACACCGATGCGGTTGATGAAGTGTTGCTCAAAATCCTTAACGCAAAATAGAAGAAATTCAAAGTGGTATACAAGGAGGCTTAATTATGGAAAAGCGTATTTACAATGAACATACGGGTATCAGCTACACCTTGCAAGGCGATTATTATTTGCCTGATCTTGCCCTCCCCGAACAAGATAATAAACCAATCGGTTTGTGGGGACAGCGACATTTAAGATATATAAAGCAACAAATGCTTGAACTAAAGCGAATGGCAAGGTTCTTACAGAGCGACGAGGAAGCCTTTGCAGACCTACTTGCACAAAAGACACAAAAGGATATTATCAACGAGCAAAAAGCTTTACAAGGCGAACTACAACGCTGTACGGCACGAAACCAAAAGGTTGCCGAACTTTACGAAAAGCTGTATGAAGAAAATGTTTCAGGCAAGGTGACGGATGAATGGTTTATGCAGTTATCCCACAAATACGAAGTAGAGCGTATGGAACTGAAAACCAAGATTGCATCCCTAAATGAGAGGATAAACAATCTTGGCACGATGCAACAAAACAAAGACCGCTTTATTGGTGCTATCCGAAGATTTATGGAAATGCAAAAACTGACTGCACCACTTCTTCGTGAACTGATAGACGAGATAACAGTTTATGAAACCGAAGGCGTTGGTAAAAACCGCAGTCAGAGGATTATGATCCATTACAAATTCATTGGGTATATTGAGATACCTAAATGCGGAAGCAATTACAAGGCAGACACTCGAAAAGGGGTAGCAGTCGAGTATATTACCAAATCCGCATAAAACAAAAGAGCAGGCATAAAAACCTGCTCCATACATAACGAAGAAACTCGAAATTGCAAAAAAATCGAGTGTCCATAACTCAAATCCGTTATGGACACTCGTCATGGTCGGAGTGTCGGGATTCGAACCCGAGGCCTCTTGGACCCGAACCAAGCGCGATACCAAACTTCGCCACACCCCGTCAGCCGTTCTATTATATTTCCTTTTAAGAACGGTGTCAAGGGGAAATTCGGTAGTTCTGTCGCATAGAAACCGACCATAAAATGTAGGTGACAAGGAGGGAACTACATGGCCGAAGTAAAGAGAAGAAGAGGGAAAAGGGTTGACAGATCCTATCGAAAAAACCGCAAATCATATCATGATTATAGTCAATATCAATATGAGCCTCATCAGCGAGGAGTGGAAAAAAATGAACGTATGAGCGCCAAGGCTAAGGCGGAAAGACTGCGTTTGCGTCAGTTGGTTGTAAGTGCTTTGATTCTCGTTGCTGTAGTAGCGGTAAAGCTATTAGCACCCCAGCTCATAGAAGAGCACAAGCTTCGCCTACAGGGCCTCTTGGGGGAGGATACTGACTTTGTGGCGGCGTTTTCTGCCATTGGCAGGGCGGTCGGTGTTGAAGATGGACTTGGTGATGTCTTAAACGACGCATATACTGCTGTTTTTGGCAGTGAGGAAGTCCCGGTAGGTCCTGCGGGTGTGATGGAAAGCAACACTGCACCGGTTTATACTCAGGATAATCTTCCGGAGAACGTACGTATGACACAAACACTACTAGGCTTTGCGTATGCAAATCCTTTGGACGCAGTCCTGACAGATAAATTCGGTTACCGTCAGCATCCGATTGACGGGGATCAGCAATTTCATTATGGGTTGGATCTGGAAGCTTCTGTCGGTACGGTGATTCGAAGTTTTGCTGACGGAAAGGTGAGCGTGGTGGGGGAGAGTTCGCAGTTGGGGAAATACGTTACAGTGGTTCATGCAGGTGACTATACGACGCTTTATGCCCACTGTAGTCGTGTTAATGCTTCGGCCGGACAGTTGGTGAAAATAGGAGATCCGATAGCAGAAGTTGGCGATACAGGACAGGCCACAGGGCCGCACCTGCACTTTGAACTGTACCGCGACACCACATATTATAATCCAATCTACTATGTATCCGTATAAGAAGACGAAAATCTATTTTTCGCCGTGGACGGCGCTTCTTCTTGCGGCATTTATTTACTTCGCTTCGCCAGAGCTTCTTGCAGCGCTTTTATTTGCAGCACTTGCCCATGAACTGGGACACTACGCCATGCTGCGCAAAATGAATGTTGCTGTCACACAGATCCACATATCACCTTTTGGAGCTAAGATTTCCACAGATGACCGGAAACGGCTTTCATATGGCGGTGAGATATTAACCGTTTTGGCAGGACCGATAAGTAATTTAGCTTTAGCATTGCTACTGGGTTACATGGGAAGCTATAGCGAGGTGGCATACTTATTTGCCGGCGCACAATTGGTGCTGGGATTATTCAATCTTCTGCCGATCCATCCGCTGGATGGAAGCAGATTTCTTTGGCTGCTGACTGCATGGTGCACAGAGCCGTTTACTGCTGACAGGATCAGTTTTAAGATACATTTATTTACAACAACAATTCTGTTGCTGGTGGCCATTTTGCTTCTTTACATAGAAAAAGGAAGCCCGTTTTTACTGCTGGGGATTGCAGGACCGCTTTGGTACGGCTGGGAACAAAAAAGGCTTGTAAAACCAAGGGGAAACAGGTAAAATAATTAGTTAGTGAATCTGTTTACGACAGGAGAATGACCGTGGATAAAAGATTGGAACGTATTTTGCCCCGCGTGCAGAAACCGGCTCGTTATGTGGGTGGCGAATATAATGCAGTAATCAAGAATAAGGCAGAGGTGGATACCCGTGTAGCGTTCTGCTTTCCTGATACGTATGAGATTGGCATGTCTAACCTTGGCATGCGGATCCTTTACGGTGTAATGAACAACATGCCGGGAGTTTGGTGCGAGCGGGTGTTTGCTCCTTGGGGCGACATGGAAGAGGAGATGCGTAAAGCAGATATTCCGCTCTTTGCGCTGGAGTCCGGCGATCCTATTACTGACTTCGATATCATCGCCTTTTCCGTAGGCTATGAGATGGCGTTTCCGGCCATTCTCAATATGCTGGATCTGGCAAAAGTACCGCTGCACGCAGCCGAGCGTAAGGAGTTGACTCCGTTGGTGATCGCAGGCGGTACAGCCATGTACAACGCAGAACCGTTGGCGGATTTTATTGATTTGGTCAGTCTGGGTGAAGGCGAGGAGATCACGGAAGAACTGATTGAGCTGCATCGGCAGGCACGTAGAGAATGCTGGAGTAAAGAAGCTTTTTTGAAAGCGGCGGCTAAGTTGGACGGAATTTATGTGCCGAGCCTGTATGACATCAAGTATCATGATGACGGGACGATTGAGGAGATTATTCCGTTAGATGGAGCACCGATCCAAGTGACCAAGAGAATCGTCCGCGATATGGACAAGTCATATTTCCCGGTGAAGACCATCGTGCCTTCTACAGAAATTGTACAGGATCGTGTAATGCTGGAACTGTTCCGTGGCTGCATCCGAGGCTGCCGTTTCTGTCAGGCCGGCTATGTCTATCGTCCGGTGCGTAACCGCAGCCGCGATCTATGTGCTCAGTACGGCGTAGAATCCTGCAATGATTCCGGTTATCAGGAAATGACCCTCTCCAGTTTGAGCACCAGTGATTATCCTGAATTGATACAATTGTGTGATCAACTGGAGGATTTCTGCGCACAGCGTCATGTAAATCTGTCGCTGCCCAGCCTGCGCGCTGATAACTTCTCTATGAGCCTGATGCAGCGTCTGGCCAAGGGGCGTAAAACCGGCCTGACCTTTGCACCGGAAGCCGGTACGCAGCGCCTGCGCGACGTGATCAATAAGAATGTCACGGAGGAAGACTTGTTGCAGTCCTGTGCCACTGCTTTTGCCGGTGGGTACAGCGCCGTAAAATTGTACTTTATGCTGGGCCTGCCCAGTGAGACGGATGAGGACGTGTTGGGCATTGCGGATATCGCAGCCCGTGTCATGCATACGTGGCGGGAATCTGCCACCAATAAGAATCGCGGTGTACGAATTACAGTGTCCACATCTTGGTTTGTTCCCAAGCCCCACACGGCTTTCCAGTGGGAGCCTCAGATCTCTAAGGAAGAATACGAGCGCCGCGTGGCATTACTGCGCGAAGCAATTAAGACCAAGACGGTTACGTATAACTGGCACGATTCCGATACCAGCTTTTTGGAAGCAGTGTTGGCACGTGGTGATAGAAGACTTGGTAAAGTATTGGAAACAGCGTGGCGTAAAGGCGCAAAGCTTGACGCTTGGGAGGAGTATTTCTCGCTGGAACGCTGGATGGAGGCATTTGAAGAGTGCGGGATCGATCCTCATTTCTATGCCAACCGTCAGCGGGTACGCGGCGAAGTAATGCCTTGGGCAATGATTTCCAGCGGGGTTTCTGATGGATATCTTTGGCGTGAACGAGAAAAAGCATTTGCTGCCGAAACAACACCGGATTGCCGCACACATTGCAACGGCTGCGGAGCAAACCGCTTGGTAGGAGGGAAGTGCGATGTCTAAACTGCGTTTGTTATTTGTAAAAGAAGCACAGGCTTCCTACATTTCTCATCTAGATCTGCTGCGTACTATCCAGCGTGCTTTTCCCCGTACGGAACTGGAGATCCGTCACTCGCAAGGTTATCATCCCCATCCCATCATTTCCATCGTTCTGCCCCTGCCGGTGGGTCAGTCCAGTGACTGTGAATTACTGGATTTTGAGGTAACACAGACTACCGATGGCAGCGGAATTGCGGAGAAGCTGAATACCGGTATGCCCTGCGGTTTGCGGGTATTGGATTGCTATGAGGCCAAGCGTCCCGTGCGTGAGCTGGTTTACCTGCGTGCCGATCTGGAACTGGAGTATGATAACGGTGTAGCGATTGATGCGGCGCAGCAGCTGACAGAATTGTTCGGCAGAGAACAACTGATCATCCAGAAGCGCACCAAGCGCAAGGAAATGGCGGATGTAGACATTGCGCCTATGATCCAAAGCGTTTCTTTGGATCAGGATGAGCATACCGTGCGCGGCACAGTGGTGGTGCAGGCACAAAATCCCGGCTTGAACCCCCAGCTGTTGGAGCGTGCGATTGCCAACTATCTGCCAGAACTGATGCCGGATTTCACCCGTGTGCGTCGACGCGAGTTCTTGGATGCGGATGGGAATATCTTCCGGTAAAAAAGTGAAGAAACAAGGAAAATAATGCTTGCAATCTGTAATAAACTGTGATATTCTATCATGGCGAAAAAGGGCGGTCCTCTGTCGTCGGCGCTTCCGAGAGAGATGAAGCACCACAGAAATGGCGGCATGAACACCTATAATTTAGGAGGAAATATCCATGGATCTCATTAAGGCACTGAACGAAAAGCAGCTCAAGGAAGTCCCCGCTGTGGAAGTCGGCGATACCGTCCGCGTCCACGTGAAGGTTAAGGAAGGCGCTCGTGAGCGTATCCAGGTCTTCGAGGGTACTGTGATCGCCAAGAAGCATGGCGGCATCGAGGAGACCATCACCGTCCGTCGTATCTCTTACGGCGTTGGCGTGGAGAAGGTTTTCCCCGTCCATTCTCCCTCTATCGACAAGATCGAGACTGTTCGTCACGGTTATGTCCGTCGCGCCAAGCTGTACTATCTGCGTGGCCGCGTTGGCAAGGCTGCCAAGATCAAGGAGAAGCTGTAAGCAAAATATTGCCGAGGCCCAAAACCCGTCCGCTTTTGCGGGCGGGTTTTTCCTATTCCAATTTTTGCAAAAGTGTGGTATAATACATAAGATATGTAACAAATGCGAGGTGATCGACCATGCAGATCGAAGGTCTGAGCTGGTTCCCGGGTCATATGACCAAAACGAAACGTATGATCGTTTCGGAAATTAAAAACATGGACGCCGTCTGTGAGATTCTGGATGCCCGTATCCCAATCTCCAGCCGCAACCCCGATATAGATGAGATGACAGTAGGGAAACCCCGTCTGGTAGTGCTCAACCGCGTGGATCAGGCTGATCCTGCGCAGACAAAGCGTTGGGCAGCATATTTTCGCCAGAAAGGCTATGCCGTGCTGGAGGCCAATGCCAAGGGTGGTGTTGGTACGCAGCAGTTTGCCGCCGCTGTGCGTGAGCTGCTGAAAGAGAAGTTGGCGGCCTATGCGGAAAAGGGTCAGATCGGCCGTACCGTCCGCGTAATGGTGCTGGGCATCCCTAACGTGGGTAAGTCCACCTTTATCAACAAAGTGGCCAAGCGAAAAACGGCTAAGGCAGAGGACCGCCCCGGTGTCACGCGTACCAAACAGTGGGTGCCTGTGGACAACACACTGGAGCTGCTGGATACCCCTGGCATCCTGTGGCCGAAATTCGACGATACTTCTGTGGGTATGCATCTGGCGTTTACCGGTGCCATTAAGGATGATGTGATGGATCTGGAGGAGTTGGCCAGCCTGCTGATGGAATATCTGGGACGCCACTATACGGATATCGTGTCGGAGCGCTATAAGATCGCCGTGGAGGAAGAAGATTCCGGTTATGATCTGCTGACCAAGGCCGGCCGCAAGCGCGGTTTCCTGATGCGCGGCGCCGAGGTGGACACGGAGCGCATGGCACGCATCCTGCTGGATGAATTTCGTGGCGGCAAGTTAGGCCGCTTTACACTGGAGACACCGGAAGACCTGCAGTAATTGAGAGGAGAAGGTGCGATGCTTTGTCCTAGATGCGGAAAAGAGATGGAGAAGGGTAAGATTGCTTCTCAAGAAGGCAAGGGATTGTTCTTTATGCCGCCGGATAAGTTCGTTTTTGGTGCATGGGTTCGCGAAAAGAGCGTTATCAAAGACGGCGGTATCGTACTGGATGGGCCCTATAATTTCGGCGCGCAAGACATGGCTTATCCCGAGATTCCGGCCTGCATTTGCCGGGAGTGCCGCGTGATCATGGTGGAGTATTGATGATGGAACTTTGGAACATCGAAAAATCATGCTTTGATAAGGGCCTGCAGTATATCTGCGGCGTGGATGAAGCCGGTGCCGGCCCTTTGGCGGGGCCTGTGTATGCTGCAGCGGTGATTCTGCCGCCATACTGCGAAATTGAAGGACTGAATGATTCCAAAAAACTGACGGAAAAGAAACGGGAAAAGCTGTTCGATGTGATCGTAGAGCAAGCCGTGGCCTATTCTATTGCCCGTGTGGAAGCGGAGGAAATCGACGCTACGGACATTCTCAGCGCTCGCATGAAGGCGATGCAGTTGGCTATCGACGGTCTTTCGGTGCAGCCCCAGCTGGCCTTGATTGACGGAAACCGCGACAAAGGCAAGAGCGCTGCCATTACTGCCTCGCACGAAACTGTGATAGGCGGTGATGGAAAGAGTGCCAGTATTGCTGCGGCGTCCATCCTTGCCAAAGTCAGCCGTGACCGCTATGTGGTGGAGGAACTGGAACGGGATTATCCTCAGTATCAGTTTGCCAAGCATAAAGGCTACGGCACGAAACTGCATTATGAAATGCTGGATCAGTACGGTCCCTGTGCTGCCCATCGTAAGACCTTTTTAAAGAAATGGGCGGAGAAAAACGCATGAGCCGCGCCACAGGAACATGGGGCGAGGCACAGGTTGCCACCTATTTGCGTAAAAAGGGATATCAACTGCTGGCACATAGTTATCATTGCCGTTTCGGAGAAATCGATTTGATCGCGCAGAAAGGAAAGACTCTGTGCTTTGTGGAGGTTAAGACGCGTACCAACTTGCAATATGGTTTGCCGCGTGAATATGTGACAGCGACAAAGCAGGAGAAGCTGCGCAAGACAGCCGCATTTTATCTCAGCCAACATGAATTGGATTGTCCGGTTCGCTTTGATGTAGCGGAAGTTTATACAGATGAGCAGCGTAATGGCGCATCGGTGAAAATTGAATATCTTGAAAATGCATTTTGAGGTGTGAGATGAAAATTCCTTATTTTGATGCACATTGCGATACCATTAGCATGGCGCTGCGCCCACAGGATTCTCTTCGCAGCAACCCATACCGTATCGATCTGCAGCGTGGAAAAGAGTTGGATCGCTATGCACAGCTATTCGCCCTTTACGGTGATGTGGATTCGGTAAAGCACACCGATCTTTGGACACACTGCCAAATGCTGCATGAGCGCTTCCAAAGAGAAGTACAGGAGAATGAGGACCTGATGCAGCACTGTCGCAGCGGAGCAGAGGTAGATCAAGCCGTAGAAAACGGCAAAATTGCAGCGTTACTGAGCATTGAAAGCGCAGACCTGCTGGAATGCCGGATCGACCGAATCGAAGCTGTGGCCGGTTGGGGCATTAAGATGATGAATCTGACTTGGAATCAACCGAATTTGATTTCCGGCACCAATGCGCAGCAGCAAGACCGTGGACTTTCACAAGAGGGCATCGACTTTGTCCGCGAACTGGAAGAGAACAAGATCTATGCCGATGTATCCCATTTGTCCGATGCTGGTTTTTGGGATCTAATCCGCGTTGCCAAACAGCCTGTGATAGCATCTCATTCCAATGCAAGAGCCATCTGCCCGCACCCGCGTAATCTGAGCGATGACATGTTCCGTGCCATCCGGGACAGTGGTGGCGTGGTGGGAATGAATTTCTACCGATACTTCTTGCATGAGAATGCTGACATTGATGCATTGATCGAACATATCGAGCATTTTCTTGCCTTGAACGGTGAAAAAACGCTATGCTTCGGCAGCGATATGGACGGCTGTGATGTGATTTTGCACGGCGTAGACGGCGTGCAGGATGTACATAAGATCTATGAGGCGTTGCAGCAGCGCGGGTATTCCGAATCACTGCTGCAAGATCTGTTTTGGAATAACTTAAGACGAATGATTTAAACGAGGAGACTGTATGGCACTGTATGCAATTGGCGATTTGCATCTGTCGCTGACTTCCAATAAATCCATGGAGGTTTTTGGCGACGGCTGGCATGACTATGTTCGTCGGCTGGAGGATGCATTTTCTCAACTGAATGAGGACGATGTGACGGTGCTTTGCGGTGATTTGTCGTGGGGCATGTCGTTAGAGGAATCACTGGAGGATTTCAAATTTATTAACGTACTGCCGGGCAGAAAGCTACTGATGAAGGGCAACCACGATTATTGGTGGAACACTGCTACCAAGATGGAGCGTTTCTTTGCCCAACACGAACTTACCACACTGGAGATCCTGCATAATAACTGCAAGTTCTATGGCGATATAGCTCTGTGTGGTACCCGTGGCTGGTTCTACGAGCTGGAGAATCAGGGAACGCATAACGAGAAAGTTCTGCTGCGCGAAGTTGGACGATTGGAAACATCATTAAAGGCGGCAGGGGAGAAGCAGAAGATCTGTTTTCTGCATTATCCACCTTTATATCAAGGCTATGCCTGTCCTGAGATTCTGCGATTATTGAATCAATACATGGTCCGGGAGTGCTATTATGGGCACTTACATGGCGCCTCACAGCGCAGATCCATTGAAGGAGAGCACAACGGAACCCGCTTTTCGTTGGTATCCGCAGACTATCTGGGATTTATTCCTAAAAAAATTTGCGATTGATGCAAAAAGGTGTGGAAATTTTAAAAGTTTTCTGTTATCATATTTAATTGCATTGATTACATTGATGCTGAACGGAGGAAAATCAAAATGAGTGTAAAATCCTGTGAGAAACTGGAAAAGAGCAAGGTCGTTCTGACCATCGAGGTCGGCTCCGAAGCTTTCGAAGCTGCCATCAACAAGGCTTATCTGAAGCTGCGCGGCAAGATGCATATTGCAGGCTTCCGTCCCGGCAAGGCTCCTCGTAAGATCATCGAGAGCATGTACGGTGTGGAAGTGTTCTATGAAGAGGCCGTGAATATCGTTCTGCCCGACGCTTATGAGAGCGCTGTGAAGGAGCAGGAGCTGGACGTTGTGGGCTATCCCGAGGTTGAGCTGGTCGACTGCGGTAAGGAAGGCGTGACCTTCAAGGCTACCGTCGCCGTTTATCCCGAGGTGAAGCTGGGCCAGTACAAGGGCCTGGAAGCTCCCAAGGCCGAAGTGAAGGTCATGGCTGCTGATGTCAACGCCCGCCTGAAGGAAATGGCAGACCGCAATTCCCGTCTGGTCAGCGTTGAGCGCGCTGTGAAGAAGGGTGATACCGCTACCATCGATTTCGAAGGTTTTGACAATGGCGTACCTTTCGAGGGCGGCAAGGGTGAGAACTTCGATCTGGAAATCGGTTCCGGCAGCTTTGTTCCCGGTTTTGAAGAGCAGTTGATCGGCATGAAGGCCGGCGCAGAGAAGGATATCGATATTACCTTCCCCGAGAACTATACCCCCGAGCTGGCTGGTAAGCCCGTGGTCTTCCATGTGAAGGTCAACGAGGTCAAGGCAAAGGAAGTTCCCGCTATTGATGACGAGTTTGCCAAGGACGTGTCCGAGTTTGACACCCTGAAGGAGCTGAAGGCTGATCTGAAGAAGAAGATCACTGCCGAGCGCAAGGAAGCTGCTCAGCGCGCTTTCGAAGACGCTTTGATGCAGAAGGTCGCCGACGGTATCGAGTGCGAGATCCCCGATGAGATGATCGACATGCAGGCCAACAGAATGCTGGATGGCTTCAAGCAGCAGATGGCTTCTCAGGGCATCCCCTTCGAGCAGTACCTGCAGATGACCGGCAGCACCGAAGATGAGTTCAAGGCTCAGGCTTACGGTCCTGCTCTGGGTCAGGTCAAGATGGATCTGGCTGTTGAGGCTATCATCAAGGCTGAGGGTATCGAGGCTACCGAGGAAGAGATCGAAGCCGAGATCAAGAACGTTGCCGACAAGTACGGCATGGATCTGGAGACCGTGAAGAAGTTCCTGCCCGCCGATCAGGTGAAGGAGCAGGTCGTCCGTGAGAAGGTCATCAAGGTCGTGGCTGACAGCGCTGTGGCCGTGGCTCCCGTGGAAGAGAAGTCTGACGAGGAATAATTTTCCTCTAAAGGATAGAAATCACATTTGGGCGGGTATACTTTTGTATTGAAACATCTATTTGAACAGGAGGCAATTCTATGAGTTTAATCCCTTATGTTGTGGAGCAGACCAATCGGGGTGAGCGTTCTTACGATATCTTTTCCCGTTTGCTGAACGACCGCATCATCTTCCTGGGCGAAGAGGTCAATGATACGTCCGCCTCTATTGTTGTTGCCCAGCTGCTGTACCTGGAAGCACAGGACCCTGATAAGGATATCCAGATGTACATCAACAGTCCCGGTGGAAGCGTGACTGCAGGCATGGCTATCTATGATACCATGCAGTATATCAAGTGTGATGTATCTACCATTTGTGTGGGTCTGGCTGCCAGCATGGGTGCATTCCTGCTGTCTGCAGGTACTAAGGGCAAGCGTATCGCTCTGCCCAACGCCGAAATCATGATCCATCAGCCCTCCGCAGGCACTCAGGGTCAGATTACGGATATGGCGATCCATCTCAAGCGCTTGGAGACCATCAAAAAGCGCATGAACCAGATCATGGCTGACAACACTGGTCATACGCTGGATGAGATGACGGCTGCCTGCGAGCGTGATAACTTTATGACGGCAGAAGAGGCCAAGGAATTTGGCCTGATCGACAAGGTGATTTACAAGAGGTAATTCAATGGCTGACGAGAGAAAATCTCTGCGCTGCTCATTTTGCGGCAAACATGAGAATCAGGTGCACCGCATGATCCAGGGCCCCGGTGTCCGGATCTGTGATGAGTGTGTCAATCTGTGCATGTCCATTCTGGACGACGGTTACGAGTCCGGCCCTGCTGCCGGCTACGACACGCCGGACCAATTGCCTACGCCCCGTGAGATCAAAGAAGTTTTGGATCAGTATGTGATTGGACAGGAGGCAGCCAAGATCGCGCTGTCGGTATCTGTGTACAATCACTATAAGCGGACTTACTTTGGCGGTGATGAGGATGTGGAGCTGCAGAAGAGCAACATCCTGATGATTGGTCCCACCGGCAGTGGCAAAACGCTGTTTGCGCAGACTTTGGCCCGTGTGCTGAACGTACCTTTTGCCATTGCTGATGCTACTACGTTAACGGAAGCCGGCTATGTGGGCGACGACGTGGAGAATATTCTTCTGCGTCTGCTGCAGGCTGCGGATTTCGATGTGGAATTGGCGGAACACGGTATTATCTACGTGGATGAGATCGACAAAATTGCCCGCAAGAGCGAAAATACGTCGATCACCCGCGATGTGTCCGGCGAAGGTGTGCAGCAGGCTCTGCTGAAGATCCTGGAAGGTACAGTTGCCAACGTTCCGCCGCAGGGTGGCCGTAAGCACCCCCATCAGGAGTTCATTCAGATCGATACGCATAATATTCTCTTCATCTGCGGTGGTGCATTTGACGGTCTGGAGAAGATCATCGAGCGCCGTACCAACCGTAAGGGTATTGGTTTTGATGCCGTTGTTGAGAGCAAAGCAGAGCGCCGCACCGGTGAACTTCTTAAAGAAGTGCAGCCGCAGGATCTTCTGAAGTTCGGCATTATTCCCGAATTGGTGGGTCGTCTGCCTGTACTTGCAGCGCTGGACGGCCTGAGCCGTGATGATCTGGTACAGATTCTGACACAGCCCAAAAACGCACTGGTGAAACAGTACCACAAGCTCTTTGAGTATGATGATGTGGAACTGGTTTTTGAGCAGGATGCGTTGGAGGCGGTGGCCGACCAAGCGATTGAGCGTAATATCGGTGCCCGCGGCCTGCGTGCCGTGATGGAAGGTGTACTGACCAAAATCATGTACGAAATTCCATCGGATGCAACCATTACGCACGTTACCATTACGGCAGACTGCGTAAAGAACGGTGCTGAGCCCATTCTGGAGCGTGATCCGGAAAAGGCAGTGCGCCGTGCAAAACTGAAGACCGGAAAGACGGAGCAAAAGTCTTCCGCACCGGCCTCTTAAATGTGTGATAGGGAAGGGGCGATCCGTTTCGCCCCTTCTCTTTTCCCTATAAAGGAGTGACCCCGCAATGACAACTTTGAATTATCCCGTGCTGGCCCTCCGCGGCTTGACGGTTTTTCCGGAGCTGACTCTCAGCTTTGATGTAGAACGTGAAATATCTATCTTTGCATTGGATTGCGCCATGGAGTCCGACCGCGAGATCTTTCTGGTAACGCAGCGCGAGATGAGCGTTGCAGCACCTAAAGAAGAGGATCTGTATGAGATTGGTACTGTATGCCGTATCCTGCAAATTATCAAAACATCCGAAACCACAGTTCGGGTGATCGTAGAAGGCCTACAACGTGCCCGGTTGCATCGCCTGTGGCAGAACAAGCCTTTCTTGCAGGCGAATGTAGAACTGTTGGAGGAAGACTTTCCTGGCCGTTTGACTACGAAAGTAGAAGCGCTGCTCCGACAGACTTATGCGATTATTGGCGAGTATCAAAGCCTTGTTCCGAACTTGTCGGAAGATCTGGTGGCTACGGTGCTGGACGACCGTGACCCGGGCCATTTGGCAGACTATCTGGCGCAGAATATGACGCTGCGCCATGCAGATCGTCAACGGATTCTGGAACAGCTTCATCCTGTGAAACGTCTGCAGCTGATCAATGAGATTCTGACCCATGAAGTAGACGTTATTTCCCTGGAAATCGAGATGGAGCGTAAAGTACGCGAACGAGTGGCCCGCGTGCAAAAGGACATGATCCTTCGTGAACAGGTAAAGGTTCTGCAGCATGAACTGGGAGATGATGGCGATGAAGAAATTGCCGAATACACCCAGAAAGTACAGGCGCTAAAGCTCTCTGAAGAAGTAGAGAAGAAACTACTTAAAGAAATCGATCGTTTGGCAAAGCAGCCCTTTGGTAGCGCGGAGGCATCGGTGATCCGCAACTATCTTGATGTATGCCTGGAGATGCCTTGGAATAAGCAGACCCGCGACCGTGCAGATGTAGAAAAAGCCAAAGCCATACTTGATCGTGACCATTTTGGCCTCGACAAAGTCAAAGAGCGGATTCTTGAGTTCATCGCGGTGCGCCAGATCAACCCCGATGCAAAGGGAAAGATACTTTGTCTGGTAGGTCCTCCCGGCGTCGGCAAAACTTCTATTGCAATTTCTGTGGCAAAAGCCATGAATCGCAAGTTGTCCCGCTTGTCTTTGGGCGGTGTTCGTGACGAAGCCGATATTCGTGGCCATCGCAAAACTTATATCGGTGCGATGCCCGGCCGCATCATTGATGCGCTGATTCGTGCCAAGTCCATGAACGCACTGCTGGTATTGGATGAGATCGACAAACTGGCCAGTGACATGCGCGGTGACCCTGCCTCTGCTCTGTTAGAGGTGCTGGACAGCGAGCAGAATGATAGCTTCCGCGACCATTTCCTCGAAATTCCTGTGGACTTAAGTCGTGTCATGTTCATCACCACGGCCAATACAACACATACGATCCCCAAACCTCTGCTGGATCGTATGGAAGTCATTGAACTGAGCAGCTATACAGACGAGGAAAAGCTGGAAATCGCAAAGCGACACCTGCTTCCCAAGCAGCTGAAAGAGCATGGACTGAAGAAGAGCCAGCTGCAGATCACGGATGGGGCATTGCGTACTATCATCACCGGCTACACCCACGAGTCCGGCGTACGCGTTTTGGAACGTCAACTGGGTAAACTGTGCAGAAAAGCTGCTATGCAGTTGGTGAGCGGCGATGTAAAGCGGATTACCATTACAGATAGCTCGCTAAAAGAAATGCTGGGAATTGTCCGCTATCAAGAAAATGTACATAGTACCGAAGATGAAGTTGGTGTCGTGAATGGTCTTGCATGGACGGAATCCGGTGGTGAGATCTTGCAGGTTGAGGCCAATGTGATGGACGGCAGCGGAAAGCTGGAGCTGACCGGCAATCTGGGCACCGTTATGCAGGAATCGGTCAAAGCAGCACTGAGCTGCCTGCGCAGCAGAGCAGAAAGTCTGGGTATTGAAAAGGATTTCTACAAGACAAAAGATATCCATGTACACTTCCCGGAAGGTGCAATTCCCAAAGACGGTCCGTCTGCCGGCGTTGCTATCACACTGGCAATTCTATCGGCTCTGACTAGCCGTAAGGTACGCTGCGATGTTGCGATGACCGGCGAAGTAACGCTGCGTGGCCGCGTATTGCCAATCGGTGGCTTAAAAGAAAAGACTATGGCTGCGCTGCGTAACGGAGTTCGTACGGTGATCATTCCTAAAGATAATGAAAAGGATCTGGAAGAGATCGATCAGACCGTGCGCAAGGCGCTGCACTTTGTGCCTGTTTCAACGGTTGACGCTGTATTCTCCACCGCACTGGTACAGCCGCTGGATTCCGCACATGCTGTAGAACATATGACGAATTTGGTCATAGAACCCGGACAAAACCGCGGATCTTTGCGCGTATAAGGAGGAATAGCATGGCAATTAACTTTAATAAGGCCGAATTTGTCCTCTCTGCCGTAAAACAAAGCACCTTTGTGCGCGATGGAAAGCCGCAGGTGACCTTTGCCGGACGGTCCAATGTCGGTAAGTCTTCTGTGATCAATCGCCTGGTAAACCGCAAGAATTTTGCTCGTGTCGGTGCTACACCGGGTAAAACCAGTCAGATCAATTACTTTTTAATTGATAAGCAAATCTATTTTACGGATCTGCCCGGTTATGGATATGCCAAGGTTTCCAAAGATGAGCGTGATCGCTGGGGTGTGTTAATGGAAAACTATTTTCAGGAGTCCGGACTGATCACTTTAGGCGTACTGATTGTGGATGCACGCCATAAACCTACGGCGGATGATGTTACCATGTGTGACTGGTTCAAGGGGACAGGGTGCCCTTTGATCGTCGTCGCCAATAAGTTGGATAAGCTGAAGAAGAGGGAAGTGGAGCCGAATCTGCAGGTAATTCGGGACACTTTGGAACTGAATGATGACATTCCCCTTGTGCCTTTTTCTGCTGAAAAAGGTGATGGAAAGGCAGAAGTCATTTCCCTGATCCAACAGTTTTGCCAGAAATAAAGAAAGTGGACGAAGCATCTTAAGATACTTCGTCCATTTTTCTTTACTTAATTTGCGCTGCAAAGACTTTCTGGTATTCGTTATAAAACAGCAACAGATCCCGAGTATCATCCAATTTCCATACGGCGCCGGTGTTACCCTCCATGATCCGCACCGGCTGCCCCCAATTGACCAGAAGCGTATCGTGATCATAGTTCTGTACGATCTCAATGATGGTGCTGTCAGGCAATGGAGCTAAAGCGGATAGGGGAGGGAGAGTGGTGCCGCTCTTCTTTCCACAGCCACACAAAATCAAAATCAAGATTACAATCGAAAGAATAATGGAACACAAACGCGTTTTCATACAACTTCTCCGTCACTTATCGTATGGTTTTACAATAATATTGTAACAGCGCAGAAAGATATCGTCAATAACGTGAATTGACGCTAAAGTAAAAGCGTGCTATTCTTTGCAAAACAAGCATAATAGGCCGTTTTTTGCAGATAATTTATTATTATCGTGCAAAATAGTTCTTTCAAAAAAGTGAAAAAAAGACTACCATTCGTTCCAAATGTATGGTATAATCAAATTGTTAATATTTTGACTTACTCAAAATACTATTGTCAAATAGGAGGAAATAGAAAATGCAAACTTACGGACTGGAAAAGCTGGGTATCATTAATGCCTCTGCGGTGTACCGCAATCTGACCCCGGCACAGCTGACCGAACACGCCCTGCGTCGCGGCGAAGGCACGCTGTCCAACACCGGTGCTCTTGTGGTGAAGACTGGCAAGTATACCGGCCGCAGTGCCAACGACAAGTTCATTGTCGATACGCCCGCCGTACACGATGAGATCGCCTGGGGTAAGGTAAACCGCCCCATTGAGAAGGCCAAGTATGAAGCCATTAAGGCCAAGGTCATTGCTTATCTGCAGAACAAGGAAATCTTCATTTTTGACGGTTTTGCAGGTGCTGACCCCAAGTATATGAAGGGCTTCCGTATTATCAACGAACTGGCCAGCCAGAACCTGTTCATCCATCAGTTGCTGCGTCGTCCTACTGCTGAGCAGCTGGCAGGCTTTGAAGCTGATTATACCATTATTGCTGCTCCTGGTTTCAAGTGCATTCCCGAAATCGATGGTACTCGCAGTGAGGCTGCCATTCTGGTGGACTATGAAGAGAAGATGGTCGTGATCTGCGGCAGCCAGTATGCCGGTGAGATCAAGAAGTCCGTATTCTCTGTGATGAACTATGTGCTGCCCAAGATGGGTGTGTTCCCCATGCACTGCTCTGCCAACATCGGCAAGGCTGGCGATGCTGCTGTGTTCTTCGGTCTGTCCGGTACCGGCAAGACCACGCTGTCTGCTGACCCCAACCGCATGCTGATCGGTGACGACGAGCATGGCTGGGCTGACGACTCTGTATTTAACTTTGAAGGCGGCTGCTATGCTAAGTGCATTAACCTGTCTGCCGAGAAGGAACCCGATATCTACAACGCAATTAAGTTTGGTGCGCTGGTAGAAAACGTTGTGATGGATCCCGAGACCCGTGAGTTTGACTTTGACGATGACTCTTTGGCTGAGAACTCCCGCGTGGGCTATCCCATTGAGTATATCAACAATGCCGAGCTGTCCGGCATGTCCAGCAGCGTTCCCAAGACTGTTATCTTCCTGACTGCCGATGCTTATGGCGTTCTGCCTCCCATCTCCAAGTTGGATAAGAATCAGGCCATGTACTACTTCGTGTCCGGCTTTACTTCCAAGCTGGCCGGTACCGAGATCGGCATCACTTCTCCTGTGCCTACCTTCTCCACCTGCTTCGGTGAGCCTTTCCTGCCTCTGGATCCCTCTGTCTATGCTGCTATGTTGGCTGACAAGGTAGAGAAGTCCGGCGCCAACGTGTATCTGGTCAATACCGGCTGGAACGGCACCGGTAAGCGTACCAAGCTGTCCTACACCCGCGCGATGGTCACCGCTGCTCTGAACGGCGATCTGGAAAAGGGTGAATTTGTCACTGATCCCTTCTTTGGCGTTGCAGTGCCCACCGCAGTGGATGGCGTTCCTGCAGAACTGCTGATCCCTGAGAACACTTGGGAAGATAAGGATGCTTATCGCGCCAAGGCCCATGAACTGGCCAAGAGTTTCGTTGAGAACTTCAAGAAGTATACGCACATGAGCGAAGAGGTCGTTAACGCTGGCCCCAAGGCATAAATGACTGACAGAGCCGGAAGGAATTCTTCCGGCTCTGTTTTATATAAGCGAAGGAGGCGATACTATGATTGAGATTCGCGCCGTGATAGATGACATTGATTATGAATCTTTGACAGAATTTCTTTTGCCGATCATCGCGGACAAGTTGGAGGAGAAAGGTGGGTTCCGTGCCTTGATCGCCAAAAGTACCGACTCACTGTCCGGATTTGCTAAGCAGATGATTGCTTCCATGCCGCAGGAGAAGAAAGACGAACTCTTATTGCAGTTGCTGCACGAAAAGAAATCACTGGTGCTGGACAAGGTCAATGATAAGGCCAAAGACTATGAGATTGGAGTCCGTATCCTCGATATTGACGCCCGGAATATCTAAAAAAACAGAGGTTGCACAGGATCGTGCAACCTCTGTTCACTTATTTCTGTTTAGCTTTTGCAGCCTCACGCATAGCAATTACGCGCTTAGCAATGCCGGGATCGGATTCATAGGGTTCTTGAACACCGTTGATTTTGTGGGTCGTTTCACCGCCTTTACCGGCCAGAATAATAATAGCGCCATCGGGAGCTTCCCAAACTGCGCGCTCTGCAGCACGGCCACGGTCCGGTTCTTTGGTGATTTTTGCTTTGCCGCCCACAGCCGCCTTTTCCAAGCGGTTTACGATGTCTACCGGATCATCAGTATCCGGATCTTCCACGGTAAAGTAGCAGTGGTCAGCATACTTGGAGCAGATACGGGCAATATCGTCCACGCGGGTAGGGGAGCGCCGATAACCGATACCGATCATCACGACCTTATGGGTGTCGGGATAATCCTTCTCCAGCGCTTCCAAAACTGCCTGACAGCTGATGCCGTTGTGCATGTAGTTGACGATGACTGTCACACCGCCTCCGACATACACGTCACCGCGTCCTTCGACAGTCAAATCGCGCAAGGCATCGGCAATCGCAGCAGGATCTCCACCTTCCATTCGCCCTACCGCAATGGCTGCCACAGCGTTTTTAATGTTGAATACGCCGTCCATTAAAATGGCATAGGGATGTGTTTCACCGGTTTCTTTCTCCGTAACAAGGAACGTATAGCCAGCAGGCTTACGCTTTTCAACGTTATGGAAACGGTAATCACAATCCTCTGCTTCACCCACGAGACAAACGCGGCGGCACTTGGCCTTAGCGGCATTATAAACCGTATCGAAATAATCGGTATCGCGGCAGATGATGCCTACATCGCTGTTTTCCAGAAGCTTGATCTTACACCACAGATAGTTTTCCATGGTGGGATGCTCGTAATCGGAAATGTGATCAGGGGCAATATTCAGGAAAATACCGTAGTCAAAAGGCTGATCGTATACGCGGTCAACATTGTATGCCTGACTGGAAATCTCAGAAGTAACAGCGGGAAGCCCGTTCTGACGAGCCAGAGAATAAAAATACTGCAATTCCAAAGACTCGGGGGTCGAGATATGGGGTGCTTCCACCTCGCTGCCGACACTGCAGGTCACGCCGGAAATCAGCCCGGTCTCGCGGCCATAGACAGCATTCATCACAGCATGCGCCATATGAGTCGTGGTGGTCTTTCCTTTGGTACCGGTCACACCAACAAGGCGGAAACTGTTGGAAGGTTCATCGTAGAACCAGCGAGCCAACACGCTCTGTGCCTTGCGTACGTCGCTGACCAGAATATAGGGCAAGTCCACAATATCAATAGGCTTCTGCTCCGCCATGTAAATCACGGCGCCACGTTCAGCTGCCATTTTCAAATATTCCGGCTTGAATGCCATTCCTTTACATACAAACAGGTCGCCGCATTTTGCTTCTTTAGAGTTGTTGCAGATTCCCGTAAATTCAACGTTCTGGGAGCAAGCCTGCACCAGCAACCCTTTTCGCTGCAAAAGTGCTTCCAGATCTTTACTTTGGCATACTTTGCTCATATAGTCCTCCTCGGTTGAAACGTCTTCGCGGCGAACCCGCGAAGACGTTTTTGAGATATGCTTATTTTTTCAGTTCGGCAATCGCTACACGAAGTGCATCGACTTGTTCCTGTGTGGTTGCCCAGCTGGCACAGAAACGAACACCGGAATGGGTCTCGTCAACGCGTGTCCAATACTCATAGCCGAAGTTTTTGCCGATCGTGGCTAACTCCTCATCGGACATAATGGGATATTGCTGGTTGGTATCGGACTCAAACAGCAGGGGATAGCCGTTGGACACAAAGATATCACGGATTTGATAGGCCATTTCGTTGGCGTGACGGGCAATCTTGAAATACAGATCATCGGTAAACAGAACGTCAAACTGGATGCCCAGCAGACGCCCCTTGGCCAACATACCGCCGCGCTGCTTTATCATGTAACGGAAATCACGCTTCAGTGCATCATTCATGATCACAACGGCCTCACCGAACAGGAGACCGACCTTGGTACCGCCGATATAGAAGACGTCGCACAGCTGTGCCAGTTCGGGCAGCGTCAAATCGGAGGAATCAGAAGTCAGGCCGTAGCCGAGACGTGCACCGTCAATGAACAAAGGCAGACCGTGCTTGCGGCAGGTTTCAAACATCTCTGTCAATTCTGCCTTTGTGTAGAGCGTGCCGCCTTCGGTGGGATGAGAAATATAAACCATACCGGGCTGCACGATGTGCTCAACGCTCTCGTCATTCTGCTGCCACAGATAGTACTCTTCCACCTGCTTGGCGGTGATTTTTCCATCATCGGAGGGAAGCGCAATGACCTTGTGTCCGGTAGATTCGATAGCGCCGGTTTCATGGCAGTTAATGTGACCGCTGACAGCAGTCAAAACACCCTGATAGGGGCGAAGAATAGAGGCGATGACCGTTGTATTGGTCTGTGTGCCGCCAACCAGGAAATGCACATCAGCATCAGGAGCCTGGCAAGCAGCCTTGATCTTCTCACGTGCAGCATCGCAGAACTCATCGCAGCTATAGCCGATGGTCTGGGTCATATTGGTCTGCATCAGTTTATCCATAACGAGGGGATGTGCGCCCTCCAGGTAGTCGCTGTTAAAATGAATCATGAAAAGTTGCTCCTTTCCGCATTTCTTATATTTTACCTTAATTCTTCCTGCAAGTAAAGGATTATTTGTTTTCAGGCACATTCTTGCATATCAAAGCACTTTCTGCTACAATAAAAAAAATCCCAAGGAGGGCAGATATGAAAAAAGGATTATTCTATACACTTCTAATCGTATTTATCGCAATTTTTGCATTTGCGGCCTATCAGCTTGGTTCCTATTTCATGGAAAAACAGCGCAGTGACGATATCAATAAAGAGGCGTCCAAGTTTGTTGACTATCATTCCGGTAATGAAGAGGGGAACAGCTCCGGCAACGGAGCAGGGGAGGGAGACCCCGAAAAAATCGAGGTAGACTTTGAATCCCTGTTCGCCATCAACCCGGATATCGTTGGTTGGATCTATTGCCCCAATACCTTGATCAACTATCCCATTGTTCAAGGCTCAGACAATGACTACTACCTGACGCACCTGATCGATGACAGCTGGAACGAAAACGGTTCTATCTTTATGGACTTCGAAAACTCCTCCGATTTTTCCGACAGCAATACGCTGATTTACGGTCACAATATGAAGACGGGTGCCATGTTTGCGGAATTGATGAACTACAAAACCCAGAGTTTCTATGATGCGCATCCGTACATTTATATTATGACGCCGCAGCAGAACTACCGCATGGATTTGTTTGCCGGCTGTATTGTCGATCATAATGCGCCTATCTATACCATTTGGCCTTCGTCGGATGTCATCAGTGATTTAATGGCAAATTCTACCTTTAGTTCTGACAATGGTTATCCGGACGGAAACATTGTTACGTTATCCACTTGCACATCTGCTTATGATAATGCGCGGTATGTAATATTGGGAGAACTCGTTACAGTTGAATAAGTATAAATAAAGGCACCGATTTATCGGCGCCTTTATTTGGTATCATAGAGTAAAACAAAAGCCCCACATCTTGCGATGCAGGGCTTTTGGCACGCCGTAAGAGATTCGAACTCCTGACCTTCTGGTCCGTAGCCAGACGCTCTATCCAGCTGAGCTAACGGCGCATGTCTCACAGACAGCTTAGTTATAATAACACATCATTTTATAAAATGCAAGAGGAAATTTTACTTTTTTTGATTTTTTTCTATTCCCTTGTCAAGTGTCGATTTTTGTGCTATGTTTAGGAAGAAAACATGTGTTTTGCTGGAGGATATTGGCATGAGCACGAACTTTAAGACTTGTCTTTTTGGAGGCTTTGACCGCGAAGACGTCATTTCTTTTATTGAGAAGACATCCCGTGAGAGCCGTGAGCGCATTGAGTCGCTGGAAAAAGAGAATGAATCGTTGCTGCAAAGCAACCAAAGCATGGAGAGCGAGCTGCGTTTGATGCGTGAAGAATTCATGGAGAATGCAGAACAGGCCCAGCAAGCCGCAGCTTTGGTCGCCCAAGTCGAAGAACTGTCGCAGCAGTTACAGCAATTGCAGGACGAGGCAGAGGCTTTGCGTATACAGGCTAATGAGTACCGTGCGCTGAAAGATCATATTGCCGATATTGAGATCAGTGCCCATCGCCGTACCGAGGAATTCCGTGCTGCCGCAATTGCCCAACTGCGCCAGACAATTTCACAGCAGTATGATTGGTGCCAGCAGGCTGCCAGACAGTATGTAGAGCTCAGTGAGCAGTTTTCCCAGAAACTGTTTGCTGCCCAACAGATGATCGCTTCTCCCGATATGAGCGGTTTTGAACGCATGGAGCAAGATCTGCAGCAGATCAATGAGGCGCTGGATCGTCCCATTGAGGCCTGACAATACATTTTTAGAACGACAAGGTGCGGATCAGAGCGTACCTTGTCGTTTTTTCTTTATTTTAAGAAATCATACACTTTCCGGTTAAAGTTCTTCGCTTCTTCATAGGCCGCATGACCCAAGTCTTCATACACGAAAAGCTCACATCCCAGTTTTTCAGCAATTTCTATATAAGCCGTAGAACCAACAACCTTATCCTGAGCAGCGCCAATGACAAGAACAGGGCAATGGATCTTGTCTAATTCCTGATAGGTATCGCACGTGAGACAGGCTTTTGCAAGCCGAATGAATTTCTGCGGATCTTTTGGCTTCTGCAAAATAGTCAAGAGAGGCATAAGTAGCGTGTATCGCTTCACATAAGCCGGAGAATACATCGTATTTGACATGTCGGCAACCAATGCACTTATGTCATTGCGCTGTGTCATATCAATCCATCTTTCAATTGCAGCAACCACAGTTGGATTGTTTTTCGTAAGTGTTACAGCCAGTACCATCTTGTTAACCAAGTCCGGTCGGTCGATTGCCAGGTATTGTGCAATCATGCCGCCTTGTGAAACGCCTAAAACAGCCGCATCTTTGATATTCAAAGAATCCATTGCCGCTGCCACATCATTGGCCAGTTCTCTTACCGTAATTCCATCCTTAATCGTATCTCTCCGATCAAAAAGATATACTTTAAAACTTCTGGCAAAGAGCCTATACATGAACGCAAGAGGAATTCCGGTTCCTTTGATTCCATTTGTATTGAGTCCCTGGATCATAATCAACGGTTTTGGACCTTTTCCGAAAGTAATATAATCCATCTGTAACCCGGGAAGTTTCAGTTTTCTTTCTTTAACATGAAACATATAGTCAACTCCTGCCAATGAGATATGCTCTTACCATACTACGATTCTTCTTCCTAGGCAACAACGATCAGAAATTTTCCCCTATTAAACAAATACTCCGCATTTTTGGTTATACTACACACAGAAAACGCACGGAGGAAGAAAGAATGTCCGCTATCGATATTAATCAAAGCAATTTTCACAACGAAGTCATGAACAGCGACAAGCCGGTTTTGCTGGATTTCTGGGCATCTTGGTGCGGACCTTGCCGCACGGTTTCACCGATTGTAGATCAGATTGCAGATGAGCGCCGTGATATTAAAGTTGGCAAGGTGAACATCGATGAGCAGCCGGAATTAGCACGACAGTTTGATATTATGAGCGTTCCCACTTTTTTGGTTATTAAAGAAGGAAAAATTGTCAACCGGATACACGGAGCGCAATCCAAGAGTAAGCTTCAAAAAATGGTTTGATGGCGAAATATATTAAAAAAGAGACGCAACATTTACTGTTGCGTCTCTTTTGGCGTTACAGAAGCATGATGCCAGCTTTTTCGCAGGTTTCAACGGTCTCCTGATCCCACATGCTGGACTGTACCTCGCCGATATGGCAAGTAGCGATCATCAGCATGCACAGACGGGACTGACCGATACCGCCGCCAATCGTTAGGGGGAGTTCGCCATTCAGAAGCATTTTATGGAAGGGAAGTTCGCGGCGGTCATCACAGCCGCGCTCACGCAGCTGACGATCCATAGACTCCTCATCTACGCGAATGCCCATGGAGGAAATTTCAAATGCATGACCGAGAACTTCGTTCCACATCAGCAAGTCGCCGTTCAGCTGCCAATCGTCATAGTCAGGGGCACGACCGTCATGCGGCTGGCCGGAACGCTGTAGTTTGCCGCCAATCTGCATCAAAAACACGGTGTGATGCTCACTGCAGATCGCATTTTCACGCTCTTTGGGCGTCAGATCAGGATAGCGGTCTTCCAATTCCTGAGATGTGATGAAGAAAACGTCACGATCCAATTTGGTGTGCAGGCTGGGGAAAGCGATCTGCAGTGCTTCATTTGTTTCGCATACTGCGCCCACGATAGCACGGACAGACTGCTTTAAATAAGCAATCGTTCGATCTTCACGGCTGATGATCTTCTCCCAGTCCCACTGGTCCACATAAATGGAATGGATATTGTCTACTTCTTCGTCGCGACGAATCGCGTTCATATCAGTAAACAGTCCCTTGCCCTCGTGGAACTCATAGCGTTTAAGTGCCAAACGCTTCCACTTGGCCAAGGAATGCACGACCTGTGCGTTGGCATTAACGTCGGGAATATCGAAACGAACCGGGCGCTCCACGCCGTTGAGGTTGTCATTCAAACCCGAATTTTCATCAACGAACAGGGGAGCGGATACACGGCGCAGATTCAGCGCATTACCCAGATTCACCTGAAAATTACTCTTGATGAATTCAATAGCTCTCTGCATCTCATACACAGAAAGCGGCGTCTTGTAGCCTTCGGGGATGTAGACTTTGCTCATACGTAAGCACCTCTTTCTTTACAAACATAATTGGTATTATAGTGAGAAAGCAGGTAGATTGCAATAGGAATTTAGCACAGAAATAGCGGCACGATTGCTCGTACCGCTATTCGGAATTATTGATAAGCTTCTATCATTGTTTTAAATGCAGGCAGGGAACGGCGGATCATTTCATTGCTGACACAGTAAGAGAGTCGCATGTAGCCGGGGCATCCAAAAGCATCACCGGGAACAACCAACAGATTGTGTTCAAGTTTGGCTTTCTGGGAGAAGGCATTGGCATCACCGTTGGGAGCTTTGACAAACAGATAGAAAGCGCCGTCCGGTTTTGCACATTCATAGCCCATTTCGGTCAGAGCGCCGTGCAGCAGCAAGCGGTTTTCGTCGTAAGCGGCCAGATCGGGCACTTCGTTGGCACAACGCTCGATTACCAGCTGAATCAGTGTCGGAGGACAGACGTGGCCCATTGCACGGCCAGCACCTGCAACAGCGGCATATACATCGCTACTGTCTGTTACACAGTCAGGCACCAGCACATAGCCGATACGCTCACCGGGCAGAGAAAGAGACTTGGAGTAGGAATAGCAGACGATCGTGTCAGGATAGATTTCGGGGATGAAGGGTACTTCCACATTGCCGTAGACCAGTTCGCGGTAAGGCTCGTCGGCGATGATGTAGATGGGATGGCCATATTCCTTTGCTCTTTCACTCAGCAGCTGTGCCAGCGTCTGCAGTGTCTGGCGGCTGTAGACCACGCCGGAAGGATTGTTGGGAGAGTTAATGATAATGCCTTGCGTATTGGGAGAAATCAAGGACTCCAGCGCCGTCATATTGATTTGAAAAGCTTCCGTATCAGCCGGAACAACCACCAGCTTAGCGCCGTTGGATTCGGCGTAAGGCCGATACTCAGGGAAGAAAGGCGCAATGGCCATGATTTCACTGTCGCTGTTTACTGTCAGTGCTTTAATCACAGAGAGCAGCGCCGGTGCTGCACCGCAAGTCAAAAAGAGATTGGATGCTTTATAATTTGTACCGAAACGACGGTTCAAGTTTTCTGCGATAGCGGTTCGGGTACCTTCAAAGCCGGCTGCCATAGAATAACCGTGCACTTTAATGGAATCAGTATCGGAAAGGATATCGCAAATCGCTTGATTTACAGCTGCCGGAGCAGGAATACTGGGATTACCAAGAGAATAATCGTACACGTTTTCTGCGCCGACAATCGCTGCTTGCTGCAGTCCGTAGGCAAATAGTTCGCGGATCAGGGACGGAGCAGTACCTAACTGATGGCAGATTTGATTAAGCATAAAGCATCCTCCTTGGAGCAAATAATTACTCATATTATAGCGATATTCTATTCTATCGTCAATTGCACAAAATCAATGTCCCAATTTACTTTTGGACTGACGGATGTTATCTTCGTCAGTTTCACTATGCGTTGAAAGCGGCGAAAAAATATGATAGAGTAAACTGAGCGATAAATAAGAATTTGAAAACTAACTTTTCTTAAATCATTATCGCTTATTGTAGGGCGTTAATGAATTCCTCTAAAAGCCTTGAAAATAAAGGGTTTTTCGCAATCTGCTCACCTTATCCCTTTA
>SVLK01000020.1 GCA_015067975.1 Oscillospiraceae bacterium | reverse complement strand
ATAATGTTCTGTACCATCAAATAAGAACGGCTATCCAAGCGGCGAAATACTCGCCATTTTTCATCGGAGGGAGCTTGATTTTCACCGTATGCTCCAAAACAAGCCGTTATGATAGGATAGCATTCTCAATACATTTGGATGCATACGTCACCAACCGGATGTTTTTATCACTGCGGAATGTATTAACCGCCTTAATCAGGCCAATCGTGCCGATAGAGATGAGGTCCTCCTGATTGTCAGCTTGCGTGTAATACTTCTTGATAATGTGTGCCACCAGGCGTAAATTGTGCTCCACCAACAGGTTTCGTGCCTCCAAATCGCCGTTAGCCCAGCGCTCAAGATATTCTTTTTCCTCTGCTGCACTCAGCGGTTTGGGGAAAGACGAAGGATTTCCCTCCAGATGCAGTGAAAAAAATAAACTGTGAGAAAGCAGCAGCAATGCCGCAGAAATCATAGCACACGCCTCCTTTTCTCTCCATCTTATGGAGGAAAAGGACGTCCGTATAACGAAGAAAGACACGGAAAATCCGTGTCTTTCGCTTTTTAAGCCAATCCTAAATAGGCGTGCTGTACTCTCGGATCATTGCGCAGTTCCTCACACGAACCGCTGATAGCGATCTCGCCATTTTGCAACACATAGCCGCGGGAAGCCGTATTCAATGCAATACGTGAGTTCTGCTCCACCAGCAAAATCGTTGTACCACTCACGCGATTGATTTCTTTGATGGTCTTGAAAATATCCTCCACAATAATCGGTGCAAGGCCCAGCGAAGGCTCATCCAAAAGAATGATCTCCGGCTTGTTCACCAGTGCACGGCCAATGGCCAGCATCTGCTGCTCACCACCGGACAGCGTACCACCCATCTGATTCTTACGTTCTTCCAAACGGGGGAAAATCTCATACACACCGCGGATATCCTTCTCGATCTCCGCCTTATCCTTGCGGCGATAGGCACCCATCTTCAGGTTCTCATAAACGCTCATTTGGGCAAAAATATGGCGGCCTTCCACGACAGCCATTATCCCTTTTTTGCAGATGGCACTGCCGCGTTTGCCGGCAATATTCTCGCCATTGAAAAGAATTTTACCACGAACACCCAGCGAATTGGTCAATCCGGCAATGGTATTCAAGGTAGTAGATTTACCGGCACCGTTGGCACCGATCAAGGTCACAATTTCCCCTTTATCTACATACAGGTTGATACCTTTGACAGCGTGAATACCGCCGTAATAATAGTTCATATCCTGCAGTTCCAGCATATGTGCCATCAGATATCACCTCTTCCCAAATACGCTTCGATCACAGCCTGATTATTGGCAATTTCCTCGCTGCTGCCCTCGGCAAGATTCTTACCGGAGTTGATCACATAAATCTTGTCCGCAATGCTCATCACCATAGCCATATCGTGCTCTACGATCAACACCGTGATGCCCATTTTTGTAATGGCACGGATTCGTTCGTTCAGTTCAAACTTTTCCGTGGTATTCATACCGGCTGCCGGTTCATCCAGCAGCAGCAGTTTTGGGTCGGAGGCCAGCGCTCTGGCAATCTCCAGCAATCTCTGCTGGCCATAAGCCAAACTGCCCGCAGGAAACTGTGCATATGCTTCCAAGCCCACCAGCCGCAGCAACTCATGCGCCTTTTCCAAAGCTGCCTTTTCCTCGGCGCGAGTCTTTTTCGTGCGAAAAACGCCCTGCCAGAAGTTGGCCTTCAGTCGGGAATGCATACCCACCAGCACATTTTCCAGCACGGTCATGCCGGAAAACAGTTTGATCACCTGATACGTTCTGGCAATACCCTCACCGCAGATTTCAAACGTTTTCTTTCCGGTAATCGGCTTGTCTTCCAGATAAATCTCACCGGATTTAGGCGTGTAAACACCGGCAATGATGTTAAAGAGGGTGGTCTTACCGGCACCGTTGGGTCCGATCAACGCTGTAACGGTACCCTTTTCCACCTGCAGACAGACATCGTCCACAGCTTTCAGACCATCAAACTCCAGACACACATGGTCTACTTTCAGCATACCGTCTCCTCCTCTCCCAGTTTCTTTTTCAGCCGCTTCACTTTCATGTTAGCAAGCAGGCCGGACAGGCCCTGAGGTAGGAACATCATGACCACCAGCAATACCACACCGTAGGACATCTGCATATACATGCCGCTGCCGGGAATACCACGCAGGACTTCCATGATCAAAGTAATCAAAACCGCGCCGATGGCAGGACCCAGCAAAGTACCGGAGCCGCCCAGCATCATCATGGACATAAACATGGTAGATTTGCCGGCTGCAAAGGTATCGGGAGAAATGTAGCGGTTAAGATAGGCAAACAGGAATCCGCCAAAACCGATAATCACGCAGGAAACAACCGTGGCAATAATTTTGTACTTACGTACATCAATGCCGCAGCTGCCGGCAGCATCAACGCTGTCGCGGGTAGCCACACAGGCGCGGCCCGTTCTGGAACGGATAAATGCCCAGGTGAAGATCAAGCAGGCAATTGTGACAATCAAAAGCAGATAGTACAAAGACGTATCGTTTCCAAAGGTAATGCCAAACAGCTTCATGGACTTAACGAACATGCCGTGGGTATCGTTGGTAATACCACCGGGAGAAACGACCAACAGGTTGTTGACGATTTCGCCCACCGCCATTGTCGCCAGTGCCAGGAAGTGGAACTTCAGCTTCGCCGCAGGGATAGCAGTCAGGAATCCAAACAGTGCCACGATCAGCATGGCGAGAATCACGGAAACAATTGTGGGCAAACCGGCATTACACAGGATCACCACACCGTAAGCGCCTACCGAGAAATAAGCTGCTCCACCCAGATTGATCTGTCCGGAGTAGCCGGTCATTACGTTCAAACCCGTGGACGCAATGATATATACAAAAATATAATTGATCACATTCAGCAGATATACGCCACTGCCGAACAAGCCGCAAATCAAAGGAATCAGGAGCGCCAATACAGTTAAGGCAACGCCGAGCATCAGCTTGCCCTTTGTCATATTACCAAATTTCATATCTTAGCCCTCCTCCAGTGCCTTCTCGTTCATAATGCCGCGAGGCAACAGCAGCAGGAACACCAGGAACAACGCATTGGTAAATGCCATCTGATAAGGGCTGTAGATGTAGCCAAAGGCAGTCTCCACCAAGCCGATAATAATACCACCAATGATAGCACCATACATATTGCCGTAGCCACCCAGCACCGCACCGGTATTACCCTTGGCACCGGTAGCCACACCGATTCTGGTGCTGACACCGAACAAGGGGCCGGTCAGGCAGCCGCCCAAAGCACCCAGCGCAGACATCAAGCCCCAAGTTACCGCACGGGTCGCCACTACGCTGACACCGCAAGACTCGGCAGCCATTGGATCCATGGCCGCGGCTCGCATACCGGCACCGAACTTGGTCTTGTTCAAGAAAAGGTGAATACCCAGCATAGCTGCCAGTGACACACCGATGGCCACAATATTGGACCACAGAATATCCACATCAGCTGCGGCAATGTGCAGGTATTTGCTGCCGTTAATGGTGATCACGGCGGATTCATAAACAATGGTACCGAAAATCAGGTTGCTTGCACTGGTCAGAATCAGGCTCAGCGCCAAGGTTGCCACAACAACATTGGCCGCGGAACGCTTTTCCACCTTAGACACAATCCCCACCTGTAAAATCACGCCAAAGAAGAACATCACAACGGTGGAAATCAGCGTAGAGGCAAGCAACCCCAATCCCAGGTTGCGCTGCAGCGTATAGCCCAGCAGCGCAGCAATACCAACCACGGAACCCTGCGCATTGTTGATTGTGCGGGACCCCTTATACAGCAGGGATGCGCCCACGCCATTCAAGCCGTACACGCAGCCCAAACAAAGGCCGGGAATCAATAGTTGTAAAAAAATCTTCATATCTATCTCAACCTATCTTTGAAAACAGACTAAGGGCGAAATTCGCCCTTAGTCTGTTTTTGATTTTTTAACTCGTTCCGCTTTCCGGAAGCATCAGCTGTTGGTGATGACGATGTTCTTTGCCAGATCGCTCTTCAGCCACTCTTCCATCAGCACCACGCCGCCGGCAGCACCCTGGCCGGTATACACCCAGGGACGGGCAGTGAAGTAGCACTCGTTGGAACCGGTGGTGAAGTCCATCACGCCGCCGCAGCCGTCAAACTTCAGAGAGGAGATCGCAGCTTGCATGTCTTCGGAATTGATGGACTTGGCAGCCAGAACAGCATTCTCCAGCAGCAGCATAGCGTCCCAAGCCTTGTAGACCATTTCGGAAGTGGGGCAAACGCCGTACTTTTCCTTGTAAGCCTTCAGCACTTCGTAAATGAAGGGATCCTTGCAGTCTTCCACATTGGCGTAAGTAACATAGGGGGAGCACAGCACAACACCGTTGACCTCTTCGTTACCGATGGACTCGATTTCCTCGGCCCACAGGTTCTGGCCCAGATAAATGATGCCCTTGAAGCCGGACTGACGGATCTGCTTGACGACAGTACCGTACTCATTGCCCATGTGGGAGATGAAGATGGCGTCGGGCTTGGACTGGATGGCCTTGGTGATCTGGCCGGTGATACCTGTGCCGCTGCCGCTGCTGGCAGAGGTAGAAGCGGAGGGCAACATCTCTTCGCAGACGATGTTGATGCCGGCATCCTTACAGCCAGCCTTCAGGGAATCACGGAAGGTCAGGCAGTTATCGGTGTTGGCATACAGAAGCGCAATGTTCTTCTGGTTCAGTTCGGTCATTGCAGCAGTAATGGAAGGAATCTGGAAGTCGTTGCACAGGGCGCTGCGGTATACATAGTCCCAGCCCTGCTGCATCCAGGTAACAGACAGACCCAGGCCGATATCCAGCACCTTGGCGCTGTTGATGATATCACCGGTCGCCTGAATGATGTTGGACATCTGGGCAGGAATGATGACCTGCACCTTGTCGCTGCTGATCAGCTTCTGGGCGCTCTTAATGGACATCTCGGTATCCTGCTGGCCATTGTTGCCGTTATCGTAAGCAATCAGCTCCACGTCGGCACCGTACAGAGTCCCTTCGGCCTTCCACTTATCCATAAACAGGTTGATTACGTTCTGCTGGATCTCGCAGTCGGAGTCGGTCATGTTGCCGATATAGCCGATTTTCAGAGTCTTGCCGCTCAGGTCAGGATTGCCGTTTTCATCATACTTGATCTCGTCGTCACCGCCGTTCTGCTTGTCACCGCAAGCAGTGAGGCAGCCGGCAACCATCAGCAGCGCCAGCAGCAGAGCAAAAATCTTCTTCAAATTCTTCATCGTCGTTTCTCCTTTTCCAATTAATCTTCGTATTCAAATGTTACGTGCTCGTAGAAATGGTCCTCCACAAAGTCAGACATATATTCCGCATCCTTAATTGTGTTAAAGCGCAGCTTCACATAAGCCAAAGGCTCATGCTTATAGTCCGTGATCTCCACATTCTCGATAGTGAAGTTCTTCTGGAATCGCAGAGGCGTCACATGACCGCTGCAGAGCGTACCAATTGCGAACTCACTGCCTCGAATCGCAGGAACCATGCTGGCAGTCAGATAGTCATCAAATACCATCTTCTTCAGCTTGCCGTTGCGGGGCGCATACACCTCGCGGTAGTGGAAATAACGATCCTGTTTCACACCTCTGGGGAAATCAGAAAGATCCATGCCGCACTCAGCCCTTACGATCCAATCTTCCCACATCAGGCTGGTGTTGTAATCCCACTCGGGCAGCGGCTCATCAAAGCCGGACATGCGACGGTGCAAGTCAAAAATCTGTGCCTGACGGGTTTCAGGATTCAACAGCAGTTCTGCGTGAAGCTTGCCGTCAACCATTTTCAGTTCCCGTGCCAGCTTATTGAAATCTTCAATGATCGTAGGAGCCCAGTCCTCCATATAGGGAGCAGGCTGCATACCGCCGTTGGAGCGGGAATACGCGGGGAAGGGGGGTGCAATTTTCTCGCCTTGAGGATAGGTCATGGCAGAGTTTGCAAAGAAGCCCACTACTTCCTGATTGATGATCATACAGGTCACAACGGTAAAGAAGCCTTCAATAAAGGGCTCCACCAAAATGGACTTGATCTTGGACTTGGAAAATGCCAAATCGATAGCGGCAACCTTTTCCTCGTCCGTATTGGGCTGAGAAACACCGATGCTGGCTACATTGTCCACAGGCTTGACAATCACCTTGTCCTTGCAGCTCAGGATATATTTAACAGCCTCTTCTCGATCGGTAAAAACCTCGGAGATGGGAGTGTGCAGCCCCAGCTTCTTGGCCACAGCCTTAAAACGGTCCTTATTGTGGATCGTCAGCGTAGTCTCATAGGAGTCGTGACCGGGCAGGCCCAGCTGCTCACACACATAGGCGGTGGAGATCATACCAAAATCGTTGGCGCAGGTGCACATATAGTCGATCTGCTTATCCTTTGCCAGCTGCAGCATCGCTTCCTTATCGGAATAGTCTACGCAAGCATACTCGTCAGCAAACTGATGAGCCGGTGCATGGGCGTGTGTGCCGGCCGTAATGACATACAATCCCAGACGATGTGCTGCATTGACCAGTGCAAGGTCGGAATACTTACCACCGGGAATCAGAATCTTTTTTCTTTCCATGGATATACCCTTCTTACTATGCATTATTACTTTTATTAGAATACGCAAAATTATCTGCTTTTTCAACCGACTAACCGTTTACTTTTACTGCCCGCAACCGTATTTTTCGCTCTCTCTGCGCCATCTTTCAGCCCACTCCGGAAACAGGTTCTCAACGCTCTGACGAGTTTTGGCATCCGCTCTCAGACATCATTATTCCACAGAGATTAGAACACGTTCGACACATAGCGCGAAGCTTCTTGCATATTTACTGTTAAAATGGTATAATAAATAATTACGGATGCTAGTTTATCCGCTGATATGAGGACTTGGTGATATACTGCGTACAGCACCGCCGGTTTTTCACGCACTTGATACTGTCCGGAGTTTGCCCATGGGATATATTGTTGCTTTATTATTTGTTCTTTTAGGTTTATATAAAAAAGAGTCCAAATGCGTTAGCACAGCTATCCTTTTATACATCAGCATTCTGATTGGTTTCAATGAGGGTTCTGCCGATTACTGGGTCTACGAGACCATGTATTATAACTGTTTTGATCCCATCTTTGCCACCCATGAGCCGGGCTATATGCTGCTGTGCAAGGTTTTCAGCTCTCTCGGGTTCTCTTTTGTCTTTTTCCGGACATTTCTCGGCATGTTGATGGCGGCTTTGTATTATGAAGCAATTCGCTTCTTTACTCAAAATGTTAATTTTGCTTTGGCGCTGCTATTGGTTTTCCCTTTATGCGCTGCTCCCTCCGGCTTGCGCAATTCGCTGTCCGGCGCCATCATCCTTTACGCCGTGCATTTTCTGTTTGAAAAGAAAAACTGTTATTTGTTGAAATACTTTTTCACCGTTCTTTTGGCAACCTTATTCCACTATAATTCTGTGTTTTTCTTCATTCTTCCCATTGCCGCTATTCGCAAGTTCAAATTCTCCACATTGCTGGTTACGACTCTGGCTGTGATTCCCGCGTTGGTTCTCGTCGCAAAAACCAACCTCCCGTATCTTATTCTTTCCCGAATCACTTCCAGTGAGAAAGTCCTCCATTGGTTTCACTTTTCGTTCTTCTTTGGCAAAATCTATATCTTCGCTCTTGCTTTGGCGCTGGTGATGATTTTCTTGTTGTACTACAGCAAAAAATTTTTGCCTAAGTATCCCATATCCGGATGTACAAGCCAGGAGGATGTCATCACCATGTCTAAAATCGGCGCATTGACGCTCCTGTCTTTCAGCGGTGCAATTTTCAAAAGCGTTGTTTTTTTGCGTTATCTGATTACGTTAATGCCGCTTTATTATGTCTTTCTCTCCGAAACACTGTGTTCGCGAAAAGGCGATACAGCTGAAACCGTCAAGGTTAAGCGCGCTCTTCGCGTCTTTTTGCCATTTTTCTGCGCTTTCTTATTGTGGTTTGTTTACGGTTTCTGGATTGGCGGAGATGCCATTCATAATTTTCAAAAGAATCTTCTTTTTTCCCAGCTATCATGAGGAGGTAAATTCACTTTGGCTAATATCAACAAAAAAGTGTTTGTATCCAGCGCTGCATGGAAAATGGTGGAGTCCTTGTCCACCCGAGGCGTCTCTCTACTGATTTCTATTCTGCTGGCTCGCCTACTGCTGCCGGAGGATTACGGCATTGTGGCTCTTACCGCTATCTTCATCAATCTTTCCTCTTCTCTGGTGGCCAGTGGTTTGGGGACGGCTCTGGTCAGAAAAGAAGATGTGGATAACGTGGACTATACCACCGTTTTCATCTTCTGCATGATCGTGGCAGCGGTTTTGTACGTGGTCTGCTTCTTCGCCGCGCCTTTTATCGCAGACTTTTATGAAGAGCCTATGATCAAGCCAGTGCTTCGCGTCCAGATGCTCTCGCTGTTCCTGTGCGCTCTGGGTGTTGTCCGCGGTGCTATGATCACACGGCAGTTCCAGTTCAAAGCTCAGTTCATCACTAACTTTATCGCCACCGTCATCGGCGGTGTGACCGGTATCGTGATGGCCTATGCCGGCTTGGGAGTCTGGGCACTGGTGTTCTACACCTTGATCCAGTCCGGTTCCTATTCCTTCATTTTGTTCTTCTTTGTAAAATGGAAACCCTCCAAGGAACTGTCCTTCAAGCGCATGAAGTCTCTGCTGTCCTTCAGTTCCTTTGTACTGTTTGCCGGCGTACTGGACTTTCTTGGTAACAATATTCCCGGCACCGTTTACGGTAAGCATTACTCTGTCGAAGTCTTGGGCTACACCTCCAAAGGCGGACAGCTTCCCGAGCTGATTTGCCTGCATACGTTCGGCGCCATTTCTGGTGTTTTGCTTCCTGCCATGGCAGAAACCCAATCGGATCTTCCCCGGCTCAAAGCCATGACCAGAAAAATTGCATCCATGTCTGCTTTTATTCTGATTCCGATGATGATTGGTCTGGCGTTTGTCGGTGAGCGGACGATTATCTTCCTCTTCACTGAAAAGTGGCTGCCCGCCGCGCCGTTTTTGATCACGTCCTGTATCTATTATCTGATGAACCCTTTCCGCTCCATCAACATGCAGCTGATCTATGCCCTCGGTGACTCCAAAAAGGCAACCATGGTCGAGATCATCCGGTTTTGTTTACTGATGGCCAATATGCTTCTCGGCGTATTTGTTTTCCGCTTCTCCCTGATCACGGTTTCTTATATCTCCTCCGGCGTAGCCATTGTTGTCGTACTGATCACGCAGGCTATTGTAAAGCGCTACATTGGCTACAGTTACCGCGAATGGTTTTCCGATATTGCCGCACCCCTCATGATGTCTGTCGCGATGGCTGCCGTGGTTTATTTGGTGGGGTTGCTGCAGATGAGCAATCTGCTGGTTTTGATCCTGCAGGTTGCCACCGGTGTTGTGGTATATTTTACGCTGGCTGTGATCACCAAGAATCCCTGTCTTGCAGAGGCTCTTGGCATCCTCAAAGGCATGATAAAGAGGTAACCTGTTATGTCCAACATTTTGATGATCTACACGTTGATGGAGCCTCCGGTGCTTTTGCACGAAAGGCCGTTGCGCCCTATCGCCGAAAAGATGGGCTGTTCCCTGCGGCTGAAGCAAACTGCCTTCGTCACTTGGGATGACCTTTTATGGAGCGACGTGGTGTTTGCCATCCGGACGCAATCCTGTCTGGAGGCAGATATCTTGGCGATTGCCTCTAAAATGGGACGCTTCTGCATCGAAGCCATCGACGATGACTTTTTTTCTATGGAGCATTACACGCTCAGACGTCCGCTGCAGGCCTCCTCGCTGCGCAAAGCGCTTACCACGGCAGACTTCATTTTCTCCCCCAATGTAACGCTGGCCAAGAAGATGAGTGCCATCGGCGGTGGAAAGCCGTACCATGTGGGCGATACCGTGGTTACCGAAGCAGAGCTTCAAGCCAGACAGGCGATGGACTCTGATCAGCTGCACATCGTATATTATGTGAATGACAGCACCACCGGCGTATTCGATGCCATCATCAAGCCCATCCTACCGGATCTGGTGACAAAATACCGCGGCAGGCTAAAGTTCACCTTTATGTCTGTCCATCCGGATCTTGGCGAATACGAAAGCCAAATGGACGTCTGTTTCCGTCCCCGCACCTCTTTGGATGAATTCAAAGCCTTTCTGCGAAACAACCGCTTCTCCATGGGTATTGCACCACTGATCGCCAGTCCTTTCGCCCAGAGCAAGTATATCAATAAATTTATCGAGTTCAGTTCCGCGGGAATCCCTTGTATTTATTCCAATGTGGCGCCTTACGCAAGCTTTATTCAAGACGGAGAAACCGGACTTTTGTGCGAAAACACCAAAGAAGCATGGCTCGCCGCCATCGATCACCTCAGTGATCCCCTGCTGCAGGCACAGATCGTAGAAAACGCACAGAATACACTGCGTTGCTCCTTCTCCGAAGAAGCGCAAGGTAACCATACCATCGCCAACGTTCCGGCACTGTTCCATCATAAAGCACCCGCCAATCCTCGCAGATACTATCTGTGGCCGCTTCACATGAAGTCCAGAATTCTGAATCTTATCGATCCTTTCCGGAAGGCTTGGGGGCGTTTCCGTATCGAAGGATTGAGCAGCGTCATCAGATGGACCTGGAACCATTACATTATGAAGAAATCGTAATCTCTATCATCAAAAAAATCCCTCTCCTTCTAAGGAGAGGGATTTTTTTATCAAAACTCAACTGTTTCCACACAGACGTTTTAAGTAACTCGCATAGGCAGCATTATTCTGCTTTTCAGCCAGTTTTTGCAGCTGTTCTGTGCTGATAAATCCACGGCGCCAGGCAATTTCTTCCAAGCTATACAGATTCATACCGCAAGCCTGCTCCACGATTTTGACGAAACTGGCAACACTCAAAATATCTCCCCAGGTATCCATCGTCATTTCAACAAAGCCTCTGTCCAACACTTCTGTATACAGATACTGATCTCTCATGACCGAATTATCAGCAATGGAACCATCCGCAATGATATTGACAACGGCTTCCAACAGGTTTCTCGGGCAAAACACCACAGGAATTTCGTAATAATCATATTGCGTATTCAGTTCTTCTGTATCTGCCTCGCATATGATCTTTCTATCATTGTCAAAGCTCAGTTTTTGTCGGTACGGCTTGTTTCCCCGGGGCAGCGACAACACTGTCAAGCGATCACGGTTGATCATGGCTTTTTGGAAGAATCGGGTCTGATCCACACCGTAAATGAACGTTCTTCCATAAACGATCATAAAATTCGTGCATTCCTCTACGGAGGGGTATTCTTTCAAAGCTTCATGAATACTGCCGGAACTGTAGTACAACTGAATACCCAAACAACTGCCATCACCAAACTCGGATTGCATATAGGCAATTTCTTTTTCCGAACAAACCACCAAAACTTTTTTGATACCTACCAACAGGAAGTATCCCAGCAGAAAGGAAACCATGGGTTTATCATACACCATCGTGCGCAGATCCACTCCGGTGTTGGTTTGATCCAACAGCAGCACACCGTGCCACCCACTGTCGTGGTGAATCACATCGCCGGTTAGAAGGCTGTCCGTGTCCGTATCCAGCAATACCGAGAGCTTACGCAGGCAGGAAATGTCTGGAAGTCCCAAGCCTCGCTCCCACTTGGACACAGCTTTATCGCTGACTCCTAAACGTTCTGCCAAATCTTTTTGCGTATATCCAGCCCGTTTGCGCAAGAACGCAATGGCTTTTGAAACTTTTTCAACGTCCATGGGAGTCCTCCTTTCTTTGAAACAGGCCAAAAGCGGTCATTGCAGAAATCTCTGTAATGACCGCTTTTTCTGTGTCATTAAGCAGTAAAACCGTTGACCACGTCAATGATCTTCTGCACATCCTCATCCGTCAGCCACATGTGCAGCGGCAGCGTGATCAGATGCTGGCTCACCTCGTGAGCCTTGGGGCAGGTGCCGTTGGCATACAGGTACATGCTGTACTCCGTATTATCACGGTAGTGCACGCCACCGTAAATATCGTTCTTTGCCAGTTCGCCAAGCAGAGCCTCGCGATCAGGCACGATCAGTTCATAAATGTGGTAGGAACACTCGTCATGATGGGGCGCAGGCACGGCCTTGATGTTCTTGTTGTTTTTGAACCCCTCGTTGTACATGTCAACGATCTGACGGCGGCGGGCGTTCTCCTCGTCCAGATAGGGCAGCTGCACTAAAGCAATCGCTGCCATAATAGCATTGCCGTTATACTTGTAGCCCACGTAGTCTACATCGTACTTCCAAGCATAGGTTCCCTTGTTGGAACGGGTATAGGTATCCTTATTGATACCCAACCACGCCAACTGGCGGGTCACTTTGTCATTTTCTTCATTGGTCCAGCAGATCATGCCGCTGTCGCCGGTAGCCAGATTCTTCACCGCCTGGAACGAATAGACCGTCACGTCCACACCGTCCCAAATGCCGGGGCAAACGCCGTTCACCTTCGTACCGGACATGTGCGCGGCGTCCAGAATCAAACGCAGGTTGTGCTTCTTGCAAATCTCAATGATCTTGTCCAGCTGGCCCACGCGTCCGCCATAACCAACAAAAACCACAGCGCGGGTCTTATCGGTGATTTTCTTCTCCACATCCTCGGGGTCCAGACACAGATACTCATCCAGATCGGCAAAAACGGGATGCAGATTCTCATACATAATGGCATGGTTGGTAGAAACGAAAGTAATCGGGGTGGTAATGACTTCGTCACCGTCAGCCCAGCCACCGTTCATCTTCAAAATCTTCATTGCGAGGTGCAAGCCCACCGTGTTGGAGTTCAAATAATAGGCATACTTGTGACCGGTATATTCTTTCCAAGCCTGCTCAAACTGCACTGTCTTGAATCCCATGCCGGTCCAGCCGATCTCCAGGCACTCCCTGACGGCCTCCAGGCACTCGTCCACATGGAACTTGGGCTTCAACACTTGAATAGACATATGTAATTCCTCCTCAGCGGTTTGCGTACATTTTCTCGTAATAATTCTGATACTCACCGGAAATAATGGTCTGCCACCACTCCTGATTGTCCAAATACCACTGGATTGTCTTTTGGATGCCGTCGGCGAACATGGTCTCCGGCAGCCAGCCCAACTCATTGTGGATCTTAGTAGGATCAATAGCGTAGCGCATGTCGTGACCCTTGCGGTCGGTCACATAGGTGATCAGACTCTCCGGCTTGTCCAGTGCCTTACAGATGATCTTGACGATGTCAATGTTTTTCATCTCATTGTGGCCGCCAATGTTATACACTTCACCAACGCGGCCCTTGTGGATGATTAGATCAATGGCCTTACAATGGTCTTCCACATACAGCCAGTCGCGTACATTCAGGCCTTCTCCGTATACAGGCAGGGGCTTGTCCGCCAGCGCATTGGCAATCATCAGCGGGATCAGTTTTTCCGGGAAATGATAGGGGCCGTAGTTATTGGAGCAGCGAGAGATGGTCACCGGCAGCCCAAATGTACGGTGATAAGCCAGCACCAACAGATCCGCACCAGCCTTGGAGCTGGAGTAAGGGGAACTGGTGTGGATGGGCGTTTCCTCGGTAAAGAACAGATCGGGGCGATCCAGCGGCAAATCGCCGTAGACCTCATCAGTAGACACCTGATGATAGCGGGTGATACCGTACTTGCGGCAAGCATCCATCAGCACCTGCGTACCCAAAATATTGGTCTGCAAAAACACCTCAGGGTTCTCAATGGAGCGGTCCACATGGCTCTCAGCAGCAAAGTTCACCACAATATCGGGGTGTTCTTCTTCAAACAGCTGATATACACCTTCACGATCGCAGATATCCAACTTCACAAAACGGAAATTAGGGTTGTCCATTACACTCTTCAAAGTAGACAAATTACCTGCATAGGTCAACTTATCCAAGCAGATAATCCGGTAATCCGGATACTTTCCCAGCATATGAAAGATAAAGTTAGAACCGATAAAACCAGCGCCGCCAGTCACAACAATCGTCATAGGTGTTTTCCCCCATAAATCTTAATAATTTATTATACCGCAAACGCAAAAGCGTGTCAAACCATATGCGATACTCTTTTTTGATTACAGCACAAACTCCATTTTGCACTGTGCCAGTGTAGGATTCTTTTTATCCTTTTCGCTCAGCAAAATCTCGCCTACTTCCGGCCACTGGACAGCTACATCCGGATCGTTCCAAATCAAGCCACCTTCATCCTCGGGGTGGTAAAAATCATCGCATTTATAGGCAAACTCCGCGTAGTCGCTGGTCACCACAAAGCCATGGGCAAACCCTCGGGGAATCAGGAACTGCTTTTTGTTCTCTTCAGAAAGCAGGCAGCCTACCCACTTGCCATAAGTTTCGCTGTCTTTGCGCAGATCAACCGCTACGTCAAACACTTCACCTTTCAGTACCCGCACCAGCTTTGCCTGCGGATAAGTTTTTTGGAAATGCAGGCCACGCAATACTCCCTTGCGGGAAGAGGATTGGTTGTCCTGCACGAAGGTATAGTCCAGCCCCGCCTCGCGGAAAGCCTGCTGGGAATATGTTTCCATAAAGTAGCCTCTGTGATCCCCAAAGACTTTCTGTTCGATCACATAAACACCTTTAATTGCCGTTTCTTCAAACGTAAAGTTGCTCATCACGTACACTCCTCAATAATGGAATTTACCGTCAGCAACGTTCTTCAAATGCTGCCCATAGGGAGATTTACCATACTTTTCAGCACTGCGCAGCAGTTCTTCCTTGGTAATCCAACCGTTGTTGTAGGCGATTTCCTCGGGAGCCGAAATCTCGATGCCTTGCCGGGTCTGGATCATGCGCACATAGTCAGTCGCCTCTGCCAGCGAGTCCATCGTACCGGTATCCAGCCATGCAAAGCCGCGGCCAAGAATCTGCACATCCAGCAGATCATCCTGTAAGTACATATCATTGAGAGTAGTAATCTCCAGTTCTCCGCGATCGGAAGGCTTCACCTGGTTGGCTCTTGCACTGACGCCGGCAGGATAGAAGTAAAGTCCGGTCACGGCATAGTTGCTCTTGGGCTTTTTCGGTTTTTCCTCAATGGAAACCGCCTTGCCGTCAGCATCAAATTCCACAATGCCAAAACGCTCGGGATCGTTGACATAGTAACCAAAAACGGTGGCGTGGCAGTTCTGTTCGGCATTTCTGGTAGCCTGACGCAGAATACCACCAAAACCGTTGCCGTAGAAAATATTATCACCCAGCACCATGGCGCAGGCGTCGTCACCAATAAATTCCTCGCCCAAAATAAAGGCCTGTGCCAGGCCATCAGGAGATGGTTGCACTTTATAGGAGAAATGCACACCGTAATCGGAACCATCACCCAGCAAACGTTCAAAGTTGGGCAGATCTGTCGGAGTGGAGATGATCATAATATCCTTGATACCCGCCAGCATCAGCGTGGACAGAGGATAATATACCATCGGCTTATCATAGATTGGCAAAAGTTGCTTGGATGTCACCATGGTCAGCGGATACAGCCGCGTGCCGGCACCACCGGCCAAAATAATACCTTTCATTCCAAAACCTCCCTCAAATCAAGAATATGCTTTTGCATTTCTCATGTGTGTTTTTATTTTCTCCGCAACCCCGGAGATGCCAATACGCTTCAAATAAAACAGCAATTGATACGCTCTGTCCGGCAACACCAATAAACGGTGCATCGTCCTTTGCCACGCAATAGGTGCAGCAAATGGCTTTTGAGCACAGAACGTCCGCAATTCCGGAATAGCAGATATCTCCCGTTCCGTCAACGCTTCCGGCGAAAAGTCGGCCAGCAATTGCTGCTGTGCCGCACAGACGCAGCGATTGCGCAGCAATGCATCATCCAGCGCATTACACAGGCATTGATACCAGTCCTCTGCGGTATCCTTTGCCAAAAAACCGTTCTCTCCGTGCCGCACCACATAGGTATACGGCTCTGTACAGGAATAGACTCCTACGATACCGGCTATGGTATATTCGATGAACTTATTGAAATATTTGCACTTGGTAAATTCATCCGTAGTCAAGGGTGACAAGCCAATATCATAGTTCCCCTCCCGGATTTTTTGACGGTATTCATCCAGCGGCATCGTGGGATAATAAGTAAGGTCAATCTGCGAAGCAAATTCCGCAAGATCCGGGTGCACGCCCATAAATGTGATCGATAGCTTTCCTGCATACCGCTCACACAGCTGCGGCATAACAGGCAAGATAAATCGGTTGAAAAACGCCACATGTCCCGGTCCCGCTGCATAAATCAGCTTTACTTTTTCGCCGTTTTCCACATGTTCCAACGGGGTAATGCGTTTGATTTCCTCCGTTTCAACGATTGTGTCGCCCGCATAGCTGCGTTTTTGTCGTGTATCGCTCCGATATTTTTCGCAGATATACCGGCTGGAGGAAACCACCATGTGGGATTGACGCAGAGCGTTCAGTACACTGTTTTTTCGCCAGAATGGGTTAGGCATGGAAGGTGGCAGATTGTAAAGGTCGTCATCATAGTAAGAAATCACAAACCGGCCCGCTTCGCTTGCTTTTTTTGCCAGATACACCGAATAAGGATCGTGCGGTCGGATCATTTCCAATATGTCGCACCAATCCAAATCTTCTTTTGTTACCTCCTGCAACCGCTTAAACCGCGGTTCTACCCCCATTTTTTCAGCATTCTTATAGGCAGCAGCACGAAAAAGAGCAACCGTAGGCATATCATTTTCATAAATAAGCAGTTGCTTGCTCATGCAGTTGCTCCTCTCTTTTTATTTACTGGCGTACCTTTGCAAGCACGGCCGAAATACCGCCCTGCCGCAGATAAAACTGCAGCAAATACAGCTTATCCAGTACGCGTATCAAACGATAGCTTAAACGTGGAAGGGCCAAACCGGCACATCTCTCCCCCGTCTTTTCTTTTTTCCATTTCTGTTGATGTTGCTCCAGTTTTTCTTCCTGACGCTGCGGCGAAAACTCTGTCAGCAGCAACTGCTGCGCGGCACAAATGCAGCGATTGCGCAGCATCGCATCATCAATCACACAGCGCAGACATTCCAGCCATTCCTGCGGATCATCCCCCACCAAAAAGCCGTTTTCGCCGTTCTTTACCACATACGTATAGGGCTCTGTGTTGGAATAAATGCCCACAATACCGGCCATGGTATATTCAATAAATTTGTTGAAGTACTTACACTTGGTAAATTCATCACTGGTCAGGGGGGAAAGACCTATCTCATAGTTTCCCTCCCGGATTTTTTGGCGATACTCGTCCAACGGCATCCCGGGGATATAGTGAATCTCCATCTGCTGCTCATAATCAGACAAATCCGGCCGTACACCCATGAAGGTAAGAGAAATGCGCTCGCCATAGCTGCTGCACAGCTGCGGCATAATGGGCAGAATAAAGCGATTGAAGAACGCCGCATGGCCCGGATTGGCTGCGTATACCAGCTTCACTTTTTCCCCTGTCTCCGGAATTGCCTGTATAGCCCCAATCTGTTTGATTTCTTCCGACTCCACCGCACTATCGCAGATCATTGCATCCTTACCCAGCGTCATCTTACGGTACTTTTCGCAAATGTACGGACTGGTGGAGTGGACCGCATCGGACTGTGCCAACACTTTGGGAATGCTGTTTTTGCGCCAGATAGGATGCGGTAGCGATGAAGGCAGACGGTACAAATCGTCGTCATAATAGGCAACCACATAGCAGCCACACTTCCGGGCCCGGCGCGCCAGCTGTACCGTATAGGGATCGTCAGGACGAATGCAGTTAAGCATATCGCACCATTCAATGTCCCCTCGCGTCACTTCCAGAACATGCTTAAATCGAACCTCTTCCGTGCCCTTTTCCTGCCGCTTCATGGCCGAGGCGCGAATCATTGTCACCGTCGGCATTTCCTTTTCATAGGTGTAAAGCACTCTCATTTTTTCGACCTTTTCCGCCACTGCAGCAAATATCCCATAGTTCTTACTTGTCTGCCTTATAGAAATACTTTTCCTCTACCGCACGATCAAAGCGCATCATCCACAAGTCTTCTTCCGGCAGAGGAACAAATGGGGTCTCTAAAAACGCCGGTAAGTCTTCGATAGGATCTTCACCCAACACAAAATAACGGGAAGGGTGATAAATGGCAGATGCTTTGATGGCCTTGTTGTCCGTCACGCACTTAACATTGTGAAACACAGCTTCCACTTCCCGCATGGTAATGGCTGAGCAGCCTTCCTGCGCAATATTCAGCAGTGCGCGGGAATTTCCTACTAAATCCAAATACTCCTGATATTGCAGCAAAGGTTTGTAATATGGCTTTTTCCATGTCATAAACCGTCTGTCCGCGCAAAGGTGGAAATTAGTCCGAAGTCCTAACTCCTGCAAAGATTTCTCGAAATTCAGCAGCAGTTCCGCTCTGCCCTTGTCCCGTCCCACATACACGATGTCATAGGCCGGCACTTCCGTCTTGTGCATCTCCCAGCTGTCATAATAGCCGCCCTGCGTGTTGCGGTGCATATGATATGTTTCGCAATCCTCCGGTGCATACGACCATTTTTCAATGTCTTCAGGCACACTGTCCGGATGGATCGTTCCTCGCACCAGATTGTCGTAATCCAAAATGATCCTCGCTTCAGGATGGCACTTTCGCAGCCACACAAGGAAACCCGGCGTCATCAGCGGATCGCGTACAATATACAGTTCCGCTTTGATCCTCTTGCATTCTTTGTTATAGAAAAGCTGTCGTCCGGGCAGTTTCAGCCGGAACCATGCCTCACGCAAACAGCGCATAAAGAGATTGAAATCCGTATAAGGAATAGCAATGGGATATCCCAGCGCCTGAATTCCGTAAAAACAGTAGTCACCCTTTAAGCGTGTCGTAATAAAACAAATCTTTTTCTTATCCAACAAACCAAAACACCTGTCTTTGTCATTCATTGATTGTTTCCGGCAAGCTGCCGTAAATTTCGGACATGCATTTCTCAACAATTTTTCGGTCAAACGAGTGCATCACATGCTTGTTGTGGACACCCATGGCATCACGCAACGCTTCGTTTTCCAAAAGCAACTGCAGTTTTTCAGCAAAGCCTTCCACATCGTCAGGATGCAACAGAAATCCGCCCTTGCCGTCTTCCAGCAAGTCCACATTGCCTCGGATTTCCGAACACACAACCGCCTTGCCCATTGCCATCGCTTCCATCATGGATACTGGCAGTCCTTCCCGGTAAGATGGAAACGCATACACATCGGCAGCAGCCATCAACTCCAGCACATCACTACGATAGCCCAAGATATGTACTCGATCTTCCACACCGCATTGCCGCGCTTTTTCCCGCAGCGACTCTCCATCCGGGCCGCGTCCTGCAATCACATAGTGGACATTTTTCTGCGGCAGTTGGGCCAGGGCTTCCATGATCACTCTGTGATTTTTATTTCTGTTCAATTCACCCACAGAGAAAACCATCGCGGTATCCGTGTCGATTCCCAGTTCGCGCCGCTTTTCCTCTCTGTTTACAGGAATCGCTGCAAGTCTTTCCAGGTCAATACCTACGCCGGGCATATACACAGTTTCGCCTGCATGCATTTTTTTCTTTGCCAACCGATCATCTTCCCGATTGATGGTAATCAGCACGTCTGTCCAGCGGGCACACAGCCTTTCTATGGGGTAATACAACAGCCAGTTGATTCGAGGTGCACCCTGGTAAAAGTGAAAGCCGTGGGCTGTGTAGATCATTTTGGTTTTTTTATAATTCCCACTGGTACGGTTAGCCAAGCGGCAGATAGCACCACCAATGGGAGAGTGGCAATGCACCAAATCGTAGCTGTTTTCCCGCATCAAGCGGCGCACAATGCCGAAGGAGCGAATAATATCACACACCGCGCTCACTTTCTTCGGCGCCGGTATATGAGATACGCGTACCCCCATATCCGTCAGCTGTGCCTGCATTGTCTTTGCCTTTTCCGGCGTAATGCTTCCGGGCTGTTCCAGATTGCACGCCACATCCACCGCATATCCCAGCTGCTGCAGCAGGCGGATATTTTCCATATTAAATTGTTGGATCATGGACGCAACATGGGCGCAAACCAGAGCTTTTTTCATCACTTTTCTTCCGTTTTCTTCACTTCAAAGGCTTCCGTACTCTCTTCCGGCGTCAGCAGTACCAAAATCGTACGCAAAATCAGTTTTACATCCAGTTTGATACTATACTGGGCAATATACGTCAAATCCATGATCAGCTTGTCCTTCGGTGACGTATTGTATTTTCCGTAAATCTGAGCATACCCGGTCAGTCCGGCCTTAGCACGCAGGCGGTAGGAAAACTCCGGTAAATCGGCCGTGTACTTATTCACGTTTTCCAGCATTTCAGGCCGCGGTCCCACAATGCTCATATCGCTGCGCAGCACATTGATCAGCTGCGGCAGCTCATCAATACGGAACTTTCGAATCACCCGTCCCACCTTGGTGATACGGTCATCATTCTTGGTCACAGAGCGATTGACAGAGCCCTCCACTTTCATAGAGCGGAACTTAATGACCTGAAACACGCGCCCGGCATAAGTGGCCCGGTTCTGCTTAAAGAACACCGGTCCACCGTCCTCCAGTTTGATCGCCACTGCGGTGATCAGCAAAATCGGAGAAGTGATCAACAGGCCAAGACCCGCAATGGCAATATCCATCAAACGTTTGATGATGCGCTGTTCAAAGCTCATACCTCTCATGGTGACACGCATCATGTTCTTATCGTCAAACATCACGCGTGTGCCGCCCAAGGCCACGACGTCCGGTAGTTCCAGACTGTAATAGACATCCTTCTTCCGTTCATAGCAGTACTCGATCAAGCCGGTTCGTTCGGAAATCGCCAGGTTATAAATGAACACCGCCTCGTGAGCATCAATTTGTGCAAGTACATCTTTCTGGTCAATGTAAGCAATGGTTTCAATGCAGTACTGCTTTTTAAACCGGCCCACACGGCGCACCAGCGTTTCCACATCTTCACCGCGGCGGGTAATGATCAAACTTTTCTGCGGTTTGTGGAAGCGGAAATACATGCCATTTCCGAAGTAAGTCAAAGCAACGATCCATACCACCTGCAGCAGATAAACCACCAACAGCAACAGCGGATTTTCATACACGAATTGTCCGCCGTTGATTACGGTAATGTTCATAATGCACAGGAAGAAGTGTGCCATCAAATCTGCCACCAGCACCGATAGGGCCAGAGAAAACACAATGGGTTTACTCTTACGCTGTCCAATATCATACCCTCCGTAAACACGGAGCATCAGCGCGTAGACCATAACAAACGTCGTAAATGTAATGATCGATGTGCGGCTGAGCACCAACAGGAAAGGAAACTCCTGCCCAAACAAAAGGAAAAAGCTTCCGGCACAGGCTAAAAATACCGCCAGACGCAAGAATAAAATAATCGAATTTCGAAACTTTTTCAGCATAAGCGTAGACTCTCTTTTGCAGTAGCTTTCCTTCACCACAACAGCTTCAGAAGGAAGTAATTAGTTTAATGATTTATTATAGCAAATCTACACCTATAAATCAACCGATTTACTTCGATTCCCGTCGAACTTGCTTTACTCTTCCGTCTCTTTCCAGTGATACAACCGACTGTCCCAGTCCTGCATCACACGGGCACCCTCGGCATATCCCGCGCCGCTGAACTGCTGACGTGGATAGAATCCGGCAGACTGGAACATCTGCCCCGACGCCGTGATCTCCACACCCTTTTCCGGCAGTTTAACCATTTTATCAGCCAACGTATGCACGGCACTGCCGGGCCGCAAACGTACCGGTGAGATCATGTTCACCAAAGAACCGAACTCATGAATGCGGGCCTTTTCAGTGCTGCTCGCCATTGTGTAGATTTTCTCTTTCGCCAGTCCCACAGCGCGCAGCGGCGTCATACCTTGATTGGGCAGGTTATGACGAACGAAATGAATTCCTATCGCTTCACTTTGATCCGAGGAAACCGCCATCCAAAAGCATTCATTCTGTGTTTCGCGCACGCGATAAAACTGTCCAAACTGCAGCAGCGCACGGTGCTGCTTATAAAATGCAACTTGTTGTGCAATTTCCGCCTTTTCCTGCGCATTTAATGCGCACAAATCCAACTCATACCCCAGCAAACCAATGCAAGCCAGTTGGAAGCGGCTGCGCAGCGGCGTATAGCGCAGTGTCTGATGATTGGGACAGGCCGACACATGGCATCCCAATACCGATTGGGGATACCCGTAGCTGTATCCGCTTTGTATGTGACTGCGGCTTTCAGCATCCGTATTGTCACTGGCCCACACCTGCGGCATGTAACACAGCATGCCCAGATCCGCGCGGTTGCCGCCGGAGGCGCAGCTTTCAAACAACACGTCGGGGAACTCCTTTGTCAATCGATTCAACACGCTGTACAGTCCCAACATATATCGATGGGCCGCCTCGCCCTGTTGCTGCGAAGGCAGCGCAGAAGACTGTGTATCGGTAAAGATACGGTTCATGTCCCACTTGATGTATTTAATTTCAGCGCTGCGCAGGAGTTGCGCCACGCTCTCGTAAATATAGTCGCACACCTCACTGCGGCCCAGATCCAGCACATACTGGTTGCGGCCCATCGCCTGTTGCCGATGACCCAGGATCCAATCGCTGTGTTTCCGAAACAGTTCGCTGTTCTCACTGACCATTTCCGGCTCCACCCATACGCCCAGATCCACACCGATTTTCTTCAAATCTTTAGCAAGACCCGCAAATCCCCCAGGCAGTTTCTTTTTATCCTCTGTCCAGTCGCCCAGCGCCCGCGTATCGTCACTACGGCCCACAAACCAGCCATCGTCCACCACCAGCAGTTCAATACCTACCGCTGCCGCTTCTTTGGCCAAACGCAGCAATTTAGCTCGGCTGATTTTGAAATACAATGCTTCCCAGCTGTTCACCAGTACAGGCCGTTCTCTGTTTTTCCAGTGGGGCGCAACAATATGTTCCTTCACAAACGTGTGTATGCATACACTCACGCCGGTAAAGCCGGTATTGCTGTAAGCTACTACAGCCTGCGGGGCATCGAAGCTCTCACCGCTCTCCAGCTGCCAGTTCAGCTCGCCTATTCCCTGTACCACCCGCACCCCGCCGTAAGCATTCTGCATAGCGCAGCCGTAGTGATTACCGCTGTAGAGCAGATTAAATGCCCATACCTCGCCGTTGTTTTCGCCTGTCTCCGCCGTGCTGACCATGGCAAATGGATTACAGCGATTGGAGCTGATGCCCGCCACACTGTCCCATACCAGTTTCCCGCACAGCGGCTGACCGCACTTGTCCATCTCCCGCGCCCATGCACCGCGGAACGTGGTAAGCGTATAGTCTTGCGACGGCAGATCCAACTGCATGCTCAGCAGACGGTGTACCGTCACAACAGCGCCGGTATCATTCACCAAACGGCTCCAGCGCACAATGGCGTCCGCAGCTTCAAACACAGCATAATACAGTTCCAAATACAACTCGCAGCTGCATTCCTTGAGCACCACCTTCAGCGTTTCATTGCCACCGCGGGCGAAAGGCAATCCCTGCGGCGCAGCGTCATCCAACCGCTCAAAATAAGCGAACTGAAACTTTGCCGTGCGATGCCCCGCCGGAAGCACAACATCCACCAAAGCCTCGCGCAGATCACCCCAACCTACGCTGCCGCACTCTTGTGCCAGATTCTCCAGGCAGACACCACCTTCGCACAAAGCGCCGTTGCCTACAGGAAACAGCGGTTGCGGTGCCGTTTGGGCATAGTCCTCCCGTTGCAGCAGACGACGTCCATAATAAAGGTGGCGACAAATGCCCCCCTCCAGAACATCAAAAGCATAGCCGGTGTGTTCTGTTTCCAGTACAAACAGGTTATTCTCGCAGCTGATCATTGCGCATGCTCCTTTCGCTTCCGTAAGGCGACCATCGATTCTATTACTTTGTATGATTATACTACCATTCTCCCAATTTGTCCTTAAATAACTGCAACTTTTTTCACAAAACTTCTATCCGGTTGTTTGACAATGCGCTATAATCATGATATAAGACAGAAAAAGCAATTTGAGGAAGGAATCACGCTTCATGACACACTACAAAAACATTCTTTTCGATCTGGACGGCACACTGGTGGATTCCGGAGAAGGTATTCTTAAATGCGCTGCGCTGGCGCTGGAAACATTGGGAAAACCCATGCCCTCTCCCGCGCAAATGCGCACTTTTGTAGGCCCTCCCTTGGTAGATTCTTTCATGCGCTTTGGCTGCAGCGCCGAAGAAGCAGAGGAGGCAGTGCGAATCTACCGCAGTCGCTATACCGTCACCGGAAAATACGAAGGCTTTGTCTATCCCGGCATTAAAGCGCTGCTGCAGCAACTGCACGTCGATGGCTGCCGCCTGTTCGTGGCCACCTCCAAACCGGAAACTACCGCCATTGACGTACTGACCAAGTTCGGCCTCGCACCGTACTTTGAACGGATCATCGGCGCTACTTTTGATCGCTCCCGCAGCACCAAGTCCGAAGTCATCGCCTATCTTCTGGAAAGCGTGGGCGATATGGATCATGTATTGATGGTGGGCGACACCGCTTTCGACGTCATTGGTGCCACAGCACATCGGCTGCCCACCGCTGCTGTCAGCTGGGGTTACGGTGATGTACAGGAGATGATCACCGCAGGCGCCGCCTGTATTGTAGATACCACGGAACAACTGTACCGTTTTATCAAAGAAGGAGCGTAAAGCCATGACACCGATTCTGGAAATCTGTGTAGATTCACTGGCCTCCGCCAGAGCCGCTATTGCCGGCGGTGCAGACCGGTTGGAGTTGTGCACCGCCTTGAGCGTAGGCGGGTTAACTCCCTACGCCGAGTTGCTGCGGCAGATTCGCCAAGAAAGCAATATTCCCATCCGCTGCCTGATGCGCCCGCGCTGCGGCGACTTTCTCTACACCGCCGAGGAAATCTCTATGATGGCAGGACAAATGGCAGAATTGAAAGCCGCCGGAGCTAATGGATTTGTCATTGGTTGTCTGGATGTCAACGGCGCTTTGGACGCACGTGCCATGCGGCCGTTGCTGCAGGCCTCTCAAGGCTACGGTTTGACGTTGCACCGCTGCATCGACGTGTCCCGCGATATTCTGCAAACCTACCGCGATGCCGCCGCACTGGGATTTGACACCGTGCTCACCAGCAGCGGTGCTGCCAGCTGCATGACCGGTCAAGAGATCATCGGTCAATTGCTGACTCTGCGCGATGCAATCAGCGGTCCCGAAGTGCTAATCGGTGCCGGAGTCAACGCCGATGTGATCATCTCCTTGCGACAGCAGTTTCCCTCCGCCCGTGCTTTTCACGCCAGCTGCAAAAGTGAAATCGAAAGCAGCATGGTTTTTCGCCGCCAAGGCGTCCCCATGGGATTGCCGGGATTGGATGAGTGGCACATCCATCAAACATCACAGGCGGCTGTATGCCGCGCCAGAGAAGCACTCCTTGCATAAAAAAAGAACCGTTCTTCCTGCAGGAAGAACGGTTCTTTTGCTTTTCACTTACTTTTTGATGATATCGCCGTAGATGGTGCCAAAAGCGCAGGAAGCGTTGGACTCATCGGTGTCGATGTGCATCGCCAGCAGGTAAGTCGGATTGACGCGAACCACCACGTCATCCAGTTCCACGCTGCGCTCGGACTCAATGCGCACCTTGACAATCTCCTTATCCACCAGGCCGAACTCAGCAGCGTCATCGGGAGTCATGTGGATGTGACGCTTGGCAACGATCACGCCCTGCTCCAGTTCCAGTTCACCTGCAGGACCCACCAGCTTGCAGCCGGGGGTACCAGCCAAATCACCGGACTCACGGATCACACCGGGAACACCCAAAATTCGGGCATCGGTGAGGGCAACTTCCACCTGTGTTTCTTTGCGGCAGGGACCCAGAACGATCACATTATTGATTGCCTTCTTGGGGCCGACAATGTTGACACGCTCTTCACAAGCAAACTGTCCGGGCTGGCTCAGCTCCTTCTTGGGAGTCAGCTTGGCGCCTTCGCCAAACAGAACTGCCAGATCAGCTTCGCTCAGGTGTACGTGTCTTGCAGAGGTTTCTACCAGAACTTTCTTTGCCATGATTCTTTCTCCTTTTCTCTTGTACAGCTTTTCATCTGTAATGTTCAATATTACAGGGCAGAATAAAAGGGAGCATTTCCGTTTTCTGTCTATATTTCAACATACCATAGTCACGAAAAAAAGTAAAGAGATACTGCGCTTTTTGCACTCTCTGTGTTGCATTTTTTCTTATCGGCCACATACGCAAAGAAACCGCATTCCTTCGAATGCGGTTTCTTTGTGGAGCTGGAAATCAGACTCGAACTGACGACCTGCTGATTACGAATCAGCTGCTCTACCGACTGAGCTATTCCAGCACATCTCGTTGTTGGCATATGCCACGGGCGTCATTGTACCATTTTCTCTTCCCGTTGTCAATTCCGAGTTTACCGACTTTTTTCTTGCAGATAATTATTACATAACGTAATCGCAACCATAATTTGCCGCAAAAAAGCGATTGTCAAGAGGTCGCTTAAAAAAACTTTTCTTCCCTCCCGTCAAAATGCACAGAGAAAAAACTATCAAATAATCCATTGTTTCTCCGCGTTCTTCGCACTTATTTTCCTCTGTAGCGCTTCTTACTTTCCCGCTTTCGTTTTACATAATTCTACATATCATAAAGCACTACAAAGAGTTATTCACATTATCCACACCTTTTTCCACACTCGAAAAATACAGTAATTCCAACGCTTTTTATCACTTAATGTCAAAAGTTCCCACCGCAAGCAAACGCAGTTTCATGATACTTGTCAACCTCGTCAATGATTTACATAATCTATTTTCTCTCGCATCTTTCCTTTCAAAAAATTTTTTCACTTACCATAAAGACATTTTCGTCAAAAAAGAACACCCGCAAAAAGCAGGTGTTCTCTATTATGTCATCTTGTTTTCACCATTCCGCCTCATTGAGTTCCATGGTAGCGTAGGCATTCAAGTCCAGCGTCGCTGTACACCCGGCCTTGTACTCGTAGTACGCCTGCGAGCCAATCATAGCGCCGTTGTCACCGCAGAGACGCAGCGGCGGCAAATACAGCGTAATTCCCTCCTTGCGGCAAGCTTCCTCCAAATCTGCGCGAATGATGGAATTGGCTGCCACACCGCCGGCCGCGGCGATCACTTTGCGTCCCGTCTGCCGGGCAGCCGCTATGGCGCGAGGCACCAGTTCATCGCTGACAGCGCGGGTAAAGTCATGAGCCAACGCAGCAGCATCCAGATCCTCACCCTTTTGCTGCGCATTGTGTACCAGATTCACCACCGCCGTTTTCAAGCCGGAAAAGCTCATATCCAGTTCAGCGCCGGACACATGGGCACGGGGCAGCACATACTTGCCGCCCTCGGACTTCTGCGCCAGCAGGTCCATAGGCTTACCACCGGGATAGGGCAAGCCCAGTACGCGTGCCGCCTTATCAAAGCACTCGCCGGCGGCATCGTCACGGGTAGCACCCAAGATTTCCATATCGGTATAGTCCTTCACATCCACGATCAGCGTGTTGCCGCCGGAGATGGCCAGCGCCAAAAACGGAGGTTTCAGGTCAGGAAACGCCAAATAGTTGGCAGCAATATGGCCGCGGATGTGGTGCACCGGAATCAGCGGCACATTCAGTGCATAAGCCACAGACTTG
>SVLK01000019.1 GCA_015067975.1 Oscillospiraceae bacterium | reverse complement strand
GTTCGGTAACGATGGGGACTATGAATTTCCTAATCCGCCCGATGGTGGAAATACCCCCGATAACGACAAAAATCCTAACGGAAATTCAGAGGATTTTGAAGGTCCGTTAGGAGAGGATAGCGAACGAAATTTTGATGTATTTCCGATCCCAGCGCAAGCTGCAGGGGGAGGTGTCCCTGTCTGATACCATCGAAACCGATGGCACAGGAGATGCGCTGTATCTGCTGGATGTGGTGGGCACGGATGACACCATGCTCAGTGACCTGCAGGATAAGGAGAATCGCATCTTGATTCGCCGCTTGGTGCGCGAGTGCTTAACGGCGCGGGAGGCAGACATTATCCGGCGGCGCTATGGATTGGACGGCTTTGTGCCGCAGACGCAGCGGCAGGTGGCTGCGGTGTACGGTATCAGCCGCAGCTATGTCTCCCGTATTGAGAAAAAAGCGCTGGAAAAACTGGAAAAAGCCTTGGGCGACATATAAAAAAGGGTGACGGATTCCTCCGTCACCCTTTGACATTGATAGAGATTATTCAATGACACGCACGCGAATCACATTAGAAAGATTCGTTACATCCTCGATCACGCTCTGGTCTACCCTTGTGCCCAAATCGACGATGGTGTAGGCATAGTCGCCATTTGACTTGTTGGTCAGGTTTTCCACGTTCACTCCGTCACGGGCTAGCAGTGTAGTGATGCTTGCCAGCATGGCGGGCACGTTTTTGTGAATGATGCACATGCGGCACACACCGCTGCGCTCCAACGTCACGTCGGGCATATTCACGCTGCGGGAGATGTTGCCGTTCTCCAGATAATCCTGCAGCTCATGGGCGGCCATCACGGCGCAGTTCTGCTCGCTCTCCGGTGTAGAAGCGCCCAGATGAGGCATGGCAATGACGTGAGGAGCCTTGACGATCTTGTTGTTGGGAAAATCGGTCACGTAAGCGGCTACCCAACCGGTATCCAGTGCGGCGATCATGGCATCGTCGTCCACAATTTCACCGCGGGCCAGATTGATGACGCGTACGCCGCGCTTCATATGGCTGATGGCCTCAGCGTTGATCATGTGGCGGGTCTTGTCGGTAAAATGGACATGCATGGTGATATAATCAGCCTTTTTGTACAGGTCGTGGATGTCCTTCACCACATGGATGTGCCGATCCAAACGCAGGGCGGTATCTACCGACAGATAAGGGTCATAGCCGTAGACATCCATGCCCAGTGCAACGGCCATATTGGCTACCAGCGCGCCGATAGCACCCAGACCGATAATGCCCAGCGTCTTGTGATATAGCTCAGGGCCGATAAATGCAGATTTGGCTTTTTCCACCAGTCCGGCCACTTCCACGCCGTCTTCCACCTGCTTCCGCACCCACTGAATAGAGCCGTCCACATCGCGCGAGCCGATCAGCATACCGCACAGCACCAGCTCTTTCACAGCGTTGGCGTTGGCACCGGGGGTAGAGAAGACCACAATGCCCTGCTCAGAGCAGCGGTCCAAAGGAATATTGTTGACGCCGGAACCTGCGCGGGCAATGGCCAGCAGGCTGGCAGGAAAATCGTAATCGTGCAGTTTGGCAGAACGCACCAAAATGGCGTGTTCATCGGTATGCTCGTCACTGACGTGATAGAGCTCTTTGTCAAAGGTGTTCAATCCCACGGGGGAGATTTTGTTCATGGTTTTGATACGGTACATGGTAGTCCTCCAAAATTGGCTGGCCACAGTAGGCCAGATTACTTGCGGCGGAACGTGCGGCGCTGGCGTCGCTTCCACAGCAGCAACTTTATTATATGAAAGTTCCATCTGAGGGTCAACGGAGGAACGGACAAAAAACGTCATAAATTTCCTTCTGTTTTGGTGCAAAGCAACCTTTTTATAATCATGATTGGATGGGAGGAAAAGCAGAAAAGGAAAATTTTGTCAAGGTAATAAATTTTTGTTAAGTTGAGGGAAAAGAATCAATTTCCTGTTGCACTTTTTGAGGCGTTCCCTTATAATGTGCAGTAAAAGGGCTGTATGCCGATAAAATGCGACAAAACATCGGAGGAAAGGTGCTATGAGAAATATCTATTGCGGCATTGAAGATATGCGTAAACGGGTGTTTGCCGAAGTAGCAAAGCTGGCCTATGAAGGCGGTGACTATTACCGCCGCATGGAAAAGCTGCCCTATGAGATCGTCCCCGGTGAAGTGGGCAATCAGCGCGATTCCATTTTTCTTGAGCGCGCTATCGTAGGCGAACGAATCCGTTTGGCGATGGGGTTGTCCTTGCGTCATATTGATGAACACAGCATGCTGTCCGACGGTGTGGAGGAGAGCGCTGTCGCCGAGAAATACTATGATCCTCCGCTGATCAACATCATCAAATATGCCTGCCATGCTTGCCCGGAAACCCATTATGAGATCACCAACGCTTGTCAGGGCTGTATTGCACGCCATTGCCAGAATTCCTGCCCCAAGGGTGCTATTTATTTTGAGAACGGACGCGCTCATATTGACCAGAGCAAGTGCATCAAGTGCGGTAAGTGCAAAGCTGCTTGTTCCTACCAGACGATCATTAAATTTGAGCGCCCCTGTGCCGAAGCCTGCGGCATGGATGCCATCACCAAGGATGAGTACGGTCGCGCCCAGATCAATCAGGATAAGTGTGTTTCCTGCGGTATGTGCCTTGTCAACTGTCCCTTTGGCGCCATCGTGGATAAGGGGCAGCTGTTCCAGCTGATCCACTCCATCAAGCGCGGCGATAAGGTGGTGGCGGTGATTGCACCTGCTTTCTGGGGTCAGTTCGGTGAGGAGGCTACTCCCGGAAAGATCGTGCAGGCTATGAAAAAACTGGGTTTTGCTGCTGTGGAAGAAGTGGCCATCGGTGCGGATCTGTGCGCTGTAGAGGAGGCAGATGAATTCCTGCGCCATGTGCCGGAAAAGCAGCCCTTTATGGCCACATCCTGCTGTCCTGCGTGGTCAGTGATGGCTAAGAAGGAATTCCCCGGTTTTGCTCCGTATATTTCCATGACCATGACGCCCATGGTGCTGACGGCCCGCCTGCAGAAACGGAAAGATCCCAAGTGCAAGGTAGCCTTTATCGGCCCTTGTGCCGCTAAGAAGTTGGAAGCCAGCCGCCGCACGGTGCGCAGTGAAGTGGACTTCGTGCTGACCTTTGAGGAACTGCGCGGCATGTTTGAGGCCAAGGAAATCGATTTCGAGCAGATCGAGGATGTCCCTGCCAACTATGAAGCTTCTGCCCCCGGTGTGGGTTTTGCGGCCGGCGGTGGCGTGGCAAAGGCGGTGGAGGAAGTGATTCACCGTACCCATCCCGACGTGGAAGTGAAGACGGTAAGCGCACAGGGACTGCGTGAGTGCCGCAAGATGCTGCGCATTGCCCGTGCCGGTAAGTATAACGGCTACCTGCTGGAAGGCATGGCTTGTCCCGGCGGATGTATCAGCGGTGCCGGTACGATTCAACCTGCAGAAAAGGCACAGCGGTTGCTGGAACAGTATAAGGCAGCGTCCCCCAAGAGTAATCCTCTGGATACGGATTATCTGGACGATCTGGAACTGTTGTACGAAAACCCCGAAAACTGGAAAGCAGTTTCCCGCCATTAAAGCAACAAAGAGAGCAGCAGCGCTGCTCTCTTTACTTTTTGCGAAGAATTGTGCTACAATGTAGCAAAAATCAAGACGATTAGAAAGATAAGGGGAAAGTTGGATGAAAAAGCTGCCGGGAATCCTATTGGCGATGATGCTGTGCGTGGCGCCGGTATCTTGCGGCCAAGGTGGGCCGAATGTGCCGGAGCCGCAGGAGATCAACGCGATATTCGATGATCAGGGCGTGAACATTACCTGCCTGATCCGTATTTCCATCAATCCGGAATTTGAGCTGATTGTGGATGATCAGGGTACGGTTTGCGATGTGATTCGCCTGAACGACGATGCCGAAAAGGTGTTTGCGCAAGCAAATGATATAGTGATGAAGTCCTATGATGCGGCCGTGGCGGAGCTGTTGGCGGCGGCGAAGAATAGTGGATACATGACCGGTAAATCCGACGTTTCCGTGACTGTTATCTTGCGCGAGGATTGTGCGTTTGGCGATGCTGTTATTTCCGCAGTGGATGAGACAGTGCAGGAATTTGTCAGCGCGAAGCGGTGCGACATGGAGGTCTGGGATGGCAGAGAGAAAAGTGACCAGACCCAGAACAATGATGGCGGAAATACCGGCGATGAAAACAACGGCGGTGGAGATGGACAGACGACTAACGGCGTAGAAGTCCGGGATGCCAACGGGAAACTGATCAGCCGCACGACGGAAAGCAAGACACCGGACGGAATCATGACGATCACCGAATACTTTGATGCCAATGAGAACAGGATCAAAGAAGTACAGGAAGGAAACGGGACGACGATGATCGCGGAATATGATGCCAGCGGTCAGCGGATCAGCCTTGTGCAGGATGCAACCAATCCTGAAGGTGTACGGGAGACAAGAAATTCTACCTTTTCTTATGATGAAAACGGAAATGTCACTGTAGAATATACGCATGTATCCGACGGCAGGTATATCGAAACGCACTATTATGCAAACGGCAGCGCGGCGAGCTGCTATATTCAAACAGCCGATGGTGGGTATGTGGATGATACATATGATGAGAACGGAAATCTGATTTCGAGAAAAAGAAAATTCGTGCATGATTCGGGCGCTTACGGTCTATGGACCGACTTTTTGGACGGAACGAGTGAAGAATATTTTTACGATATCGATGGCAGCGTATGGTACAGTTGGTTTGATGCCGAAGGCCACCAGCATGGACCAACACGGGTGCAGTAATTGGTAAAAAAGCAGCGCCGCTGCAATGGAGTGTACTTATGACGACGTGGATTTTTATTTTACAACTGATTGGTACGGTGTCCTTTGCCGTGTCCGGTGCTATGACGGCGCTGCGCAAGCGGATGGACGTACTGGGTGTGGTGGTACTGGGCCTGATCACCGCCGTAGGCGGAGGTATGCTGCGTGATGTGCTGCTGGGGCGGACTCCCCCTGCCATCTTTTCCGATCCCGTTACCGTGGTAGCGGCAGCGCTCAGCAGCGTGCTGGTGTTTATCCCTGCGGTGCGACGCCTGCTGCTGAAGACACGAAAGATTTATGAAATGACCATGCGTCTGGCTGACTCATTGGGATTGGGTATTTTTACCGTCATCGGTGCACAGACGGCCTGTGCCCTGCTGCCGGAGGACAGTTGGTTTGCTATGGCGTTTCTTGGAACTATCACCGGTGTGGGCGGCGGTGTGCTGCGCGATGTATTGGCAGGGGACATGCCCTATATTTTCCACAAGCATGTCTATGCCTGTGCCGCACTGGCCGGTGCGCTGACATGGGTGGCCTTGCACTATTGCTGGAACGATACGGCGGCCATGCTCCTTGGCGGCAGTTTGATCGTGGTGATCCGTCTATTGGCGGCACATTTCCGCTGGAGTTTGCCCAAGGCTAAGGAAGAAGAGTTGTTATAAAAGAAATGCAGCCCGCAAGGGCTGCATTTCTTTTATAATTCGATGACTTCCAGATCGTCAGGAACATAGACGTTTCCGGTGAAAACTGCCTGCGCCTCGGCGGTATAGCGCTGCTTGCGTGTGGCGATGGTCTTATCCTCCGTGTGGTAGAGAACAATGTTTTTCACGCCCAGAGCCTGTGCCATCTCACCGGCATCCTTGGCGGTGGAGTGATGTTTTTCATAGGGGCGGAACAATTCCCGATCCTCATACAGACAGAACGCCTCCGTCAGCAGCCAGTCGGCATGGCGGGCATAGTCAAAGCATTTTTCGTTACAGGGTTCGTCACCCAGACAAGTCAGCACCTTTCCGTCCGGTAATACCGCACGGAAACCGTATTGCTGGGCCTTGGTGGAGAGGATATCGAACACCGTCAGTTCCATGCCAAGACAATGCAGTTTTTCGCCGGGAGAAATGCGGCAAAAATGTACACGAGTGCCAAAATGACGGCCCAGTTTTTGCGGCAAAAGTGCGCGGCACAGCGGCTCAAGAATGTCCAGCGCTGTGTCATGGCCCCAGACAGTGAAGTCGCCCTCATATTTCCCTTTGTTGATAGCCTCGGTGATGGCGCGCACCACCCACACCGCGCCCAACAGGTGATCAGTGTGGGCATGGGTCAAAAACAGATGGTGCAGGTGGGAAAAGGACAGCTTGGCATCGGCCAGCTGACGCAGAATACCGTTGCCGCCGCCGGTATCCACCAGCAAAAATTCTTCTGTTTCTCCCAAGGCGAAGCAGGTATTATAGCATTGGGTCACCATGGCGTTGCCGGTGCCTAAAATGGTCAGTTTCATAGCGGTTTACCTCTTTTTCTCAATCATCCCAGCCGATTTGCTTGCCGCCGTTGGAGCCAAAAGCAATGGCGTCTTTGCCAAATTTGCCGCGAATGGCGTCCATAGCCTGTTCCAGCTTTTCCTGCTTTTCGCTGCGCTGAGATTGTTGCGCGCCCAGCAGGTCCAACTGCTGATAGCTTTCAGCCGCGTCGGTGATGTGCAGCGCCGTAACAGTCAACATGCGGACGGGGGTGGGCGCTTTCCATGCCGCACGGGTCAACTCCATGGCGGCTTCGTAAATATCCTTCATCAAATGGGTGCTCTCATCCAACCGTTTCTGGCGGGTGATGGTTTTGAACTGGGCGTCGCGGATCGTCACCTGTACGCCGCCGCAGTAGAGGCCGTGACGGCGCAGGCGCATCGCTACGCTGTCGGACAAGACGCTCAGACCAGAACATATTTCGCCCCAACGGGTGAGATTTTGTGGGAAAGTAGTGCCGTTTCCTACGGATTTTACCATTTCCTGTTGGTGCTGGGGGCGGACGGGGGAATTGTCCAGACCATTGGCGTACTGGTGCAGCTGCCAGCCTAATTTACCCAACATTGTTTCTAGCGTATCTACCTCGGCAGCAGCCAACTGGCCAATGGTATCTACACCGATGCCGTGGAGAATTTCCCGGGCGGCACGGCCCACAAACAGCAGGTCGCCCACCGGCAGCGGCCAGACGATGTCCTGCCAGTTATTGCGGTCGATGACAGTAGTGGCATCGGGTTTTTTATAGTCACTTCCCAGCTTGGCGAAAATTTTATTGAAAGAAACGCCGACGGAAACCGTCAGACCGAATTTTTCCTTGACGCGTCGGCGAATATCGTCGGCAACGGCTCGGGGATCTCCGCCGAACAAGTGCAGACTTCCGGTGATATCCAGCCAGCTTTCGTCGACGCCGAAAGGCTCGACCAAATCGGTATAGTGTCCATAGAGTTCGTTGATTTTTTTGGAATACTCCCGATAGAGTCCGTGATGGGGTGGGAGCAGCACCAATCCGGGCGCTTTTTTGCGAGCCTGCCAGATGGTTTCGGCTGTTTTAACGCCTAACTTCTTGGCCGGTTCGTTTTTGGCCAAAATAATGCCGTGGCGGGAGGTGGGATCGCCGCAGACCGCAGTAGGGATATCACGCAGATCGGGATGGCTCAGTAATTCCACCGAGGCAAAGAAACTGTTGAGATCACAGTGCAGAATGACCCGATCCATGGCGGCGCACCTCCTTTTCCGATAAGTTAAAATAATTATACCATGTCCTGAAAGACAAGGGAAGAGAATTTGGCAAAACTGCTTTACAAAATCGAAAATTTGTTCTATAATCAAAAAGGAAAATGAGAGGAGGTAAGCCTATGCGGGCAAGACCGGTCAGCTGTTGCTTTTCCGGACATCGGCCTACGAAACTGCCGTGGGGCAACAAGGAGGACGATGAACGGTGCGTGGCGTTAAAACGGCGGCTGTGGGACATTTTGGAAATGACCTATGAGGAAGGCTACCGCCATTTTATTTGTGGCATGGCCCAAGGCTGTGACCTCTATTTTTGCGAACTGGCTCTGCAGCTGCGAGATAAGTATGGAGATGTTTCTGTAGAGGCGGCTGTGCCCTGCCCCACGCAGGCGGACGGATGGAGCAGGGAAGAACGGCAGCGCTGGCAGCGGCTTCTGGACCAATGCGATGTGGAAACGATGGTGCAGGATCATTACTCGCCCGACTGTATGCAGCGGCGTAACCGCTATATGGTGGATCATGCCGCACTGCTGATTGCGGTACATGATGGACAGAGCGGCGGTACACGGCGTACCATTGAATATGCCATACGGCGAGGACTGAACATCATAGACATTCCTCCGGTAGGATAAAAACCGACGGCATCAGCCGTCGGTTTTTTTACGGTTCATTTTGCTCCAGCGCTTGCCGTTGTGCCATATGCCGCCAGCTGATAAAGCCATATAGGTCGTTAACAAGAAAAGCGAAAAAGCAGACCACGACAGAGAGATAACAAATTTGCTCGGCGGTAGCCAGCAGCCACAAGACGATCAACACCACGTCATTGGCCGCGTAAGCCAACGCAAAATAAGGACTGCGGCGAAAGGTGAGGTATACGGCTAAAAAACTGGTGGTGACGGACAGAGTACTGGGCAGCAGATTGGCCGTATGGAAAGCACTAAGAATGAAATAGAAGAGGATGGTAACGACGGTGGTCAGCGCGATCAGCTTCCCCCATTCTCTGCCGGAAAGAGTGCCCACTTCCACTTCGGCATGATTGCCCTGATACGGGTGACGCAGCCACGATATCAGCGCAAAAAGGGCCATGGGCATAGTCATGCCCAAATAGGTGATCATTTCGCCGTAATAGGCGAACGTATAAGAGATGGTGCCGTAGAGCAGGCTGAAAACAACCATGAGCAGCTGACCGATGGGATTCCCCTTGGCATTAAAAATAAGAGATGTAACGCCGACGAGCGAGGCGCACAGGGTCAGAAAATTAACCCGATCAAAGAGAAGAAAAGACCCGGTGATCAGCAAAACGGAGAGACACCACAAGAGCCGTTCTGCCGGAGTAAAATAGTGTACAAGGCGCTTGAACTTTTTCACAGAGACCTCCAAAAAAAGACATTCGTATGCACATCTTCAAAGACCTAACGATGTACAGACGAATGCCAGATGCATTCCTACCCGGTGGCAGATATACAATTAATAAAAGAATTATAGAGTAGCTTTTAAGAAAAGGCAAGAGAAAATCCCTGCCGCCAATCGGCGGCAGGGATTTTTGATCAGGAAATAGCAACGACTTCGTAGCCGGCGTCTTCCACAGTTTTACGCAGTGCCTCATCGGTAACGGAAGCGTCGCAGGTGACGGTGGCGGTTTTGGCCTGCAGATCCACGGTGGCGCTGACACCGTCCATGGCGTTGAGCACTTTTTCCACGCGGCCGGAGCAGTGGGTGCACATCATTCCTTCAATGGTCATGGTTTTGGTCATAGTTGTTTCCTCCTCAATTTCAGTAATGACAGGTTCTGCCTGATTGGACAAAGTGATTTCTTCGCACTGCGGTGCCCTCCAGCGGCGCAGACGCAGTGCGTTGGATACAACGCAGACGCTGCTCATACTCATGGCAGCGGCGGCGATCATGGGGTTGAGGGTAATGCCGAAGGTGGGATAGAGAATACCGGCTGCCACAGGAATGCCGATGGTATTGTAGAAGAAGGCCCAGAAGAGATTCTGGCGGATATTGCGAATGACAGCGGCGGACAGGGAAATGGCGGCAGGGATGTCCTGCAGCGTACTCTTCATCAGCACCACATCGGCCGATTCGATGGCTACGTCAGTACCGGCACCGATAGCCAGACCGATGTCGGCGGTGGCAAGGGCGGGGGCGTCGTTGATGCCGTCGCCCACCATGGCTACGGTGCGGCCTTCGTCGCGCAGCTGCTGGACTTGGGTCGCCTTATCGGCAGGCAGCACCTGTGCAATAACACGCTCCACACCCACCTGCGCGGCAATGGCGTCAGCAGTACGCTGATTATCACCGGTGAGCAGCACCACCTGCTTGCCCGTGGCGCGCAGCTGTGCAATGGCGGAGGCGCTATCGGCTTTCACCACGTCAGCTACGGCGATCACACCCAGTAAGGTGGTATCTTCAGCGAAGAACAGAGGTGTTTTTCCGTTTTCTGCCAATTGCTGTGCTTGTGCTTCCAAAGGTTTTGTGTCTACACCCTGAGCTGCCATCAGCCGGAGGTTGCCGGCACGAATCGCCTTGCCGTCCAGCGTAGCCTGTACACCGCCGCCGGGAACGGCGGTGAAATCAGTAACCGGACACAGAGGGATATTGCGCTGCGCGGCAGCTTGTGTAATGGCGTGGGAGAGAGGGTGTTCAGAGGGCTTTTCCACAGAGGCAGCAATGCACAGCAGTTCCTCCTGCGTGGTATCGCCGATGCAGAAAATATCGGTGAGTTGTGGTTTACCCTCGGTGACAGTACCGGTTTTATCGAGCACTACGGTGTCGATTTTATGCAGCAGTTCCAGACTCTCCGCCGATTTGATGAGAATGCCCTGTTCGGCTGCTTTACCGGTGCCCACCATGATAGCCACCGGTGTGGCAAGACCTAAGGCGCAGGGACACGAGATCACCAGCACGGCGATGCCAATGGACAGGCAGAAGTGGAGAGACATATGCCCCAGGAAATACCAACCCAATGCGCTGAGCAGAGAAATGGTGATCACTGTGGGAACGAAAATTCCGCTGATTTTGTCGGCCAGTCGGGAGATGGGCGCTTTGGAAGAGGCTGCCTCTTCCATCAGACGGACAATTTGAGAGAGGGTGGTGTCACTGCCGACCCGGGTGGCCTGCAGCTCCATGTAGCCGCTCAGACAGATGGTGGCGGAAGCCACGGTACTGCCCACATCCTTTTCCACCGGCAGACTTTCGCCGGTAAGGGCGGATTCGTCCACGGCGGCATGGCCGGCAACCACGATGCCGTCCACGCCAATTTTTCCGCCTTGGCGTACTACCACGATATCGCCGGCGACGATTTCCTCTACGCCCACGGTGACTTCTTTGCCGTCACGCTTGACTACGGCGGAATCCGGTGCCAACGCCAACAGCGCGGAAATGGCACCGGTGGTCTTGCCCTTGGAGCGCTCCTCCATAAACTTGCCAACGGTGACCAGCGTGAGGATCATACCGGCGGACTCGAAATAGAACTCCGGCATGTGGTAGTCGGCAGTACCGGCGAGCAGCGTGATGATGCTGTAAACAATGCCGGCAGCCGCGCCCAGCGAAACCAGTGTGTCCATATTGGGTGCGCCTTGGAACAGGCGGGAAAAGCCGACAGTGAAATAGGTGCGGTTCAAAATCAAAATAGGGATCAGCAAGACAATTTGCACGGAAGCATACGTCCATAAGCCGGATTGTCCGGAGAAGAACCACTGAGGGACGGGCAGGCCCATCATGTGACCCATAGCCAGATAGAAAAGGGGGAGGAGACAGATGATCGACCACACCAGACGGCGCTTCATGCGCGCTAATGCTTCATCGTGCAGAGCATTGACTTTGCCGCGGTTGGTTTCCTCAGCGCGCTGTGCACCGTAACCGGCGTCAATAACGGCGGCGATGATCTGATCGGCATTGGTGGCGGTTTCATCGTAGGTGACGGTCATGCTGCCCAGCATCAGGTTGACGGGAGCGGCGCTGACACCCTGCAGTTTGCAGACGGCTCTCTCTACATGTGCCGAACAGGCGGAGCAGGTCATGCCGGTGACCTGAAAGGTTTGTTTCATGATTGGCAGACCTCCTTTTTACTTCATCAGCTTTTGCAGCACGCCTACCAGCTCATCCACCACGGCGTCATCTCCTTGGCGAATGCCGTCGGCTACGCAAGTGTGGATATGACTGGCCAGCAGTTCCTTGCTGAAGCTGTTCAACGCGGCGCTGACGGCGGATACCTGCACCAAAATATCGGGACAGTAGGCATCTCTCTGCAGCATGTCCTTAAGGCCGCGCACCTGTCCTTCGATACGGCTGAGACGGTGGGTCAAGGATTTGAGTTCTTCTTCAGAGCGGATTTTTGTTTTGCAGCAACACTGTTCCATAAAATACCTCCCGGGGGTATGTTGATTGTAACTGCATTATATACCCCTTGGGGGTATCTGTCAAGAAATAGAAAACAGGGCGGAGTGCCCTGTTTTTATCGTTTATCGCCTGGCTTGAAAAGAAGTGCGGCGATGAGGGCGAAGAGCATGGCGGCGGTGATACCACCGGCAGTAGCGCTCAATCCGCCGGTCAGTGCGCCCAGCAATCCTTTTTCCGCAATGGCTTTTTCCACACCCTTGGCCAGCGTATAACCAAAGCCGGTGAGGGGGACAGTGGCACCGGCACCACCCCAATCCACCAGATACTGATAGAAACCCAGCGCGTGCAATACTACGCCGGTCACCACATAACCTACCAGAATGCGGGCGGGGGTCAGCTTGGTCTTGTCAATGATGATTTGTCCCACGGCGCACAGCAATCCACCGCAGAGGAAAGCGTTGACGTAATCCATTCAGTTAGCAGCTCCCTTCTCGTTGGAAAATACCACCGCGTGACAGATAGAGGGGATGCTCTCACCCTGAAAGGTGGAGGTGGGAGAGAGCAGCGCACCGGTGGGGGCGAAGAGGATGCGGTTCCACTTCTTTTGGCGCATGCCTCGCAGCAGGTAGCCGTTGAGCACGCTGGCAGCACAGCCGCAGCCGGACCCACCGGCGTGCATATCCTGCTTTTTGCGGTCATAGAGCAGCAATCCGCAGTCTTGATAGTTGTGGCGCATATCGATACCGTCTTGCAGAAAGAACTCGGTGACGATTTCGTGGCCTAACTGCCCCAAATCACCGGTGAGGATCAGATCGTAATTGGCGGGGGTGGTATTGGTTTCGCGGAAATGGGCGCTGAGAGTATCGTAGGCCGCCGGGGCCATGGCAGCACCCATATTATTGGCATCTGTGATGCCCTTATCTACAATGCGGCCACAGGTGATGTGAGTGACGTAAGGGCCGTCTCCCTGTGTGCCCAGAATGCAGCAGCCGGCAGCGGTGGCTGTCCACTGGGCGGTGGGGGGACGCTGGCTGCCGTAGGGGACCGGCATGCGATACTGGCGCTCGGCGGTACAGTAGTGGGAGGAGGTCATAGCGCCGGCCATGCGGGCAAAACCGCCGTCGATCAACAGCGAGGCAAGAGCGATGCTCTCCCCCATGGTGGAACAGGCACCGTAAAGACCATAAAAGGGGATACGGAAATCCCTTAGGCCAAAAGACGTACCGATACACTGGTTAAGAAGATCGCCGGCCAGAATATAGTCCAGATCTTCCGGTTGTAAGCCGCCTTTTTCCAATGCGCGCTGCAGCGCCATACGCTGCATGGCAGATTCGCCCTGTTCCCATGTTTTTGCGCCGAAAAAGGAGTCGGGATACAGCTCGTCAAAAGAGGAGGCCAGAGGGCCTTGCCCTTCCATCTTGCCGCCGACGCAGGCGAAGGACACTACGCTGGGCGGGCATTTCAAACGTACGCTCTGACGTCCCAATCGTTTTGTTTGCATGTTTTCACCTCGGATATGTTTGGGTTAGTTTGCCACAAACAAAGGAAAATATGAAACCGATTGATTTGAAGTAAGGAAAATAACTGCAGGGGTGGAAATATAGGGTAGAAGAGAGTATAATACTTTAGCTAAGTTGATACGAAAGACGCAAGGAGAGTCATTATGGAACAGATGCGTAGTTTTGGCTATATATGCCCTAAGTGCGGCAAGGCACAGATCCACCAGCGCAGCCAGTTTGCCCTGTCTGCCGCGGCAGCACGCATGGAGTGCGAATGCGAAAAAGAAGCGCTGCAGGTAGAGACGGATGGTGTGAAATTTCGCCTGATCGTACCTTGTGGGCTGTGCGGCAAGAGCCATCAGGCCGAGTGCAGCGCGGAGCAGCTGCTGCAAGGCCGTGGTATCGGTTTGAGTTGCCCCGAGACGAAGCAGCTTTGCTGCTATATCGGCGAGGAGCATCAGGTGGTGGCTGCCATGGAAGGGCTGGCCGTGCGTGTAGAAAAGGACAAGGCGGAGACGGCCGAGGCCTTTACCGACAATGTAATTATGTATGAAGTGCTATCGGAACTGAAGGATATTGCTCAGCGCGGCGGTATCAGCTGCAGCTGCGGCAGCAAAGAGTATGCCATGCAGGTAGGGCGTGCCTGTATAGATCTGATTTGCGGCAAGTGCGGTGGACGGCTGCGGCTGAATGCTGCCACCGATGAAGATCTGGACCGCCTGTGCTGCCAGATGAAGCTGGAGATCCACGGAAAATGAGGGTTGTGATTTGCTTTACCCTGTTTCTGCTGGCGATGATCACCTGCATGGTGACAGGGATAGAAATGGTGTTTGCGCTGGTGTTGGGCATTGTGCTGTTCGGCATCATTGCTTTGCGTCGCGGACATACCGTTTGCGAAATCTGGCGGATGATGTGGAGTGAAGGGCGCAAGCTGGTGGGCGTGCTGGGCGTATTTTTGTGCATCGGTGCCATCACGGCGCTGTGGCGCAGCTGCGGCACGATTGCTTACTTTATTTATTACGGTGTACAGATCATCACACCGCCGATATTTGTGCTGGTAGCCTTTTTGCTGACTTGCCTTTTATCTTACGCCCTGGGTACTTCTTTTGGCGTGGTGGGAACGGCGGGGATTATCCTCATGGCTCTGGCGCGCAGCGGCGGAGTCAATGAATTGCTGACGGCCGGTGCGGTGATGTCCGGTGCTTATTTCGGCGACCGGTGCTCTCCGGCATCTTCCAGCGCGCTGCTGGTGGCAGCAGTAACGGAAACAAAACTGTATGACAACTTGCGCAATATGCGCTTGAGTGGCTGGCTGCCGCTGGGCGCAACTACTGCCGTTTACGCAGTGCTGTCAGTGTGTAACCCTATTCAGACAGTGGATGAGACGCTGTTGGCAGCGTTGCAGGAGCACTTCTCTATCTCTCTATGGACACTGCTGCCTGCGGTGATGATGTTGGCTCTGCCATTGATGAAAGTGCCGATCCGGACCACGCTGCTTGTGAGCAGTGTGGCAGCCTTCGCTATTTCTGTGCTGGTACAGGGCATGGGTGTATGGGAGACGCTGCGAGCGGCCATTCTGGGCTATGAGATCAAAACGGGGATGCTCAGCGAGATCTTGTCCGGCGGTGGAGCGATTTCCATGCTGAAATCTTCCGTTATGGTAATGTGCACGGGCCTGTTTGCGGGACTCCTGACCGGCGTGGGCGCTATGGACGGTATGAAGGGAAAAGTGGAGCTGATAGCACAGAAGTGGGGATTATTTGGAGCGACCACGGTGGTAAGTATCGCAGCCGGTGCCATCTTCTGCAACCAGAGTATTCTGTGCATGATGGGCTATCCGCTGCTGCGTGAAAGTTATGCACGGCGCGGTGCCTCCAAAGAGGAGATGGCGCTGGATATGGAGAACAGCGGCGTGGTACTGGCGGCATTGATCCCATGGAACATTGCCTGCAGTATTCCCCATCAGATGTTGGGTGTGGGAGCGGGAACGGTGCTGTACACGGTACTGCTATACATGATCCCGCTATGTTATGCCGTGACCAAAAAACGGATGATGAAGAAATTGGTATTAGGGGAAAGGGTGAAGATCCATGATTAAATTGCTGGCTCGCTGGTTCATCAAGGATCGGGAGAATATAGAGGACAGCACTGTGCGCCGCGCTTACGGACAGTTGTGCGGTCTGGTAGGCATCGGATTGAATGTTTTGCTGTTTGCAGGCAAGTTTTTTGCCGGTACACTCAGTGGCTCCATCGCCATTACGGCGGATGCCTTCAACAACCTGTCGGATGCAGGATCTTCGGTGGTGACATTGCTAGGATTCCGTTTGGCGGGACGTAAGCCGGATCCGGAGCATCCTTTCGGGCACGGGCGTATGGAATACATATCCGGCTTGGTAGTGTCGGCGCTGATTCTGTTGATGGGTGTGGAACTGGCGAAATCCTCCTGGACTAAGATCCGTCAACCGGAGCCGGTGGAGTTCAGTATGATCGCTGTGGCGATTTTGCTCTGCTCCATTTTGGTGAAGGTATATATGTTCGTCTACAATCGATCTATTGGCAAGAAGATTCACTCTGCGGCGATGGTGGCAACCGGCATCGATAGTCTGTCGGATACCATTTCCACGGCGGCGGTACTATTGGCCATGCTGGTGGGACACTGGACGAACCTGATGATCGACGGTTGGGTAGGTATGTTGGTGGCACTGTTTATCCTCTATTCCGCCTGCCGCGCTGCTATGGAGACCCTGAATCCGCTGCTGGGACAGCCGCCGGAGCGGGAATTTGTGGAGAAGATTGAGCAGCTGGTACTGTCCTATGAGGAGGTGCGGGGTATCCACGACATGGTGGTTCATGACTACGGTCCGGGCCGGGTGATGGTATCGCTGCATGTAGAAGTGTCGGCCAATGGAAATATACTGGAGATCCACGACATGATTGACGGGATTGAAAGTGAACTGCGCGCGGTGCTGGATTGTGAGGCCGTGATCCACATGGATCCCATTGTAACGGACGATGCGTTGACCAATGAGATGCGTCAGAAAATCGCAGAACTGGTGGTACAGGTGGACGAGAAGATCACGATCCATGATTTCCGTATGGTGGTAGGCCCTACCCACACCAATGTGATTTTTGACGCGGTACTGCCCTTTGGCAACAAGAAGAGCAATTATCAAATCGAACAGGAAATCTGCGCGCTGGTGCGGCAGATGAAGGGTAATTTCTTCGCTGTGGTACAGGTGGAAAATTCGTATGTGAACTGAAAAGAGAGGAGCGGCATAGCCGCTCCTCCTTTGAAAATCGGTTATTCCCATGTCTGCCACACTTCGGGATGATATCCGACGGTGGCGTGCTTGCCGTTGCGGACGATAGGCGCATTGAAAAGCTCCGGGTACATCAACAGTTTTTCTTCTGCTGCCTGCGGCGTGATGTAGTCCATATACAGCTCCTCGTAAGCGCGGCAGGCCTTGTTGACCAACGCTTCGTAGCCTACGGCTGCCTTGACGCTGCGGTATTCGCCGGCAGAGAGACCTTTGCTCTCCAAATCAATGTACTGGTACTTGATGCGGCGTTCTTTGAACCAGCGTTCCGCTTTTTTAGTATCGAAGGATTTGCGCATGCCGAAAATCTGAATGTTCATAAGAAATCTCCTGTCGAATGAAATTGGAGGGATGAGTGATGGAAGAAAAGATCGCAAAACTGAAAGAAATGGTGGAACGTAGTGACAACATTGTCTTTTTTGGCGGTGCCGGTGTCAGCACGGAGTCGGGGATCAAGGACTACCGCAGCGTGGACGGACTATATAGCCAGAAATTTGCCTATCCGCCGGAAACCATGCTCAGCCATAGCTTCTATACCAGCCACACGGAGGAGTTTTTTGAATTCTACCGTGCCAAAATGCTCGCGCCTGACGCCCAACCCAATGCGGCCCACCGGAAACTGGCGCAGTGGGAACAGGAGGGAAAACTGAAGGCAGTGATTACCCAGAATATCGACAATCTACACCAGTCGGCCGGCAGCAAGGAAGTGCTGGAACTCCATGGCAGCGCGTGGCGCAACTACTGCCAGCACTGCGGTGCTTTTTACGGCTTGGAGCGCATGGTGAACAGCCGTGGCGTGCCTCGCTGTTCCTGCGGCGGTATCATCAAGCCGGATGTGGTTCTATATGAAGAAGGTTTGGATGAGAACGTGATCTCCAAGGCGGTGCACTACATCCGGCAAGCCGACATGCTGATCATTGGAGGCACATCACTGGCGGTATACCCGGCAGCGGGACTGGTGCGCTACTATCGCGGCAGCAAGTTGGTGGTGATCAACAAAGGGGACACCAACGCAAGTCTTGATGCTGATTTAGTGATTGATGGACCTATTGGTGAAGTACTCTCTCAACTGTAAGGAGTATACCACACTGAGAAGCAAAAAACAAATCTTCCTTCGGCGCATCGGGCTTGCGTCGAAGGAAAAAAGTTGAATGCACCCCTTGACAAAAAAGCGGGGCATGGTATAATAAGCAAGCATTCGTTTTAAGGGCTTATTTGCGAGTGTGCTGGAATCGGCAGACAGGCAAGCTTGAGGTGCTTGTGTTCGACTGGACGTGTGGGTTCAAGTCCCATCACTCGCACCACCCTTAAATTAATTGAATCAATGCGCGCGAGTGGTGGAATTGGCAGACTCGCTAGATTCAGGTTCTAGTGCTCATTACGGGCGTGCGGGTTCAAGTCCCGCCTCGCGCACCAAAAAAGCATCGACCCCAACGGGGGCGATGCTTTTTTTATGTCCGAGGAGGAAAAGACAGGAAGCTGTGGTTCAACCCACGACGTCCCAAAAATTCGAACGTCAGCGAAGAATTTTTGGCTGACGGAGTGCGTGCGAGGGCGTAAGCCCGTAGCTGTCCCGCCTCGCGCACCAAAAAGAGAGACATGCAATGCGTGTCTCTCTTTTTTCGTACGAAGAAAAACGGTGTCATGTGAGCGTGTCAATTCCGTGCATTTTCATTTTGAAAAAAAGATGCGATTTTTGAAAAATAAGGGTTGACAAGCGCCACGCTCTGTCGTATAATCTCGTTTGTTGAGACGCGCGAGTGGTGGAATTGGCAGACTCGCTAGATTCAGGTTCTAGTGCTCATTACGGGCGTGCGGGTTCAAGTCCCGCCTCGCGCACCATCAAAAAGAAAGACACGCAAAGCGTGTCTTTCTTTTTTTATGCTTGGGTGTGGGGCTGCAGAGAGTAACGGAATTCTTTGGGGGAGAGTCCCACGTAGCGCTTGAAAACCTTGGAGAAATAGTTTACATCGGGAATGCCGCAATACTGTGCAACAGTCTGTACCTGCAGTGCGGTGGTACGCAGGAGATCGGCGGCGTGTTCAACCCGTCTTGAGTTTACATAATCTGTAACCGTTTGGCCGGTTTCTTTTCGAAAGAGGGTGGACAGATAGCCGGGAGAAAGATTCTGCATGGAAGCGAGTGTATGTAAAGTCAGATCACCGGCCAGATCTGCATCGATGCAGGCCAGCGTTTTTCGCACCGGAGCAGAATAACGTCCTATAGCATGCTTTCTTACCAGCTGACAATAACTTTCCATGATCTCCGACATCAAAACCTGAATGGCAACTGTGGTGGAGGTAAGCTCAATGCGGTGGGCAAAGTCGGAGGAGACCCTATCCAAATATAGAGGGTGGACACCTCCTTTTTCTGCAGCTTTTCGCAGCAGCGTGTTCATAACGATGCAATAATTCTTCAAATTACGCAGCGGGTCCGGCGTACGCTGTTCCATAGATAGTTCGCTCATATGAGAGAGCATCAACTGGGCTTTATGACTCAATCCATGTGAGACGGCCTGCAGCATTTCGTTTTCAAAAGCATAGCGGCGCTCCATGGCTTGCATATTCAATAAAGTTTGCTCCGGTGCAGGTGGCTCATCGCTGGTAGTGAAAGAGATGTGGTGCCCCATATCCAAGGAAAAATTGACCATGGTATAGGCATCAGCGCTGCCCCAGAGAGACTCGGCAAAGGTGTTGACGATGGCGAGGAGGAAAGCTTCGTCGGCAAGATAAGGAATACTGCCGTAATAGGATTCCAACTGCCGCAGCAAATGAGGCGGAAGATGATAACGCTCGGAGCTTTCCATGATTTGCTGACGACTTAAAGAAACGGTCAGGTAGGGTCCAAGCACCAACAGGGAGGGAACGCCGGAGGGTAGCCGGAGAAAGAGGTAGTTGCAAAGGTAGGCATCCGTCAGCTTATAGATGGTATTTGGTGCCGTTTGCTGTGGAAGTTCATAAAAAAGACGGAGATAATCTTCCTGCTGGTTCAGAAAATGACGCAGTCCGAGGTCGGGCGTCTCGGTGGGAATTTCACCGGGAGTGAGCAGTGAAACTTGCAGCCGCAGTTTCGCCATAGTCTGCGAAAGAAAGCGATATTCCGTCTGATAAGGCATAGATATTCCTCACAATCACCATTTTTTGGATATGGTTAACAAAACTGAAAACGTTTCCGGAGATATTATCATATATTTTTTTATATTTTGCAAGAGGGAATATGAAAAAAATACGAAAATTGAATAAAATTTTACTCACGCATGGTGAGGTGTACTTGGTACAATGTTGACGAAAAGTACAAAGTGGCGAGTTGTGTGTGCTTTGTGCAGGAGAACAATGTATAAAGAAAGAGGAGAAACAAATGGCTAAAAAAGTAGAACTGGATGCCAACGGCTACCGCAAGTTTGGCATTCGCGACAAGCTTGCCTATGCAGCCGGCGATGCAGGCTGTAACCTGAGCTTTGGCCTGAAGAATACCGTGCAGACCTTCTGGCTTGTTTACATGATGATGGAAACCGGCCTTTTCTCGCTGCTGCTGCTGCTTGTTCAGGCTTGGGACGCAATCAATGACCCGCTGATCGGCTCCCTCATCGACAACGACAGAAGAAGATACAAGCGCGGTAAGTATAAGACTTACATTCTGATCGGTGCTTGCGGCCTTCTGGTGGGCGGCGCTGCCGTGTTCCTGCCCTTCCCCAATGCCAGCACGGTTGTGAAGGCGATGCTCTTCATCGTCGGTTATGTCATTTGGGACGCAGCTTACACCATGGCAAACGTTCCTTACGGCACGATGCTGAATATCGTTACCGACAACACCGAAGAGAGAGCTTCTCTGTCCGTGTTCCGTTCCATCGGCGGCGCCGTTGGTGGTATGGTCCCCGGTATGATCCTGCCCATGCTGATCTGGCAGAAGGTTTCCTATGACGGAACCACCTGGTTCCTCGACAAAATCGAGATCCCCGAGGGCGCAGAGAGTGCTTTTGCTCCCGAGAATTTCCACACCAATCCCGTCACCGGCGAAGCTTACGAAATCGGTGATAAGGTCCTCAGCCCCCTGACCGGTGGACAGATCGAGGTTCTGCTGGGCAATCGTGTGTTCTTTGCCGCTCTGATCATGGGCGTTTTGGCTTTCGTGTTCTTCATGTTTATGCTCAAGAACATTACCATCCGTGGTGATGAGTACGCTCAGCTGAACTCCGAAGGCGAAAAGATCAATCTGATCAAGTCTTTCAGTGCTTTCATCAAGAACCGTCCTGCTGTTGGCTGCACCATCGCTGCCATGGGTATGTTCCTGGGCATGCAGTCTGCCGGTACCGCCAACACCATCATGTTCGCTACCCATTTCGGTCAGGCTTCTCTGTCCGGCCTGGTGATGATGGTCGGTTTCCTGCCTATGTTCATCTTTATGCCCTTTGCCACGAAACTGGTGAAGAAGTACGGTAAGAAGGAAGTTGCCTCCATCGGTTCTATTGCCGGCTTGATCGGTGGCGCCATTCTTTGCTGCTTCCCCCTGTGCCCCTTCAATCTGCAGCTCATCGTTTATATGATCGGCCTGATCTTCTTCGGCCTGGGCCTGGGTTTCTACAACTGTGTTTCCTGGGCCATGATGGGCGATGCCATCGACTACTCCGAGTGGAAGACCGGAAAGAGAGAGGAAAGCGTTGTCTATGCGCTGCACTCCTTCTTCCGTAAGCTGGCTCAGGGCGTTGGCCCCGCTGCTGTCATCGCTATCATGGGTACTCCCCTGATCGGCTATGTTTCTTCTCTGGGTACCATCGGTCAGTCCGCTGAAACCGCAGGCAGACTCTGCTGGTTGGTCGCAGGCCTGTACACGTTCAGTGCTGTTTGCCAGTTTGTCGGTGTTGCTCTTATTTACAACATTGACAAGAAGACTCTGGCTACCATGCAGGCTGAGCTGGCTGAGCGCCGCGCTGCTGCTAAGTAATCCGGTTTAACCATTATCCTACCCACACCGCAGCCGGGCAGGCAGTTCGCTGCCTGTCCGGCGCTCTCTTATTTTCCGAGGAGGAGCTTTTTATGAGAAATGTACTGAATTTCAACACCAACTGGACCTTTGCCAAGCAGGCCGAGGTGCCTGCTGCGCTGTGCGCTGACTGGGAAAAGGTCGATCTGCCCCACAGTTGGAACAGCGTGGACGGTCAGGACGGCGGCAACGATTATTTCCGTGGTACCTGCCAGTATGCCAAGAGCTTTGCCAAGGCAGACCTGCCTGAGGCAGCCCGCTACTATCTGGAGATCCGCGGCGCCAACTCTTCTGCCGATGTGACCCTCAACGGCGTGAAGCTGGCTCACCACGACGGCGGCTATTCCACCTGGCGCGTGGAACTGACCGAGACGCTGCAGGCAGAGAATCTGCTGGTGATCAGCGTGGACAACGCTGCCAATGAGATTGTATATCCCCAGATGGCGGACTTCACTTTCTACGGTGGTCTGTACCGCGATGTGAACATCGTTTGCGTCAGCGACTCCCACTTTGATCTGGATTACTACGGTGGCCCCGGTATTGCTGTGACCCCCGTGATGAACGGTGCCAACGCCGAAGTGGGCGTGGAAGTCTGGGTGACCAACGCCGTGGAAGGCCAGAAGGTGCGCTACACGGTGTACGACGCTCAGGAGAACGCCCTGCAGAGCGTGGAGAGTGATGAGATGACCGCTTCCTTCGTCATCGAGAATGCGCACCTGTGGAACGGCCGTAAGGATCCTTACCTGTACTGCCTGGAAGCCGAGCTGATTGAGAACGGCGAAGTGATCGACAATGTTTGCACCCGTTTCGGCTGCCGCAGCTTCCAGATCGATCCCGACCGCGGATTTATCCTCAACGGTGAGGAGTATCCCCTGCGCGGTGTATCCCGCCATCAGGATCGCTGGGGCAAGGGTAACGCCCTGAGCCGTGCTGACCACGAAGAGGACATTGACCTGATTTGCGAAGTGGGCGCCACCACTATCCGTTTGGCGCACTATCAGCACGACCAGTATTTCTATGACCTGTGCGACGAGCGCGGTTTGGTGATCTGGGCAGAGATCCCCTACATCTCCAAGCATATGCCCACTGGCCGTGAGAATACCATCAGCCAGATGAAGGAACTGGTGACTCAGAACTACAACCATCCCTCCATCGTGGTTTGGGGCCTGAGCAATGAAATTTCCATCGGCGGCAGCGACGAGGATCTGCTGGAGAACCATCGCATCCTCAACGACCTGTGCCATGAGATGGATAAGACCCGTCTGACCACCATCGCTGCCGTTTCTATGTGCAAGATGGACGATCCCTATCTGCAGATCCCCGATGTGGTGTCCTACAACCACTATTTCGGTTGGTACGGCGGTGACACCACCATGAATGGCCCTTGGTTCGATAAGTTCCACGCTATGCATCCCAATATTCCCATCGGCTGCTCCGAGTACGGCTGCGAGGCACTGAACTGGCACACTTCCGATCCCCGTCAGGGCGACTATACCGAGGAATATCAGGCATACTATCACGAGGAACTGATCAAGCAGCTCTTTACACGCAAGTACATGTGGGCTACCCATGTGTGGAACATGTTTGACTTCGGTGCCGATGCCCGCGCTGAGGGTGGCGAAAATGGCCAGAACCACAAGGGTTTGGTGACCTTCGACCGCAAGTATAAGAAGGACTCCTTCTATGCCTACAAGGCATGGCTCAGTGACGAGCCCTTTGTGCACCTGTGCGGCAAGCGTTACATCGACCGTGTGGAAGATGTAACCAAGGTGACGGTGTATTCCAACCAGCCCAGCGTGGAGTTGTTTGCCAATGGCAAGAGTTTGGGTGTGAAGGAAGCTGCTGACCACTTCTTCTACTTCGATGTGCCCAATGCCGGCGAGACTAAGCTGGAAGCTGTTGCCGGTGATCTGCGTGACGAGGGTATGATCCGCAAGGTGGAGACCTTCAACGAAGAGTACCGCCTGAAGGAAGCCGGTGCCATCCTCAACTGGTTCGACATCGAGGAGAAGGAAGGCTACCTGTCCCTGAACTCCAAGATGAGCGACGTGATTTCCACTATCCGCGGCAAGCTGCTGTTTGCTACCCTCATGGGCAAGATGTTGAAGGGTAAGGACGGTAAGGAGGCAAAGCCCATGGGCTTTGAGATGACCCCCGAGCTGATGAGCATGATGGGCGGATTCACCGTGCTGCGCCTGATCACCATGGCCGGCGGTATGATGGATGCCAAGTTCACCAAGGAACAGCTGCTGGATCTGAATGCCCAGCTGAGCAAGATCAAGGCTCCTAAGGCTAAGTAATACAGCGTATGTTCAGAGAAAAACGGCAGCCACAAACGTGCCTGCCGTTTTTTCTTTCCATATTAAGCAGAAAGATTTTCCTGCTTTGCTTGTGCCTGTGCGATTTTCTTTTTCATACCTCGGATAATGGGGATCGCCAATAGGACTGTTAAGACGTCTGCTGTAGCCTGAACGGTTGCGATACCGTAGGAACCCAGAATCCATGCCATGGGATATAAGAGGGGAATGAAGCAGGTGCCTTGTCGGGCGGTGGCTAAAGTTAAAGCGCCCTTGGCATTGCCAAGTCCTGCGCACAGCATATTGACAATGGCAACCCATCCGTGAACAGGGAGAGCAATACACTGGGAGACCATACAAATCACGCCGATGCGGCGCATCTCTGCATCGGTACCGGCAAAGAGCATAATCAACGTGTCGGACGAGATGATCAGGATGACAGCCATGATCACGCCGCCCCAAAGGGCGACTTTAGAGGAAAACCGGTAGCTTTCCTGCACCCGGTCAAAACGCTTGGCACCCCAGTTGAAACCGGCCACCGGCTGGAAGCCCTGAGCAAATCCCAAGATGATGCTGAAAGGGAACATGGCGATCTTATTACACACACCTACCGCGGCCATCACAGAGTCGGAGATATCACCTGCCAGGTTATTCATTAAAATGCCGGATACCACAGCCAGACCGGAACGGAACATAGAGGAGGAACCTACAGAAACGACCTTCGTAATAATATCTCTGGAGGGATAGAAGTTACGGATGGACAGATGCAGGAGGCTGCGTCTTGTCAGATAGGGGAAAATGAGGATTCCAAAGCTGACCCACTTGGAGATGGCGGTGGCCAAAGAAGCGCCCGCTACGCCCATGTCAAGCTTGAAGATAAAAATGGGATCCAGAACGCAATTCAAAACGCCGCCGAAACCCATGCCAATCATGCTGAGCATCGCGCTGCCTTCGGACCGCAGACACTGGTTCATCACAAAGCTGGTGGCCATAAAAGGCGCGGCAAACAGCACATAAGTGGCATAGTCCATCGCGTACTGTTCGCAGGTAGGGGTTGCACCCAAGAGCCGCACCATGGGGAGAATGAAAATGTTGCCGAAGACGGTCAACAACGCGCCGATACCCATGGCAGTGAAGAAAGCCGTAGACAAAACCTGACTTGCCTTTTGATCCTGCCCCTCACCCAAAAGCCGGGCAATATAACTGTTGGCACCTACGGCCAGCAGAGAGCCGCACATCATGATCAGCTGATCCAGCGAGGCATTGACACTGACCGCCGCGGTGGCATTGGTTCCCAACGAACTGACGAAATAAGTGTCTGCCAGAGAGTAGATGGAGTTAATCAGGAACGCCACGATGGTGGGAACGGCCATCTTGGGGATGATTCGGGAAATTGGCTCATTGAGCATCATATTCCGGCGTTGGCTCTGCTTTTGAGCATGTTGGCTCATGATCCTTTAGCACCTCTTTTGTCGCTTTTTCTTTTATTATATAAATAATATGAGAAAAGACAATACTCTGAAGGAATAATCCTTTTCCTGCGCACTGGAATTCAACGGGAAGGTTTGCTACATCACGAAAAGACTTATATGTCAAGTGCTTGTAACGGAGGAAGCACGGCTGTGTTTTAGCGGAATTAAAACTGTGAAAACGGCGAAAAAACAAGAGGGATATTTGTTCATAACGCTAGAATGAAATGGTGTACTTTGCTTGACCTTTGTGCAATAATGCGGTAAAATGTATCTATATATGACTTGAGAAAGCTTTCGAATGGGATGGAGAAAAATCCCTGTTTCGCCACAGTTCGACGGCCTTTGCGTCGATGCGGTGCTATGCTTTTTGCAGCGAAAGTGAGGTATATGCTGATGGATCAGGAAATGCAGCTATTTTATGACGGCATGTGGAACCGGGCGTATGAATACTTCGGTGCCCATGCCATGGAGCGAGAGGGAAAGAAAGGTTTTTTCTTCCGCGTATGGGCTCCCCATGCCCGTAGTGTGACGTTGGCCGGTGACTGGAACGGCTGGACGCACGATGCTATGACGCGCAACGCACAGGGCGTATGGGAAATGTTTGTGCCCGGTGCCAAAGAACTGGACAGCTATAAGTATATGGTGGAAGGTGCCGACGGAAAGAAACGTTGGAAAACAGATCCTTTCTGCTTCCACACGCAGACCCGTCCGGAGACCAGCAGCAAGCTCTATACGCTGGGCAAGTATCGCTGGAGAGATGAAAAATGGTATGAAAAGCGCCGTGGCACCAAGCCGGCAGATGAATTGATCAATATTTATGAAGTGCATCTGGGTTCGTGGCGGCGTGGCGAAAACGGACGTTTTCTCAGCTACCGGGAGACGGCGGATCAGCTGGTTCCCTATGTGAAAGACCGTGGCTATAACTACATTGAATTGCTGCCGGTGACGGAGTATCCGTTGGATGACTCTTGGGGTTACCAGTGTACCGGTTACTTTGCGGCTACCTCCCGTTACGGAAAGCCGGAAGACCTGATGTATCTGGTGGACAAGTGCCACCGCGCCGGAATCGGTGTGATTTTGGACTGGGTACCTGCCCATTTCTGCAAAGACGAGCATGGTTTAGCCGACTTTGATGGCAGCAGCTTGTTTGAATACGGCGATGGGCTGAAAAGAGAAAACGAGGGCTGGGGCACGAGAGTGTTCGACTTCGGTAAAAATGAAGTACGCAGCTTCCTGCTGTCCTCTGCTGCCTTTTGGCTGCGGGAGTATCACATGGACGGCATCCGCGTAGATGCGGTAGCTTCTATGCTGTATTTGGACTACGGACGGGCAGGGAAGGAGTGGCGACCCAATATCCACGGCGGGCGCGAGAATCTGGAGGCGGTGAGTTTCCTGCAGGATCTCAACCGCACGGCCTTCTCGGTATATCCGGAAGTGCTGATGATCGCTGAGGAGTCCACCTCTTGGGCAGGCGTGACGATGCCACCGGACACGGGAGGTCTGGGATTCAACCTGAAGTGGAACATGGGTTGGATGAATGACATCTGCCACTATCTGAAGATGGATCCCTTCTTCCGTCAGCACCACCACAAGGACATCACCTTCTCGATGATGTACGCTTTTAATGAGAACTATGTGCTGCCTATCTCCCACGACGAGGTAGTGCATATGAAGGGCTCGCTGCGGGGCAAGATGCCCGGTGACGATTGGCGTGCGCTGGCTGGCGTACGCGGATTTTATGCCTATATGCTGGCACATCCAGGCAAGGTGCTGACAATCATGGGCTGTGAACTGGCCCAGTGGCATGAGTGGGACTGCAAGGGACAGCTGGACTGGTATTTGCAGGACAATCCCCAGTATGCCGCGACACAGGACTGTATCCGGGAACTGAACCATTTCTACCGCAAAAATAAGCCTCTGTGGGAAAATGACAGAGACTGGAGCGGTTTCGAGTGGCTGTCGGCAGATGACAATACACGCAATATCATTGCCTTTGTCCGGCGCGATAAGGCCGGCAAAGAACTGGTATTTTTGGTCAACTTCTCCACTGAGGCGTGGGAAAACTATCTGTTGGGCGTGCCGCCCAAGGGCGTTTATGAGGAAGTGTTCAACACGGATGACCCCCGCTGGGGTGGCAGCGGCGTGTGCAACACAGCGCCTATGAAACCTGTATGGGAAAGCGTCCACGGAAAACCCTGCTCCGTGTCGCTGCGCGTACCGCCGCTTGGCGCACTGGTACTGCAGGGTAAGGGCCGTTTGGCTGCGGCAAAGAATACAAATGGAGGAAAGAAGAAATGAAAAAAGAATGTGTAGCCATGCTGTTGGCCGGCGGTCAGGGCAGCCGCCTGTACGTGCTGACCGGCGACATGGCAAAACCGGCTGTTCCCTTTGGCGGAAAGTTCCGCATTATCGACTTCCCCCT
>SVLK01000018.1 GCA_015067975.1 Oscillospiraceae bacterium | reverse complement strand
CAGCGGCTGTGAAATCGTTGTGCTGGAAGTGGGCATGGGCGGTGCGCTGGACTCCACGAATGTGATTGATGCGCCCGAAGTTGCCGTGATCACCAACATCGGCCTGGAGCACACGGAGTATCTGGGCAATACCCTGGCGGAGATTGCCGCCACCAAGGCGGGCATCATCAAATCCGGCTGTCATGCCGTTTGCTACGACGGCGCAGTTGAAGTGACGGAAATCGTCCGCGGCGTTTGCGCGCAGCGGCAGGTTCCGCTTCGCTGCGTTGACTTCTCACGCCTGAAGCCGGTGAACGAAACGCTGGAGGGGCAGGATTTCCTGTGGGACGGTGCGCCGCTGCATCTGGCGCTGATCGGCCCTCACCAGCTCCACAACACCTGCACCGTTCTGGAAACTGTGGAGGCGCTGCGCGAGCGCGGCTGGACGGTTCCGGACTCTGCCGTTGCGGAGGGGCTGCGCTGCGTGAAATGGCCCGCGCGTCTTGAAATTCTGGGGCGCAATCCGCTGTTTTTGCTCGACGGCGGTCACAACCCGCAATGCGCCGAGGCGCTGACGGGCAGCCTGGAAAAGCTTCTGCCCGGCCGCAAGGTTGTGTTTTTGCTGGGCGTGCTTGCCGATAAGGACCATTCGCAGATTATGGACATGGTGATGCCATTTGCGGAAAAGTTTATCTGCCTTACCCCGGTGAGTGACCGCGCACTGGATGCGGAAACGCTGGCGGAACTGCTGCGCGGCAAAGGCGCTGCGGCGGAAGCCTGCAGCGATACGGAGAGCGGAATCCGCGCTGCGTTGGCTGCGGCGGGGGAAGACGGCGTTGTGGTGTCGTTCGGCTCGCTGTATCTTGCGGGATATGTTCGAACGGCGTATCAGCAATTATACGGCGACAAATAATCGGAAATACAGGGCGGCGTGCCGGTGTTGCGGCGAGCCGCCCGTTCGGGTATAAAAACACCCATGCAAAAAGCCACAAAACGGAGGGGCGCTATGGAAACCATCACATTAACGGTTGTGCGCGGCGAGGAGATTGAAAAAATCACGGCGTCCGTGCGCGCGAGCATTCTCAGCACACTGCGCGGCGAGGACTACACCGAGCCGGATGCGCCCTGCGGCGGTCAGGGCACCTGCAAAAAGTGCCTTGTGACCGTAAGCGGTCCGGTCAGAAGTCTGGAAGGACTGGGCGAGCGCGTCGTGGAAAACGAAGCGCTGCTGGCCTGCCGCTATGCCCCGGCGGGTGACTGCACCGTTACACTGAAAGCAAAGGAAAAAATGCGCGTTGTTACGGCCGGTGCCGGGAATATCGCCGGCGGCGGTGAAGGACTCGGCTTTGCCGTGGATATCGGAACAACCACCGTTGCCGCATTTTTGTACGATCTTGCAACGGGTGAGCGCCTTGGCGCCGAGGGCGGACGCAATGCCCAGCGCAGCTACGGCGCGGACGTGATCAGCCGCATCACCTGCGCAAGCGAGGGTCAACTGCCCGCGCTGCGCGATGCAGTGCGCCGCCAACTGACGGAACAGGCTGTGAGTCTTTGCGCCAAGAGCGGACGGATGCTGTCTGAACTGCGCCGCATATCCGTTGCGGGCAACACCGTGATGCAGCACCTGTTTGCAGGCCTTGACCCGACGAGCATCGGTGTTGCACCGTTCACCCCCGAAAGTCTCTTCGGCGACCACCGCAGTGCGGCGGAGTGCCTGCCGGAGCTTGGCGGGGCGGACGTTTATCTTGCACCCTGCGTTGCCGGCTATGTCGGCGGCGATATCACAGCGGGTCTGGTAGCTTCTGGGGCACCGGCGGCGGAGGGGCTTTGGCTGTATGTGGATATCGGAACAAACGGCGAGATGGGCCTTGGCAACAAAGACGGCTTCGTTTGCTGCGCAACCGCGGCAGGCCCGGCGTTTGAAGGCGCGGAGATTGCCTGCGGCATGGACGGTTCCGCCGGCGCGATCGACAAGGTGAAGGTTGTGGACGGTGATGTGGAATGCCATGTCATCGGCGATGTTCCGGCTGTCGGCGTTTGCGGCAGCGGACTGATCGATGCGATCTCGGCAATGCTGTCGGTCGGCGTAATCACCGAGGCCGGCCGCATGCTGCCGCCCGATGAAGCGCCCGAAAGCGTGCGCGAGCGTATTTTCCGCCGCCCGGACGGCTCGCTGGCATTTATGCTGCGCGACGGTGTTTTCATTGCGGCGCAGGATATCCGCGAGGTGCAGCTTGCAAAATCGGCCATTCGCGCGGGTGCGGAAACGCTGATGCAGCTGCAGGGAAAAACCGCGAAGGACATCACCGCACTGGTGATTGCCGGCGGCTTCGGCAGCTTTATTGATAAGCGCAGCGCGCTGCATATCGGCCTGCTGCCGCAGGTGGAGATTGAAAAGATCGTCCATGTGGGCAATGCAGCGGGTGCGGGCGCGGCGCTGGCGCTGACCGACGCGGGCGAAGCGGCGTTGGCTGCGTTTGATGAAAAATGCAGCTACCTTGAGCTTTCGTCCTCGCATGAGTTTATGGAAAACTATGTGGACTACATGGCGTTCGGCGACGAATGAGCATCTGTGAAACCATGCTTTATGAGTGCCACGGGCACATTTTCCTCGACGGTGCGGACTTTGCCGCAGCGCGGCGGCGCCATGCCGGCGGCGTTGATGTTTCAGCGGTGAAAGCGGCGCTGGGTGCGCTGCGCGACGCCGGTGTCGGCTATTTTCGCGATGGCGGCGATGCACTGGGCGTTTCCGCAGCGGCGGCGCAAATTGCGCCGGATTACGGCATCGACTACGCAACGCCTGCGTTTGCCATTCATAAAAAGGGCCGCTACGGCAGCATTGTCGGGAAATCTTACGAAACGGCAGCGGACTATCGCGCGCTTGTTGCCGAAGCGAAGGCGGCAGGCGGCGGGTTTATCAAGCTGATGCTTTCGGGCATCATCACCTTTGCCCGCTACGGCGAACTCTCCTGTCCGGGGCTGGAAGCGGACGAAATATGCAAGCTTGTGAACATTGCTCACGGCGAAGGTTTGTGCGTGATGGCGCATGTCAACGGCGCGGACACCGTTCGCGCGGCAATTGCCGCGGGGGTGGACAGCATTGAGCACGGCTATTTCATGGATGAGGACTGCCTGCGCGCGCTTGCGGATTCCGGCAGCATCTGGGTGCCGACGCTTGCGGCAACAAGTGCGTTTGTCGGCCGTGCGGGTTTTGATGCCGCGGCGGTGGAGCAAACGGTTGCGCAGCAAAAGCGCAATATTGCCGCGGCAGCGGCGCTGGGTGCCGTGATTGCCTCCGGTTCGGATGCCGGCGCTTCCGGCGTAACGCACGCAGACGGCACGCAGACGGAATATCGCCTGCTGTATGCCGCGGGCGTTTCGGAACAACAATTGCTGCAGGGCAACGCGGCGCTGCGCCGCCGTTTTGGCACGGGAGAGAATCACAATATATGAAAACTGTTGTTATAGCCTGCAAAACCATAGAAGACGAGCTGAACCATGCAATATGCAGCACGGGGTGCGACTATCCTGTGATCTGGCTGGAGCAGGGGCTGCACAATGTTCCGCAGCGGCTGATGGAGGCCGTGCGCGATGCGCTGGCAGAATCCGGTGCGGACAGGGCGCTGCTTGCGATGGGATTTTGCGGCAACGCGCTGCTCGGCATGAAAACGCCGGTGGCGGAGCTGATATTTCCCCGCGTGGATGATTGCATCTCACTGCTGCTGGGTTCGGTGAAGCGCCGTCTGGAAATTTCCGGCGAGTACGCCGCATATTTCTTCACGGAAGGCTGGCTGCGCGGTGAGCGCAACATCTGGGTGGAGCATCAGCACATGCTGGAAACCTACGGCGAGGAGATCACGGCGGAGCTGGAGGAGAGCATGTTTGGTCATTACCGAACGCTCGGATTGCTCGACTGCGGCATCAAACCGATGGATGCGCTGGTGGAAGGTACCCGCATGATCGCCGACGGACTGCATCTGCGCCAGCAGATTATTCCCGCGTCCGTTGCATATCTTGAGCAGCTGCTCACCGGCCCATGGCCGGACGAGCGCTTTGTCTGCCTGCGCGGCGGGGAGGAGATCACCTCCGAAACGCTGACGCTTTCGCTCTGAGCGTGGGGATTGAGGATTGAATCATAATTAAATATGTGTTAAATTAGAATTGTACGGGTAAAAAGGAAAGGAAGCGGGTGAAAAGCCTGCGCGAGTCCGTCGCCGTAAGCGGGGAATCACCGTCAACGTCTGCAGCAGCCACGGCTGCGGGCGCAACGCCATTGGCGCAAGCTGAGAAGGTAAGACGGGGATGAAGAGCCGCGAGCCGGAAAACTTTCCGAAATGTGCTTTGTGACCGCGGGAACCGGTCGTTGCGGGCGCGCCCGACAAAATATAATTTCAGGGAGTCAAATAAAGTATGAACTGCAGAAAAAGCTTTGCAAATCTGCGTCGCGTGCTTGGTATGACGGTGCTGATCGTGGCTATGGTGCTGTCTATGTCCGCCTGCGGCGCGAAAAAACCGGAGTCCGACGGTACGGAAAAGACTTTTGAGCTGATCGTAACGTATGAGGACGGAAAAGAAGAATCCTTCACCGTGACCACAACGAGAGGCAACGTTGGCGATGCGCTGCTGGATGAAGGCATTATTGCCGGCGAGAAAAAATCGTTTGGTCTATACATCACGAGCGTAAACGGTGTGGAACTCGACTACAAGAAGGACGGTCATTACTGGGGCTTTTATATCGGCGATGAGCAGGCCATGACCGGCGTGGAACTTACCGAAATCACGGATGGTGGCGTGTATGGTTTGCGCTATGAATAAATCAGGCGGCAAATCGCGCATCACAACGCGCGAGATCGTGATTTTCCCGATGCTGAGCGTAATCCTGTTTCTCGGCGATCTTTTGATGGACTGGGCGCCGAATGTTCATTTTGTCGGTATGCTGGTTGCCACCTACACGCTGGTTTACCGCAAAAAGGCCCTGTTTCCGATCTATATTTACATTTTGCTGACGGGAATCTACGCAGGATTCAATGCGTGGTGGGTGCCGTATCTGTATTTGTGGGCGGTGCTCTGGGGCGCAATTATGCTGCTGCCGCGGAATATGCCCCGCAAGGTGGCCGTGCCGGTGTATATGGTTGTGTGCGCGCTGCACGGCCTGACCTTCGGCATACTGTATGCACCGTTTCAGGCGCTGGCGTTTAACCTTGGCTGGAAAGGCATGATTGCGTGGATCGTTTCGGGTTTCCCGATGGACGTGCTCCACTGCGTTTCCAATTTCTTTGCGGGAACGCTGATTCTGCCGCTGGCGGAGCTGATCCGCAAAATCGATTCGCGCGCTGTGCGAAGCTGAAGGGAGAAAGCTGCTATGGCACAGTCTGATATGGAATGGATGGGAAAACAGTATTCGTTTTTCAGCCACAGAAACTGCGAGTATTTTCCCTGCCATGAAGGCGCCGATCCGGAAAATTTCAGCTGCCTGTTTTGCTATTGCCCGCTGTATCTTCTGGGTGATCGCTGCGGCGGCAATTTCCGCTTTACAGAAAGCGGCATGAAAGACTGCAGCGGCTGCACCATTCCGCACAAGCGGGAAAACTACGGCAGAATCACAAAGATTCTGCAGGAAAACTCCGGCCGCTGAGAGGAAACGGTATATGGACATTCACGGTTTGCAAAAGCTGACGCTGCTGGACTATCCGGGGCGCGTTGCCTGCACGGTGTTTCTCGGCGGGTGCAATTTCCGCTGTCCGTTTTGCCACAACAGCGAGCTGCTGGATGCGCAGTCGGCAGAGCCGGTAATGACCGACGGGGAACTGCTGGCGTTTCTGGATAAGCGCCGCGGTATGCTCGAAGGCGTTTGCATCACGGGCGGCGAGCCGCTGCTGCGCGGCGATCTGCCGCAGCTGCTGCGCGAGATCAAGGCACTCGGCTATCAAATCAAGCTTGACACCAACGGCACCATGCCGGAAAAGCTCGGCGAACTGATCGACGCAGGATTGGTCGATTATGTTGCAATGGACATCAAAAACGATCTGCCGCGCTATGCAAAAACGGCGGGGCTTGACCGGGCGGATGCGGAGAAAGTGCGCGAGAGCGTGCAGCTGCTGCTGCGCGACACGGTGGACTATGAATTTCGCACCACCGTGGTGGACGAGCTGCACGATGCGGAATCGTTCCGCGCCATTGCATTGCTCATTGCCGGCGCAAAACGGTATTTCCTCCAGCCCTTTGTTGACCGCGACACCGTGGCCTTTGCGGGGCTGCATGCGCCGTCGGCGGAAACGCTTGAAGAATATGCAAAAATCGTCCGTCCGCACGTTGCGCAGGTGGCGGTGCGCGGCACGGAATAGCCACACAATATAGCTGTTATAACCTTTTATACCCCACGGGATGCGCTGCATCTTGTGGGGTATAAAAATGTTATAACACAAAATATGGTACAACATTTGCGGAATATCTGACAATATATTGCGTTTTGTGGTTGACACGGCACCACAAAATGTGGTATATTGATCAAGCTTGATAATGATGACTCCCCAATATGTGGGAGCGAGAAATTCGGGAGGATACAAATAATGTACCAGGTCGTAAAGAGAGACGGCAAAATCGCGGAATTTGACATTCGCAAGATCAGCGCCGCGATCACCAAGGCCTTTGAGGCACAAGGAAAGCAGTATCACCCCAGCGTGATGGATATGCTGGCTCTGCGCGTAACTTCGGACTTTGAAACCAAGATCAAAAACGATATGATCACGGTTGAGGAGATTCAGGACAGCGCGGAAAAGGTTTTGTCTGAAGCCGGCTATGCCGACATTGCAAAAGCCTACATCCTCTACCGCAAGCAGCGCGAGAAGGTGCGCAACGTCAACTCCGCTCTGCTCAACTATAAGGAACTGGTGGACAACTATCTCCAGATCAACGACTGGCGCGTGAAGGAAAACTCCACGGTGACCTATTCCGTCGGCGGTCTGATTCTCTCCAACTCCGGCGCCATCACCGCAAACTACTGGCTCAGCGAAATCTACGACACCGAGATTGCCGAAGCCCACCGCAGCGCAGCCATGCACATCCACGATCTCTCCATGCTGACCGGCTATTGCGCCGGCTGGAGCCTGAAGCAGCTGATTCAGGAAGGGCTGGGCGGCGTTTCCGGCAAGATCACCTCCTCTCCGGCAGGCCACCTCTCCACGCTGTGCAACCAGATGGTGAACTTCCTCGGCATTATGCAAAACGAGTGGGCGGGCGCACAGGCCTTCTCTTCGTTCGACACTTATCTCGCTCCGTTTGTCAAGGTTGACAACCTCAGCCAGAAGGAAGTGAAGCAATGCATCCAGTCTTTCATCTACGGCGTAAACACGCCGTCGCGCTGGGGCACGCAGGCACCGTTTTCCAACATCACGCTCGACTGGACCTGCCCGAAGGATCTGGCCAATCTGCCCGCCATCGTGGGCGGCAAGGAGGTGGACTTCACCTATGGCGAATGCCAGAAGGAAATGGACATGGTCAATAAGGCGTTTATCGACATTATGATCGAAGGCGACGCTAACGGCCGCGGTTTCCAGTATCCCATCCCGACCTACTCCATCACCCGCGATTTTGACTGGAGCGAAACCGAGAACAACAAGCTCCTGTTTGAAATGACCGCAAAATACGGTACGCCGTATTTCTCCAACTACATCAACTCCGACATGGAGCCGAACGATGTTCGTTCCATGTGCTGCCGCCTGCGTCTTGACCTGCGCGAGCTGCGCAAGAAATCCGGCGGCTTCTTCGGCTCCGGCGAATCCACCGGCAGCATCGGCGTTGTCACCATCAACCTGCCGCGCATCGCATATCTGGCTGCCGACGAGAAGGACTTCTATGAACGTCTGGACAAGCTGATGGACATTGCTGCGCGCTCCCTCAAGACCAAGCGCACCGTCATCGAAAAGCTGCTTGACGCGGGCCTGTATCCCTACACCAAGCGCTACCTCGGCGCATTCAACAACCACTTCTCCACCATCGGCCTTGTCGGCATGAACGAAGTAGGTCTGAACGCCAAGTGGCTGCGGAAGGATCTTACCCACACCGAAACGCAGGCCTTTGCCATCGAAGTGCTCAACCACATGCGCGAGCGCCTGAGCGACTATCAGGAAAAGTACGGCGACCTCTACAACCTCGAGGCCACGCCCGCAGAGTCCACTTCCTTCCGCTTTGCAAAGCACGACAAGGAAGAGTTTGCCGACATCATCACCGCAAACGAAAACGGAACGCCCTACTACACCAACTCCAGCCATCTGCCCGTTGGCTACAGTGAGGATATTTTCTCCGCGCTGGATGTTCAGGACGAACTGCAGACGCTTTATACCTCCGGCACCGTGTTCCACGCTTTCCTGGGCGAGAAGCTGCCGGACTGGAAGGCCGCGGCACAGCTGGTGCGCAAGATTGCCGAAAACTATAAGCTGCCTTACTACACCCTCAGCCCGACCTACACCATCTGCACCGACCACGGCTATATCTCCGGCGAAGCCTACACCTGCCCGGAATGCGGCAAGAAAACCGAGGTTTACAGCCGCATCACCGGCTACTATCGCCCCGTGCAGAACTGGAACGACGGCAAGAGCCAGGAATTCAAGGACCGCAAGGTGTATGACATCAGCCGCAGCACCCTGACCCACACCGGCCCGCTCAACCCGCCCGCAGCGGCATCCGCAGCTGCAGCACCCGAGGCGGAGGTGCAGGAAATCCTGATGTTTGCCACCAAAACCTGCCCCAACTGCAAGCAGGCGGAAAAGCTGCTGGGCGATGCCGGCATCGCTTATCGCAAGGTGATGGTGGAGGACAATAAGGATCTCGCCGTGTCTTACGGCATCCGTCAGGCACCCACGCTTGTCATCCCCGGCGAACAGCCGGAGCTGCTGATCGGCGTTGGCGCTGTGCGCAAGTTTATCGCGGAGCAGAAGTAAAGAAAAATTTTGCCCGTCAGACAAAATGCAAAAGCGGCTCCGGAGCTTCGGAGCCGCTTTTTTCGGGAGGCTGGATTATATGTATGATATCATCGTGGTTGGCGGCGGCCCCGCGGGACTGACCGCTGCGATTTATGCCGCGCGTGCAGGCAAGCGCACGCTGGTTTTGGAAAAAGAGAGCATCGGCGGACAGATTGTCAATTCGCCGCTGGTGGAAAATTATCCCGCCCTGCCGCACATCAGCGGTGCAGAGCTTGCCAACAGCATGTATGAGCAGGTCTGCGCGCTGAATGTTGAGGTCGGTTCGGAGGAGGTTACGGGACTTTCAGCCATTCCCGGCGGTTACGCCGTGGCAACCGACATCGGCGGCTACGAAGGACGCGCCGTTGTTCTGGCAACGGGTGTGCGCCACCGTCAGCTGGGACTGCCCGGCGAGGACGAACTGGTTGGCAGCGGAATATCTTACTGCGCGGTGTGCGACGGCGCTTTTTACGAAGGCCGCGATGTTGCCGTGGTAGGCGGGGGCGATACGGCGCTGCAGGATGCGCTGTTTCTCTCGAATATCTGCCGCAAAGTCACCGTTCTGGTGCGGCGCGACCGATTCCGCGGGGAGGCAAAGCTGGCGGAGAAACTGCGGGAGCGCGCCAATGTGGAAATTTTGTTCGGTCATACGGTGGAGGCGTTTGAAACCCGCGACGGACTGCTGTGCGGTCTGACGGTGAAAAACGCGGAAAACGCGCTGCGCTCTCTGGCGGTGGACGGACTGTTCCTCGCTGTGGGACAAGAGCCGGCCGGGGCTGCGTTTGCAAATCTTGCGGATACGGATGCTGCGGGCTACTTCGCCGCCGGAGAAGGCGGCGAAACGAAAACTCCCGGCGTGTTTGTTGCCGGTGACTGCCGTGCAAAAAAGGTTCGGCAGCTCACCACCGCTGTCGGAGACGGTGCGGCGGCTGCGCTCGGTGTGTGCGACTGGCTGGATGCGCTCTGAGCTTTTGGCGGATGCGCCCCCGGTAAACACACAAAAGACAATCCCCGCCATACCACGCCGGGGGGCGTGCAGGCGGGGAACTTTTTCGTATATTGGCAGCCGGAGCGCAGGATGGCGGCAAAAAACTCACTTGCCGGCGAGCTGCGTCAGCTGTGCGCCGGTGACGCGGTAAGTTGTCCAGATATCCATTGCCGTTGCGCCCATGGAGAGATAGAAATCAATGCTCGGTTGGTTCCAGTCCAGGCAGCACCATTCCAGTCTTCCGCAGCCGCGTGCAACGGTGATTTTGGCAAGCTGCGTGAGCAGACCTTTTCCGTAGCCTTTGCCGCGGTGGTCGGGAAGGACGAAGAGGTCTTCGAGGTAGATGCCCGCGCGGCCGAGAAACGTTGAAAAATTATGGAAAAACAGCGCGAACCCAACCGGCGTTTCGTCTTCGAGCGCAAAAAGAACCTCAGCCTTTTTCAGGTCAAACAGCCACTGCTCCAAAAGTTCGGGCGTGGCAACCACTTCATCGGCCATGTGTTCGTATTCTGCCAAAGCCTTGATAAAATCGAGGATCAAGGGTACATCTTCGCGCTGCGCATATCTGAATTGCATAATATTATCCTCCGTTGCCGAAAGCTTGTGTGATGGACGTATTATAGCATTCTGCGGGTATTTTTCAAGATTTGGCAGGAAAATTGTCCTGCGCGGGCCGCTGCGGAGCGGATTGCGGCGGCGGAAGGGAAGAGCGGGCAAATTTCCTCTTGCAATATCTATGAATATGCGGTAAAATTATTTAGTTATTTTTATAAAATAAAACATTAAGACAAGATATAGGAGGAACTCACCATGATTTCTGCAGGCGATTTCAGAAACGGTGTTACTTTTGAGATGGACGGCAACGTTATGCAGGTTGTCGAATTCCAGCACGTCAAGCCCGGCAAGGGCGCAGCTTTCGTGCGCACCAAGATGAAGAACGTCATCACCGGCGCCGTTACCGAAACTTCTTTCAACCCCACCGCAAAGTTTGAGAATGCAACCGTTGACCGCCGCACCATGTCCTTCAGCTATGAGGATTCCGGTCTGTACTATTTCATGGACCCCGAAACCTACGATCTGGAGCCTGTTGACAGCAGCGTTCTGGGCGACAACTTCAAGTTCGTCAAGGAGAATATGGAGTGCACCGTTATGTCTTACAAGGGCAAGGTGTTCAGCGTTGAGCCTCCCTTCTTCGTGGAACTCGAAGTCACCGAGACCGACCCCGGCTTCGCCGGCAACACCGCTACCAACGCCACCAAGCCCGCAACGCTTGAAACCGGTGCCGAGATCAAGGTTCCCCTGTTTATCGACAGAGGCGAGATCATCAAGATCGACACCCGTACCGGCGAATACCTCTCCAGAGCCTGATTACAAAAAAACGTCAAACAGGAGGATTGCGCTATGACGACTTCTGAAAAAGTTGCTTATCTCAAGGGCCTGATGGAAGGCATGAAGTTTGATAAGGAAACCGACGAGGGCAAGCTGCTGAGCGTGATTGTCGACATTCTGGGCGATGTGGCCGAGGATATCGAGGAGCTTGAAAGCGACCTGTACGACCTTGGCGAAGATGTGGATGCCATCAGCGACGATCTGAGCGATGTGGAGGATTATCTCTGCGGCGATGATGACGATGACTGCGACTGTGATTGTGACTGCGATTGCGACGATGATGACGAAGAGCCTATGTTCTTCGAGGTCACCTGCCCCGCATGCGAGAAGACCATTACGGTTGACGAGGACGTTCTCAATCTGGGTGCAATCCAGTGCCCCAGCTGCGGCGAGATGCTCGAGTTTGAATTTGACGAGGACGACGCAGAGGATTGATTCCGCGTAAATAAAAAGCTGCCGAACGCTGTGCGTGTCGGCAGCTTTTTTGTCATAGACCGACTGTTTTTGCCGAAAGAGGGGGTACGGGTAAAAATGGACTTGACGAATGGAGCGCAGTGTGGTATCATAAATGAGCTTGAGAGAGCGCTCTATATCGCGGGATAGAGCAGTTGGTAGCTCGTCGGGCTCATAACCCGGAGGTCGTGGGTTCAAGTCCCTCTCCCGCAACCATATTGTGCGACCAATTTAGATACGTCGCCGGAAAACCCTGAAACCGCAACGGTTTCAGGGTTTTTTCGTACTCCGATTTGAGGTTGCGAAAAAAAGATACCTAAACTAAAATGAGAATGACTGAGGGGAACTGAACTAAATCCCCCACCGTTTTGGGCCGTTTTTTCGAGATTTTTCTCGAGAGAACGGCCCTTTTTTCATGCCCAAATTATGAACTTTCTGTTAACAATTCAAAGAAAATCCTGGAGGTGAGTCCAATGTCTACCGCAATATTAATGTGCGTACTCTTTTTTGCCAAAGTTGTAGATAACGCACTGAGCACAACAAAAACAATTTTGGTTCAGCGAAACCACTCCATTCTGGCCGGTATTGCATTGGCGGCATCCAACTTCATCTACCTGTGTATCACAAAGAACGTAGTGAACTCGGACAGCTGCCTTGCGCTTATCGTTGTCTCCCTTGCAAGTGGCGTGGGATGCTGCATGGCAGTAGCGATAAGCAGTCGATTGTCTAAGGAGAAAACCTATGTGAATGTGATCATGTCCGATGACAAAGAAAAGATGCAGGCTTTCCGTGATTTCCTTGCTCAGCATCATATCACAAACACTGCCACTGATCCTGAACGACTACAACGGTGACCTTGTCAACCTGTTCCGTATCATTCAGGACAACGAAAAGCTGGCCTACCTCATTGGCCGACTGTACTTGTCCATCAACGCGGAGCTTGTCTTCAAGCAGAACAAAGAGCGACTTCGGAATATCCATATATGCGGCTAATGTAAAAACAAGTGGCTCTGGAAAACCAGAGCCACTTTTCATTATGTTAGATGTCGATGCTTTCAAACCAAGCAGCAAGTTCGGCTTTGCTCACACTAGGGTGAAACACTCTGCCTTCAATCAGCTTTGCTCCTGGGCAGCTTGGTAGCAGCTTTGTATTAGTTTCGCCCATGCCGCTACCGCCAGATGTTGCAAAGGTGACAATCGTTTTTCCAGTCAGATTGTGACTCTCCAAATACGTATTGACGATGGTGGGTGCAACATACCACCAAATAGGGAAGCCAACAAAAATGGTGTCGTACTCGTCGATGTTACTCAAAGCTGAAGCAATTTCTGGCCGGAAAGACTGGTTCTTCATCTCAATTGAGCTGCGGGATTCTTTGTTCCGCCAGTCCAAATCAGACTTAGTGTATGGAACCTTCGGCTGAATTTCGGACAGATCTGCGCCTATAGCTTCGGAAAGGTTCTCGGCAACTTTAGCGGTCACACCGCTTGCAGAGAAATACACAACAATTTTTCTACTCATTATACTATCCTCATTTATATCCTGCCAGTTTGTCAAAGGAACCGAAGACCATCTCCACCATATTAGCAGAAGTAACATCAATCAGAGAATGAGACATTGATACTGCTCGTTTCAGATCCCAATAGCTTTCTGCGTTTTTTGCACTGGTAGGCGTGATTACATGGTAAGAGCCATCCTCGGTTACAATGAACGGTGATTTTTTCCCCGGATGAATTGGTTGGTGGAAGCCCCAGTGGTCAGCCGGTGAACAACCCTCATGCCATTCATTGATATTGGTATACTCAAATTTGGACAGCACGAGCGCAGGCTCATAGCTTGGATCATCTTTCAGTGCCAAGCATACTTCCATTGTGTACACGGGGGCTGCCTTCCAACCGTTACCACTATCGCAATCAGGATCGTCACGCCGCTGAAACACAAGGATCATGCTGTTCAAGAGCCAACCATCGGAACTGCTGTCTGACTTCCACCGCAGGAACTTATCAGACATAAGCAAATACCCATTGTCTTCTGCTTCAGCACGACACTGTTCCATCAGTTTGCTGATGCTTGCATATGTCTTATACAGCACATGAACTGCATTTCTAATATTTTCACCTGTACTCATAAAAGCTTCCTCCAGTAACAATTTCGGGATAATCGAAATGAATGGCATTTTTCACCTTCACTTGGCCGTAGCAATAATATTCGTCTTGTGAGATTGTAGCATCATTGCCCAGGTCAAAACCATTAAATCGCTCAAAGCCTTTGCGTTTTAACAGCGCTATAAGGTCAGCCAGAATCAATTTTTGGTATGGCACAACTGCCTCAACTTCCGATAACTGCTTCAAGACCTCTTGCCATGAAACATACCCCAACTCCACGCCAGGGGCCAAAATAGAGCGTGATTTTACATTGTTGCAAATTGTGGCGCACTCACTTTCGTAAGCAATGAAAATTAGAAACGGTTTTTTGTGCGCTGGACACCATTGACTAACCATCCTGGACTCACGCGCCAATTGATTACGGCTTTCTTCCCTTTCAACATCAACAATGGTTGTCGCGTTTTCGATTTCATCATCTGAAGATAACCCGGACATATATTTAACTTCAATGGAGATGACGGCATTATCTAGTTCGATAAAAGCATCCATTTCGCCTTCTTCGTGATAGGGCCAGAACTGAATGCGGTCACCCCAGAAATCCAAATCCGTCTGATTGAGGCATTGAGTTAGCGTATCAATATTTGCTGCCCGAAGTATTTGTGCCATGCCTAGATGGAATGGCACATATCGTAGAGCTCCGAACACATCGCCTGTAAGCTTGTCTTCCAAACGGTCACTCAAATTGCTCCCGCTTCCACTGATTTTTCCATGCAATTCGGCAATCATACGCTTCACCCCTGTTTTATCTGTGGTAGCCATCTAGTATCAAGTTGAAAGCAACTCTATGGAACTGGCTTCATTATAGCCTAATAATGCCCTGTAGTCTACTATTAGTCGGAATATCTAACAATCGGTAAGACATGAACGCGTACCTCATAACAGCCTAAGCAGACCTGGTTCATAAACCAGATCTGCTTAGGCTTGTTTATTGGACTTTATAACTGCCTGCAAGCTCATAGACGAACTGCTTGAACAACGCTTCATTCGGGAACGCCTTCTCTGCAAAACCTTCTTCGAAATGGAAGGACAGTATTTTGGCTTCCTTGTCGATCCAGCATTTGAATCTTTCAATCGTGGACTCTCTTATATTTTGCATATCTGCCATCACGCTTCATCTCCCAAAACAGTTCTACAACTTTGGCAAAGTCGTCTTCGGGGACTTCTCCAAAGCTCATGTGTACACCTTCTTTGGACCAGGCACACAGCAAGTGCTTTCCTGACTGCTCCAGCTCAGAGGTGAAATATGCATCGTCGCAATCATTACCTGCAAAGCAGATATAAACCATATGGCAAAGCAATGGTGCTTCTGGCTCTGGCATTGCAACCCTAACGATCAACACGGAACCTTCATCTGATACATACTCTCTCAGACTTACGCCGAACTGCTCTGCGGTATACGGACACTGATATTCTGGATTTACCTCTTCTGCCCGGCCGTAGAATTCAAGCATTGCATTCTGCCTCTCGCGGAGCAGCGATAGAAGCAGCTGTGCCCTGTTGTTCCACAATGCCTGCGGAAGAGCTTTGTGCTCCAGGAAGTATCTAACTTGGAAATCAAGCTTCAAGGTTGCCTCCTTCCGCAAAAAAGAAGCTCAAGGTTATGCCAAGCTCCTTACAAATGCGCTCGATGGTATCCACTCGGAGTTGTCCGTTGCGCTTTTCTGTCTGTCTCAAGGATGGATAGGACAGTTCACATTTCTGTGCCAACTCATAAAGAGTGAGATTTCTCTCCGCTGCCAGTTCCTTTACCCGATTCATTGTGTTCATTCGTCAACTCACCCTCCATTCAAAATTCCTATGTGCTGACACGATAAAGTCTATCACCTATGCTGTCCGATAATCTGTACAATTACAGGACACGCCCGACAATCTGAAAACCTGCATGTGCAGAGATCACGCGGGGATCATACTTCTGATTATAAGAAAGCATTACCGGCTGCATGTGGAGTACGCCATAGCTGTCGGTGAACATTTCCTTATCCTCAGCACAAGGTTCCTGTTCATCATAAATTTTCAAATAGCCTTCGCCGTCATAAATGAAGACACCAACATCTCCGACGCCGACTCGTTCGCACTGTTGTACCCAGACGATTTGGCCATCGTGATAAACCGGTTCCATACTGTCACCAGAAACGCGGACACCAAAGTCCGCTCCTTTGGGAACGGCATTCTCAGGGAAGCTCACCATTTCAAAATTCCCCTCATCCAAAAAGGCACCAGTACCGGCAGAAACAGCGAGGTTACTAATAGGCATATCAATATAACGAATGACGGCAGCTCTGGGCTTATATTTGCCAGAAGCAATCAAATCGGCCTTGTACTCAGCTACTTTGCGCAGGCCTTCGCGGTTCAGCTCGGGCTGTGCCCCTGTACTCATGAAGTAAGAGAAGTCCGGCTCGATGCCCAGGGCTTGTCCAATTGCCAGGAGCTGATACGCATTGGGGGAAGATCCTCCCAGCTCCCATTTATTAATAGCGGCTGTGCTGACAGAAACGCCATGGCCTTCCAGGACCTGCTTGAAATCAACCAGACTAAGGCCAGCCTGATTGCGTGCCTCAGCTATGCGCTTTCCGATATAGTTCATTTCTCTGTCCGCAACAGCATTGTATGCGGGTTCTTTAGATGCAGGAAACTGAATTACTTTATTTCGTGTAGCCATAAAGGTGGCCTCCTTTCCCGTATGCCATCAGTATATATGGGAAAACACTCCTTGTCAAGAAAAATATCAACCATTGGTGTTCAAAAAGAATATTGACATAAACCAACAGTAGATTTATGCTTATTACACCAAGACGGCAAGGAGGTGGACCCTATGGCAAATACACGAGCTATACTGCACAGCGATATGAATTCCTTTTATGCATCCGTCGAAATGATGCTCAACCCGGCGCTGAAGGGAAAACCAGTCGCGGTGTGTGGGTCTACCGAAGAACGGCACGGTATTGTGTTGGCCAAGTCAGATCTGGCGAAAAAGGCTGGCGTCAAAACCGGTATGGTGAATTGGGAAGCACGGAGGCTTTGCCCAGGACTGATTGTCGTACCGCCCCAGTACGATCAGTACCTGAAATACTCCAAACTTGCTCATGACATCTACCAACGCTATACCAACCTTGTGGAACCCTTTGGCATGGACGAGTGCTGGCTCGATGTGACCGGCAGCGGTGTCTATGGCTCTGGTATGGAGATAGCCCAGGCTATCCGTCAAACGACAAAGGACGAGCTTGGCCTCACGGTCAGTATCGGCGTATCGTTCAACAAGATCTTTGCCAAACTGGGCTCGGACATGAAAAAGCCTGACGCAATCACTGAGATCCGAGAGCATGACTTCAAGGAACGAATCTGGCCGCTGGATGCTTCGGAACTGCTTTACGTAGGCAGAGCTACGGATGCCAAGCTTGCCAAGTACGGTATCCGCACTATCGGAGACTTGGCAAACACCAGTCCGGACACGCTCCGATATATGCTTGGAGTCAACGGACTGAAGCTTTGGCACTATGCCAACGGCACGGACACTTCCCGCGTAATGCCCTATGACTATGTCAGCCCCGTTAAGTCTGTTGGTCATGGCGTCACGTGTACTGCTGATTTGCTAACACCGGAGGAAGTCTACCGTGTCATGCTGGAACTTAGCCAGGACGTTGGACATCGGCTGCGTGTTCATGAACTGATGGCCTGTGGGGTACAAATCTACATCCGTTCTAACGATTTGTACGGTTGCCAGTTCCAGTGCAAACTCCCGTTCAGAACGCAGCTCCCTCATGAGATTGCAAATGCGGGTTTCAAGCTCTTCACCGAGAAGTACAAGTGGAACGACCATGTTCGTGCAGTCACGATTCGCGGTATCGATTTGGTGCCAAAGAAGGAGGCCGAGCAGCTCTCCATGTTTGTAGACACCCAGAAGCGAGATCGTAGAGCACGTCTGGAGGATGCTATCGAAGACATCCGCAGGCGGTTCGGGAAACACGCATTGACCTACGGCTGTCTGATGGGTGACCTGAAGATACCCGATGATGGTCGCCACATAGTGACCATGCCAGGACTTATGTATCAGTGATAGCCTTGCCGAATGTATTAATTACTACAACTAACCGAAGGAGCAGAAAGAGCATGGAACCTCAGTTTCACAAGGTAGTAGTAAAGGTGCTGGTCAGTATTGCTGCTGACAGAACAAAGACACCTCTTTCCCTGACATTTGAAGACGGAAAGGAATATGTGATAGACCGTGTTCGTGGCAGACAGAGAGCTGCCGCCACAAAAGTGGGTGGAACCGGTATTCGATACACGATCATAGTTGGAGGGCGCCAAACATACCTCTTCGAAGACGAGGATGAATGGTTTGTCGAAGCAAAAAACCTCCACGTCTGAACCACGAACAGGAGGAGTCGCAGAATGAGAATACTGTCTCGCCGTGATATTGAGGCGATCTCCCGCAAAGTTCTATTGCAGTATCTCAAAATCTGCAAGGAAACGCCGACATGGATAGATCCCGAGGACTTTGGGAAACAGATGCTCGGCATTGAATTCGATTACAAAGAACTCTGCACAGCCAAAGATCAAGTTGGAATCACTGTTTTTGGTAGTGTGGAACTGAACTTTTATTATCCCGGTGGAGTAAAAGAGAGTTTCCAAACCAACGAGAACATTGCTATCGTTGACCCTTTTCTCCTGAAGACTGGAAACGAGGGACCACTGCATTATACGATGATGCACGAGTTAGCGCATCGACTGTTGCAGTTGCTGTTCCCAGGTGAGTACTATTATGAAGGTTCAGAAACACGAATCTATTACAGCTGCTCCTCCAGGCCACATACCGGCCCGGTCGTAGACTGGCTTGAGTGGCAGAGTAATGTCCTTGCCTCTTATCTATTACTGCCAAGGGAGCTTATCTATAAGTATATGAAACAGCTAGAGCTTGGTGATTGTATTCACCTTCTAAACCGCGTCTTTGCGCCCAGGGAGTACGAGCGTTTTTCTGAAATGGCACACATCCTTGGTGTATCGAAAACAGCGCTCTCTATCAGGCTCAGCCAACTAGGGCTGATTGGACGCAATGACCTCTTCAATCCGTATGCTCTGGTTGATGTCTATCCCGATGACCATGAGGTCACCTGAAGAAAGGAATGCAAATGTCCAGATTTACCCTAGATCCTGTGCGTCAGGCACGGGTCAGAGCAGAGCAGGAAGAGCTACGACGCCAATATGCTACGCATATTACGATGGCCCGGCTCTGTCCGTACTGTGAGCATAAAGTGGAAGTACTTTGTAAGGGATCGCACGGCGCATCCTTTGTCAAATGTCCAAAATGCAATGAGAGTGTATTTTTCCCACCAGTGGTCTTCCGAACGTTGCATAGAAATAACTGTGGCTTGCCATACTTCTCACTTCCGATGATTTCAGCATAATTTCTGCATTTGATTAAGATTTTAACTTTTTATTTACGATTGCTTGATTTTGAAATCAATATGTGTTACACTATCCTCATGAGATTAGGAGGTGTAACAGATGTACCCGAAAGAAGTCGTAGCAAGAATACTGGAAGAAGACGTCTTATTCACCGCTGAAGCAGGCCAAGTTCTCGGCATCACTCCGCAGGCTGTACACAGTCTGGTGCATCGCAAAAAATTGATTCCGATTCGCTCTTCGAGCGGGGGACATCTGTTTTATCGCAGGGATGTAGAGGAACTTCTAGCGAAAAAGACCTACTTACCGCAAATGACTCCTCGTGAAATCATTGGGGGCAACATCACCAGCAGATGCAAAGACTATTTGAACAGTCTGCCCGTCGAAGTTTTTGACCAGGTACTTGGTATTGCTATCTTTGAGCACGCATTTGATGCTGCGCGTAGCGGATATTACACCCCTGTTGAGCCTTGTTCCATGCAAGACAAACGGATGGTTGCAACAGTGTCCCCCAGCTTTGTAATGCAACTCAAGTCAGGAGAAGAAATCTGGCTTCGTGGTCTGAACTGCGGGTATGGCGGTACGGGCCCTACTGGCAGCGTTGATATTCTGATAGAGAAGCTGGGTGTCGCTCCAGAACTCGCTAATTACGTATATTCCAACTCTGTTATCAAGTATGCTCGGTTGAGTGACGGCACCTGGGAAGTGTCCGATGCTGTGGAAAATTCTGCTGTGACAGTTGGTTGCCCACGCTGTAGCTTCTACCTTTATGAAGGTCGACTTATCCTTGCTATGGCGGTAGAACCCAACCAAAAAACCGTCGACTGGTCTGAGTACATGCCTTTGATTTCTTCATATTTGATGCATCCAACCTCTGTTGCGATTTCAAATGAAGAGCATTCTGTTGCGGCAGGACGAGTAGAGTTTTCCTCCTCTGGCAAACGAAATATTTACCAGGTAGTAATCAACGATTCCATCGGAAATCAGCTGTGGATTGATATTCCAGTTGCTGATAATATACACTTTACATCACAGACGAATTTGGCAAGTCTCTTTGAAACGCTGGGCCTTCCTAAACCTATCGAGCCATCTGAGAGCGTAAAGCAGTACTTCTTCAAAAAGCTGTTTGTACGACATAACAGCGCAGCTCAAAAGGATCAACGAGATTGATCTCTGGAGGTGCGCCATGGCTAAGTTTGATATACGAACTTCTGACCCTGCACGCTACGAGAAGGTGAAAACCGAACAAGAGCGGTTGGCGCAGAAGTATGGAGAAAGTCCTACAACAGCACGAATTTGTCCTTTCTGTGAGCAGAAACTGTTGCTACTCGCAGAAGGTCATCACGGTTCCGCAAAAATGAAATGTCCCAGTTGCAATGAGTGGGTCAACCTTCCACCAATAACCGTTGGAAGCGCATAACCCCCAACCAATTAAATATCAACACTATCAAGATTAGTGCCCCGGAGCCGCTTTGATGCGATGACTTCCATAGTGCCACTTGATCGCAACTCTAGTTAATCTACTAGGGTTCGTTCAACGTGGCACTTTTCTTTTGTCAGCGATCAAGTGGCTCTATTTTTGTCTATAGCGCATTGCCGCTCCGAGTAAGGAGTAAGCAATGCGCTTTTTTTATTGGCTGCCTTATGTAGCGCAATATCCGTGATCTCCGGATTTGATTCCCCAATCAAATTCACACAAAAAGGAGATCACATAAATGGCAAACAGATACTTTGTCTGGAAAGACCCTAACTGTAACGGAATTAACCCTGAATGGATTGAACTCACTCCTCAAGAGTTCTATGCCTTTGTAAATTGCCCGTTGAATGAAGGCCGTCACTTCATTGACTTCAATGAAGACTGCAATGAAGAAGAGGACGCGCTGAAGATGGAAGTAACAGCAACAGAATACGCCGAGTGGGATCGTCGCCGCCATAGATACCGCTATCGGCGAGAAATTGAGCAGGAATACGCAGACTTCGTTGTCTCCTTGGATCAGGAGGTTCCTAACAGCGAAGACCTGCTGTTTCGTGATGTTGTTGCCGATCCAGACAGCGATACCGCAGACGAGGCCATTCATCAAATGGATCTCGTAAAGCTTAGAGCAGCGCTTGATAAGCTCACGCCCGAGGAGTTGGAGCTTATCAACGCACTGTTTCTTAACAACCCAGACAAGCGTAGCGAGCGTGCAATTGCAAAGGATTTGGGCGTTGCGCAGATGACGCTGAACGACCGGAAGAGAAAAATTCTAAAAAAACTCAAATAATTTTCCGTTCAAATCGAAAATTTTTCTCCAAATAAGGAGTAGAGGGGTAATCCCTCTGTTGTCCTTTGAAAACTCCATATACATTCACTAGGTACGTGAAATCTGGTGTGTGAGAACACAAGCCACTGCCGCAGGTGCGCCGAGACTCCCGAAAGGGACGAGCGATCAAACCTGTTGCGAATGTCGGGTTGCCCCCGGCAAGGCCATGACAGCCAGATACTTCAAAGCTACTCCCGTCTTGAACGCGTCACAGCATTGGGCGGCTCTGTCAGAACGACAGTTGGGGTGAAACTCCCGTGAGGCAGATCAGCAGTCTGCCGCCTTAGTGATTTCCCAAACATTCGGGGTGTCGTGGACAAATGGAATGTAAAATACACCAAAACGATTACGTGGAGGTGTCTGCGCAATGCTCAGGCACCTCCACTTTTCTCTTTTCTGAGCTGACGAAAGGCTTTGAAAATCAAGGATTTTCATCAACTCAGAGAACAACAACTACAAGGAGGACCAACAAATGATTAGTAAACATACATTCTCGGAAGTCCTGGATGGACTGCGAGAACACTATTTGGCGGGGTACTACGAAGATACCGAGCTATGTGACCAAGTGTACAGCCCCTGCAGAGGGAACCTGATTGATGCCGAAGATACGATTATCACCCTGCTCAGTGAAAGCCTGTGCGATTACGATGATGTCATTTACGACTGGGTCCACGGTCTACTCATCACGGACGAAAGTGGTGTGGCACACCTTGAAATCCACAGAGGGAGCGAGTATCCCCGACACGTCCGGATTGAGGATGCGGGAGATCTATATGACTACCTGATGTTCATAAATCACTCCAAGCTCTTGGCAGCGGTGGAACTCGATGAATATCTTGATGACCTGAACGACAGCTACGGAGGTGACTATCAGTGAAACATATCTCTGCAATTACGATTTACAACAACGAGGGCATGCATTATGACACCCAGCGCCGATACATGATTACGCTACGGCCCCACGCATCGGCTGTTGAGTATCAGGATCTGCTGTCTACGGACATGCATGGTTCCTCGGCGTTCTGTGAAGACTTCGAGGATATCCAAAACTACTTGCTTACACAGTTGAGCGGAAGTCTCGGCAAGTGTGCTACCTACGAAAAGATGTTCTTTACCCCGAACGAATATGAAGCATGGCGCCGTTCAACCACTTTCACCGATTACGATGTCGCATGGTACATCAACATCGAATTTCTTGACGGGAAGATTGCCGCCTACGTGAGTATTGAGAGTAGCCCCTCTCCTGCTGAACTGGATCAGTTGGAGCTTCTGGTAAAAGAAGCTCTGGAACTGGCTGAACGAAAAAGAGAAAGGAACGAAAAAGATGAATAAGTTTTGGAGATCCGCCACCATGTGTTTGGTGGCATTTATTATGGCCTTCCAGTTTGTCGTACCTGCCATGGCCGCAGATGTTGGTTATTCGGACGTCGCCGCAGACTCACCCTGGTATGAAGGGATCGCCTATGTAACTGAGAAAGGCATCAGTAACGGAACCGGCAACAACTGCTTCTCTCCCGATGCGGCGATTACAGTCAGACAGTGGTCGGTCATGCTTTGCCGAGCGTACAACGAAGCTGAAGCACTCGAAAAGGACAAGGCCGAGTTTGGTACATACTGCTCCACGCAGGCCTATTGGAATGGTTGGATTCCAATGGAAGCGGTAACAAATCCCGACAGCCAAATCTGCCGAGGAGCCTTGTATCAGAGCGCCTTTGCTGTGATCGACCTTCCTGTTTATAACTACGAACTATATCCTGGCGGCACTTTCCTGTATGGCGATGAAAACTGTGTCCGCGTGGCAAGTGAGCTGGGCATCTGCGATTCCGACACGAGCGCATCTGAGCTTGTGACACGAGGCGAAGCAGCTGACCTGCTGTATAAGATCATGACGCAAGAATATGAGGTGACCGAACCTCCCATCGTCAATGAATATCCCATTGAGAACGCCTATGATGTCAACCTCTCTCCCTATTTGGAAGCTTTGGCTGAAGTGCCCACTTCCATCATGCAGTCTTTCAAGAAAGACGGATGGTACTATGCGGTAGACTTCGACTACCTCATTGATTTGGGCAACGAGCTGGGCATGCCTTGTATCGGTGCCTGCAGCTATGCGAACAAGCATATCTATGTTTCTGAAGCATCTGCAACACTGCATGAGTTTGGTCACTATCTGGACTGGAAACTCGGCTGGGTCTCACGCGACTCGTCCTTCTACGCAGACGAGTCTGCTGCGGCAGATGCGTTCATGCGCGATTATGCGTTATCTACACCGCAGGAATATTTCGCAGACTACTTCGTTTATTGGCTCCGCTACCATGATGTCGACTGGCGTGTTGAACAGATGAAACAGCTTACCCCGGCAACATATGCGTACTTCACGGAGTTGGCGGCAAATAACTGGGCTTGTCAGTAAGGAGGTCAGACAATGAGTATATCTCCAGAGGAAAGAAAGCGGTGCCTCGTAGAAACCGCACTGAACCTCACAAGAGCAGAATATGAAGTGATTCGCCAGGCTGATGACAGTCTGGCTGTTTGTTTTCAGGGGAACCCCCTCTGTAACGTTACAAACCCTGGCGGCATTACATACCGACAGGAAAACCTAACTACCCCAGAGCTTGAGGCTGCGAAGGATGACGTATATGAAATCGTCAGGACCACTGCCGAATATATGCGGAACATGGAGCAAGCTCCACCCCTGAAGGCCGATAGCCTCGAAGACCGCTACAAGGTGTTGGCCGACTTCAACGGCACAGTCCTTGCTGGACGGGATAGTCCACATGGTGTTCAGTTTGTCACCTGGGACTGGGACTTTGACCGCTCCGGTGTTTCTCACGGTCACTACTGGGGAGATCAATACGCCAATGCCAAACATGACTTTGTAACTCGATCTGGATTGATCGACGAGCATTGTCTTTTCTCCAAGGAGCAGCTGGTAGAAATCTATCGGTGCTGTTCAGACACGATTGACCATGGATATGACCTCTCTGCCAAAGAAGAGAAGATCATTGATGGCATTCGTGATCAAATCGAATACGCTGTCCCCGATCTCAGGGAACAAATCAATGCCCACAGAGAGCAGGCTGAGCAGGAACTGCAAAGCCCCACTATGTAAAGTAAAAGGAGATTCATATACATGGAAACTATCTATCGTATTCTCGGCAAGCGTGGCCGCACTACCATTCCTTACATTCTTCGCATCACCATGGGGTTCCACCCCAATGACCTCGTCAGTTTTCGGCGTGATGGCGACACCATCGTTGTCAAGCGAGAAAAAGTCTGTGACAACTGTTGCGCTGGCGGCGACAAGGAACTGCCGGTTACATCGGACGCACTGAAAGAGTTTCTTTCTTCTCTTCCCTCCAATGTACAGAAGGAGGCACTCGTGCATCTGACCCAGGGGCTGTGCAATGAGAATTCTTAAAGTCGAACCAGGCAAAGCCGCCTACGAGAAGGACATCGACAACACCTTGGAGAGCATCCAGGAGGAAGTTGGCGGTGGCCTGTTTCAGCCAATCTACATGGGTGACGGAACGGTTCTCTGCTGTAACGATGAAGGCAAGCTCCTCGGCATGGAGATGAACAGACGCCTCGGCAGCGACATCATTTGCGGACCGTTTTTTGTAGTTGCTGAAGCTGGCGAGGACTTTGTCTCCCTCACGGATGAGCAACTTGATACCTATATGGAACTGTTCGGAGAACCCGAACAGTTCCAAGACTATGAGCCTGATGCGCAGCCTCGGGCTTGGATTATTTCATTTTGATGAGTTTCCCTCCTTGGCGTGGCCTCCTTTTTGCGGAAGTTCGAGGTCACGCCATTTTGAGGTTTATTGGGCTTTGATGAAAGCCAGGAAGGAGCAAAATGTCTCGATATTTTATGCAAGATACTCGCCTCGCAGCGTTTGAGCGAGAAATGATGGCCAAGCCAGGCTTTGGATCACGTCGCTTCAAAGACGATGATGACTCCGCACAGGAAGAAAGTGTTCGCCGCGGCTATTCCAAGCGGCAGGTTATTGAAATGGGGTTCCCCATGGCTGATTACGATTTCCCCCATGGCGAAGGCTCGTTTACCGGAACACTGGTAATGAAGAGATGGAATAAGCAAAACGGCCTCATCTGCTACTTCGATACCGATGACGGCTACAAGTACAAACTCTGCGTGTGGTTCAAACACGATGAGAAGCGTGCTTATCGGCCTTCCAAGTCGGATATTGACATCTCCTACATTGAAATTGGCACAAGGCTCACAGCCACATACGGCCTGACCAGAAACGGCAAGTCCAAGTGGATTAATGTAAAAGTGCTGGAGGTGCCTGCATGATCACTCAGGCTGTTCTCAAAAATGGGTCCCATCCGGAATATGGGGTGGCAACTATTCCTTTTCCCATCCCCCATGATCAGTACGACAAAATATTGGAGATGCTCGAGGATATCGGCATCGGCGATGCGGTACAGCGTGACTGTATGGTCGAAGAGATCAACGGTGGCCTGACCGTGCTGAAGTGTTTGGAAGGAAATGCGATCAACATCGACGAGATGAACTACCTTGCCAAGCGTATAGAAAGCTTTGATGGCTATGAGGAAGCGCAGTTTCAGGGCATGGCCTCTCGCCTCGGCACAAAAGACATGACGGATCTCATTAACCTCACCTTCTGCTGCCAGAAAGCGACGGTAATTACCAGCTTCAACAATCTGGCGCAGGTCGGATATAACCACTATCTCACTTTGAAAGGTGGAGTAGCCCCCTCTGAGGAGCTGGCCAATGTCGATCTGAAAGAAGTTGCCCGCTCCCTGATTATGGAGGGTAATGGATATATCACGCCCTATGGTGTGGTATATAGCAACGGTATGCAGATCGACAAAGTGTACACCAAAGGCAACCCCTTCCCGTATTATCGCTACGAGGATCGCGCGTTGGAGGTTGAGATGACTTCTGGCATGCGTCCCTACAATGCAGAAAATGGCACAGACAAGACATGGCTGTTTCTGCCCATGTCCCAGGGAGAAATCAGACACGCACTGCTTCGAAGCGGCCTTGTGTCTGTAGACGATATGCGTCTGCGCTTCTCTGATAGCACTATGCCTGAAGTAGTCGATGCAGCTTTGGACTTTGAGCGTGAGGGGATCATGGATCTCAACCGGCTGGCTGAAGTAGTTCAAAACATGAGCGAAGAGCAAAAAACAACTCTCGCCGCAGCTGTAGACATTGCAAAGCCTGAAACGGCCTTTGAGGTAACACAGCTTGCCATCAACCTGCCACAGTTTGTGTTTTATCCCGGTGTTGATTCTGCCAAGGCATACGGCAAATACATGATTCAGGAATCCGGCAGATTTGAGTTTGACCCGGAACTGGAAGAATTCTATGACTATGAGAAGTATGGCCAGCTGCGCCTTGACCATGAAGATGGCGAATTTGTCGCCGGTGGCTATATCGTCTATGAAGGAGCTATCCCGCTGGACGAACTCATGAAGGGAGATCCCGTCGAGCAGGACAAACAGATGGGCGGGATGTCGATGTGAGAAGAGAAACAGACCTTGAGCAGCTCAAAAGGCTGGCTAAGACATTCCTCTATTTCGATATTCAGCTGACAGATTTTTCTCCGCTTATCGTCAAGCACCCGTTCACTACCAGCGGCATTACCGGTCTTCGCGGCGACGATGGCGGCATTATCATGGCAGATCTGGTGAACAACCCCGAGGATTTGGATAAGTGGAGAGAAGCTGTTAAAGAGCAGATAGACGAAGCCGACTCAGCGTTTCAACTCCACATGATGGTGGACAAGTCCTACGCCCTCGGATTTCTGAAATATGCAGAACCATACCTGTCGGAGAAAGACTTCGGTCAGATTTTGTCTTCGGCCTGGATTTCCAATGAATCTCCCAACAACGACCCAAACATCAGCAAACACCGATTCGTGCAGATGTTCAAAGCCACATCACCAGAATACCTAATGGATGCAGAAGAGCTTATGCAGCTTCAAGAGCTGGATGACACGGTCACCATCTATCGGGGTGTGACATCGCACAATCATGCAAACATCAAAGCCCTGTCCTGGACCCTGGACCGAGATAAAGCTGATTGGTTTGCCCACCGATTTGGTGAAGAAGGAACTGTTTATGAGGCTCAGATCGACAAGGAACATATCCTCGCTCTCTTCAATGGACGAAATGAAGCTGAGGTTATAATCGACCCAAGGCATCTCAAAGACATCATTGAGGCACCGGAACCAGAACAGAGTTTACACATGACAATGTAGGAGGCGCAAAATAGTTGATTACGCTACACCTTAACCATGGCAATAGCCATGAGGGAGTATATCTCAGACTCCCTGCTACACCCGGAGAGGTCGGCGAGGCTTATGCATTGCTCGAAACATTGGAATCGGGTCCGGTCTCAGTCTTCGATGCAACCTGCGCTGTACGAAATCTCGACCAATATGTACGAAATGTCGTCCTTGACAGCGATGGAAAACTCGATACGCTACAGCATATTGCTCTGAACATGGAGGAGATGTCTCCGAACGAGCGAAAGGTTTTCGCAGGGGCATTGGACTCTGAGTCTATTAATGGCTTGGATGATGTTCTGAAGGTTAGCAACAACCTGGACCAGTATCTAATGATCCACGACGTGACCAATGACCGTGAACTCGGAAAATTTCTGGTAGATTGCGGCTATGGCGATTTCCCAGAGCGGGTCCGCCCATTCCTAAACTACGCAGCGATTGGCGCAGAATACTACGCAGAGCGAGGCGGTGCATATACCGCAGATGGCTATGTACTCCGAAAACAATCCGTTCAAGAGCAGAACGAAAAGGACGGTGCCGTTTTCCGTCTCTTCCTTCGGACAGAAAACTACCAAACGCTTCAACTGAGCCTTCCTGCTTTGGAGGAAGAACTGGATCGTGCGAAGGAAATACTAGATGTCGATGACTTTGCCCAGTGCAGCATCGAGCGAATCGACTGTATCCCATATCTGGCTGAGATGATTCCAAATGAATGTATCACAGTCGAGGCTGCCAACGATTTGGCCTGTGGCATTGATGACCTGCACCAAAGAGATGGCGAGCTCATGAAGTATCTGTCTGCCCTTGAAGTGGAGCAGCCCGAAAACTTCATTCAGGCGTATCATTTGATGCTTAATCTGGATGACTATGAGCGAGTCCCCAGCAGTGCAGAAGAGTATGGCAAGATGGTACTTATCCGTCACGGTGCAGATGACGAGGTCATCAATGCTCTGGAAGGCTATACCAACTTCGAGCAACTGGGCGAAGATGCCATGATTGAAGACGGTGTCCGGAAAACGGAGTTCGGACTGGTCAGACGTCTTAGCTACCCTTTTCCCGAAGAAACGCAGTCGATGCAGATGGGAGGTATGTGACATGAAGAAAGCGATTATCATTGTTGCGGCTATTGTTGCCGCAGCTGGAGCAGCAGTGGCTGGCTACGCAGTATATCGCAACCAACGTAGTTTTTGAACTTAGCTCATAAGAAGCGCATAACATATTGACTGGGTGGCATAATTGAGATATAATATGACTACCAAGTAATGAGGAGGTGCGCTCATGAGCCCCACCATTTCGATTCGTCCGTCTAAAGATATCCGGACGAACTACGCACAGATTTCTGCACTTACCAGAGAGAATCCTGTTGCGATTACAGTGAATGGCAAAGAAGATACGGTACTTCTCAGCCACGAAGATTTCCAGGAACAGCTTCACTATATCAATGAGTTGGAAGCGAAGGTGGCAGTATACTCCCATCTTGCTCAGGCCATGGATGATATCAAGCTTGGTCGAGTACAATCTGCCGACGCAGTGTTCGCAGATATTCTTGGAGAATTGGAGAGCTTGGAGTTATGAGTTGCCAAATCGTATTCACCGACACGGCAAAGTCAGATCTTCGTGAGATTGCCATCTCCATTGCCGAGCTTGCCAAGGACAAGAACATCGCTATCCGCTATGTGAAAGAACTCCAGGAGTCAACCAAGATCCTCGAGACATTCCCAGAAAGCGGAGCTATCCCAAGAGATCGCATTCTGAAAAGCAGCGGTTATCGGTTCCTCACCCACAAGGATTATCTGCTCTTTTATCTGTATGAAAAGGCAGAAAACAGGGTGTACATCATGGCGGTCTTCCATGGAAAAAGAGACTATATGCGAGTAATGAAAAAGTATCTGTAAAACAGGTAGTATGCAACGCGCTTATCGCACATGCGGTAGGCGCGTTATCTTTTCCCTGGCTATTCACGAAAAGCTGTGGTATGTTGTGTAGCTAATACCAAGTGAATTGAGGTGAACCCAATGCAGAATACAATAAAGAAAAATGATTTCAAGATGCGGGCAGCTTCCGGTGACGAAGCTGCCCGTTTCTACGCTTTGCCGCCTGAGCAGGATGCAGAGTTCGGATGCATCGGACATGTGCGTATAGACTTTGGTCGCAGCGGTTCCGAATTCTGGCACACCTGGCATCCACGTGGTCCCGAGGAACTGAACTCTTCTGCATTCAAAGAGGAACTGGGCGAGGTCGTAGATGCAATGCGTCAAAACGTCCTTAAGAACTTTTCCTCCATGGAACGCTACTGCGCCCAAAACGACGGCGCAATCAGCGGCGGCTGGGCGCAGAACTACGGCTACGTCGTGGAAACGGACAACTACCAGTACTACCTGCGCTGTAACCCAGTGCGTGGTGACTATCATGCATATCTGACTTGCTACGACAAGCAGGTGCAGCAGATGAACCAGGAGCCAGTGGTGGGTGTTGTCCACTACTACAACGGAGAGTCTGCCGAGTTTCGTGATGCAAGAGCCTATCTGGATACGATCAGAGAGGAGTTGCCGTACAGAAATACAACCGGCTTCCGCTTCGAGACGTTGATTGACGATCCTCAGATACGCAAAGCAGTAGATGACGCAATCTATGACCTTTACGGTGAGGAGAACCCCCGCACTGTGGAGGAATACGAACTAGACAAGGGTATGCAGATGGGAGGAATGTGATATGTCGATCTCCAAAGAATGGCTTGCTTTCCTGAGAGAGCAATATCCAGAGGGATCACGGATTAAGCTCAGAGAAATGAAAGACCCATATTCGCCAGTGGAACCC
>SVLK01000017.1 GCA_015067975.1 Oscillospiraceae bacterium | reverse complement strand
TGCGCTGACTGCACCCACCTGGACATCGATATGCCCAACTACAAGGGCTTCCTGAAGGAAGTCTCCACGCTGCCCGAAGAGCGCATCGAGAAGCTGGGCACCGTGATGATCAACCGTGAGCCCCACAGCGTGGAGCGCGACCTGAAGATGACCCGTCCTGCATTCGGCGGTCACCTGATGGCATCCATCATCTGCCCCCGTTTCCGTCCTGCTATGGCTACCGTCCGTCCCGGCGTTATGAAGAAGCGCCCCTTCGACGCAGCTAAGGCTGAGGCCGTTGAGATCCTGCATCCCGCATTCGAGCTGTCCGCAGAGGACCTGAAGACCGAGGTGGTCGAGGTCGTGAAGGCTGCCAAGAAGATGGTAGACCTGATCGGTGCAGACTTCATCGTGTCCGTTGGCCGCGGCATCAGCAAGGATGTGGAGAAGGGTATTGCTCTGGCTGAGGAGCTGGCAGAGGTCCTGGGCGGCGTCGTGGGTTCTTCCCGTGCCTGCGTTGACTCCGGTTGGATCAGCGCTGACCATCAGGTCGGCCAGACCGGTAAGACCGTGCATCCCAAGGTGTATGTTGCTCTGGGTATCTCCGGTGCCATCCAGCACAAGGCTGGTATGCAGGATTCCGAGTGCATCATCGCTGTGAACAAGAACGAGAACGCTCCTATCTTCGAGGTTGCTGACTACGGTATCGTCGGCGATCTGTTCAAGGTCGTTCCTCTGCTGATCGAGTCCATCAAGGCTGCCAAGGAAGCTAAGTAAGTGACTCATTGCTGAAATAGAAACGAGGCTGTCCCAAACGGGACAGCCTCGTTTTGTGTAAAAAAGCACCTCTTTCTCCATGAAAGAGGTGCTTTTCATCAATATTCCGGATAGCCATCTTTCAGCTTGTCATCGTAAAAGGCGCGCTCACCGCCGATGAATTTGGGGCGCACGCGGGCTGCCAATAGAATAGCCTGTCCAATAGTCCGCTGCTGCAGGCGTACCGGTACGGCAACCTTTTTTAAGTGCATGCCAATCAGTGTGCCGCCGATGTCCAGTCCGGCATCAGCGCGAATCTCTTCCACGGCCACGGGGTGGGAGAAATTTTTGTAGCAAGCTGTAGCGAAAGAACCGCCTGCCTTGGGCTGCGGTACGACGTTGACGATTTCGGCAAAAGGCACTGCTTCACGTTCCACGATCAATGCCCGATTGAGATGCTCACAGCACTGGGCTGCCAGATAAATACCGGCCGGAGCAAAGACGCTCTGTAAACCGTCATAAATAGCCTGGCCCACTTCGGGAGTAGACCAACTGCCTACCTGATGTCCCACAACTTCACTGCTGGAGCAACCGATCACAACGATCTGTCCCTTGTGCAGTGCAGCAGCTTCCACCAACTGTGCAGCAGCGGCAGCTGCATCGCTGCGGATCTGCTGTAAAATATCTGTTGTTTCTACGGTGTGAATTGTTCCGCCCATGCTATTGCTTCCTTTCAAGCTTCGATGCACTTATGATACCATAAAAATCCGATTAAATCAAATGTTCCTGCAGCTTTGTGCGGCGAAAAACACCCATCAGAACGGTTGCCGCAATCACGGCAAAAACACCCTGCATCAGATTGCCGGGAACACTGGCGGCTGCACCGGCCGCGCCGTACTGCAAAAACGCAGCAGCATAAATGAAATATCCCACAACCATCAGCACTTCTGCGGCAATACCGCTGACCAACACGGCAACTTTGGGCATCTTTTTACCAAAAATGCGGGAGATAACGGCTGCGACCAGGCCCATCAGACCCTTAATGACCAGCGTACCGGGCGCATAATAGGCATATCCGGCAAAAATATCCGCCATCATGGAGCCGATTCCTGCGGCGGCGGCGCCATACCACGGACCTAACAGCCAGCCGGACAAGAGAACAACGCAGTCACCCAAATTGACATACCCGTTGGCAGGTGATGGAATTTCGATGACCATAGTAGCTACACATGTCAGCGCAGCCATCAAAGAGGCTAATACCAGTTTTTTTACGTTTGTATTTCTCATCCCAAGAACTCCCTTGCTTTTTTCCTATGGTTGCATTATAGTAGTAACTGGTATTATTGAAATAACCATATAACTGTTTTTTGTTGATACCAGATGGAGGGCGCTATGCTGACCTATACCTTTTCCAAAGCTGAGGGTGTGAGCCTTTATGAGCAGCTTTATCGCCATATCAAAGAGGATATTCTTTCCGGTCACTTAACAGCGGGAGAAAAGCTACCCTCAAAGCGAACATTGGCGGAACATCTGAAGCTCAGCGTTATCACAGTAAAAAATGCATATGAACAGTTGATCGCCGAAGGTTATATTTACGGCGTGGAGAAAAAGGGCTACTATGTCAGCAATATTGAGCAGCCGCTGCACGTAGAAGCTGCGCGACATCTGCCCTCGGTGGAAAAGGAAAAAACCTACCTGTTGGATCTGGTGACAAACTCCATTTCGGCGGAGAACTTTCCTTTTACTGTGTGGTCTAAGCTGATGCGCCAAACCATATTGGAGCAAGATATGGGTTTGCTGCAGCCGATGCCGTATAACGGTGCACTGGCGCTGCGGCAGGCCATTGCAGAAAATTTGCAGCAATTCCGTGGTATGAATATAGATCCAGAGCAGATCATTATCGGTGCCGGTACGGAATTTCTCTATTATCTTTTGATTCAGCTATTGGGCCGTGAGCGTACCTATGCGGTAGAAGACCCCGGCTATGGGAAAATCGCCCGCATTTACCAGAGCAATCAAGTGCCCTTGCGCCGCATAGGACTGGATTATGCCGGTCTTTCTGCGCAGGAACTGCGCAGAAGTGACGCAGATGTAGTGCATATTTCACCGTCTCATCACTATCCTACTGGCATTGTGATGCCAATTACCCGTCGGCAGGAGCTACTGCGTTGGGCAGCGGAGCAGGAGGGACGTTATATTCTGGAAGATGACTACGACAGTGAATTTCGTTTCGTGGGCCGCCCCATTCCCACCATGTTCTCCACAGACCGACATGAGCGAGTCATCTATCTGAATACCTTTTCCAAAACGATTGCGCCGTCCATCCGTATCAGCTATATGATCCTGCCGCCCCATCTGCTTTCTGAGTATCGACACCGTCTGAGCTTTTACGCCTGTACTGTGTCCAGCTTTGAACAATATACATTGGCAGCTTTCATGTCGCAGGGACGCTATGAGCAGCACATCAACCGCATGCGCAATCGCTATCGGCAAAAGCGGGATGCTGTGATCGGCATGATCCGCAATGGGCCGCTGGCCGGACGGGCGGAGATCATGGAACAGGATGCGGGCCTGCATTTTCTGATGCAGTTGGACACCCAGCTCAGTGACCAGGAACTACGCCGCCGTGCGGCAGAAAAAGGTGTGCGTTTGGCTCTGTTGTCTGATTATTACAGTGATTCGGCCGGTGCGCCGCAGCATGTGGCGGTAGTCAACTATTCCGGTATTGAGCTGAAGACGCTGCAGCAGGGGATGGAACGATTGGCAGAACTTTGGGAGGAATAAAATGTACGACGAACTGACAAAGAGCGACCTGCAAAAGATGCAGGAGGAGATCGACTACCGCGTGCAGGTACTGCGCCCCAAACTGATTGAGGATGTGCAGACAGCCCGCGCGTTTGGTGATTTAAGTGAGAATTTTGAATATAAATGTGCCAAACAGGAGAAAAACCGTAATGACAGCCGCATCCGCTATCTGCAGCGAATGATCAAGACGGCGCGTGTGATCGACGATTCTTCTTCTGCCGACACAGTAGGACTCCATGATTCGGTGGAGATCCTGATGGAGAACACCGGTAAGCAGCGTACGATTCGCATGGTGACAACGCTGCGACAAAATGCACTGCAGGGACTCATCAGCAAGGAATCTCCCGTGGGGCAGGCGGTGATGGGACGCCGCGCCGGAGAGCGTGTCTATGTGGACATGGGCGGCGGAAAAGGCTATTGGCTGCAGATTCTGTCCATCGAAAAAGGCAAGGACGATGACTCCATTCCTATTGGAAGTTTTTAAGGAGGCGGCGATGGAATACAGAATCGGAAATGAGAAAATGACACCGCAGCAAATTGAGCAATATTTACATCGCTTGCAGATAGAAGGGCAAACCCAAGCGAATTTGGAAACGCTCCAAAAATTACAGCAGCAACATCTTTTGCATATCCCCTATGAAAACTTAGACAGTATGGCGGGACGTATCACTTCGCTGAATCATGAAGATTTGTTTCAAAAGTTGATTGTTCGCCGACGTGGAGGCATTTGCTTTGAACTGAATGGACTGTATGCGTGGTTGTTGGAAAGTTTGGGATATTCAGTAACCAACTATGCTGCCCGCTTTATTTCAAAAGAAGACCCTGTCCAAATGCGCCGTCACCGCGTGATGGTTGTGACGTTGGATGGAAACCGTTATCTGACAGATGTGGGTGTCAATCAAGAAAGCTGCCGTATCCCCTTGTTGTTGGAAGAAGATTTGGTGCAAAGCGACGGGATTAGCGAATATAAACTGACAAAAGACCCGTTTTGGGGTTGGCTTTTGTGGCAAAGGCTACAGGGACACGATTGGAAGCGGATTTACGGATTCACGGAGGAACCGCAGCTTGATATTGACTATGTGATGCCTTGTATTTTTTGCGATCTCCATCCGGCATCGCCGATTAACAAGTATTATAAAGTATCGATTTTTATGCCTGAGGCGAGTATTCGGATTTGGGATGATCAGCTGATCGTATTTGCAGAAGGCGGGGAACAATCCAAGCAGAGGGTTTTGCCTAAGGACTTGTCTGACCTGCTTTACAAGCACTTTGGCATTGAGAGAACGTAAGTCCGATAAGGTTACTGCCAACACTGCGGCAGAAAAGCAATGCATAACATATGAAAAAGCCAAGTGGCGTAATGCCGCTTGGCTTTTGATATTACAGCAACTCTTCAAAGCTCCGGATGCAGCGGTCACACACCTGATGCATTTCATCCCATGTCATGTCGAAAAATTCGTCGTATACGCCGATTACCTGCATGCCGGCAGCTTTGGCACCGCGACAGGCGGCGACTGAATCGTCGTAAACTGTACAGTCTTTTACCTTTACGCCCATTATCTCCGCTGCCTTTTGGAAGGTAGCGGGGTTCTTCTTTTCCATTTGCAGATCTTGTGCGAAGATGATTTTTTCAAAATAGGGGAGAAGCTGTAAGTGCTCCAGTGCGGCATAACAGTGCTGCGGAACACTGGAGGTCAGCACCATCATGCGCTCTCCGCGGGCGTGGCACTGATCCAGATATTCCACCACGCCGGGTTTCACAGTTACGGAGGTGGAGTACATATCGCCGGCCATCTCCATCCACTCAGCCATGATCTCATCGGTGGACTCTTCTAACTTGCAGTATTCCTTGGTAAACACGGCAGCCAGAGGGAAAATCGTGTGCGCCACGCCTTCGTAATACTCTTTGGTGTAGGGAAGGCTGCGCTTCTCGAGAAACGCAATGTCCACATCCCGCCAGATACCGTTGGAGTCGATCATCGTACCGTCCATATCAAAAATCAGCATGGGGGTCTCCTTTCGTGATGGGAGTCAAAGTGAAACGCCAGGGGAAGTCCACCGCCTCTTCGGCATAGTCGATACCAATGCGCTTTCCGGCAGTGACAGTAAAGGGTGAATGAGGAACAGGGGGGAGATCTACATCCTCCAAAGAGGTGCAAAGAAACAGGTCTTCACCCGTTAAATCTAAACCATCATAATACTTATCAAGTGATATAGCTTTACAACATTTCCCGGGACCGTTGAGGAAGTTTTTGCGTTGATAGGAGCTCAAATCCTCCCACGGTTTGCCGTAGCGCAGGCGGGACATAGTGTCGAGACCGTGGATGACTTCTAATCCTCGCAGCAGTACGGCATCCGGCTCTCCCTCACCATTGGTGACAAAGTTGAGGCAGGTATGCATGCCGTAGATCAAGTAGAGATAAGCATGGCCTGCAGGACCGAACATTGTGGCGTTGCGCTTGGTTTTGCGGAAACCATAGGCATGGCAGGCTTTATCAATGGCACCTACATAGGCTTCTGTTTCTGTGATGCGGCATACTAATGTTTCATCCTTCAAGCGCCGCACCAGATAGCAACCGACCAATGAACGTGCGATGTCCACCGTGTTGCCCATATAGTCCTCTGCTTGCAGTTTGGCCATGTTTGCACCGCCTTTCTTTGATAGTTACCTTACCATATCTGTGCCCTTTTTTCAACACGAGAGAAATACAGATTCCCTCGTTTGGGCATGGACAAACAGGAAATACTATGGTAGAATATCTTGATATGATATGTCAAATTAGACAGAAAGGGCGTGTCACATGGGCGGAAAACTGATTGTTTTTGAAGGAACCGACGGTTCCGGAAAAGCGACGCAGACAAAGCTGCTGTGCCAGACGCTGGAACAGCGCGGGATTCCCTATAAGAAGCTGGAGTTTCCCCGCTATGAAGAGGAGTCCTCGGCACTGATCCGGTTGTATTTATCCGGTGCGTTCGGCAGTAAGGCCGGCGATGTGAATGCCTATGCTGCAGCTACTTTCTTTGCGGTGGATCGTTATGCGTCCTATCGGCAGGACTGGGGCGAATTCTATGAAAATGGTGGTTTGCTGATCGCGGATCGTTACACGACCTCAAACGCCGTGCATCAGGCCAGTAAGCTGTCCAAGGAAGAAGGACAGGCATTTCTGGACTGGCTGTTTGACTTTGAATATCGTCTGCTGGGCCTGCCGGCTCCCACGCGGGTACTGTATTTGGATCTGCCTACTGAACTGAGTGAACAGATGATGCGCCGCCGCGAGCAGGAGACCGGAACGCATGCCGATATCCACGAGCAGGACGAGGCTTATCTGCGCCGTTGCAGAGAAAATGCCGCTTTTGTAGTGGATTACTGTGACTGGACCAAGATCGATTGTGCCAAGGACGGTGCGGTGCGTACCATTGAGGATATCCACGGCGAGGTACTGTCGCTGGTGGAAGACCTGCTTGTCCCGTAAGGGCGGGAAAAGATGAGGCGCTAAGCGCCCCATCTCCTATGTTGTCCCTCAGCAGGTACAGCAGTTGTCGCTGCTGCCGCAGTTGTGGGAATGGTTGTTACTGCCACAGCAGCAGAACAACAAAATAAGAATGATGATCAGCCAGATGCAGGAACAGTTGTTGTCAAAGCCCATTTTGTCACCTCACTTGTTCTTCTCTGTGCCATTGTATGCCCGAAGTGCATTGGATGTATCTTGTCCGATGGAAAACGGGGCAAAGAAATTGAGAAAGGAACGAAATAACATGTCTGATCGTAAGAATTCGGAAACCACCAGCTGGAGCACTGAACAGGTGCGCCGTCAGCAGGGGACCCCGAAAAGAGAGCCCAAGAAAGGCGGAAAACGCAAGCTGGGCTGGCTGTGGTATATTCTGGGTGTGATTGCAGCATCCTGCCTGCTGGCCTGCGTCGGCTGGCTCATGGTCAACGATGTCTGCGCACTGAATAAGGACTATGTGGAGGCCACTATCCGCGTAGAGAAGAATGATACTGTCAGCGATGTAACAGACAAGCTGAAGGAAGCCGGCCTGATCGAGTCTAAGCTGCTGTTCAAGATTTTTGCCAAGCTGTTTGACGCACAGGATGTCATCGGTCCCGGCACCTATCCGCTGGATACGAATATGGACTTCCGCTGCCTCATTGAAGAGATGCAGACAGAACTGAGTGTGGTGCCGCCTAATGTGGTGTTGGTCACGATCCCTGAAGGTCTGACGGTGCCGCAGACGATTTCTCTGCTGGCGGAGAACGGTGTTTGTTCCGAGGAGGAGCTGACCGAGGCTGCCAAGAACTATGTGTTCTCCGACTTCCTCTTTGTGGACAATGAAAATCTGGGCGAGATCACCCGTCTGGAGGGTTATCTGGCTCCCGATACCTACGAGTTCTTTGAGGACTCCGCTCCCGAGGCAGCACTGAGCCGTATGCTGGAGAACTTTGCTGTCTGGATGAATCAGGACATTCTGGATGATATTCAGCGCTCTGATTACACGCTGCAGGAGATGGTAGTGATGGCCTCTTTGATTGAGAAGGAAGCCATCGGTGATGATGAGGAGCGTAAGAACATCGGTTCTGTCCTCTATAACCGTATTGAGAACCCCGATTTCGAGACGAACGGTTACCTGCAGCTGGACTCCACGATTTATTACGTTCTGCGTACTACCGGTCAGGATGACAGCGCCTTCTCTACCAGCATGGACAGCCCCTATAACACCTACCTGTATCCGGGCCTGCCTTCCGGTGCTATCTGCAACCCCAGCCGCAGCGCACTGATGGCTGCTGTTTATCCCAATGACACGGATTACTACTACTTTGCCTACGGTATTGACGATGTGAGCCACTTCTTCTACGACTATAACGAGCACCTCAACTTCGTCAACAGCGATATGTACCGCCCTGACTGATGATGAGAAGAAAACCGGAACTGCTGGCACCTGCCGGCGATTGGGAACGGCTGAATATGGCCGTGCGCTACGGCGCAGATGCGGTGTATCTGGCAGGTACGTCTTTCGGTATGCGTTCGTTTGCCGGCAACTTTACCGATGAACAGCTGCGCGATGCCGTCAAGTTGGCCCATAGTAACAATGTGAAGGTGCATGTCACCGTCAACACCATGCCCCGCAGCGAGGAAGTGGACCGTTTACCGGCCCATTTGGAACTGCTGAACGATGCCGGTGTGGATGCCCTGATCGTGGCGGATTTGGGTGCGTTTACCATGGCGGGCAAGTATGCGCCCCGCTGTGAACGGCATATCAGTACGCAGCAGTCCATCGCCAATTATGCCAGTGCGCAATCGTGGTACGATTTGGGTGCCAAGCGTGTGGTACTGGCCCGGGAGCTGAGTCTGGATGAGATCCGAGAGATTCGCCGCCGCGTGTCGCCGGAACTGGAGATCGAGACCTTTGCCCACGGCGCTATGTGCGTCAGCTACTCCGGACGGTGCCTGCTGAGCAACTATATGACCGGCCGCGATTCCAACCGCGGTGCCTGTGCCCAGCCCTGCCGCTATCAGTACGCGCTGATGGAGGAAAAGCGCCCCGGCGAATATTTTCCTGTATTTGAAGATGAGCAGGGCACCTATATCATGAACTCCCGGGATATGTGCATGATCGACCATCTGGATGATCTGATGGATGCCGGTGTGGACTGCATCAAGATTGAGGGCCGCGCCAAGTCTGCTTACTATGCAGCCATTGTGACAGGTGCTTATCGCCATGTGCTGGACGATGTGTGGGCAGGGCGTCCTATTGATCCCATCTGGCGCGACGAGGTGGAGCATGTGAGTCACCGCCACTATTCCACCGGCTTTTTCTACGGTTATCCCGGCCAGTACTACGAGAGCTCCCGGTATATCCGTGACTGGCAGATCTGTGCTGTAGTTACCGATTGTGACGAAAATGGACTTGCCACGCTGAGTCTGCGCAACAAGTTTTCCGTTGGTGATGAGGTGGAGATCGTGGGTCCCGACTGCAAACCCTTTACCATCACTGTGCCTCAGATGCACAATGAGGAAGGCGAGCCGTTGGACTGCCCCCGTACGCCGCAGATGCTCTTTACCATGCAGCTGCCTAAGGCGGTGCCGCCCTACAGTTTTGTGCGCCACGCTGTGGAACTGAGCGGAAAATAATTGCAAACTGCGCAAGACCCGTATCTTTCTGGTGCGGGTCTTATTTTTGCAGGAAATACAGTTGACAAGCGACACTTTTGTGGTAAAATAGTTGCGATATAGAAATGCAGTGAGGAAACGAGTCTGTATTCCGGCCTTCAGCGAGACGGGAAATGGTGCAAGCCCGTCGGCGCAGGAAACAGACGGCCACTTCCGAGCGGACTGCGATGAGCAGTACGGTTCATCCCCGTTACCGGATGGCTGAGATGGCGTCTTTTCAGGCGTCAAATTAGGGTGGTACCGTGAAGTGAACCTTCGCCCCTATGCTGTGGGCGGGGGTCTATTTTTTTGTCGCCCCACTCACGAAAAAGTTCAAGAAATTCAACATACAAAGGAGAAAACCATTATGTCTCATCCCTACCACGGCCTCAATGAACTGCGCGAGATGTTCCTGCGCTTCTTTGAGACCAAAGACCATCTGCGTCTGCCCAGCTTTTCCTTGATTCCCCAGAATGATGCCAGTCTCCTGCTCATCAACTCCGGTATGGCTCCCATGAAGCCCTATTTTACCGGTGAGCAGATTCCGCCCCGCCGCCGCGTCTGTACCTGCCAGAAGTGCATCCGTACCGGCGATATTGAGAACATCGGTAAGACCGCCCGCCACGGCACCTATTTTGAGATGCTGGGTAACTTTTCCTTCGGCGATTACTTCAAGCGCGAAGCCATCCATTGGTCCTGGGAATTCCTGACCAGCCCTGAGTGGGTAGGCCTGGAGCCCGAGCGTCTGTACCCCTCTGTGTTTGAGGGTAATGAGACTACCCCTGCCGATGACGAGGCTTTTGACATCTGGAATAAGGAAATCGGTGTTCCTGCCGACCATATCTTCCGCTTTGGCAAGGCTGACAACTTCTGGGAGCACGGCTCCGGTCCTTGCGGCCCCTGCTCCGAGATCTACTACGATCGCGGGGAAGAGTTCGGCTGCGGCAAGCCCGACTGCACCGTGGGCTGCGACTGCGACCGTTACATCGAAGTTTGGAACAACGTGTTCTCCCAGTTCAACAACGACGGTGAGGGTCACTACGAGGAACTGAAGCAGAAGAACATCGATACCGGTATGGGTCTGGAGCGTCTGGCCTGCGTGTGCCAGAATGTGCGCAGCCTGTTCGATGTGGATACCGTCATGAACATCACCGATAAGGTGTCCGAAATCACCGGCGCCCACTACGGCGAGAGTGATAAGACCGACGTGTCTTTGCGCATTATCACCGACCATATCCGCAGCGCTACCTTCATGATCTGCGATGGCGTACTGCCCAGCAATGAGGGCCGCGGCTATGTGCTGCGCCGTCTGCTGCGCCGCGCTGCACGTCACGGCAAGCTGTTGGGTGTCAACGATCCTTTCCTGTTCCATGTGGTGGAAACTGTGATCCACGAGAACGAGGGACACTATCCCGAACTGCGTGAGCGCGAAGGTTACATCACCAAGGTCATCCGCGTGGAGGAAGAGAACTTTGCCAAGACCATCGACGCCGGTATGCGTATCTATGCTGAGATGCTGGCTGGTCACAAGGCCAAGGGCGAGACCGTGTTCTCCGGCGAGAATGCCTTTGATTTGGCTGCTACCTATGGTTTCCCCATCGACCTGACGGTGGAAATGGTGGAAGATGAGGGTATGAGCGTCGATATGGACGCCTACTATGCTAAGCGTGAAGAGGATAAGATCCGCGCCCGCGAGGCCCGCAAGGCTCTGGGCGATCTGGGTTGGGCCGGCGTGGAGTTTGGCTCTAATGTGCCCGAAACTGAGTTTATCGGCTACAACACGACTGCCAGCCTTGACAGCAAGGTGGTGGCCATCGTGGTGGAAAACGAGTTGGCTGAAGAGCTGATGCCCGGTGTGGAAGGTATCGTGGTGCTGGATAAGACACCTTTCTATGCCGAGATGGGCGGTCAGGTTGCCGATCATGGATTCATTGCTAACTCCGATGACGGCGTTTTCTTTGCAGTTACGAATGTGAAGAAGAATAAAGGCGGCAAATATATGCACTACGGTAAGGTCACCGAAGGCTGCCTGAAGGTGGGGGCTACGGTTCGTGCCCATATTGATAGCGAACGCCGCCGCGCAATCAGCCGTGCCCACAGTGCCACCCATCTGCTGCACGCTGCGCTGCGCGCTGAGCTGGGCGATCATGTCCATCAGGCCGGATCTCTGGTAGAGCCGGACCTGCTTCGCTTTGACTTTACGCATTTTTCTGCGATGACGGCTGAAGAACTGCAGCGGGTGGAGACTGCCGTTAACGAGATGGCACTGATGGGTTACAGCGTCACCACAGAAGAGATGCCCATTGAAGCGGCAAAAGAGAAGGGTGCCACCGCCCTCTTTGGCGAGAAGTACGGCGATACAGTTCGCGTGGTGTCCATGGGTGAGGGTTATTCTGTGGAGCTGTGTGGCGGCACGCATTTGAACAACACCGCTCAGGTAGGTACTTTCCACATTCAAAGCGAGTTCTCCGTGGCTTCCGGTGTGCGCCGCATCGAGGCAATTACCGGAAAAAAGACGCTGGAATGTATGGCTGGCCATTGCTGTACCATCAGTGAACTGGCCGACTGTCTAAAGACCAAGCCTGCGACCTTGAAGGATAAGGCTGAAACGGTGATGACTGAGATCAAGCGCCTGCAGCAGCAGGTAGAGAAGTACAAGGCCAAGGAATCTGCCGGCGGCGCCGATGATATGCTGAAGAATGCGGAGGATGTGAGTGGTCTGCATGTGGTCACTGCTACCGTCACCGAGGGCGATGCCAACAGCCTGCGTCAGTTGGGCGACCTGCTGCGCGACAAGGACAGCGCCGTGGTAGCTGTGATCGCTCTGGTGGGCGAGAAGCTGAGCCTGCTGGCTGTCTGCGGCAAAGAAGCTGTAGCTCGTGGCATTAAGGCCGGCGACATCATCAAAACGATTGCTCCCATCGTGGGCGGCAAGGGCGGCGGCAAGCCCGACAGCGCCATGGGCGGCGGCAGCGACAAGTCCAAGGTCAATGAAGCGCTGGCTGCTGTGAAGCCTTTCATGGCTGAAAAGCTGTAAAAAGACCAATCATTAAGGGAAAGGAGCATATTTCATGCGTAACGATTGCCTGTTCTGCGCCATTATTGATGGCGACATCCCTTCCAACAAGGTGTATGAGGACGATTTGTGCCTTGCGTTCTATGATATTGAGCCCCAGGCACCTGTCCATTTTCTGGTAGTGCCCAAGGAGCATATCTGCTGTGCACGTAAGATCACGGCCGACAACAGTGCTCTGGTCGCACACATTTTTGAAGTGATCGCCAAGATCTGCGAAGAACTGGGCTGCGAGAGCTACCGTATTGTCAATAACTGCGGCGATCAAGCCGGCCAGACCGTCAAGCACCTGCATTTCCATGTGCTGTCCGGCCGTGACATGACGTGGCCTCCGGGCTAAGGCACTTTTGCCATACCATCCGCCCGAACAACATGATGAAATGTGAAAGAGAGGATGTTCTATGGGTACAACAATCAGTACGCTGACCAGTCTTGCCATCTATATTGCGCTGGTAGTGGTGGGTGCGTTTATCGGCTCACGCCCTGCACTGCGGGATAAAAAAATGGTTTGGCTGAGCAAGTTCCAGTTTGTAGCGCTGATGATTCTGATCGTTACGCTGGGTATCAAGCTGGGCGCCAACGAAGAAGTTGTTTCGTCTTTGGGCCAGATCGGCCTGACCGCCCTGGTGATCACCGTGATGGCCATGGCAGGCTCCTTGCTGGCGGTATATCTGCTGCGTCGCTTTGTGCTGAAACTGGATCGCTGCGGCCGTCCTATCGGCAGCGCAGAAGAACAAGGGGAACAGGCACAGGAATCCGGTAAAGCTGACAATGGTACGACCAAGTGGATCGTACTGGCGGTAGTGGCCGGTATGTTGGCCGGTTACTTTGTGATTCCCGACGCACTGGTGGTGCACTGTGGCAGCGTCATCGACTTTGGTCTTTACCTGCTGCTGTTTCTGGTGGGCATGGACATGGGTAAGCAGGGCACTATGCTGGCGGACATCAAAGCTGCCGGTTTCAAGGTGCTGCTGGTCCCTGCTGCTGCAATCGTGGGTACGTTTGCCTTTGCGGCACTTGGCGGTCTGTTGCTGCCTACCGGCGTGAAGGATTCCGTCGCTGCTTCTGCCGGTTTTGGCTGGTATTCGCTGGCTCCCACACTGCTGCAGAGTTATTCGCTGACGGTGTCAGCCACGGCGTTTTTATCCAATGTGATGCGCGAAATCTTTGCCATTATTGCCGTGCCTATTGTGGCCAAGAAAGTAGGCTACGTGGAGTGCGCCGGTCTTGCCGGTGCCACTGCTATGGATACGCTGCTTCCGGTGATCGTGGGCGCGACCCATGAGCGGATCACGATCTACTCCTTCGTGTCCGGTGTCATTTTGTCGCTGGCTGTGCCGGTGCTGATTCCGATGATCATTGCGCTGCCTCTGTAAAATCAAATAAAAAACAGCTGCAGCATGCCGAAAAGGTGTGCTGCAGCTGCGCATTTTGTTTACACAATGTGCATTGTTTTGGCATGATGCGTGTGATAAAATAGCAAAAAAACGAGGGAGGAATGGATTGTGTCGGAGAAAAATCCTGTGACAACGATATGGGATTATCTACGCTGGCGCGGCGATTTGCCGTTGACTTGCGATGGGTTCAATGAAGTGGACAATCTGCTGTTGTGCATCGTTTCTTACATTGACTTTCGCCGTTTGACGCAGCTCAAAAGCTTTGATCCGGCCAACGCCATGCCCATCGGTGAGGTATGCGCACTGTTGACAGAAGAGGATGAGCAGCTGGGTCTTTCGCCGGAGGACTATATTCCTGTAATGCGTGCTATGGCGGCATCGGAGCGGTTTGGTGATGTAAAGATGTTTGCCTTTGAAAGCAGCAACGATGAGGAAAAGGTGATGCAGTTTGCTGCTGTATCCTTCCTGCTGCCGGACAATAGCGTGTTTGTTGCCTACCGCGGTACGGATACGACGCTGGTGGGGTGGCAGGAAGATTTCAATATGAGCTTTCTCACTGCGGTACCTGCGCAGCTGCGTGCTACGGAGTACGCAAAAGAGGTGGCAGAAGTAACCCCACGCAAAGTTTTGCGCTTGGGTGGTCATTCCAAAGGAGGCAATTTGGCCGCGTGGGCGGCCATCCACCTGCCGGAAAAACTGCAGCGCAAGCGTCTGGCGGCGGCCTACAACAATGACGGACCCGGGTTTGCCAAGGAAGTGCTGGAGTCGGAGGCATATGCACGTATAGAGGATAAGATCCACACCTATATTCCGGAATCTTCCATTGTAGGTATGCTGCTGGAACATGCGGAGGAATACACCATTATTGATAGCACGAACCATTCACTGATGCAGCATGAGCCTTTGTCGTGGAATGTGCTGGGTAATCAGTTTATCTATTTGGGCCAGCGCAGCGAAATGGCACAATTGGGCGACAGCGTGGTGCGTGAGTGGCTGACCAACATGAGTGTGGAAGAACGGAAAGAGTTTACCGAGGCACTGTACAGTATCCTGAGCATGGGTGGTAAGGTGAAGACGCTGGAGGATCTGCAAAGCGGCGGACTCAGTGGCAGTTTGGCCTTGGTGAAAGAGTATATCGGTGCTGATGAGAATAAAAAGAAGGTCATCAATCAAATCATCAAACGTTTGGCCACCGATGTGCGGGGCGAACTGCGCAAAGCGGCGGAAGAGAAACTGAAAACGGCGGAACAAAGCCTGCGACAGGCCGTTTTTGAGCGAAAAAACAGCAAATAATTCGATTGATAAAAGCCAAGCTGCTCTGCAGCTTGGCTTTTATCAATCCTGTATGAATATTAAGTGCGTGATTTTCTGTGAAGTAACCAGTGGATCAATGAACCGACCGACAGACCGACGGAGGAAACCACCAGATACCAAGTGGAATGCACCAGTGCCGTTTCGTTGTAATAGATGAACACGGATGGGATAAAGAGAAGAGCAATCGCAGGAGGATACAGGACTTTGGCCATATGATGGGAGATACAGCCGAGAATAAAAGAGAACACTAGCGTGGAAAGAAGGATTAAAAAGACCATACCTATCGCATCGGTAGGCCCTGCGAACAGCGGGAAAATATAAAACATCAGCAGCTGCAAAACCAGGATAATGATTTCTTTCAGGTACTTTTTCATAGTCCTATCCTCCTTTTTAGAGTGATGATGTAAAGAGATCCCATGGAGTGCAGGAGGGAGGATTTTGATGGTACTCCACCCATTCACCGCTTTCCGGATGGATAAAGGCGATGCGGTGAGACCATAGGGCGATAGGATGCTCTGCGCTGTCATTACCGTATTTTCTGTCGCCTGCCAGCGGCCAGCCGCGGGAGGAAAACTGCACGCGGATCTGATGGGTACGACCGGTATGCAAACGGATCTTCACAAGAGAAAAACCGTCGCAATGCGCCATCACCTGATAAGACAGGGAAGCTTCTTGTACACCTTTTTCTGCTTTTTCGGCGACCAGCGTTATGCGGCGCGCATTGTCGCGCACCAGCAGATCGGTTAGTGTTCCCTCTGCGGGGGGAAGGCCATGGACGACTGCCAGGTATTCTTTTTCAAACTTGTGCTCACGGATCTGCTGACTGAGCAGCGATGCTGCTTTGGCGCTGCGGGCAAATACCATCACGCCGCTGACAGCAGCATCTAAGCGGTGCACTGTGCGGACACAGGCGTGTGCATCTCCTAACTGCTCACGCAGCAGCTGTGGCATGCCGCCATCCTCATCGGTGCTCAGTACGCCGGAGGGCTTAATGGCCACTAATATGCGTTTGTCCTGATAGAGAATTTCCATAGGATGCCTCCGTGGTATTTTTCTCATCATAGCACATGGAGTGCCATGGAGCAACACACAGCACAAAATCTGCATCCCTTTACGGAAAATTTTCATTTACCCCCTATGCAAAACGGAAGAAATAAGGTAAAATACAAACGATATTTAAAACTGGAGGAATCTGTCATGGAGACACCCAAATACAAACGCGTACTGCTGAAAATCAGCGGTGAAGCGTTGGCCGGTGAAAAAAAGTTTGGCTTGGACTTTGAGATGATGGGCAAGGTTGCCGATGTGATCCGTGAATGCGTGAACATGGGCGTGGAAGTGGGCGTTGTCATTGGCGGCGGCAACTTCTGGCGCGGCGTGAAGAACGGCGAAGGATACATCGAGCGCACTCGTGCCGACCACATGGGCATGCTGGCCACCACCATGAACTGCATGGCTATGGCAGATGTGCTGGAGCAGAAAGGTGTGGATGTGCGCGTGCAGACGGCGCTGGAAATCCGTGCTGTGGCTGAGCCTTATATCCGTGCCCGTGCCATTCGTCATTTGGAAAAGGGCCGCGTGGTGATCTTCGGCTGCGGTACCGGCAATCCGTTCTTCTCCACCGACACAGCAGCCGTGCTGCGTGCTGCAGAGATCGGCGCAGAGGTGATTTTGCTGGCCAAGAACATCGACGGTGTGTATGACAGCGACCCGGCAAAGAATGCCGATGCCCGTAAGTTCGACACCATTACTTATGATGACGTGCTGGCACAGCATCTGGCAGTGATGGACTCTACCGCCACCAGTCTTTCTATGGACAACCACATCCCTGTGTTGGTGTTTGCGCTGAAGGACCCGTACAATATTGTGCGGGCTATCAAGGGTGAGAAGATCGGTACCATTGTTCAGTAAGACCACGACCGCCTGCCAAGGGGTCAAGACCATATAAATGAAAGGAAAGAGAACGATATGTCCAAGGAACAGTACAAGATTTACGAGGAAAAAATGAAGAAGAGCATCGACTCCGTTGCTGCTGACTTCGCTGCTGTGCGCGCTGGCCGCGCCAATGCCTCCGTGCTTAACCGCATCAACGTGGACTACTATGGAACTCCTACTCCTATCCAGCAAATCGCATCCATCGGCTCTCCCGATCCCCGTACGCTGGTGATCACCCCCTGGGATGCCAGCATCCTGCGCGGCATTGAGAAGGCTATTCTGGAGTCCGATCTGGGCATTAACCCCTCCAACGACGGTAAGGCTATCCGTCTGGCATTCCCTCAGTTGACGGAGGAGCGTCGTAAGGAACTGGTCAAGCAGATCCGCAAGTACACCGAAAACGGCAAGGTGGCTGTGCGTAATATCCGCCGCGATGCTATGGATCATTTCAAGAAGCAGCAGAAGGCCTCCGAAATTACCGAGGACGAGCTGAAGATCGTGGAAAAGGACATGCAGAAGCTGACCGACGACAGCTGCAAGGAACTGGATGTTCTGCTGGCAAATAAGGAAAAGGAACTGATGTCGGTTTAATGGGACTGTTTGACGCGAAAAAGTCCTATCAGGCGGGGCAGGTGGACATGAGCCGCCTTCCCCGCCATATCGCTATTATTATGGACGGCAATGGTCGTTGGGCGAAGCAGCGCGGTCTGCCTCGTACTGCCGGACATAAGGTAGGCGCAGAGGTGTTCCGCAAGATCGCCACCTACTGCAAAAATCTTGGTGTAGAATATCTGACGGTGTATGCTTTTTCCACCGAAAACTGGAAGCGCCCTGCCGAAGAAGTGAGTACCATTATGGGGCTTTTGAAGCAGTATATGCTGGAGGCCATTGAATCAATGGAGCGTGATCAGATCCGCTTGAAGTTTTTCGGCGATTTGAGTGCGATTGCTCCGGAATTGCAGGAAATGGTGGAGCGCACCAATGCCATCTCTGCCGGTATTGACGGCTTTCAGGCGAACATCTGCCTGAACTACGGTGGACGTGACGAGCTGCTGCGGGCGGCACGCGCCTTTGCCGCTGATTGCACTGCAGGGAAATGCCGGCCGGAAGAACTGACGGAGGAAGGCTTTGGAGCATATCTGTTCTCTGCCGGGATCCCCGATCCGGAACTGATCATCCGCCCCAGCGGGGAGGTACGGCTAAGTAATTTCCTGCTGTGGCAGTGTGCTTATTCCGAATTCTATTTCTGTGACACGCTGTGGCCCGATTTTAGCGAAAAGACACTGGACGAGGCCATTATCGACTATCAAAAGCGTGACCGCCGATTTGGCGGTGTCAAAAAGTAAGGAGAAACCATGAAGCAAAGAATTCTGGTGGCGGTGGTGGGTATTCCGCTGCTGCTGTTTGTGCTGGTGGTGGCACCGGATTGGGCCACCATGGCGCTGTTGTGCGGTTTAAGTATCATTGGTGCCCATGAACTGCTCAGCGCTGTTTGCGGCAGTGAAAATGCAAAGCGCTGGAGCGGTATTGCCGGTACGATGGGTGTATTTACCGTTGTGTCTGTCTACTGGGCAGACAACCGTTATGCGGATACCGCAGTAGCCGGCTTGGGTGTGTTTTTCCTGGCGGCTATGGTGGTGTTGCTGTTTGTCTACGCCGTAGTAGAATACGGCGGCGCGCATCCTCTGTCGTTTTTGGATATCTGTACTGTGCTGGTGGCCGGATTGGTGATTCCGATGGCGCTGAGCTGCCTACTGCGCCTGCGCATGCTGCCTTATGGCGGCGGCATGGTGCTGATCCCGCTGGTAGCAGCATTCTGCAGTGACTCTGCAGCGCTGTTTGCCGGCATGGCCTTTGGTAAACATAAGCTGGCACCTCGTGTTAGCCCGAAAAAAACGGTAGAAGGTGCTGTAGGTGGTTTGCTGGGCGGCATGCTGGGCATGGTGATTTTCCGCGTGATTTTCCACTTGGTGACGCTGCAGCAACTGCATATCGGTTGGTGCGTACTGATCGGTCTGGTGGGTGCGGTGATGGGCCAGCTGGGCGACTTGAGCTTCTCGCTGGTAAAGCGCCAGTACGGCATCAAGGATTACGGAAGGCTGCTGCCGGGACATGGCGGCGTATTGGATCGGTTTGACAGTGTGGTGTTTGCTGCGCCAGCCGTTTGGCTGATCGTCAGCTATGTGACACTGTAAGGAGAAAGACATGACAAAGATGATTTCTTTGCTGGGATCTACCGGATCTATCGGACGACAGACACTGGAGGTGGCACGGGAGCTGGGACTTGGTGTTGCTGCGCTGACGGCCAGCACACAGATAGACTTAATGGAACAGCAAATCCGTGAATTTCGCCCTGCACTGGCGGTAATGTATGACCGCGAGGCAGCAAAAGTATTGCGTCAGCGTGTCAGCGACTTGGATATGGAAGTGGCAGCGGGGGCAGAAGGTTTGCTGCAGGCGGCACAGCTGCCGCAGGCAGACACGGTGGTGACGGCTGTGGTGGGCAGCGTGGGGCTGGAGCCGACGCTGGCGGCCATCCGGCAGAAAAAGCGCATCGCTCTTGCCAATAAAGAAACGTTGGTATGTGCCGGTGAACTGGTGATGGCGGAGGCGGACAAGTACGGCGCTGAGATTGTTCCGGTGGACAGTGAGCATTCCGCTATTTTTCAGAGTCTGCAGGGCTGCCGCGATGCCACGGAAGTACAGCGCGTGATTTTGACCTGCTCCGGCGGACCGTTCTTCGGCAAGAAGTATGCCGAGCTGGAGGATAAAACGGCTGCTGATGCGCTCAAGCATCCCAACTGGTCCATGGGTGCCAAGATTACCATCGATTCTGCGACACTGATGAACAAGGGATTGGAAGTCATCGAGGCGATGCGTCTCTACCGCTTGCCGATAGATCAGGTGGATGTGGTGATCCATCGCCAAAGCATTATCCATTCGCTGGTGGAATATCGCGACGGTGCGATGATCGCCCAGCTGGGTACGCCGGATATGAAACTGCCCATCCGCTATGCCTTTACATGGCCTCACCGGGCGACATCTCCGGACAAGAAACTGGACTTGCTGACGTGTGGCGATTTGACATTCTACGCACCGGACATGGAGGCTTTTCCCTGTCTGCGCATTGCCCGCGAATGCGGTAAGATAGGCGGCACATCCTGCGCCATTATGAACGGCGCCAATGAAGAAGCGGTGTTTGCCTTTTTACGTGGCGAAGTAAAATTCAATGATATCCACCGCCTGGTGGAACAGGCTCTTTCTAAAATCGAGGTGAAATATACACCTTGTCTGGAGGATATACTGGAAGCAGACAAAGCAGCCCGCAACGTGGTGCGGTGCGCAGTCAGCGGAAAGTGAAAGGAAATTTGATTTATGGTTTATGTCTTAGCGGCGATCCTGATCTTTGGTGTGCTGATCGCTGTGCATGAGTTGGGACATTTTCTGGCAGCCAAGGCCTGTGGCGTGCGGGTCAATGAGTTTGCCATTGGTATGGGCCCGGCCATCTTCAAAAAAACAAAAGGAGAGACTACCTATGCCCTGCGCGTGCTGCCTGTGGGTGGCTTTTGCGCTATGGAGGGTGAGGAAGAGGACTCCGATGATCCAAGGGCGCTGAACAATCAGGGGTTTTGGCAGAAACTGCTGATTTTTGCGGCCGGTGCAGCAATGAACTTTATCACCGGCTTGCTGATCATGCTGGTGCTTTATGCCGGAGCCAAAGGCTTTTATACCACCACCATTACCGGCTTTGCCGAAGGGTGTCCTTTGCAGAGCGAAAATGGATTACAGGTGGGGGACCGGCTGGTGAAAATCGACGGGGAAAAGCTCTATGTTTACAGCGATGTGAGCTTGCTGTTTGGTTTGAATCAAGACGGAACGTTCGACTTGGTGGTGGAGCGTGACGGCGAAAGGGTCACACTGCAGGACTTTCCCATGGAGCGGAAAGAGTATGCCGACCAAAAGGGAGGAACGTATACCGGGTTTGGTATTTTCTTCGGCGATGTAGAGGAGGCGACATTCTTCTCGCGTATCAAATACAGTTGGAACAACACCATCGACTTTGTGCGCATGGTGCGACTGTCTTTGGGGATGATTTTCCGCGGTGATGCAGGTTTGAAGGACCTCAGTGGCCCGGTAGGCATTGTTTCCACCATCACGGAAGTGGGGCAGCAATCGGAAACGGTGGGTGCCGCTGTGGAAAGCATTGCGTATCTTGCTGCCATGATTGCTGCCAATCTGGCGGTGATGAACTTGCTGCCTCTGCCGGCATTGGACGGCGGTAAAATCTTTTTTCTGGTACTTAACCAGATCAGTCTGCTGATATTCAAAAAGCAGATTCCCGCCAAGTTTGAAAACTATATCCACGTGGCCGGTTTCATCTTGCTGATGCTGTTGATGGCTGTGGTCATGTTCCAGGATATTTGGAAAATTTTTCAGTAGGTGATACGATGAGCAAACAGATCCATCTGGGCAATGTGGTGGTGGGCGGCGTTGCGCCGGTGGCCATCCAGTCCATGTGCAATACGTATACAGAAGACGTCGCCGCTACGGTAGCGCAGATCCATGCGCTGGAGAATGCCGGCTGCGAGATCATCCGCGTGGCTGTGCCGGATATGGCAGCGGCCAATGCCATTGGAGAAATCAAAAAGGCGATCCATATTCCGCTGGTGGCGGATATTCATTTCGACTATAAGCTGGCTCTGCGCTGTGCGGAAGAGGGGATCGATAAGATTCGCATCAATCCCGGTAACATCGGTAGCCACGACCGTGTCCGCGCTGTGGCTGATGCCTGCCGTGAGCGGGGGATCCCTATCCGTATTGGCGTCAACGGTGGCTCGCTGGAGAAGGATCTGCTGCGTAAATATGGCGGTGTTACTGCCGAAGCGTTGGTGGAAAGCGCCATGGGTCATGTGCATCTGCTGAATGAATGCAATTTTGACGATATCTGCATCAGCGTGAAATGCTCCCGCGTAGCGGTAAATATGAAGGCTTACCAGATGCTCCATGAGCAGACGGACTATCCGCTGCATCTGGGGGTTACCGAGGCCGGCACGCCTTCTATGGGCGTGATCAAGAGCGCTATCGGTATTGGCGGTTTGCTGTGCCAGGGGATCGGCGATACGCTGCGCGTCAGCCTGACAGCCGATCCGGTGGAAGAGATTTACGCGGCTAAGCGGATTTTGGCAGCTGCCGGCATCCGACAGACCGGACCGAACCTGATCTCCTGTCCCACTTGCGGGCGCACCAAATATGATATGATCCCCATTGCCGAGGAAGTGGAGCGCCGGCTGCAAAGCTGCAATAAACCCATTACCGTGGCAGTAATGGGCTGCGTGGTCAACGGGCCCGGTGAAGCGTCAGCAGCCGATGTAGGTATTGCCGGCGGTATCGGCGAGGGTTTGGTGTTCCGTAAGGGTGAGGTGCTCTATAAGGTGCCGCAGGAACGACTGGTAGACGCCTTGATGGAAGAAATTGACAAACTGTAAAGAAGATTCGCCGCCTGAGGGCGGCGAATCCCTATCATTATAGCGAAAGGAAAGGTCATCTATGGCCGAAAAGCTCGCATTTTTTGAATTCTTTGAAAGTTTTGTGCCGCCGCGTGAGCTGCGGCTTCTGCTGCATGATGCCCACATCGTGGGCGGTATGCTGGATCGGGAAAACCGCAGCTTGGAACTGGAGCTGGAAACAGGGGAAGAGATCCCGGAAGCCGCACAGTCGGCACTGCGCCATCTGCTGCAGCAGCAGTATGATCTGCGCCAGTTACGTCTTAACATCCGCAGCACGGCGGCAGGCAAGGACAGCAAAGGCGGCGGCAGCGATGTGTTGATGGGCAAGGAGATCCGCGGCAAGGCGATCTCCATGGAGGGACTGAATCCTAAGATGGGTGCCATCGTGGTGGAGGGCAAAGTTTTTGCTGCTGAGTGCTACGAGACCCGTCGCCCCGGTGTATGGTGCCTGACGTTCGATATGACGGATAACAACAATTCCGTCACCGTGCGCAAGTACATGCAGGCCAAGGAGTCCGAGGGAGTGCGCAATGCCATTGCCCCCGGGATGTGGCTGCGTGTACAGGGCGTGGTGGAACTGACCCGTGACGGCAAGGATATCCAGATCAATCCCCAAAATATAATGAAAATTACCCACGAAGCGCGCAAAGACACGGCACCGCGCAAGCGTGTAGAACTGCATCTGCATACACAGATGTCCAACATGGACGCCTTGACTGACACGAAAGCGGTGATCAAGCAGGCCATCGCTTGGGGGCATCCCGCCATTGCTATTACTGACCACGGTGTGGCGCAAGCCTTCCCCGATGCATGGCACACGGCAGGTGACAAAATCAAGGTCATCTACGGTGTAGAGGGTTATTTTGTCAACAATCTGGACGACCGTATTGCGGTACACGGTGAACAGGATTGCTCCTTTGACGATGAGATCGTTTGCTTTGACATTGAAACTACCGGACTGAAAGTGGATCGTGAGGCTATTACCGAAATCGGCGCTGTGGTGCTGAAAAACGGTGAGGTGACCGAGCGTTTCCAAACCTTTGTTAACCCCAATCGCCGCCTGACACCGGAAATCATCGGTTTGACCGGAATTACCGATGCCATGCTGGCCGATGCGCCGCAGCTGAAAGATGCGCTGCGCGATTTTCTTAACTTTGTAGGCGACCGACCCTTGGCGGCGCACAATGCTGAGTTCGACATCGGCTTTATCCGTGCCGGCTGCCGCAAGGTGGGCTTGGACTTTGACCCTACTTATGTTGACACACTGATCCTTGCTCAGAATTTGTTGCCGGAGTTGAATAAATACAAGTTGGACATTGTGGCAGAGCATTTAGATCTGCCGGCCTTTAACCACCATCGCGCCAGTGATGATGCGGCCATGGTGGCTTACATGCTGATCCCGTTCTTTGAGAAAATGCGCAAAGAACTGCAGATTGACCATTTGCAGCAGATCAATGAACAGATGCTGACGCTGCGACCCAAGGGCAGCAAGTCCAGCCGTTTCCCCAAGCACATTATCCTGCTGGCGAAAAACAAGCTGGGTTTGAAGAATCTCTATCAGCTGATCAGCGCCTCCAACCTGAAATATTTCAAGCGTGTGCCGGTGATTCCCAAGACGGAATTAGTAGCACATCGGGAAGGTTTGATTATCGGCTCTGCCTGTGAGGCTGGGGAACTGTTCAAGGCGGTGACGGAACACAAAGACTGGGCGGAGCTCAAACGTATCGCCTCGTTCTACGACTATCTGGAGATCCAACCGCTGTGCAACAACGCATTTATGCTTCGAAACGGCGATGTGCAATCAGAAGAGGAACTGCGGGAGTTCAACCGCACCATCGTTAAACTGGGCGAAGAACTGGGTAAACCGGTATGTGCTACCGGTGACGTCCACTTCAAAGAGCCGGAGGATGAGGTGTATCGCCACATTCTGCTGGCCAGCAAGAAGTTCCCCGATGCCGATGAAAAATTGCCTATTTATTTTAAGACCACCGACGAAATGCTCCAAGAGTTCGCCTATCTGGGCGAAGAAAAAGCCATGGAAGTGGTGGTGGACAACCCCCGTCACATTGCTGATTTGGTGGAAAACATCGAACTGCTGCCTCCGGGACAGCTGTTCTCCCCGCGCCTTGGCAACTCTCGCCAGGAGCTGCATGACAAGGTGTGGAACAAGTGCCACGAGCTATATGGAGACAACCCGCCACAGCTGATCGTAGACCGACTGAATGTGGAACTGGGCGGCATTTTGGGCAAATACGATGTGGTATACATGTCGGCGCAGAAACTGGTGGAGCGTAGTCTGGAAAACGGTTATCTGGTGGGGTCGCGTGGCTCGGTAGGCTCCTCACTGGTGGCCTATATGTCCGGCATCACCGAAGTCAACTCGCTGCCGCCCCACTATCGCTGTCCCAAGTGCCGGCACAATGAGTTCATCACTGATGGCAGCTACGGCTGCGGTGCCGACATGCCGGACAAGGTGTGTCCCGAGTGCGGCACGCAATATGTGAAAGACGGATTTGATATCCCCTTTGAAACGTTCCTTGGCTACGGCGGCGGTAAGGTGCCTGATATCGACCTGAACTTCTCCGGTGAGTATCAGGCGCGTGCGCACCGTCATGCTATTGAAATGTTTGGCGAGACGCAGGTGTTCCGCGCCGGTACCATCGGTACGTTGGCGGAGAAAACGGCTTTTGGCTTCGTGCGTAAGTATCTGGAGGAGCGTGGGCTGACCACCGGAAACGCGGAGATGAACCGCTTGACGCAAGGCTGCGTCGGTGTTCGCCGAACGACCGGACAGCATCCCGGCGGTCTGGTGGTAGTGCCCGACGACATGGACGTGGAGGACTTCACGGCAGTGCAGCATCCGGCCGATGCGGAAGATGCCGACACGGTGACCACCCATTTTGAATATCACTGTATGGAGGACAACCTGCTGAAACTGGACATGCTGGGACACGATGACCCCACCATGATCAAGATGCTGCAGGATCTTACCGGCGTGGATCCCAAGACAATTCCGCTGGATGATCCGGACACCATGAGTATTTTTACTTCCTCCAAAGTGCTGGGATTTGAGAATGATGAGCTGTTGGGACCCACCGGCGCGGTGGCGATCCCTGAGTTCAACACCCGTTTTACCCGCGGCATGTTGATGGATACTCAGCCCAAGGATTTCAATACGTTGGTACGTTTGTCCGGTTTCTCCCACGGTACTGACGTGTGGCTGGGCAATGCCCGAGATCTGATCCTCAGCGGAACGGCGTCTGTTCTGGAAACGGTGGGCTGCCGCGACGATATTATGCTCTACCTCATTCAGATGGGTCTTGATCCCAAGATGAGCTTCAAGATCATGGAGGCGGTGCGTAAGGGTAAGGTGAAGAAGGGCGGCTTCCAGGATGGTTGGGAAGAGGCAATGCGCGCCCACAACGTGCCGGAGTGGTACATTGAGTCGCTGGCAAAAATCGGCTATCTGTTCCCCAAAGCTCACGCGGTTGCCTATGTCATGATGGCATTCCGCATTGCATGGTTCAAGGTACATTATCCGCTGGCGTTCTATTCTACGTTTTTCTCGGTACGCGCCAAGGCATTTGATGCAGAGTTCTGCTGTGCAGGTATCGATGCGGTAAAGCGCAAGATCCACGAGATTGAAAACAACAAGGATGCTACCGCAGTGGAGCAGAACCTGATGGTTACGTTGGAGGTATGCTACGAGTTCTATCTGCGCGGCTTCCACTTCGACACCATCGATATCTATAAGTCCGATGCAACGAAGTTCCTGATCACCGAAAACGGACTTCTGCCGCCCTTTGTGTCGGTACACGGCTTGGGTGAGGCAGCGGCGCAGGCTACGGTGGAGCAGCGCAAGGGAAAGACATTTATTTCGGTGGAGGAGTTTTCCACCTGCTGCAACAAGTTGTCCAAGACCCACATTGAGCAGCTCAAGGCGCTGGGCGCATTTGCCGGTATGGCGGACACCAGCCAAATGACCCTGTTTTAAGCTATGGAAGTGCGGTTTTTGAATGTCACTGCGGTGACGACGGAGCAGATTGCTTTATGGGAAAGTTGGCTGACACAGGAAAAACGGCAGCGGCTGGAACAAATGAAGCCCCAAAGGCGGCGGCAATCCTTGTGTGGCGATGCACTGGCGCGGCAGATGCTTGCAACGGTGCTGGGTATTGCGCCGCAGGATGTCGCGTTTACCTACACAAAAAGCGGAAAACCTTTGGTGAACGGTGCGTATTTCAGTATCAGTCATAGCGGAGACTTGGTGGGCTGTGTCGTATCGGAGTACCCTATCGGACTGGATGTGGAGCAGATTCGCAGTGCGCCGCCGCGGCTATGCCGTGCATTGGATGCGGAAGGAAAAAGTGACAGAGATTTCTTTCAGCTTTGGACGAAGCGTGAAGCACATTTGAAGTGCCGCGGAGAAACTGTTGCTAAATGGCGCAGCCAAGATTGGCAGCAGGAAAATTATAAATTCTCTATGCCGGAAGCCCCGGATGGATATTGTGCGACGATTTGCGAAGAAAAGTAAAAAATAAGACCTGTTCGGTTGAACAGGTCTTATTTTTTATGAATTATACAATACTTTCTTTGGGGGAGGGGGAGGGAAGCTGCGCCAGAAGCACGGCAACCAGCATCAGCACACAGCCTACATACTCCTTGGTGCTCAGCGTTTCATGCAGGAAGATAGCACCGGACAATACGCCGAATACCGATTCCAGACTTAGCAGGATAGTAACCACTGTGGGATTGCGGGAGGCTTTCTGTGCTACGATCTGCAGTGTATAGGCCACACAACTGGAAAGGATACCCACGTAGAGAATATCACCCAGACAGGCCATGATATTGCTCCACCGGGGATCTTCAAAGACGAACATACCGATAGAGGACCAAATGGCGGTGAAGAAGAACTGCACGCAGCTGAGTTCCACGCCGTTATGTCGCTCCACAAAGTGGTCAATGACCAGAATGTGCAGCGTATACGCAAAGGCGCACAACAATACCAGAAAATCACTGAAAACAATGGTGAATGATTCGTTGATACACAGGCAGTAAAGGCCGGCCACGGCCAGCAATACGCCAAACCATACTGTCAGCGGTACGCGCTTTTTCAAAAACAGACCGCAGATCGGCACCAACACTACATAGAGTGTAGTGATAAAACTGGTTTTTCCCACAGAAGCACCGGCTACCAGTCCCAACTGCTGTAAGTTGCAGGCCAGCGCCAATGCTGTGCCGCAGCAGAAGCCACCCCAAATCAAGTGCTTAAAGTTAGCTTTGCGCTGAACAGGGGTGGGGGAGGGGCGATTGGTGTGCTCGAAGCGGCGGAAAAGGGGAACCAAAAGCAGCAGGATGAAGAATGCTACTGCAGAACGCGATGCGTTGAACGTCAATGCGCCCACATGCTCCGTACTGGTGCTCTGCGCTACAAAGGAACTGCCCCAGATCATCGCCGTGATAATAGGGAAGATAATGGGTGCGACAATGCGTTTCATGGATTTGATCCCACCTTAAGAAGAAATATCAGACGCTATCGTCGGTAGTGGAAGGGCCGGTATGCCACTTGAATTTATTCTCTGTGCCGCTGAGCAAACGCTGGATATTGGTGCGGTGACTCCAAATGACCAGTGCGGCGATCAGTATGGCTAAAACGATATACAAAGGGCGGTCATACAGGAAAAAAGCGGTGACTCCTACGCTGCCAGCAGCCAAAAGAGAAGCCAGAGAGACATACCGGGTGAGCACGACAGTTAGAAGGAAAAGTCCCCATGCGATCAGCGCCATGCGCCAATCCAGCATCATTACCAGAATGCTGCCGGAGAGGATGCCCTTGCCGCCCTTGAAACCGTAGAACACCGGGAATACATGGCCGATAATACAGCCGAGGCCTGCAATCAGCACGCCCAATGTCCAATCCTGATACAGGGTGCGGAAGAGAACGCCGCCGATAGCAGTGGCAATGGCAGTTTTACCCATATCGCAGGCGATTACCAACAGAGCGTATTTGGCGCCGTAGGTACGGTAAAAATTGGTCAGGCCGGCGTTACCACTGCCGTGGGTGCGTACATCGTCGTGAAAGATGCGGCGGGAGATGAGCATGGCACCGTTGAAACAGCCTAAAAAGTAGGCAACCACAAAAACGCCTGCGGCTGCAAGGTAAATAGACATATCAGTTGTCCTCCTCACCCTTTTGCCGGACGGTCATAATGATAGGAGTACCCTCCAGACCAAATACGCCGCGGATCTGGTTTTCCAGATAACGGCGGTAAGAGAAGTGGAACAACTGCTTATCGTTGCAGAAAGTAACGAAATGGGGAGGACGGATGCCTACCTGCGTCATGTAGTAGATCTTCAGGCGGCGGCCCTTATCCGTAGGCGGCTGCACGCGGGTCTGTGCATCGGCCAGAACGCTGTTGAGCATGCCGGTGGTAATGCGCATAGAGGCCTGCTCGTGTACATAGTTGATCAGCTCAAACAGTCTCTGTACACGCTGGCCGGTCATAGCGGAGATGAACAGGATGGGTGCATAGGTCATATAGCTCAGGTCACGGCGGATCTCCTCGCGCATATGATCCATGGTCTTACCGTCTTTTTCAATGAGATCCCACTTATTGACCACGATGATGCAGGCTTTGCCGGCCTCATGGGCCAGACCGGCCACCTTGGTATCCTGCTCGGTTACACCGTCCTGTGCGTCGATCATGATGAGGCACACGTCGCTGCGCTCAATGGCCATGGTAGCGCGCAGCACGCTGTACTTTTCGATGGCGTCATCCACCTTGGACTTTTTGCGCATACCGGCTGTATCGATGAAATTGTACTTGCCGTGTGCGTTCTCGAAATAGGAGTCGATGGCATCGCGGGTGGTACCGGCCACATTGCTGACGATCACGCGCTGGTGACCGAGAATGCGGTTGGTCAAAGAGGACTTGCCCACGTTGGGCTTACCGATGATGGCCACCTGAATGACGTCTTCCTCGTCCTCTTCTTCCATCTCTTCGGGGAAGTACTTCATGCACTCATCCAGCAGATCGCCGGTACCGTGACCATGCACGGCGGAAACAGCAATAGGATCGCCCAGACCCAGATTATAAAACTCATAGAAATCGGGGTTGACCGTACCAACGGAGTCCATCTTATTGACGGCCAGTACGATGGGTTTGCCGCTGCGCTGCAGCATGTAAGCGACCTCCTGATCGGAAGCGGTCATACCGGTTTTAATGTCGGTGACGAACACGATCACCGTGGCGTTTTCGATGGCGATCTGAGCCTGCTCACGCATAAAGGCAAGGATCATATTGTCGGTGCTGGGCTCGATACCGCCGGTATCCACGATGGTGAACTTACGGCCACTCCACTCGCACTCACCGTAAATACGGTCGCGGGTGACACCGGGAGTGTCCTCCACGATGGACATGCGCTTGCCGATCAGCTTGTTGAACAGCATGGACTTACCCACATTGGGGCGGCCCACAATGGCAATCATAGGTTTAGACATATTGAGATAACCTCCTTTATAAGGGGAATGTGCTTTTTATCAGGCGAACATGGCGTCAGCCAGATCGCCGCCGTCTGTACCGACGACTTCCACGCGGCAGCCCAGTTCTTCGCTCAGCTGTTCCACGGTATAGTCATCCAAAAAGACGGTTTCGCCGTGGCGCAGCATGTGCAGCGGGATCAGCACCCGCTCGCCCAGTTCGCGGCCTTTCAGCTGCGCGGCAATATCCTGACCGGTCAGGAGACCTGCCACGTCGATGGTATGGCCAAAGAAATCGTTTTCTACGGCGATCACCTGCCCGCGCAGGTCGGGGAACTTCTCCTGTGCGCGCTGCAGCAGCATCCGCAGATGGGGGGCCGCTGCTACGCCGGTAGCAATGGTAAAGGGAGAGAAGTGTTCCGGAGCGTCTTCATACTCCAGCGCATCCATAAATTCGCTCTCCAGAGAACGCAGCATGCCTACGCCGTTTTCCAGCTGGCGATAGCCTTCGTAATAATCCTCTTCGGGCAGAGGCAGTTCTGCACGCAGGAACAGTTCGTCAGCGCAGAAGAAGAGCCGTGTGCCGAATTTTTCCAGACACTTCTGTCCGTATTCCTCGGCGATGGCGATGATGTCGCGGGCAGTTTCTTTATCTACAGGGTTGAGCTTGGCCAACCCCTTGCGGTACTTGGTCAGGCCTACCGGCACCACGGAGCAGCCCGCAAAGCCCATCTCCATGATATCGGACATGGTGCGGCGCAGCTGATCGCCATCGTTCCAACCGGGACAGACCACGATCTGACCGTTCATTACGATGCCAGCCTTGGCAAACTGGCGCATATACTCCAAGCTCTGGCGGGCATCCTTGTTGCCCAGCATGGTACAGTGCAGCTGCGGATCGGTGGCATGGACGGATACGTTGATGGGGCTGATATGCAGCTCCATAATGCGTTGTGCTTCGCGGGGGGAAATGTTGGTCAGCGTGATGTAGTTGCCCAGAAGAAAGCTGAGACGGGCATCATCATCCTTGAAATACAGGCTCTGACGCATATTGGGGGGCATCTGGTCCACGAAGCAGAAGATGCAGTGGTTGGAGCACGGACGCATTTCGTCCATAAGATAGGTGTCGAAATTCAAGCCCAGATCCTGACCTTCTGCCTTGCGAATATTCACTTCGCGTTCGCTGCCGTCTGTTTGTCCCAGCGTAAGACAGCAGTCGCTGTCATAGCCGTAGAAACGGTAGTCCAGTACGTCAATGATCTCATGACCGTTGATGGTCAGCAGTTTTTCACCCACCTTGATGCCGGCGCGCTGAGCCGGGGAGCGGTGGTCAATGGATGTGATGATGGTGCTCATATAGGAAATCCTCCCTCAAAAGGGCATAATTACACAGTTTAAATTAGTATAGCCGAAAAATGGAAATTCCGCAATAAGAAACGGGCAAAAAAGTAAGGAGGGAAGACGATTCTTCCCTCCTAACAAGGACACACGGTAATTAGTTCTCAGCGGCCACAGACTTGACAACCTTGACTTCACGGCCCTTATAGGTACCGCACTCAGGGCACATTCTGTGAGGCAGATGCAGCGCGCCACACTTGGAGCAAGCCACCAGACCGGGAGCAGTCAGCTTCCACACGGAGCTGCGTCTCTTATTGCGTCTTTGTTTGGATACTTTTCTCTTAGGTA
>SVLK01000016.1 GCA_015067975.1 Oscillospiraceae bacterium | reverse complement strand
TGCTTCATACAAACATTGTTGGACAATCCGTATTTTTTCTTCCGGCTCGATTTTTCTGGGCATAACAATGCTCCCTCCATAATTGACAGTTTTATTTTTCACTGTCTCTTATAGAGGGAGCATATCAGTCTTTGTTTCCAAGACTTTCCGGGGGTGTTTTTTACTTGTGATCAACAAAGAACAGGAAAATCTCCCCATGTGTCAAACGGAGGCACAGGGGAGATTTTCCTGTTTTAAGAAAAGAAAGGAGAGTAGTGTCCTTATTGGCCAACAAAGAACAGATAAGTGTTCAATCCGCGCGGCATAGCGGCGAAGTAATGGACTTCACCTTCCACCTCGATGGAGTAAACCTTGAAATCTTTGCGAATACCGTCAGTGTAATCTTTCAGATAGGCAGTTTCGCCAGTGTCGGTCCATTCGTAATCGAAGATATTCACACCCCAAAGCTTGTAAGTGTTATTCTTGACCAGCTTGCCCAGTTTCCATTCCATAGTGAAAACCCCTTTCCTGATGTTAGTTGTGGCATATTGTATCCGCAGATGCGGCATACGTCAACTTATTTTTGCAGGTATTTGATCCAGGAATCCTCGTCGCCCAACTCAGCCTTCACCATTTCGGGATCCAGCGGTTCCACAGGACGGCCGGTAGCCAAAGCGGCCAGATAGGTCTGCGATGCTTCTTCCAGATAAGCTGCGGCGTACAGAGCGACCTGCAGGGAAGGACCAAAGGCCATGACACCATGACCGCGCAGGATCACAGCCAGTGAGCCGTTGAAATACTCCTCGGTCAGAAGTCCCATGCCCTTGTCAGAGGAAGGGGTAAAGGGAGCAACGGGCACATCGCCGCGCAGTGCATCGATCTGAGAAACGAGGCAGGAGGGGAAAACATCTGTTACCAGACCCAGCGCGGTGGCATAAGGCTGATGGGTGTGAATGGTGGCATTAACCCAAGGCATGACGCGGAAAATGTGCAGAATCGCGTCCAGATCGGAAGTGGGGCGGCGATGACCTTCTACACGGTTGCCGTCGATATCTACGATGCAGATGTCATCAGTGGTCATGATCTCATAGTCAAGACCGGAGGGAGTCACAGCAATATTGCCGTCATCCAGACGGATGCAGACATTGCCGCCGCACAGCGTGATCAATCGGCACTCCTTCATCTGCAGCGCACAGTCGATCAGGGATTGTTTTTCTTTTTCGTACACGGTAGTCACCTCAAATTCACTTGCAGTACTTTTCGGTATATTGCCGGAGCAGTTCTTCGGATTTCACCGCACGCTCGCTGGGCAGATAGGCACGACGAGGTTCTGTGGCGGTGGCCAGCTTTTCCGGGAAGATCATGCGGCCGGCGATGACAACATCCGCGCCCAGAGCAAAGCAGTTGCCCATTTCGGTTTCATCCATGGCACCGTCGACCCACAGTTCCTTGTCTGCGGGCAGCAGTGCGCGGGCTTTCTTGATGCGCTCGTGATTGGAGAAGCAGAATCCCAGACCGTTAGTGCCGCCGTAGCCGCTGTCCATGGTCATGACCAGCAGGAAATCCAGATATTCAAAGAACGGCACTACCTGTTCAATGGGAGTGCGCAGATTGATGGCCAAACCGGCTTTCATACCCAGTTTGCGGATGGCGCACAGTTCTTCGGAAGGATAAGGCAGTTCTTCAAAGTGAACGGCCACTTCACGGGCGCCGCATTTGGCGATCTCTTCGAAGTACTGACTGGGATTGGTGGCCATAAAATGGAAGCACATCGGATTCTTGGGGAACATATTGGCGATGGAACGCACAACACGCATACCAAAGGTAATGTTGTTGACGAAATTACCGTCCTCAATATCCATGTGCAGCGGGGTGCCTTCGGGGAAAGCTTTTAGCTCGTCAGCTAAATAGAGCTGGTTCGCCGAAGCGACGGAGGGAATGATCCGTTTCATAAAGCGCTCCTTTCCGTTGCTTTACAGACGCTCACGCAGAGCCTTGACCACGGCCATGAATTCCTTGACGCGGTTGACGTCCACGCGGACGTTCTCCAGCTTCTCGTTCTCCAGTTTGCCGCCTTCCTTGAAGTAAGTACCCACCACAGCTGCATCAGCAGTAGCCAGCTTGCGCTCGATGGTGTCGGGACGGCAGCCTGTATTACACAGCACCACCACGTCGGGAGCGCCTTCTTTCACGCTGGCGATCAGTGCGTCATCCACATCCTGACCGGCAGCATTAGCGGAGATGCACAGTCCATCGGGATGTGCCTTGAAGATGGTGGACTTGGCGATTTCTACCAGAGGACGGGTATCCAGATTGCGGTCGGACTCGGGGTTAATGAAGTACAGCATCTTCAAATCGTCCAGATGCAGCGCAGCCTTGCGGCGCAGTAGATAAGAAAAGTCATTGTTGTAAAGACCGCCGTCGCCTACATACACACCGCTGAAGGTACCGCGGATGAACTTGGCATCCACGGCGGCAGCCAGCTCAATGGCGGCCAGACCGTCAGAAATGCAGTCCACGCCGTAGGGAACACGGATCTCGGATTTCAGCTCGCCGATGATGCGGGCCATAGCAGCGGGAGTGACGAAACTCATATGCCGTTCATACGGCAGGCTGAATTCGTTGGAAAACATAATACCGTCCACGCCGCCATCCTGCAGCGCATGCAGATCGGCACGGGCATGCTCGACGACACGCTCCATGCAGTCGCCGTAATGGAAACGGGGATCGCCCGGCAGGGGATCCAGATGCAGCATAGTGATAATCGGCTTTTTTACGCCGAACATTTCATCGGTCCACATAGTATATCAATCTCCTTGTTCTGTGATCGTTGCTTTATTTCCAGAGTTCATGGATGCGATTGCGGATGCGGCGGGCTTCCGCAGCGGGATTAGGCGCGTTGCGGATGCTTCTGCCGCAAATCACGGCGTAGAGAGGCAGTCCGGCCAGAATATCCAGATCGTCATAGGTGACACCGCCGGTGGCAGTTACTTCAAAGCCCATGTCACACAGCTGGCGGACAAAGTCTACATCCTGGCTGGTCCAGGGACCGCTGGCAGAGCTGGGACGGCCGTAGATGATCTGGGTGATGCCCAGTTCCTTCCACTCGCGCAGATCGTCGAAGGTCCAGCTGTCACCGTAGTCGCCGTACAGCTCGATCTGCACTGCCTGGCCGTGCTCCTTGGCATAGGCCTGGATCTCGGCTTTGACTTCGTTGCGGGCAGGGGAGAACATGGTGACGAACTGGGTGCCGCCGGCCAGGATCTTGGGACCGAAGTGGGCCACAGAGAGCTGAGCGTCGGCAACCATGATTTTGTCGGGATACAGAGCGCGCAGGCAGCGCACGGCTTTCATACCTTCCATCAGGATCAGCATGGTGCCGCATTCAATAATATCAACCTCTTCGCCCAGTCCACCCTTCAGGGTATTGCAGGCTTCTTCCAGAGAGGTATTGTCCAATGCAATTTGCAGATAAGGTGCCTTCATAATGGCCTCCTGTAATTGTTGAATTTAAAATGTGTTTGAGGTGAAGCGGCCTGCCGGTCGGCAAGAAACAGACGGGCAGGCCGCAGCAGAATTTGATTGAAAAGCAATGTGATTATCGTCTCATGCTGCCAGAAGCAGCAGCTGATCGGCAATGATGTAGTAGTTACCCAGACAGAAAATCATGGGAATGAACACCTTTTTTCTCGATACGGAACGGTTAACAATATCACGGTAAATCAAAAAAAGAATCAAACAGAAAGAAAAGAAGAGGTAAAAAATGCTGTTGACCATGAAAGAGTTATACCCGAACCAGTTGAGCATAGAAAACTCCTCGGGAAAGACCGTTCCTGCATACACATTCAGTACGGCGGTAGAGATAATGATCAGCAAATAGAGAATACGCAGCAGCCAGGAAGCGGACTTGATGCCGTTTTTCAGCGTCAGCCGTTCCGGCTGCCACACCTCCAGATTCTTTGCGTTGGGATCATCCGGAGAAGTGGGCGCACGTCGTTTGGCCTCCTGTTCGGCGGCCTTATGCTGACGTTTGCGATAATCACGATTGATTCCCATAAAACACCTCGTTACTTTCTCAGCGCGTAGAAGCGGGCGGGATTGTGAATCATGAAGTCATCCACCATTTCCTGCGTAAAGCCTTCGGCCAGCAGGCGGGGGATAAACTTCTGCTTGATGAAGCCCCAGCCGGGACCATAGCCATAGGCCTGATGATGGCTCTTCTTGCCCATGTCGTTGCTCAGCATGATCTGCTTGCCGAAGCCGTCTTCCACCAGCTTACGCAGCAACTCCACGCGCATGGAGTCGGGATAGTACTTCACCTTGCCGGGGCCGTCGTAAATCAGATAGGCACCGGCCTTGCACAGTTCCTTGTGCAGCCAATAGTCGGGGTTACGGTCGATGTGGGCTACGCCGAACTGGGAAGCGGGCAAGCCCTCCTTGGTGACGATCTCCAGCTGTTCCAAAGCGAAGGTGCCGCCATCGGTATGGGTGTGCATAGCAACACCAGTGGCCTTAGCAGCGCGAGCGCCGGCCTTCAGGCCCTTGATCTCGCCGGGGGTGGCATAGCAGTACTGGGTACCGGCCTTGATCCAGCCGGCCTTGATATCGGTACCGTCCATACCTTCTTCAATCTCTTTAATATAGAGTTCGGTGATTTCGTCCACGTCGGTGTTTTTCCAGACGATGGACAGATCCATTTTGGGTTCGCGGTCTCCGGGGTAATCAAAAGGAATACCCGTGGCGGCCACGATATGAACACCCGTCTGCTCGGAAATGACCTTCAGCAAAGCAGGAGCACGGCCGTCCTGAGGACGGCACATAGCGTCGATGATGGTTCCGCCGCCGATGGCTTTGTAATCCTTGACCATCTGAAGCTGGATGCCGAAATCACGCAGCGCCCATTCATTGTCCGGAGCAAACAGACCACGAGGGCAATGGATCACATGCTCGTGGGCCATCGTAAACCCAAGCTCAGAAGCATCCACATCACCCAATACAGTTCTCACTTTCGGCATGAGAAAACCTCCTATGAGTAGAATTAGCCACAATCCAAAGGTGTTTCTGGCAAAGCAAGCCGGTTCTCTGTCAGACGCACCTTGGATGGTAACAAGTATACAAAAAAGGGGAGGGGCAAACAAGTGTTTTTAGAAAGTTTCACAAACGAGCGCAACGTGTTTTTTAGAACCACTTTTTTTGCCGAATAAAAAAATTTTTTGACAGAAGAAAATGAACAATTGTGCAAAAATAAAGAGAACAAATGTGCGCGACATCGAAAAGACCGAAAAATTGATGCAAAATTATGGAAATTTAATGCACGTTTGTGCACCGTGACAAGATGTGCGAATCAATGCGCATTTGTTGACTTTGCGCTAAAAATACTTCAAAATTATAAAAAAACTTGGGTTCACGCATATATTTATGTGGGATCGAAAGGGAGTTGAAACAGATGGAACTTGCGTATCTGAAAGACCTTTATAAAAAGGGTTTGGTGGACGTATACGAAGGGTTTGACTCATGGCAGGAAGCCGTGAAAGCAGCGGTGACACCGCTGGTTCGGGCCGGCATCGTAGAACCTTCTTATGGTGACAGCGTGATCGCCAATGTAGAGGAGAACGGCCCGTATATTTTCCTGGCGCCCCATATTTGCATGCCACATTCTAAAAATGTGGAACTGGTACATGAAGCCGCGGTTTGCTTCGTTAAGATCAATCAGCCGGTGATCTACGACGAAAATGACCCGGAGATGGGTGCCGAACTCTTCTTTGCCATCGCACCTAAAGAACTCAATGGACATCTGGATGCCATTATGGAACTGGCAGAAGTGTTTGATGATGAAGAAACCGTCGAAGCACTGCTGAACGCAAAAACTATGGATGATTTGGAAAAACTGCTGGGCTGAGCCACACCCGCGTTTTTATAGCAAAACATTCAAGCCGGACAGGGAGAGGCGAAACCTCGCATCTCCTAAAAAGAGAAAAGCAAAATAAAATAGGAGGAGAAAAAATGGATACTATCTTATCTGTACTGAACTGGATTTGGATCTATTTCTTTGACCGCGCAGCAATGATGATGATGTGCCTGGTGTTTATCGGCCAGCTGCTGAGCAAGCGCACCTTCCTGGATTCCCTGATGGGTGCTATGAAGGGCTACATCGGCTACATTGTTTACCAGACCGCTACCGGCGGCATGTACAGCACCTTCCAGCCCATCATGATGGGTATGCGTAACGTGCTTGGCATGCAGATCATCGTTAACGATGACTCTCTGGGTGCCGGTACCCTGACGGCCATTCTGGAAAGCTTTGGTCGTACCACCTCCCTGCAGATGGCTTCCATGGCCGCCGGCTTTGCCATCGCCTGCATCCTGGTTTGGATGAAGAAGTACACCAAGTGCCGTACCTTGATCATTCAGGCACACATCCTGTCCGGTCAGGCCATCGACATGGTGCCTATCCTGCTGGTGATGTTCCCCCTGATGAACGACGCTGTGACCATTCTGGTCGTCGGTGCTTACCTGGCTGTTAAGTGGTGCGTGCTGTCCAACCTGACTGTTGAGCCCGCTCAGGAACTGACTGACGGCGCCAACATGTGCGTGGGTCACACTCAGATGATTCTGGACCGTCTGGGCTATGAATATGGACGCCATCTGGAGCGCAAGGCTAAGAAGCAGGGCAAGGAAGTCAAGAAGTTCGACAACATGGAACTGCCCGGCGTCCTGTCCATCTTCAACGACATGTATGTTGCTTCCTTCGTTGTGATGCTGGTTTACTTCGGCATCCTGCTGAGCCTGATCGGCAAGGAAGGCATGATGGCTGTTGACTCCAGCCTGACCGAGAGCTCTTCCTGGGTGATGTACATCTTCCACACCGCCGGCAAGTTCCCCGTTTACCTGGTGATCCTGCTGACCGGTATGCGCATGTTCGTTGCTGAGCTGACCGTTGCTTTCAGCGGTATTTCCGAGCGCATCCTGCCCAACACTCTGCCCGGTATCGACTGCGCCGCCTTCTACGGCTTCGTGACCAACGGCTCCGTCATTACCATCAGCTTCCTGATTGGCTCTGCCACCATGACCCTGTTCACCACCATCGGCATGCTGCTGGGTCTGCCCTTCGTGTGCTTGGTCGGCTTCGTTCCTATGATGTTCGACTCTGCCACGGTTGGTATCTTTGCCCACCACAGAGGCGGTATCAAGGCTCTGGTCGTATCCGTTATCGGTGTTGCTATCTCCGATGTCTTCCTGGCCGGTATTGCTGCCTGCGTCATGGGCTTCGACGTCTACGGCGGCGTTGGCTTCCAGGTCGACAATGCCATCACGCTGGCTATCTTCAGCCCCATCTGGAAGTATCTGGGCTGGGTCGGCTACGCTCTGGTGCTGATTGTCATGCTGGCAATCCCCCAGATTCAGTACCTCAAGAACAAGAAGGGCTACTTCCTGGCTGCCGAAGATTGGGAGCAGTACAAGGAGGTCATGGGCGAGGATCTGTAATCCTGGCGTGCCCTTTGAACAAGCTCTGATGAACGCAACTGCGTCTATGTGAGTTTCCCCCTAACAGAAGGGGAGTTCCCACGGCTCTTCTGAGCCGTGGGAACTCCGCATACTTATCCGCGCATATTTGAACTTGAAAATAATCAACCTGTCGTTGTTGCAACAGCCTTCGGGCTGCAATAAATAGAATGGAGAGGAGAATAAACATGGATATTAAGGCAAAAAAGTTTAACATTCTCACTTGCTGTGCTGCAGGTAACGGCTGCTGCCAGCTGGTCATGCTGAAGGTAAAGCAGGTATATGCCAAGCTGGGCCTGAAGTGCAACGTAGAAGCAAATACCGTGTCTGTGGGTAAAGCGCTGGCAACCAAGTACGATGTGGTGTACTGCAGCCTGTCTCTGGAGGCACAGTTTGCCGAAGCAAAGAAGAAGGGCGCTTATATCATTCCTCTGAAGAACATTATGTCCATTCCTGAAATTGAAGAAAAGACGCTGGCCTATCTGGAGTCGTTGAAAGACGCCTAAGGCCCTATTGAGGATAAACCATGAAAGAATTCAACTATGTAATTACGGATGCAGAGGGCCTGCATGCCCGTCCTGCCGGACTGATCGTGAAGCTGGCTGCCAACTACACCAGTGCGATCCGTCTGTATGCCAACGGTAAGACCGCTGATGCAAAACGCCTGTTTTCTGTGATGAAGCTGGCTGCCAAGTGCGGTCAGGAGCTGCACGTGGAAGTTGAAGGCGAAGACGAAGAAGCGGCCTTTGCTGCGGTGCAGGAATTCTGTGCCAAAGAACTGTAAGAGAGGCGAGTAAATGCTTATTCTGAAAGGAATCCCGGCTTCCGGCGGTATTGCCATAGGGCCACTGTATGTCTATCAGAAAAAGACGGTGACAGATTTCGCGCAAAAATCCGCGCTTACACCGGAACAGGAACACCGGCGTGTAGAGGATGCCGTGGCACAAGCCAAGTCCCAGTTGGATGAACTGTACGAAAAGACCGTGCGCGACGCTGATGAAGCGGCTGCACAGATTTTTGACATTCATAAGATGATGCTGGATGATTTGGATTACGTGGAATCGATTGCTGCCGGGATTGATGATGGATTTACGGCAGAGCATGCCGTGAATGAAACGGCGCAAGAGTTTTCCGCGATGCTGTTGTCTATGGATGACGAAACCATGCGTGCCCGCAGTGCGGACGTGCAGGATATTTCTCATCGCTTGCTGACGATCCTCAGCGGTGCGGATAGCGCGGCACATCAACTGCAGACGGCGTCTGTGGTGGGTGCAGTTGATCTGTTCCCCAGCGACACAATGCAGCTGGAAAAGGCAAAGCTGCTGGCCTTTGTGACGGAGCAAGGCTCCAAGGCATCTCATTCTGCCATTCTTGCCCGTACTTTGGGGATTCCTGCTGTGGTGGGTATCCGCGGCTTGCGTAATGCGTTGATTAAAAATGAAACGGTCATCGTGGATGGCAGCACCGGTCAGCTGATCATTGCCCCCAATGACGAAACATTGTGTCAGTATCGGGAAAAGCAGGAAAGCTACGCAAAAGAGCGCGAACTACTGAATGCCTATAAAGATCGTCCCAGCATTACCCGCGACGGTGTTTCCATCGAAGTGTGTGCCAATATTGCGTACACAGCGGATGCGGAAGCTGCGGTGGAGAACGGCGCTGAGGGCATCGGATTGATGCGCAGTGAGTTTTTGTACATGGATGCAACTGACTTCCCTGACGAGGAGACGCAGTTCCATGCTTACCGTACGGTGCTGACAAAGTTGGAAGGTAAGCGGGTCGTGGTGCGCACGTTGGATATCGGCGCCGATAAAGTGCCGACCTATCTGGATCTGCCCCACGAAGAGAACCCTGCATTGGGCTGCCGAGCCATCCGACTGTGCCTGCAGGAAGAAGACGTGCTGCGTACGCAGCTGCGTGCCTTGCTCCGTGCGTCCGCATACGGAAAACTGGCGATCATGTTCCCGATGATCAGCAAACTGCAGGAGCTGCGCCGCGCCAAGGAAATCCTGGCAGAGTGCCGCGCCCAGCTGGAAGCAGAAGGAGTCACGGTAAGTGAAGATCTGGAAGTTGGCATGATGGTGGAGATTCCTGCAGCGGCACTGCTGAGTGATTTGTTTGCACCGGAAGTGGACTTCTTCTCCATCGGCACTAATGATCTGACCCAGTATACACTGGCGACCGACCGCTTGAATGAACGCGTAGAACCGCTGTTTGACTATAGTGATGAGGCGGTGCTGCGACTGATCGCTATGACGGCGAAGAGCGCACACGACAACGGAATCTGGTGCGGTATCTGCGGCGAATCTGCCGGAGATTTGGAACTGCTGCCGTTCTATGCCAAAGTAGGAATTGACGAGCTGTCCGTGGTGCCTAACAAGGTTCTGGAGGTACGCAGGGCAATTACGGAACTGGATGTGTCTGCCCTTTAAAAGCAAGAAACAACCCTCCGCTGTGGCGGAGGGTTGTTTTGGTAAAAAAAGGGGAAAAGTAAAACATACGGTTGCTATTGAAAAAATCTGATATTTTTGATATATTAAGATAAAGCGAAAAAGAGTAAAGAAAGGGGAGAGGGAACGATGCAGGATCTGGAACTGTTGCTGGAAGTAGCCAGAATGTATTATGAGCAGGATATGACCCAGCAGGAAATTGCCGAAAAAATCTATGTTTCCCGCTCCCGCGTTTCACGCATGATCAAAAAGGCAAAGGCGCTGGGACTGGTGGAAATTATCATTAAGCCGTCTTTTGAAAACCATTTCAGCCTGGAAAGAATGCTGATGGATCGCTTTGGCCTGAAGAAAGTGCTGGTGGCCTATTCGGAAAGCTCCGGTATTCAGGAAGAATTTCAGAGTGTGTGCAGTATGGGAGCTTCGTACTTGGCCAGCATTTTGGACAACAACAGCGTTTTGGCTGTGTCCAAGGGTAAAACGGTAGCTACTTCTGTAGAGAGCTTGAAGCCGCCTCGGACTTATCCGGATATGCGGGTAGTGCAGCTGACCGGTTCGCTGGAGAGTATCAGCAATCCCAATATTGACGAGATGTACATTGCCCAGCGGGTGGCGACACTCTACGGCTGTAAGCTGAAAAGACTGCTGGTTCCTTACTTAATGGACGATGAAGAGAGCAAGCGGCTGATTTGCAAACGTACCATGACAATGGACGTGATCCGGCAAAGCGGAGAGGTAAACACTTTCATCAGCGGCGTGGACACATTGCTTTACTGGGCAGATCATCTGAATGAAAAAGAAATCAACGTTTTGATGAAACAAGGCGCTGTGGGGTGTATGTGGGGCTATTTCTTCGACATCAATGGCAACATTATTGAAAGTCCGTTGTATGACCGCATGATCATTCCTGACAGACGAGTGTTCGAAACGGTGGATACGCGTATCTGCATTGCGTGTGACCGCTTCAAGGCGCGAGCCATTTTGGGCGTGCTCCGCAGCGGTATGTGCAATGTGCTGGTGACCAGTTCCAAGATCGCCAATCAACTATTGGCACTGGACAGCGGAGATCAGGAAGTCTAAGCTGCAATAGAGCTTCATTGAAAAACATATAAAACGAGTGGCCATTCCCAAAAGGAATGGCCACTCGTTTTATATGATCACTCTTTGTACTTCATTTCAAAATGGATAAGGAAGGACAGCAGCGCGCGTAGCGCGATCACGATGCCCAGCACGGTTAGTTCTTCGAAACTGCGCACCTGTACTGTTTTGAGAATCTCGGCCGCCATTTTAAACTCCAGACTCAGTGCCAGACCACTGGCAAGACGAAACTTGATGTCGCTGACTTCCCGTGTCACCAGCATGCGTATATAGCGGCCAAAAGCGCTCAAGGTGGAAATGGCTACCACGGTGATCCCCATCAACTCACATATGGGGATCAAAATTTCGAGAATAGGGCTGATCGCATGTTCCGGCATATCCAGATACCTCAACTGTTTTTCTGTAGTCTGCCACAAATGCGGTAAAAAAAGACGGAGCAGCGTATTTTTTAATTACGCTGCTCCGTCTATGTAGCTTTTTACAGATCCAGTTTCAAATCGCCATCCTTGATCCAGCCAATCTTGCGCAGCGGCAGGGCAATCAGCGGCGTCAGTACGGCGGGCAGTACGATGCAAATCAGCAGCATACCGACCCAATCCATCGCCGATGGGGTAACAGCCACGGCATTCACCATTTCTACGGCTTTCTCACTGGGAGCAAGCCAACCGGTCCACACACCGATAGGGCCGCACAGACCGCAGGTACCCATACCGGAGTTCACCGGCGCGCCGTTCATCTGCAAGCGGAAGACACAGGTAGCAATAGGACCGGTGATGGCGGAGGCCAGCGTGGGCGGAATCCAGATGCGGGGATTGCGCACAATATTGCCCATTTGCAGCATGCTGGTGCCCAGCCCCTGGGATACGATGCCGCCCCAACGGTTTTCTTTGAAACTCATCACGGCGAAGCCCACCATCTGCGCACAGCATCCTGCTACAGCAGCGCCGCCGGCCAGACCCACCAGACCCAGCGTGTGGCAGATAGCAGCAGAGGAGATGGGCAGAGTCAGGGCAATGCCAACCAGTACAGATACGGCAATGCCCATCCAGAAGGGCTGCAGCTCAGTGGTTTTATTGATCAGTGTACCAAAAGCATTGGCGGCAGCGCCGATAGGCGGTGCGATGACATAAGAAACGGCCACGCCGGCAAAAATGGTGACAAAGGGTGTGATTAGAATATCGATTTTCGTTTCCTTGCTGATGGCTTTACCGATCTCGGCGGCAATGATGGCAATGAAGAACACAGCCAGCGGGCCGCCGCTGCCGCCCATGGTGTTGGCGGCTTGTCCTACCGCAGCCAGCGAGAACAGCACCAGCGGAGGTGCCTGCAGCGCATAGCCGATGGCAATGGCCATGGCGGGGGCTGCCATACCGCTGGCGAAGCCGCCCATTTCGACCAAAAAGTCAAGATGCAGCTGCTGCCCCAGTGTCTTGATGATGGTACCGATCAGCAACGAGCAGAACAGGCCTTGCGCCATAGCGCTCATGGCATCGATAAAGTACCGCTTGGCGGAGAAAACAATGTTTTTCCGCTGAAGGAAAGCGCGCAGTTTTTCCATTTCGCACCTCATAAAAATCAGAGTACGCAGGTGTCTTGACATCTGCGTACTCTATTATAGGCAAGAGACGAATTTTGTCAATCCTTAATTTTCCCACAGCATGCCGGCTTGGCGCAGCTGCTTCTGCAAATGGAGGAAAACTTCTTCGCTGGGGCAGGAAACGGTATGCAGGTGGATTCCTTCGGTCAGCAAAGACAGGGGGCGGGCATCGCTGGTAGTCATTTTTTCGACAAACTGATCCACATCAAACCGGCTGCTCAGCTGCAGCGCAGCGGTGAGCTGACCATAAACGGGATGTTCTACGATCACATCCTGTACGGTGCAGCCGCAGTCCACCATGAGATACAGTTCTTCGCGGGTCTGCTGCGCTGTGTGGCTGGTGGCGATGCGGTACGTCAGACCGGCATCACTGGGAATAATATAACCGCGGGCAGTAGCAATAATATTATAGCCTGTGGCTCGAAGAAGGGCGATATCCCCCACAATCACTTGGCGGCTGACAGAGAACTGCTTGGCCAGTGCGGTTGCGCTGACAGGGGCAGTGGTCAACTGAGTATAAATGCGCTCGCGGCGCTCGGCAGCGGTCATAAAACGACTCCTTCCATAACTGTCTTTACATATCATACACCAAAACGTAAATTCATGGCAAGATTTTCTTTCAAATAAATACAGGTTTGCTTTTGCGGAAATATCGGTATATAATATAATTTGTATTGTTATAAGCTGACAGGAGGAAGTGCCTGATGAACCGAAAGCGGACGCAGATCATGCAGGATGTGTACCTGACCTATCTGGGAGCCAAAAAATTTAAGACCAGTGCGCTTAGCGCCCAGTTCCTTACCCCGTTATGTACCGAGACGGCCAGCGCCAATGCGCTGCTGCCGGCGGTATTGCATCGCGGCACAATGCGCTGTTCCGATATGGTGCAGTTGTCTGCCGCTATGGACCGGCTGTACGGCGCGCAGATGGATGATACTGTACGTAAAAAAGGAGAAACGCAGTGCGTCGGCTTTGTGGCCAGCGTGATCGACGATGCCTTTGTGCCCGGCGGCGAACATCTGCTGGAGCCGGCGGCGGAACTGCTGGGTGAACTGATGCTCGATCCGGTGACCCGCAACGGCCGTTTTCTCAGTGAATATGTGGAGAGTGAAAAGGCAAACCTCATTGATGATATCCGAGCTGTACGCAACGACAAGCGGGAATGGGCTGATCTGCGCTTGATGCAGGAGATGTGCGCCGGGGAACCCTACGGTGTGCGCCGTTTGGGCGATGAGGAGTCGGCCCGTAAGCTCAACAACCGTAAACTGTACGAGCACAGTCAGACCCTGATGTCTACCAGCCGACTGGAACTGTTCTACTGCGGCAGCGCGGAGAAAGAGCGTGTTATTGATGCGCTGCTCCACGCCTTTGCTGCATTGCCTCGCGGACGTGTGGAAGAACTGCCACTGCCCCGCCGCATTGCCGCTCCCAGCGAGCCGCGGATCATTACCGAGCGGATGGATGTGACGCAAGGCAAACTGTCTATGGGCTTCCGCTGCGAGAGTACCGATGCACCGGCCATGATCCTTGCCAACCTGATGTTCGGTGGTTACAGTAACTCCAAGCTTTTCATGAATGTGCGTGAAAAGCTGTCCCTTTGCTATTATGCGTCCAGCCAGTATGCCCGTTCCAAGGGAATCCTTACGGTGTCCAGCGGCATTGAGACCAAGGACTATGACCGTGCCCGGGAGGAGATTTTACGCCAGCTGCAGGCGGTGCAGCAGGGACAGTGGGAGGACTGGGAACTGCCCGGTGCCCGCAACACAATTTTAAGCTCTCTGCGCGCACTGCCCGATAGTCAGCGCGCACTGGAGAACTGGTATCTGGGCCAGATTGCTACCGGCCAGTGGGAAACACCGGAAGAACTGGCACGTCAGCTGCAGGAAGTGACGCCGGAGCGCATTTGCGCCGCAGCCCAGTCGATCCGATTGGATACTGTGTATTTCCTGCAGGGGAAGGAGGAGTGAGATGGACAAGACCGTATACCATCGCATTGGTGAAACGGTGCTGCGCTGCACCATGCCCAACGGACTGCAGGTGAGCATCGTGCCCCGCAAGGATTTCCAGCGCAGTTACGCTTTGTTCGCTACCCGCTACGGCGGCATGGATCTGCGCTTTTCTCTGGGTGGCCAGTGGCTGGATACACCGGCCGGCATTGCCCATTTCCTCGAGCACAAGATGTTTGATACGGCGGAGGGCAATGCATTGCAGGAATTGGCACAGAACGGTGCCGAGCCCAATGCCTTTACCAGCAATGCCATCACTGTGTACTATTTCGACTCTACCGACCATTTTTATGAGAACCTGAAGATCTTGCTCTCCTTTGTGTCCGTTCCTTACTTTACGGAGGAGAGTGTGGCCAAGGAACAGGGGATCATTGGTCAGGAGATCGGTATGATCGAGGATAATCCCGAGTGGCAGGTATACAAGCAGCTGATGCAGGCGCTGTATGAGAACAGCCCCGCTCGCGTGTCGGTGGCCGGCAGTGTGGAGAGTATCTCCCACATCAGTGCCCAGACCCTGTACGATTGCCACAAGGCCTTCTATACACCATCCAATATGTGTTTGGCTGTGGTAGGCGATGTGGATGAGCAGGAAGTGCTGCGTTTGGCGCAGGAGATCCTGCCCGATGAATGTGCACCGCGCATTGAACGTGATTACGGCGCTGAAGAGTCGCTGCTGCCCTTCCAAAAGGAGGTGCGCAGTCGGATGGAGATCGCCATGCCCACCTTTTTGGCCGGATTTAAATGTGCACCGGTGCCGGAAGGGGAGGAACGCATGCGGCAAAATATTGTCGGTTCTCTGGCCTGTGATGCGCTGCTGGGTGATTCCAGCCCGCTGTATGCGAAGCTTTACGCACAGGGATTGATCAACAGTACCTTTGGCAGCAGCTACGATATTTTGCCCGGCGCGGCTTACGTCTATGCCGGCGGCGACAGTAATGATCACAGCGCTGTGGTAGAGGCGATTTTGGATGAAGCACAGCGTCTGCTGCGCGAAGGAATCGACGAGGATTATTATCAGCGTCTGCGCAGGGCCAACTTCGGTACGGCACTCAAGGCCCTCGATTCCTTTGAGGCTATTGCTGTTTCTGCGGCGGAAGGCTGCTTTGAAGGATACGATCCGTTCCGTTTCCCGGAGGTCTACGATGAAATTACGTCCCGTGACCTGCTGGACTTTATCCGTGAAAACATCTGCGAGAGCCGTATGGCTATCTCTGTCATCGAACCCAAGGAGGAAGAATATGCGTGCAATGACTGACAGTCCCATCCGTTTTCCCGGCTTGCTGGGGGATTGGGAATTTACGCTCAGTTCCAAAGCGTTGGACATCGGCAACGGCATCTACTGGTACGGAATCCTGATCGCAGCCGGCCTGCTGATCGCTGTATGGTTCTGTATGAAGCAGCGCCATAAATATGGCATTACGGAGGATAACCTGCTGGACAGTGTGCTTTGGGGAATCCCCTGCGGTGTTATCGGTGCCCGTCTTTACTATGTGATTTTCTATCTGGACAGTTTCCGCAACGCTGAGGGAAAGCTGGACCTGCGTGAGGTTATCGCTATTTGGGACGGTGGCCTTGCTATTTATGGCGGCATCATTGCCGTGGTGCTGGTGGTCTTTTTCCTTAGCCGCCGCGGTAAGTTCAAGCTGTGGGCGATGATGGATTTGGTGGTCATGGGATTGCTGATCGGTCAAGCTGTTGGCCGCTGGGGCAACTTCATGAACCGCGAGGCTTTCGGCAGCGAAACGACCATGCCCTGGCGCATGCAGCTGACACTGACTTCCGGCCGAGTGGCAGAGGTACATCCTACGTTCCTGTATGAGAGTTTGTGGAATGTCGTGGGTTTGCTGCTGATCCTCTTTATCGTGTCCAAAGCTCGTCGATTTGACGGTGAGAATACCTGCTTCTATTTCCTGTGGTACGGCGTGGGACGGTTTTGGATCGAGGGTCTGCGTACTGACAGCCTGTATCTCTTTAACTGGACCATCGCTGGTCAGCCGATTCGCGTCAGTCAGGCGCTGTCGCTGGTGATGATCGTTGTATCGTTGGCGCTGCTGTTTTACAACGTGAAGGTTCGTCCCCACCAGCGGGAGGAGCTGTACGTATATCAGAAAGCTGCGCAAGAATTGAAAGAGGAAGAGGCACAGGCCGAAACAGCAGAACAGGAGGAACAGGCATGAGTGCAGGAATTCTTGATGGCAAGGCGCTTGCGGCCAAGATGAAAGAGGAAATCCGTGCTGAGTCGGCAAAGCTGCCCCGTCAGCCCGGTTTGGCTGTGATCCTTGTGGGAGATAACGGCGCATCGCAGGTTTATGTGCGCAACAAAGTGAAAGACTGCAGCGACTGCGGCATTGCCTGCTTTGACTACCATCTGCCTGCGGATACCTCTTTGGAGCAGTTGCTGACTTTGGTGGAGGAATTAAACGGACGGGATGACGTGGACGGCATTTTGTGCCAGCTACCGCTGCCTGCCCATCTGCCCCAGACACCGGTGCTGGAAGCCATTTCGCCGGACAAGGATGTAGATGCGTTCCACCCTGAGAATATGGGAAAGATACTGCGAGGTGATGCACGCTATTTGCCCTGCACCCCCGGCGGTATTGTGGAACTGCTGCGCGAGCAGGGGATCGACCCTGCCGGCAAGCACTGTGTGGTGGTAGGCCGCAGCAATATCGTGGGCAAGCCCATGGCGTTGCTGCTGCTGCAGCAAAATGCCACCGTTACTGTCTGCCACAGCCGCACGCCCGACCTGAAGGCAGAGTGCCTACGCGCCGATATTCTGGTGGCTGCCGTAGGTAAAGAGAACCTGATCACCGCCGACATGGTCAAAGAAGGCGCCGTGGTCATTGATGTGGCGATGAACCGCAATGCTGCGGGAAAACTCTGCGGTGATGTGGATTATACTGCCGTGGCAGAAAAGGCTTCGTACATCACGCCGGTGCCCGGTGGAGTGGGACCCATGACCCGTGCTATGCTGATGGCCAATACATTAACCGCTGCCAAATATCGGCAGAGCAAGTGAAAAGGAAAGACCGCATCGCAAGATGCGGTCTTTTTGTATGTCTTAACCCAGGAGCTTCATAGCTGCCAGCAGAATAACAAGAAATGCAACGTTGATGACAGAGAAGATCTTCAAAAACTTCCCGCCCTCGCGAGGCGCATAGCGCACAAACTGCTGATAGGTGATCAAACTGGCCAGTGAGGCGATCAGTGTGCCGGCACCGCCTACATTCACGCCTTGCAGCAGCGCAGCATAGTTGTCAGTGAACTGACTGAGCAAAATGGCGGCAGGGACGTTGCTGATGATCTGGCTTAAAAGGGCACTGACGATCAGTGTATCGCGCTGCAGAAGAGCGGAAAACAGATTTTGCACTGCTTCAATGCGAGCCATGTTACCGGAAAAAGTGAAGAAGGCTGCAAACGTTAATAGCAGGCCGTAATCCACTTGACGCAACGCTTTGCGGTCAGTGAGCAGAAGAACGGCAGGAATCACAATAAGTCCTATGGCGAAGTGGATAAATCGCAGTACCACGGCCAGCGCAAGCAGGAACAGTGCTGCGTAGATGACAGCGCGCTTGGTGTCGGTTTTGACAGCGGCCTCCGGTACGGTCAGCGGCTCTGGCTTGATGAGCAGACAGCAAGCGCTGAACAGTACAGAAGAAATAAGAAACGGCGGCAGCATAATGGAGAGAAATTCGCCGCCTTCCACGGAAAATTTTGTGTAAAGGTAGAGATTCTGCGGATTACCGAAGGGGGTCAGCATACCGCCCAGATTGGCTGCGCAGTTTTGCAGCACAAAGGTCAGTGCCAGATACTTATCCTGCTTTGTGCTGTGCAGAACAAAGTAGCTCAGCGGCAAAAAGGTCAGTAGTGCTGTGTCGTTGGTAAGGAACATGGAGCCGATGGCGGTGATCCACACCAGAGCCAGCACCGCAAGACGGGTGTTGCGGAAATACTGTACGACTTTGCGGGCCAGAATGTAGAACAAGTCGATGTTGGCGAAAGCTTGTACTACTGCCAGAACACAGAACAGACAGGTCAATGTTTTTACATCGTAATAGCCGAGATATTCGCGGTCCAGCGGGACAAATGCCACGGTGACCGCAGCGGCCAGCATAGCGATCAGCAGCACGGCATGTTTTTTCAAAAAAGCGGTAAAGCGCATGGGAACGCAGCCTCCTTGGGTTTTGGTTCGATTTGTCATTATAACACTTTTTCCGTCGCTGTCCATAGGCATAAAAAAACGGAGATGTCACGCATCTCCGTTTTTGATCTAATCGGCTTACTTGCCGGAGAGTGCACGCTCCAGCCAAATGGCGCCCACGTCCATGGCAGCATACAGGCTATCCTTCTCCGACTTCTTAACCACGCGGTCGCGGGATTTGATGGAGGGGTCGGTCAGCTGCAGCTGCACGGATACGCGTTTAGCCACGTCCATATCCTGCTCTTTGCGGGTCTCCAGGATCTGGAACATCACAATGTATTTGTCGGCCATGCTGCCGTAGTAGATCAGGTTATCAATGCGGCGCAGAGGACGGTTTCTATAAACCAGACCTTCGCCTTTCTTCACATCTGCCATAGTTTTGCTCCTTTATATGCATTATTAAAAGAATTGTAGCACAAGGCGGCGGCGGTGTCAAACCCCGCCTTGCAAATCGACAAAAAACGGCTGTGAGCGTTTTGCTCACAGCCGTTTTCAAGTGCATACAGACTCTTTACAGACCCAAATAGTGGCGCACCAACACCTGCAGCAGCTCGTCGCGGTCGATCTTGCAGATCAGCGTGCGGGCGCTCTTATAGTTGGTGATGTAGGTGGGATCCTCGGAGAGGATATATCCCACGATCTGGTTGATAGGGTCGTAGCCCTTTTCCTTCAGCGCTTCATACACGGAGACCAGAATGTGATGGATCTGTTCGTCCTTGTCTTCGGCAGCGTTGAACTTACGGGTAAAATCATCCATACGGGCATACCACCTTCCTTGTAAGATTACACACAAGTATAACCTGTTTTTTCCTTTCTGTAAAGAGGGCAGTTAGGGAAAATCAGCGCAGAACGGCGCCCAGCTCGCTCTCCAGCAGAGCAAGGATGCTGCGGATATCCTCGTCGGCCTCTTCACCGGTGATGCTGCGCTCATCGTTACGCAGTGTCAGGTTGAAGGCCACGGACTTATGTCCTGCGGGGATACCGGTACCCTGATAAATATCGAACAGAGCGGCGTTCTTCAGCAGACCCTTGGCACCGCGACGGATGCAGTCGGTCAACTGGCCTACGGTGACTTCGTTCTTGCACACTACAGCGATATCGCGGGTAACGGCGGGGAACTTGGGCAGGGGAGTATAGACGGGATCGCCGCCCTCGGCAGCCATCAGTGCTTCCAAAGCCAGCTCAGCGCAGTAAAGCTCCGTGTCAGCATCGTAGTTCTGTGCCACCAGAGGATGAATCTGGCCCAGGACACCGATGCAGATCTCACCGGCATACACCTTGGCGCAGCGGCCGGGGTGATAGGAAGGATTGTCGCGGCAGGCTTCGAAGCGGACACCCTCGGCGCGCAGGGTATCGAGGATCACTTCCACCATGCCCTTCATGGCGAAGAAATCAGTATCACCGAAAGCGCCCAGCGTCAGCACCTTGCGCTCAATAGCGAGGCCATCCTTGCCGCCCAATGCGTAGGTGCGGGCCATCTCGTACAGGCGAACTTCCTTATTGCGGTAATTGTAGTTGCGGCTGAGGATCTCCAGCATGGAGGGCAGAGAGGTGGTACGCATGATGGAGGTGTCCTCGCCCAGCGGGTTGAGGATCTTGAAACTCTCGCGGCGTGCATCGTCGGCGGCCCAACGGATCTTGTCGTAATAGGTGGGGGAGATGAAAGAATAAGTGATGATCTCATCATAACCTACGCTGCGGCAGATGGCACCCAGCTGCTGCTCCATCAGCTGCTCGGCATTGTAGCCGCCGCGGGTGGTCTCACCACGTACCAGCGTGCAGGGGATGTTGTTGTAGCCGTGGAAGCGGGCCACTTCCTCGGCCAGATCGGAGTAATGCACCACGTCAGCGCGCCAGGATGGAACTGTGATGGTTTCGCCGTCTACGCCGAAGCCCAGTTTCTTCAGGATAGTCTGCATCTCTTCCACGGATACGTCGGTACCCAGCAGGGCATTGACCTTGTCGGGGCGCAGCTGCAGCACGGTGGGCTGAGGTACGAAGTTCAGCACGTCGATGACACCGTCCAGCACTTCACCGGCACCCAGCATTTCAACCAGTTCGCAGGCGCGGTTCACAGCGGGCAGAGTGTTCATGGGATCGAGGCCCTTTTCGAATTTGGCGGAAGCTTCGGTACGCATACCCAGCGCCAGGGCACCTTTGCGGATGCAGGTGCCGTCAAAGCAGGCAGACTCGAACACCACGTCCACGGTATCTTCCACGATTTCGCTGTTCATACCGCCCATGATACCGGCCAGACCTACGGCACGGTCGGCGTCGGCGATGACCAAATGATTGGCATTCAGCTTGCGAATGTTGCCGTCCAGCGTGGTCAGCTCTTCGCCGTCGGCAGCGCGGCGCACGATGATTTTGCCGCCGTTGACGTAACGGTAGTCAAAGGCGTGCATGGGCTGACCGTATTCCATCATCACATAGTTGGTAATATCTACAATGTTGTTGATGGGACGCACGCCCATAGCGCGCAGACGCTCACGCATCCACTTGGGGGAGGGGGCAATCTTCACATTGCGGACCATACGGGCGGTGTAACGGGGCACCAGATCGGCGTCCGGCGTTTCCACATCCAGAAGCTCGAAAAGGTTGCCATCGGCACCGGCCTTGACCACAGGCTCGTGCAGCGTCAGGGGAGCGTCGAAAGTGGCGCTGGCTTCACGGGCCAGACCGATGACACTCAGGCAGTCGGGGCGGTTGGGGGTGATCTCAAACTCCACCACATGGTCGTCCAGACCCACGGCAGAGCAAATGTCCTGACCAATCTCCAGACCCGTCAGTTCCTCATCATCGCTGAGAATCCAGATGCCGTTTTCATAAGCGGTGGGGAAGTCGCGCTGGTCCAGACCCAACTCCTTGAAAGAACAGAGCATACCGTCGGACAGAACGCCGCGCAGCTGGCCGCTGTGGATCTCCACGCCGCCGGGCAGCTTAGAGCCGTCCTTAGCCACGGGGACCAGATCGCCTTCTTTGACGTTCTGGGCACCGGTGACGATCTGTACAGGGGCTTCACCGCCCACGTCCACCATGCAGACCCACATGTGGTCGCTGTTCTCGTGGCGAGCCAGAGATAGGATTTTGCCAACCACCACATTTTCGATGGATTCGCTCATATCTTCGGTGACTTCCACCTTGGAGCCGGACAGAGTCATTGCCTCTGCGAAGGTTCTGTCATCAGCTGTTACATTTACAAACTCATTGAGCCATTTTCTGCTTAAATTCATAGCTTTTTCCTCCTATCTCAGAACTGCTCGAGGAAACGCACGTCGTTCTCGAAAATCAGACGCAAATCGGCGATCTTGAACCGGCGCATAGCCAGACGCTCCAGACCCATACCGAATGCCCAACCGGTGTACTCCTCGCTGTCAATGCCGCTCATCTCCAGCACCTTGGGGTGCACCATGCCGGCGCCCAGCACTTCGATCCAGCCTTCGCCCTTGCAGGTGGGGCAACCCTTACCGCCGCACTTGTGGCACTGTACGTCCATCTCGCAGCTGGGCTCGGTGAAGGGGAAGTGGTGGGGACGGAAACGGGTGACAGTGCCCTCACCGAACAGCTGCTCCATCACGGCGTTCAGCGTACCTTTCAGGTCAGCCATGGTCACGCCCTTGTCGATGACCATGCCTTCCACCTGATGGAACATGGGGGAGTGGGTAGCGTCCACTTCGTCCTTACGGTAGACGCGGCCGGGGGCGATGATGCGGATGGGCAGCTTCATGGTTTCCATGGCGCGCACCTGCATGGGGCTGGTCTGAGAGCGCAGCATTACGCGGCTGTCCTCGTCAAAATAGAAGGTATCAGACCAGTCGCGGGAGGGGTGACCCTCTTCTGCGTTCAGCTTATCAAAGTTGTAGGTGGCCAGCTCCACTTCGGGGCCGTCCAGTACGGTAAAGCCCATGCCCACGAAGATGTCCTTGATTTCGTCCAACGCCTTGTACATGGGATGCTTGTGGCCGATACGGATGGGCTTGCCGGGGATGGTGACGTCCAAAGCCTCGTCTACCAGACGCTGTTCCATTGCAGCGGCGGCCAGACGGATGCGGGCCTCGTCAATGGCAGATTCCAGTGCAGCACGCACTTCGTTGGCTATCTGACCCATGATGGGGCGCTCTTCAGCACTCAGCTTACCCATCTGCTTCAAAACGGCGGTCAGTTCGCCTTTCTTACCCAGATACTTGACACGCAGAGCCTCCAGCTCTTCGGCAGCCGTGGTCTGGGCAATGGCCTCCAGCGCACTTGCGCGGATGATCTCCAGTTGCTGTTTCATGATGATACATTCACTCCTATTTCGGTATTTCGGGAGTTTTGGACAATAAAAAAGCCCTTTCCTCCCAACAAAGGGACGAAAGGACAACATACTTCCGTGGTACCACCCAAATTCGCAGGACATTCCCTGCGCACTCGTTTCCCCATAACGGAGGATGACCCGTCCGCGCATTTCCTCGCGGCAGCTCCCGGGCGAACACAGCATCACGATCCCGGACCGGCTTTCAGCCGCTGACCGATCCTCTCTGGCGGACGCTTCCTTGCTGTACTTCCCATTCAACGCCTTTTTTCTCAACGTTACTATTTATAACATAGGCGGCGGCAAGTTGCAAGGGGATTTTCTCGCATTTTCGCCGAAAAACACTCGCATCGTACGGGAAAAGATGGTATACTATGAAAAATTACTGCAGAGGAGGGGAGCGGATGGAGCGCATCACCAAAGAATATGTAAAAAGCGTGCTGCCTGTCCGCGACCCATACGGCCATAAGGGAACATTCGGTAAGGTGCTGTGCGTGTGCGGCAGTGTAGGTTACACCGGCGCACCGGTATTTGCCAGCCGTGCCGCGGTGCGTACCGGATCGGGACTTGTGTTTTTAGCCGTTCCAGAGAGGATCTGGCAGGTGGTGGCGGTAAAGAGCGACGAGGCTATGCCGTTTCCTATGCCGGAGGACGATGCGGGACGGCTGCACGGCGTATGCTGGAACGCACTGGCCGAGCGCGCCAAAGCCTGCGATGCGGTGCTGTATGGCTGCGGGTTGGGGCGCAGCGCTGGACTCAATGAACTGGTGCGGCAGGTACTGACACTTCCGCAGCCGGTAGTGCTGGATGCTGACGGAATAAACGCGCTCTCAGGGCATATGGATGTACTGGAGCGCCGCCATGGGATTACCGTGCTGACACCCCATGAAGGAGAGTTTCTCCGTGTGGGTGGAGATCTGCGTCGCGGTCGCATTGACGCGGCGGTGGATTTTGCCGAAAAGCACGGTGTGTATCTGGTGCTCAAGGGTCATGAAACGGTGGTGGCAGCGCCGGATGGACGCTGGCGTGTCAATACTACCGGAAACTCCGGCATGGCGAAAGGCGGCAGCGGCGATGTACTGGCAGGGATGATCGTTTCGCTGCTGGGGCAGGGGATGGAAGCGATGGATGCCTGCTGTGCTGCTGTGTATCTTCATGGCTTGGCCGGTGATCTGGCGGCGGAGAAAAAAGGGGAACGGGGCATGACGCCTACCGACCTTTTGGAGCGAATCCCCTACGCTTTTGTAAAAACAGAGAAATAAACAGGGATACGGGAGAGCCTTCCAAATCTGAATTTGGAGGGACAGACCGTGAGGAAAATCGGAGCATGGTTGTTGTGCCTGCCGCTGCTGCTCACCGGCTGTGGGAAGCTGGAGCAGGAAGCAAAGGCGCTGCAGGAAACGTATAGGGCAATAGAAATGCTGACCATGGAGGCAGAAATAACCTACCATTTGGACGGCGAGAGCCGCAGCTTCACTGTGGTAAGTACCTGCGATAAAGAAGGGGCGACAACTACCGTCACTGCACCGGAGGAACTGGCGGGATTGTCTGCCACTGTGACGGGCGAAGAACTGTTGCTGCGCTACGAAGGTGCTGCGCTGCTGGCAGGTCGGATACAGGAGGTGTCTGCGGCCAACTGCGTGCCGTATCTGCTGCGTGCTGTGGCGGAAGGGTATCTGCTGGAGTGCGGCAGCGAAACCATCGACGGAATGGACTGTTTGCGCGTGGCTTTTGACACCACGGCAAATGAAATGAAAATACTTTGCACCGTGTGGTTTGAGCGCGCGACATCTGCGCCCTGCTATGCGGAGTTTTCTACAGACGGCGTAGTGGTACTGACGATGCGAACGCTGTCGCTGGATACGAGATGAAAAGAGGGATACGATGGAATCCACACTGAGAAGAACATGGGCGGAGATCGATCTGGATGCACTGGCACGCAACTACGAGAAGCTGCGCCGCCATATTGGTGCACAGGTGAAATTTCTGGGCGTGGTGAAAGCCGATGCTTACGGTCACGGTGCTGTGCAGGTATCGCGTTTGCTGCAGCAGCTGCAGTGCGACTATCTGGCGGTATCCAGTATGGACGAGGCTATGGAGCTGCGGCAAAATGGTATCACATTGCCTGTTTTGATTTTGGGACACACGCCCCGGGAGCAGGTGGCGTTGATGATCAAACATCATATCGCACAGGCAGTGACCTGCCGCGCCAAGGCGCTGGAGTACAGCGAAGAGGCGGTGCGCTGCGGCGGCGAACTGACGGTACATATCAAGGTGGATACCGGTATGTCCCGCTTGGGATATCTGTGTGCCGGTCGTCATTTTCAGACCGGTGTGGACGGCATCTGCGATGCCTGCCGCCTGCCGGGGTTGAAAGCGGAGGGTATTTTCACTCACTTTGCCGTGGCAGACGAAGAAGATGATGAGAGTGCGGCTTACACCCGTGCTCAGTTTGATTTGTTCCGCTGTGTGTATGAAACGGTGGAGCAGCAGTGGGGACAGACCTTCGCGCTGCACCACTGCGCCAACAGTGGGGCCACCGCCGATTGGCCGGAGACCCATTTGGACATGGTGCGCCCGGGTCTGCTGTTGTACGGTTACGGTACACAGGCCAAGAAGCTGGGGTTGGAAGGCGTGATGACGCTGAAAACCACAGTGAGCACTGTGAAAGTCTATGATGAAGGAACGGACGTCAGCTATGGGCGGCTCTATACTACGCCGAAAACCACCCGCATGGGTGTGCTGCCTTACGGCTATGCCGACGGCTTTATGCGCAGTTTATCCGGCAAATGCAGCCTGATGACCGATTTCGGTGCAGCGCCGCAGCGGGGACGTATCTGCATGGATATGTGCATGGTCGATTTAACGGATCTGCCGCAGGTAGATGTGGGTGACGAGGTGGAAATTTTCGGCAAGCGTGCTGCTGTGGAGGAACTGGCAACGCTGGCCGGGACGATTCCCTACGAACTGACCTGCGCTGTCAGTAAGCGTGTTCCCCGCGTATACCTGCAAAATGGAAGAGAAATCGAGCGGGAACTGCTGCTGCGATTTTAACAAGCAAAAAAGGATGCACACAGTGCATCCTTTTTTCATAGAATAGACCGGAACGGAAAGAGAGGAGCGCAAAGGTGCGTATAAATTCCGCGGCTGCGTGGGAGAATGAAAGTGACCTGCAGTAAAGGCAGGTACTTCTTGGCGGCGGAGTGTGAACCTTGTGGATACAAATGTAAAGCGCGGCGATATTTATTATGCTGACCTCAGTCCAGTGGTCGGCAGTGAACAGGGTGGTGTGCGGCCGGTGCTGATCGTGCAGAATGATACAGGTAACCGGCACAGCCCTACGGTGATCGCGGCGGCCATCACCTCCCAGACAGGGAAGGCGAAGCTGCCTACGCATATCGAACTGGCGGCCCAATGCTGCGGGCTGCCAAAAGATTCGGTGATTCTGCTGGAGCAGATCCGCACGCTGGATAAACGGCGTCTGCGGGAGCGGATGGGCCGGGTGGACGGTGCGGTCATGGAGAAAGTGGATGCGGCCATCGCGGTCAGCTTCGGGCTGCCGCGCAGCCGGCTGGTATAGTGCCGGGCGGAGGGCATACATACCTTCCGTTGTCGGCGTGACAGACAAAGGAACGGTGCTGCAGCGCCCGAAGTGGGGCTGCAGCACCGTTTTGCGCAGAAAAAACGGAAGAAAATGGAGAAAGTTTCACATTTCCTCTACCATATCTTGTGTTTGTGTGGTATAATACTTCCAAATCAGGCGTTCAACACGCCGAAAGGGAGTGTACAGAGAGATGAGATGCCCCTACTGTGGTTATAAAGAGAGTAAAGTGGTGGATTCCCGCCCTGCTGATGAGGGCAGCAGCATCCGCCGCCGCCGTGAGTGTCTGCAGTGCGAAAAGCGTTTTACCACTTATGAAACGGTGGAAAGCCTGCCCATGGTGGTCATCAAGAAAGATGGCAGCCGCCAGAGCTTTGACCGCAACAAGCTGCTGCGCGGCATCCAGCGTTCGTGCGAAAAGCGCCCTGTTTCTGTGGCGGATATGGAGCGTATGACCTCCGAGATCGAGCAGGAGATCCAGAATTCGCTGGAGCGCGAGGTCAGCACCGAGGTGATCGGTGAAAAGGTGATGGAAAAGCTGAAAAAGGCTGACGAGGTGGCCTATGTCCGTTTCGCTTCCGTCTACCGTCAGTTTAAGGACATCAACACATTCATGAGTGAATTAAATAAGCTGCTCAACGAGAAATAAGCACAAAAAAGTTCCGACATCGTCGGAACTTTTTTATTTATAATACGTTTTTAATGCTGATGCGCTCCAGCTCCGCTAAAAGCTGCATCTGCGAGTGCAGATCGGCCAGATGAGCGCGGAACTCTACGCTGTCCTCCTCTTCGCCCAGTACCAGCGTGCGGCGAAAGAGACTTTGCGTCGTGTTCAGTGCTTCATGCTCAATGGTAATGTGCAGCCATGTCTGTACACCTTCCCAATCATCGTACAGAACAGCCAGCTGCTGCCGTGCGCTTTCCCAATCATCTTGCCGTGCAGCCGTGTCCGCGCTTTCTAAAGCGGAGAGCCAGTCATTGCAGCAGCGGGATAGACAAATGCTGTTGACCAGTGCCAGCAACAGTAACGACAGCATGATAAAAAAGGGGATACGGAATACTTTCACTTACGCTCCTCCTTTTTGATGCATACGCATTTTCCGCTCTCATCCAGTGTCAGTAAAAAAACTTGTGCGGGGGAGGAGAGACCCTCGGCGTGCAGTTGTTTTTCCAGCCAGCGTTCATCCCGCCCGACGGTACGCAGTGCGCCGTGCAGCACCCGTCCGTCATTGATAAGGATTGTGGGTAGAAAGACGTCGTCTGTTACTTCTGTGCCGGTCTGCCTTGCTGTCAATGGCTGATGATCGCTGCGCAGAAGAAGGGAGATTTGTCCGCTGGTTTCCAGAATGGCATATTTGACACTCTCCAAATCGGTGACACCTTGACAGCGAAGCTCCTCCAGCAGTTCGTCCAGTGTCAGCCGGTTGTGACGCATGGCTTCCTGCTGGATTTTTCCGCTGCGGATCAGGACTGCAGGTTCGCCGCACACCAGTGTGCGAAAGCGCACACTGCGTAAACTGACATAACTGAGCAGCATGGAAAGGCACAGGATCGTGATAATGGGCAACACCCCGTTGATCAACGGAATGCCAAAATCCTGCATAGGAACAGCGGCCAGATCGCTCAGCAGCATGGTCAGCACCAGCTCGTTAGGCTCCAGCTCGCCAATTTGCCGCTTTCCGGTGAGCCGCAGGCCGGTGATGAGTACAATGTAGAGAATCACGGTGCGCAGCAATGCGGTGATCATATGAAATCACTCCTTTCTACGGGAGTAGTATCTGCCGTAAAAAGGAAATTATAAGTCTGTGAGCAGTGCGGGAATTCCGGCTTTTCCCTAAAACGGCTCTTTCTTTTTGCTGCTGTGTAAGGTATAATAAAATACAATGTGATAAAATTTGCGAGAGGAGTGTGCTTTATGACGCCGGAACTGGAAAAAGCACTGACAAGCGTACAGACCATGTCCATCGTGGGCATGTGCAAAAACGCGGGAAAAACCACGGTGCTCAACTGGCTGTTGGCCAACAGCCGCAATGACCGGATCCTGGGGTTGACCTCCATTGGACGTGACGGTGAGTCCACTGACGTGGTCACCGGTACAGAAAAACCCAGCATCTTTGTACCTGAAGGAACGCTGGTCGCTACGGCTAAGGATATGCTGCGTCTGGGCGATGTGACCAAAGAAATCATGGCCACCACCGGTATCCCCACGCCGTTGGGCGAGGTGGTGATCATGCGCGCTCGCAGCGCCGGCTATGTGCAGATCGCCGGCCCGTCCATCACCACGCAGCTCAAGGACGTGTCCCGCCTGTTTTTTGAAATGGGTGCACACCAATCCATCATCGACGGTGCGTTGGGCCGCAAATCGCTGGGTGCCCGCGCTGTGGCTGAGGGCATTATTCTATGCACCGGTGCCAGCTATCACATGAATATGGACAAAGTGATCGAGGATACGTTGAACATCTACCGCATCATGAACCTGCCCAAGGCGGAGACGCTGCCTCCCGAGCCGGAGGAGGGTCTGGCGGCCTGCCTGAAAGAGCACGGCGAAGCGCTGATCAATGGCGCGCTGACCGACACCATGGTGGTACCCCTGCTGCGCAGCGGCGTGCTGAGAAACGGCCGTTTGGTGGTGCGCGATCCCAGCAAGGTGCTGCTTAAGCCCGACACGTTGGACAAACTGCAGCAGCGGCAGGTGAAGCTGGAGGCGGTAGAGGCGGCGCGCACGCTGTGCGTTACCATCAATCCTGTATCTGCCTACGGTTGGAAGTTTGACAAGGATGAGTTCAAGCATAAGATGAGCGAGGCCGTGGATGTGCCTGTGATCAATGTAAAGGAGGAACTGGCATGATCGCCATTCGTTTTGAAGAGAGAGAAAAGATCGGCTTGCAATATGCGCTGGAGTCGCTGCATGGCTGCAGCCCCTTTGGTATTGAGAAAATCCGCCGCCTGCGCTTTTACAGTCCCGAAGAGCGCGCCGAGCTGGAAACGGAACTTTACAACGTGGAGCAGGCTGCCAAAGCTGCGGAGGAGCTCAAGAGCGTGTACGATAAAATGTGCATGCTGTTTTGCCAGATGAAGGAGATCCGCGGTACACTGCGCCGTATTAAGAACGGCGAGTGCCCCGACCATGTGGAGCTGTTCGAACTGAAGAACTATCTGCAGCGTCTGGAAACGCTGATCCCTCTGCTGCAGCAGGTGGATGAGGTGACTCATTTCGAGGATCTGGCGTTCCACGATCCTTCCTCTGCACTGGCAATACTGGATCCTGAGCGTACCCGCAGCCGCGGTTTCTACATCCCCGACAGTGCAACGCAGAAACTGCGTGAGATCCGTCAGGCCAAAAAGCAGGTGGAAGAGCAGCTCTACCACGCTGCCAGCGACGCAGAGAAGGACGAACTGCGTACCAAGCGCACCCGCATTTGCGCCGAAGAGGACAGTGAAGAGATGAAAGTCCGCAAGGATATGGGGGCACAGCTGGCACCTTTGGCAGATGACCTGCTGACCGACGCTGATACGGTAGGCCGGCTGGACTTTATCATCCAGAAAGCACGCTTTGCTGTGCGTTACGGCGGTGTGCGTCCCGAGATCACCGATGGGGAGCTGGAGCTGGTGGACATGGTCAATCCGGAACTGTGCGACCTGCTGCAGGATAAGGGGCGCTCCTTTGTGCCGGTGTCCATTCAGCTGAACCGCGGCGCTACGGTGATTACCGGTGCCAACATGGGCGGTAAATCTGTAGCTATGAAGACGGTGGCACTGAACGTGCTGCTGCTGCAGGCCGGTTTTTTGGTGTGCGCCAAAAGCGCCAGAATGCCTCTGTTCCACAGTGTCAACATGCTGTTTGACGATTTGCAGTCTATCCAAAGCGGTCTGAGCGGTTTTGGCTCGGAAATCGTGCATTTTCAGAAAGCACTGGAAGAGGTGGAAGAGGGATACTCTCTGTTTCTGCTGGATGAGTTTGCCCGCGGTACCAACCCCGACGAGGGTGCGGTAATTGTGCAGGCTGTGACGCGCTACCTCAACAAGGTGGATGCCATTTCTCTGCTGACGACCCACTACGACAAGGTAGCGGAAAATGCCAACGCTCACTATCAGATCATCGGACTGCGTGACGTAGATCCTGAGCAGATCCGGCGCGAACTGGCCGTGACCGGTGATGACGGTATTCAGGTCATCGCCCGCCACATGAACTATGGTCTTTATCGCGTAGAAGGCCGGTCTGACTGCCCCCGCGATGCGCTGAATATCTGCCGCATGCTGTCACTGAAACAGGAGATTTTGGCGGAAATCGAACAGTCTTATTGATAAGAAAGAGAAAAGACAGAGACTGATAAAAGTTTATCAAACAGATAAAAAATTGTTGTCTATTTTCTCATAAAGTCACTTGACAAAAGCCACAAAAGTCGTATAATTTAACCAGTGAATTCCGTATAATGTCAATAGAGGTGCGAAAAACAGGGTACTGGTCTGCAATGAGTTCAGGCACTTGAAAAAGCAGATTAGGAAGGGGTTTTTCGCCGAAAGGACGGAGTCGGCCTGCGCTTTTGTCCTTGGTTTCGTCGTGTAAGCGGCGATACTGTCATGTTTTCTTGTAAGACATGGAGCGCTATTGGTCAACAACACTTGACCGATAGCGCTTTTTTTCGTGCAGAAAAGGCAGTGCTGAGGAAAAACGGGCGGAATTCTGTGAGCAGCCCCGAAAGAAAAAGAAAAATTATTTTTAGGAGGAGTTTTATCATGGAAAAGTACACTTCTACCCTGCGTCTGAGAATGAGCGCCAAGGATGCCCACTACGGCGGCAATCTGGTGGATGGCGCCCACATGGTGCACCTGTTTGGTGATGTTGCCACCGAGCTGCTGATCCTGTGCGATGGCGACGAAGGTCTGTTCTGCGCTTACGACAAGATCGAGTTCCTGGCTCCTGTGTATGCCGGCGACTATATCGAGGCTTACGGCGAGATGGAAAAGATCGGCAACACCTCCCGCGTCATGAATTTCGAAGCCCGCAAGGTGATCGTTTCCCGCCCCGACATCAGCGCTTCTGCCGCCGAAGTTTTGGCCGAGCCCATCGTGGTCTGCCGCGCTCACGGTACCTGCGTGACCCCCAAGGATTGCCAGCGTACCACCAAGAAGTAAGAGAGGGAGAATAACGATGGAAAAGCTGATTATTACTGCTGCGATCTGCGGTGCTGAAGTTACTAAGGAGCACAACGCTGCTGTACCCTACACCAAGGAAGAAATGGTCCGCGAGGCCAAGTCTGCCTATGATGCCGGCGCTGCTGTCATCCATGTTCACGTCCGTACTGACGATGGCAAGCCCACTCAGGATCGCGAGCGTTTCGCTGAGATCCTGCCCGCCATCCAGGCCGCTTGCCCCGATGCTATTCTGATCCCCTCCACCGGCGGTGCCACCGGCATGACTCCCGAAGAGCGTCTGCAGCCCACCGAGCTGTTCCCCGAGATGGCTACTCTGGACTGCGGTACCTGCAACTTCGGTGATGACATCTTCGTCAACGACATGCCCACCATGCGCGCTTTCGGTAAGCGTATGCTGGAGAACAACATCAAGCCCGAGTATGAGTGCTTTGAGATCGGTCATCTGGATACCGTGGTCAACATGGCCAATAAGGGTCTGGTTCCCGGCGCTCCCATGCAGTTCAACTTCGTGCTGGGCGTCAATGGCTGCACTCCCGCTACCCCCGAGAATCTGGCCTTCCTGGTCAACAAGATTCCCGCTGGCTCCACTTGGACTGTCACCGGCGTTGGCCGCGGCGCATGGCCCATGGTCGCTACCGGTATCATCATGGGTGGTCACGTCCGCGTTGGTTTCGAGGACAACATCTATCTGGAGCGCGGCGTGAAGGCCAAGTCCAACGGCGAACTGGTGGAGAAGGTCAAGGCCTTCGCTAAGCTGCTGGGCCGCGAGATCGCTACCCCCGCTGAGGCCCGTGAAATCCTGGGCCTGAAGAAGTAAGGAACAAATTTACATATAAAAAACAAACAAATTTTAGGAGGAATTTTATCATGGCTGAACTGAAAGGCAACAAGTACGGTATTCATCGCGTTATCGAACCCCAGGGCGTTCTGACCCAGGCTGCTTGGAAGATCGACAACGATATGTCCAAGGTCTACTCCAACGAGATCGTCTGCGACGTCACCTCTCTGAACATTGACTCCGCTTCCTTCACCCAGATCGAAGAGGCTTGCGGCGGCGATGAGCAGAAGATCGGCGAGATGATCATGGGTATTGTCGCTGAGCGCGGCAAGCAGCAGAACCCCGTGACCGGTTCCGGCGGTATGTTCAAGGGCGTTGTTGCTCACATCGGTGAGGACCTGCTGGCCAAGCCCGGCTTTGACCTGAAGGTTGGCGACAAGATCGTCTCCCTGGTCTCCCTGTCCATGACCCCCCTGAAGATCGAGAAGATCCTGGCTATCCACAAGGATATCGACCGCGTTGACATCGTTGGTAAGGCCATCCTGTTCGAGTCCGCTCTGTATGCCAAGATGCCCGAGGATATGTCCGAGCCTCTGGCCCTGGCCGCTCTGGACGTGGCCGGTGCTCCTGCCCAGGCCCGCAAGCTGCCCCACGAAGGCGACAACGTCCTGATCCTGGGCGCCAACGGCAAGTCCGGCGTTCTGTGCGGTTGGGAAGCTATGAAGAAGGTCGGCCCCAACGGTAAGGTTGTCGGCGTCGTCCGTAACCCCAAGCAGGTTGCCGATCTGATGGAGCTGGGCGTGTACACCGACGTGATCGTCGCCGACTGCACCAAGCCCGTTGAGGTTATGGAAGCTGCTCTGGCTGTCACCGGCGGCAAGGAGTATGACCTGTCCATCTGCTGCGTGAACATCGAGTCCTGCGAGATGTCCGCCATCCTGCCCGTCCGCGATGACGGTAAGGTTTACTTCTTCTCCATGGCTACTTCCTTCACCAAGGCTGCTCTGGGCGCCGAGGGTATCGGTAAGGACGTGGAGATGATCGTTGGTAACGGCTACACCAAGAACCACGCCAACATCACTCTGGACGTGCTGCGCGAGAATGCCAAGCTGCGCAAGCTGTTCGACGAGAAGTACTGCTAAAAGAATACTGCTTGATGGCAGGGCGTCCCGCGGCGGCCGCCCTGCCATCGGCCACACCTAATTTTATTTTAATTGATAAAGGAGAACAACGAATATGGTAACTCGCAATGGTCTGTTCGCTGACGTCCCCGAGCAGCTGTGGAATGACTGGCATTGGCAGGTGGAAAACCGCGCTGAGACGGTTGAAGATCTGAAGAAGTACATGACCCTGACCCCCGAGGAAGAGTCCAGCGCTGCCAAGACCCTGGGCATCCTGCGCATGGCTATCACTCCTTACTATCTGTCCCTGATCGATCTGGATGATCCCTTTGATCCCATCCGCAAGATGGCTATCCCCACCGAGGCTGAGCTGTTCCACGCTGACTATGAGGACGCCGATCCTCTGCACGAGGACACCGACTCTCCCGTCCCCGGCCTGACCCATCGTTATCCCGACCGCGTGCTGCTGCTGATCACCGACCAGTGCTCTATGTACTGCCGTCACTGCACCCGTCGTCGTTTCGCCGGTCAGAATGACTGCGAAGTGCCCATGGCTCAGATCGACAAGTGCATCGATTACGTGGCTGCTCACCCCGAGGTCCGCGATGTTCTGCTGTCCGGCGGCGACTCCCTGATGGTCTCCGACGAGAATCTGGAGTACATCATCTCCCGCGTCCGCGCCATTCCTCACGTGGAGATCGTCCGTCTGGGTTCCCGTACTCCCGTTGTGTGCCCCCAGCGTATCACTCCCGAGCTGTGCGCTATGCTGAAGAAGTATCATCCCGTGTGGCTGAACACCCACTTCAACACCCCCAAGGAGTTCTCTCCCGAAGCCGCCAAGGCCTGCGCTATGCTGACTGATGCCGGTATCCCCCTGGGCAACCAGAGCGTGCTGCTGGCCGGCGTCAATGACTGCAGCCACGTCATGATGGAGCTGGTTCACGGTCTGGTCAAGATGCGTGTCCGCCCCTACTACATCTATGCCTGCGATCCTTCTCTGGGTCTGAGCCACTTCCGTACTCCCGTGTCCAAGGGCATCGAGATCATGGAAGCTCTGCGCGGCCATACTTCCGGCTACTGCATCCCCACCTTCGTGGTCGACGCTCCCGGCGGCGGCGGCAAGACTCCTGTCATGCCCAACTATCTGATTTCCCAGACTCCTCGCAAGGTTATCCTGCGTAACTTCGAGGGTGTCATCACCTCTTACACCGAGCCCGAGCACTATGTCCAGAACTGCAAGTGCGATGTCTGCACCGGCAAGAAGACCTGGGAGAAGACCGGTGTTGCTTGGGTTGCTCAGGGCACTCCTCAGCGCTATCTGGAGCCCACCAAGCTGCTGCGTAACGAGCGTCACGTGAAGTAATTGAAGAGGTAATTGAGAATATGGAAAGCAAACTCGGTTTGAATCTGGAACTGGTCAACCAGGCCCGTGCGTCCGCCGCCCGTGTGGCAGCTGACACCCAGGCTTTCATTGACCAGCATACCACGGTTACCGTGGAGCGCGCCGTCTGCCGCCTGCTGGGCATCGACGGTGTGAATGAGATGGATGTTCCTATGCCCAACGTGGTGGTGGATCATCTGGTGGAAAATTCCCTGCTGCCCATGGGCGCTGCCTGGAATCTGGGTAACGCCATGCTGGAAACCGGTCTGGATCCTCAGGGTGTGGCTGAGAAGATCGCTGCCGGCGAGCTGGACCTGAGCAAGGTTCCCGCTCACGCTGACGCTGAGATCCGCGCTGCCGTGAAGCCTTATGTGGATGCCACTCTGGCTCGTATCAACAAGAACGTTGCTGACCGCAACGCATTCTTGAATGAGTTCGGCGACAAGGAAGGCCCCTATCTGTACATCATCGTGGCTACCGGCAATATCTATGAGGATATCGTTCAGGCCAAGGCCGGCGCCAAGCAGGGTGCCGACATCATCGCCGTGATCCGTACCACCGGTCAGTCCCTGCTGGACTATGTGCCTTACGGTGCAACCACCGAGGGCTTCGGCGGTACCTACGCCACCCAGGAGAACTTCCGCCTGATGCGTGAAGCTCTGGACGAAGTGGGTCGTGAGCAGAAGCGCTACATCCGTCTGTGCAACTACTGCTCCGGTCTGTGCATGCCCGAAATCGCTGCCATGGGCGCTCTGGAGCGTCTGGACGTGATGCTGAACGACGCTCTGTACGGCATCCTGTTCCGCGATATCAACATGCAGCGTACCATCGTTGACCAGTACTTCTCCCGCGTGATCAACGGCTATACCGGCGTCATCATCAACACCGGTGAGGATAACTATCTGACCACCGACGATGCCGTCACTTCCGCTCACACTGTTCTGGCTTCCCAGTTCCTGAACGAAGCCTTCGCTAAGAGCGCAGGCATGCGCGAGGAGCAGATGGGTCTGGGCCACGCATTTGAGATGGATCCCGATGTGGAGAACGCTTTCGTCATGGAACTGGCACAGGCTCAGATGGCCCGCGAGATCTTCCCCAAGGCTCCTCTGAAGTACATGCCTCCCACGAAGTTCATGACCGGTAACATCTTCCGCGGCCACATCCAGGATGCCCTGTTCAATATGGTCTGCATCCTGACCGGCCAGAAGCTGCAGCTGCTGGGCATGATGACCGAAGCGATCCACACGCCTTTCCTGTCTGACCGTGCTCTGGCTATCGAGAACGCTCAGTACATCTTCCGTACCATGAAGGATCTGGGCGGCGAGCTGATCTACAAGGAGAACGGCATCATCCGCAACCGCGCCAATGAGGTTCTGACCAAGGCTACCGACCTGCTGGTCGAGATTGAGAAGCTGGGTCTGTTCACCACCATCGAGAAGGGTATCTTCGCTGATGTTAAGCGTCCTAAGGACGGCGGCAAGGGCCTGGCAGGCGTCGTGGTGAAGGATGAAAAGCATTTCAATCCCTTCATTGAGGAAATGAAAGGTAAGGTGGCAGCAGAATGAGCAGCGGACTGTATAACACTCACAAAATCGATTTCGATACCACGCTGGACCTGACCCGTCTGAAGCCCTATGGCGACACCATGAACGACGGTAAGGTGCAGACCAGCTTCACCCTGCCCGTCAAGGATGACGAGCGCGGCGAAGAAGCTGCCCGTCAGATCGCCAAGAAGATGGGTCTGGAAGAGCCCAACGTGGCTTACCACACCGCTCTGGACAAGGAGTTTACCTTCTACGTGGTGTACGGCAGCTGTGTGCACAGCGTCAACTATGAGGACATCCACGTCATCACCGTTGAGTCTGACGTGATGGGCATGGAAGAGACCAACGACTACATCCGTGAGAACATCGGCCGTAAGGTCGTCATGGTCGGTGCCTCCACCGGTACGGACGCTCATACCGTCGGTATCGATGCTATCATGAACCGTAAGGGCTTCGCCGGTCACTACGGCGTGGAGCGCTACGAGATGATCGAGGCCTACAACCTGGGTTCTCAGGTCCCCAACGAGGAGTTCATCCAGAAGGCACTGGAGCTGAAGGCTGACGTGCTGCTGGTCTCCCAGACCGTTACCCAGAAGGATGTCCACATCCAGAACCTGACCAACCTGATCGAACTGCTGGAGGCCGAGGGCCTGCGCGACAAGTTCGTGGTGGTCTGCGGTGGTCCCCGTATCACCCACGAGCTGGCTAAGGAGCTGGGCTATGATGCCGGCTTCGGCGCCGGTAAGTACGGTGACGACGTGGCCAGCTTCGCTGTGACCGAGATGGTCAAGCGCGGCATGAAGTAAG
>SVLK01000015.1 GCA_015067975.1 Oscillospiraceae bacterium | reverse complement strand
AACTGGCCCAGTGGCACGAGTGGGATTTCAAGGGCCAGCTGGACTGGTATCTGCAGGATAATCCCCAGTATGCCGCCACCCAGGCCTGTATCCGGGAACTGAACCATTTCTACCGCAAGAATAAGGCGCTGTGGGAAGTTGACCGGAGCTGGGACGGCTTTGAGTGGCTCAGCGCCAACGACCATACCCGCAATCTCATCGCTTTCCTGCGCCGGGATAAGGCCGGCAAGGAGCTGGTGGTGGTGATCAACTTCTCCACCGAGGCGTGGGAGAACTACAAGCTGGGTGTACCGCCCAAGGGTCACTATGTGGAAGTGTTCAACACCGATGAGCCCCGCTGGGGCGGCAGCGGTGTGATCAATACCGGTGAGATCAAACCCGTTTGGGAAAGCGTCCACGACAAACCCTGCTCCGTTTCGCTGCGCATTCCGCCTTTGGGCGCGGTGATCCTGCAGGGTAAGGGACGATTGGCGAAAGCAAAGAATACAAATGGAGGAAAGAGGAAATGAAGAAAGAATGTGTAGCCATGCTGTTGGCCGGCGGTCAGGGCAGCCGCCTGTACGTGCTGACCGGCGACATGGCAAAACCGGCTGTTCCCTTTGGCGGAAAGTTCCGCATTATCGACTTCCCCCTGTCCAACTGCACGAACTCTGGCATTGACACCGTGGGCGTGCTGACCCAGTACCGTCCGCTGGAGCTTAACAGCTATATTGGTAACGGCCAGCCTTGGGAGCTGGACCGCATGTCCGGCGGCGTACATATTCTGCCCCCTTACCAGAGTGCTACCGGCGCCAGCTGGTATAAGGGCACGGCCAACGCCATTTACCAGAACATCGGTTTTGTGGACATGTATGACCCCGAATACGTGGTAGTGCTGTCCGGCGACCATATCTATAAGATGGACTACTCCGACATGCTGCGCCGCCATAAAGAGGCAGAAGCAGACTGCACCATCGCTGTCATGGAAGTGCCTTGGGATGAAGCTCCCCGATTTGGCATCATGAACGTGGACAGTACGGATACTATTGTGGAGTTTGAGGAGAAGCCCAAGAACCCCAAGAGCAATTTGGCTTCCATGGGTATTTACATTTTCTCCTGGCAGAAGATGCGTGCGTATCTGATTGCCGATGAAAACGACGAGAACTCCAGCAACGACTTCGGTAAGAACATCATTCCTGCCATGCTGAATGCCGGCGAGAAGATGGTGGCTTATCGCTTCGAAGGATACTGGAAGGACGTGGGTACGCTGGACTCCCTGTGGGATGCCAACATGGACATGCTGACACCTGCTTCCGGCTTGAATCTGTTGGATAAGACCTGGCCCATTTACGGCCGCACCCCCTCCTGTCCGCCCGCATTCCTGGGGGCACAGTCCGATGTGGGCAACAGCGCTGTGGCGAAAGGCTGCATCATTGACGGTGAGGTAAAGAACTCCGTGCTGTCTGTGGGCGTTACGGTGAAGGAAGGCGCACAGGTAGCCTACTCTGTGCTGATGCCCGGGGCCGTTGTGGAAGAAGGCGCTGTGGTGCAGTATGCCATTCTGGGTGAAAATGCCCGCGTAGGCAAGGGCGCCAAGGTGGGCGCGGCTCCGGAGACGGTGGAAGACCCCGCCCAGTGGGGCATTGCTGTTCTGGGCCCCAACACTAAGGTGGCTGAGGAAGAAATCGTACCGGCAAAGACGATGCTGGATAAGACGCATCAGGGGGTGAAGGCATGAAAGGAATGCACGGAATTATCTTCTCTTATGAGAAAAAGACAGCACTGCGTGAACTGATCGAGCACCGCATCCACGGCTCGATTCCTGTAGGCGGCGAGTACCGCGTAGTGGACTTCATGCTCTCCAATATGGTCAACGCCGGCATCAGCGATGTGGGCATTATCATGCACGGCAAGTGCCAGAGTATGCTGGATCATTTGGGCAACGGTAAGAGCTGGGATCTGAGCCGCAAACGCGGCGGATTGACACTGCTGCCTGCGTTCGCCTACATGGAAGGTCGCGGTGGCATGGGCCAGTTCCGCGGTAAGGTGGAAGCTCTGGGCTGCGTGCTGGACTATCTGCAGGAAGATGTGCGTCAGGACTATGTGGTACTGGCTGACAGTGATTTGGTGATCAACATTCCTTTGGATGACGTGCTGCAGGATCACATTGCCAGTGGTGCCGATATGACTTGCGTGTGTACCTCTGTCCCCGGCGAGGGAAGCGACACCTACTTCAAACTGGATGAGACCGGCCGTATTGTGGACACGGCATATGATATCTACACTCCCGAGGGTTACCGCTGTCTGAACTTGTATGTGATCAGCAAGGATCTGCTGATCCGTGTGGTGCGTGACTGCGTGTCCCACAACCTGTACAGCTTCCGCCGCGATATCCTGCAGGCTATGGGTGACAAGCTGCACTTCCATGCCTATGTGTGGGATGGCTATGCCGCCCGTATTGACAGCATTCAGGGTTACTACGAGCGCAGCATGGAACTGCTGCGCAGCGATATCCGTGCAGAATTGTTCTGTCCCGAGCGCCCCATCTACGCTAAGGAGAACGATGCCAGCTCTACCTACATCGATCCCAGCGGCGAGTGCGTCAATTCTCTGATTGCCGATGGCTGCGACATTCAGGGCAGCGTGCGCAACAGCATTATCTTCCGCGGCGTAAAGGTGGAAAAGGGTGCGCAGGTGGACGGCTGTATCCTCTTCAAGAGCACGGTGGTCAAGAAGGACGCAGTGCTGAAACACGTGATCGCCGACAAGTATGTGACCATCAACGAAGGCCGTACTTTGATGGGCCACGAGCACTATCCTATGGTGCTGGGACGCGGCAGCGAGGTGTAATTTCGCACCGGAAGCGCCAAGTGTATGGTACTTTGACAAGAAAAGCAACGGAGGGACAAGGTCTCTCCGTTGTTTTTTCATAATTTTTGCATTCCGGAAACGTTTCCTGTTGCAAATTTGCGCCAAATATGAGAGAATATGTTCAGTACGTTCCCAATTATTTGAAAGGAGCTTACCTTATGAAGATTTTATATGTAGCCAGCGAAGCGGCACCTTTTTGTAAAACCGGCGGTTTGGCCGATGTGGCGGGCAGCTTGCCTCCTGCTTTGGCGGCCAATGGAGACGATGTGGCAGTAATTCTGCCCCTGTATGACATGGTTGGTCAGCAGTGGAGAGAGCAGATGACTTTCCGCGGCAACATCTATGTGGATCTGGCATGGCGACATGAGTATTGCGGCTTGTTCAGCCTGGAATATCAGGGTGTGACTTGGTATTTTGTAGACAATGAGCGCTATTTCTGCCGCGGCCAGCTGTATGGCGAGGGTGACGACGGCGAGCGTTTTGCATTCTTCAGCCGCGCTGTGGTGGCTCTGCTGCCCATGCTGGACTGGATGCCCGACGTGATCAACTGCAATGACTGGCAGTCGGCACTGGTTCCTATCTATCTGAAGGATGAGGCCACCCGCTGGGAGGAAATTCGTGGTATTGGAACGGTTCTGACAATCCATAATATTGAGTACCAGGGTATTTTCGGCGATTACACCGTGTGCGACCTGTTTGGCCTGGACTACGGTTGGTTTGCTGACGGTACACTGGAGATGGGCGGATGCGTAAATCTGCTCAAGGGCGCTATGATGTGTGTCGACCATGTGAATACTGTCAGCCCCACCTATGCCCAGCAGCTGCACAACAGCTTCTATGCTCACGGCATGGAGAATATTGTGGATCTGTGCGACGGCAAGATGTCCGGCGTGCTGAATGGTCTGGACGTGGTGAGCTTTGACCCGTCTGTGGACGGCGCGATTGCTGCCAACTACACCGCTGACGATGTATCCGGTAAGGCTGTATGCAAGGCGGAACTGCAGCGTCTGGTAGGTCTGAAGGAAGATCCTGATGTACCGGTGATCGCTATGGTCAGCCGTCTGGTGAGCCACAAGGGCGTGGATCTGGTATGTGAAGTGCTGGATGGTATCATGGATACCGGTGCGCAGCTGGTGGTGTTGGGTAAGGGCGACTATGTTTACGAGGAGTTCTTTAAGCATGCTGAGCAGCGCTACGGTGGCCAGATGAGCGCCCAGATCGCTTATTCCGACAAGCTGTCCCGCCAGATCTATTCCGGCGCCGACCTGTTCTTAATGCCTTCCAAGAGCGAACCCTGCGGCCTAAGCCAGATGATCGCCATGCGCTACGGCGCTGTGCCCATCGTACGCCAGACCGGCGGTCTGGCCGATACGGTACGCTCCTGCCAACTGGGTCAGGAGGACGGCAACGGCTATGTATTTGCCAACTATAACGCATATGATATGCTTTATACCATCAATCAGGCAGTGGCTCTGTACCGCTATAACAGCGAGGACTTCCGCAAGGTACAGCAGCGCGGCATGACGGATGATTTCAGCTGGGGCGCCAGCGCACGTTCCTATCGGGACATCTACGCAAGTATCGTGGGGGAATAAATGACGTGCCCCCATTTATGCACGGAGGAGTATATGACCTATAACAAAGAAGCATTGAAAGAAGCCATCGTCCAGAAACTGCGTTTGAACTACGGTTGTACCGAGCAGCAGGCCAATGACGGTGAGATGTTGAAGGCCTGCGCTATGGTGCTGCGTGATATCATGGCCGAACGCGGTGTACAGACCCGTCTGGACACCAACCGTCAGGAAAAGCGGAAGGTACACTACATGTCCATGGAGTTCCTCATGGGCCGCAGCCTGATGAAGAACGCTTACAATTTGGGTTTGCTGGAGCCTTTACGTGAGGCTGTGGGCGAGCTGGGCTTCAAGGCGGCAGACCTGTTTGACATGGAGCCTGATGCAGGCCTCGGCAACGGCGGTCTGGGCCGTCTGGCTGCCTGCTATCTGGACAGTATGACTACGCTGGACATTCCCGCCACCGGTTATTCCATCTGCTACGAACTGGGTATCTTCAAGCAGAAGATCGTGGAAGGCCAGCAAGTGGAACTGCCCGATGACTGGAAGAACCTGGGCGATGCATGGCTGATGCCTAAACCCCAGGAGGCGGAGGAAATCCACTTTGGCGGTAAGGTCCGTACCCGCTGGGACAACGGCCACCACATGGTGGTTCATGAGGATTATACCCGTGTACTGGCTATTCCCTGCGACATGGAAGTAGCCGGTTACGGCACGGAGCATGTGAATACGCTGCGCCTGTGGGATGCCAAGTCCCCCAAACCCATCGATATGCAGCTGTTCCGCGCAGGCCAGTATCTGCAGGCCAGCGAAGAACAGGCCATGGCGGATGTGATTTCCAAGATCCTGTATCCCGAGGATAACCACTATGAGGGTAAGTCTCTGCGATTGAAGCAGCAGTACTTCTTTGTTTCCGCTACGGTGCAGTCCATTACCCGCCAGCACATTGAAGTGTATGGCACGCTGAAAAACTTCCACGAGAAGAACGTGATTCAGATCAACGACACCCATCCTGCATTGGTGATCCCCGAGCTGATGCGTATTTTGATCGACGATGCCGGTATGAACTGGGAAGAGGCATGGCACATTACCAAGAATGCTGTGGCCTACACCAACCATACCGTGCTGGCTGAGGCACTGGAATGCTGGCCTCAGAAGCTGATGGAAGAACTGCTGCCCCGCGTATGGCAGATCATTCAGGAGATCTCCAAGCGCTGGCAGGAGCGTGTGGAAGGCTTCTATCACGGCGATATGCAGAAGGTGGAGAAGATGGCCATCATTTGGGGCGGCAGCGTCCGCATGGCCAATCTGTGCATTGCCGGCGGTACCGCTGTCAACGGCGTGTCTGCTCTGCACTCCGATATCCTGCGTAACGATGTGTTCCGCGATGCCTGCGTCATGGAACCTGAGAAGTTCAAGAACGTGACCAACGGTATCGACCACCGTCGTTGGCTGGCACAGATCAACCCGGGTCTGGACAGCTTGATCTGCGAACTGACCGGCGGCAACGATTATTTGACCGTACCTCAGAAACTGCGTGAGCTGGAATCTTATGCTGACGACGCTGCTGTGCTGAAGCGTCTGGAGGAGATCAAGCAGCAGAACAAGGAAGCTTTTGCCAAGTTTGCCAAGCGTCAGCAGGGCGTGGTACTGAATACCAATGGTATCTTCGACGTACAGGTCAAGCGTCTGCATGAGTACAAGCGCCAACTGCTGAACGTTCTGCATATCATCAGCCTGTACCTGCAGCTGAAGGATCATCCCGATATGGAAATGGTTCCTCAGACCTTCCTGTTTGGTGCTAAGGCTGCACCCGGCTATGCTGTGGCCAAACGCATCATCCAGCTGATTAACTCTCTGGCTGATGAGATCAACAACAACCCCATCTGCAAGGATAAGCTGCAGGTGGTGTTCCTGGAGAACTACCGCGTTTCCATGGCTGAAATGCTGATGCCCGCCAGTGAAGTGAGCCAGCAGATCTCTACCGCAGGCAAGGAAGCCAGCGGCACGGGCAACATGAAGTTCATGATGAACGGTGCCCTGACCGTGGGTACGCTGGACGGCGCTAACGTGGAAATGCACGAGATGCTGGGTGACGAGAATATCTTCCTGTTCGGTCTGACCGCTGATGAGGCTGCCCGCCTGAGCACCAACTACGACCCGATGCTGTTCTATAATCGTGATGGCATGCTGCGTCGTGTGCTGGATCAGATCAAGCACGGTTTCCGTGACGGCAAGACCTATGAGGATCTGTATCAGCGTTTGCTGTACGGTGCCAATTGCCCTGCCGACCAATATCTGCTGTTGGCCGACTTTGGGTCTTACTGTGCCGCTGAGCAGCGCATGGTGAACACTTATCGCAACCGTGAACAGTGGAACAAGATGAGTCTGCGCAACATCGCACGCTCCGGCATCTTTGCTGCTGACCGCTCTATCGCTGAATATGCGGAGAATATTTGGCACGTGCCTTACAAGAAATAAGGTAAAAACCGCCGCGGAACAGTTCCGCGGCGGTTTTGTCGTATTGACAGGCATGATATAATAACTAATTAGAGAATATGCAAAAGAATGAGGAAAAACGTTATGGAATTTACGCAAGGCGTGCGCTTTGACAGTTTTAACCTGTCTCAAGCCACCATGCGCGCCATCCGCAATAAGGGATACGAGATCAGCACACCGGTACAGGCCGGATGTATCGGTCCTATGATGGAAGGAAAAGATGTGATCGCTAAGGCTCCTACCGGTACCGGTAAGACGATGGCGTTTGGCATTCCGATTATTGAAAAAATTGACGCCCAGAGCGAGAAAGTACAGGCAGTGATTCTGGCCCCTACCCGCGAACTGGCAATGCAAATTACCGATGAGATGCGGGAAATTGCCGTGTGCCACGAAGGTGTGCGTCTGGTGTGCCTGTATGGTGGACAGCCGATTGGCAAGCAGATCAATGCGCTCAAACGCAAGCCGCAGATCGTGGTGGCTACGCCGGGACGACTCAGCGACCACATGAAGCGCCGCACCGTCAGCCTCAGCGAGGTGAAAACGGTGGTGCTGGACGAGGCAGACCGTATGCTGGATATGGGCTTTATCCACGATGTGACACGGATTCTGGATAAGATCCCCAAGCGGCAGAATCTGGGCATGTTTTCGGCCACTATCTCCCGCGAAGTGATGGACATTTCCTGGGTGTATCAGCGCGATCCCGAGGAGATCACGGTGCAGGCCACCAAGGAGAATAAGCCTGACATTCTGCAGTACCGCATTGAGGTGTCCGGTGACCAGAAGGTGGACACGGTAGCTAAGATTCTTGCCGGCGAGCAGCTGGAGCGTGTGATGGCCTTTTGCAATACTAAGGGATCTACCGAACGGCTGACCAAGTTTTTGCAGATGCGCGGCATTGACGCTGAGTGCATTCACGGCGACATTCCGCAGAAGAAGCGCGAGGCAGTCATGGCCAAGTTCCGTGCCGGTGAATTGCGGGTGTTTGTGGCAACTGACGTGGCCAGCCGTGGCATCGACGTGGATGACGTGGACGCTGTATTTAACTTTGAAGTACCGGAGGAGAACGAGTACTACATCCACCGTATCGGCCGCACAGGCCGCGCTAAGCGCCATGGTGTGGCATATACGCTGCTGTCCGATTTTCCCTCCCGCATGCGTCTTGACGATATTGCCCGCAATACCCGCAGCCAAATCGTGCCCGGAAAGGTACTGGAAGACGGTCGTGTAGTCCCGCTGGAAGAGAAGAAATAATTGGAAAAGGGTGCCATTTTGGCGCCCTTTTTGCTTCCTACTTTACAAAAGTGCAAAAAACAGGTATAATAACGTGTAAACTTGAAACGAGGAGCAACTCCCCTATGAGAAAAATGAAGCGAATGATGACGCTGCTGCTGAGTGTGTGTATGGTTTTATGTCTGCTGAGCGGCTGCGGTGAAACGGAAGATGCGAGTACGCTGCGCGTTTGCCTGCCGGATGCACCGGAAACGCTGGATCCGGCAATGGTGACCACTGAGAGCGAGGAGATCGTGGTAAACCATCTCTATGAGAATTTGATGAAAGCCAGTCTGAATGCCCACGGAGACTACGACGTGGTATATGGCTTGGCGCGCAGCTATGGCTATGGGGATGAACTGAATGGGACCCAAATCTACACCTTTACGCTGCGTGACGATGTGACCTGGTCGGATGGCCGTCCGGTTACGGCGCAGGACTTTGTATATGCGTGGCAGCGTCTGGTGGATCCGGCGACTGCATCGCCCAATGCACAGCTCTTGGAAATGGTGGTCGGTTATGAAGAGGCTCGCCGCGGCGATGTGACGAAGCTGCAGGTCAGTGCTCCGGACGACACGACGCTGGAGGTAGTACTTAAGCAGCGCTGCTCCTACTTTGTGGATGTGGTTTGCTCAGCTGTAGCTACCATGCCGTTGCGCAGTGACATCGTTGAAAAAGAAAACTGGTCCATGGACCCCGCAGTAATGGTGACCAACGGGGCTTATTATGTGACGGCGTGGGAGAACGACCTGCTGACTGCAACGGCAAGAGAGTCCTACTACGATGCCAAGCGCCTTGGTACTGATGAACTGCAGATTCGGTTTGCAGAAGCTGCCATCGCAATGGAGCTGTATGAAAATGGAGAAGTAGATTTTGTACTTGGCTTGACAGACGAGGCCATTGCTGCACAGGATGAGGAGTGGAAAGCGGATCCCTATCCTCTGGTGGGGGCACTGGTGGTAAACCAGATGGCTGAAGGAACGGTTGGTGAAACGCTGCGACAGGCAATGTCTCTGGTGCTGGATCGCAATGCCATTGCCGCGGCTATGGGCGCACGGCGCTATTGGGCGACAGACGGTCTGGTTCCTTACGGGATCCGCAACAGCTCGGCGGCGGCAGAGTTCCGCACTGAGGCCGGCGCGCTGATTGAAAACGACCCGGAGAAGTATGAATCGAATTGTGCACAGGCAAAGGATTTGCTGAAGGCGCAGGCACTGCCGGAGGCAGGCCGTGTGACTTTGGTTTATGAGAACAACGAACTGCACACCAAAGCGGCACAGATGATCCAATCTATGTGGAAAGAACAGCTGGGTCTGCAGGTGGAGCTGGTAGGTGTCGCTGAGGAAGAGCTGGAACAGGTGCTGCAAAGAGGAGAGTTTACCGTGGCACTGGTGCAGGTGCAGCGTACACTGAACGATGCCAGCGCGTTCCTGGACAGCTGGGTTAGTGCATCGGAGAAGAATCATGCCCACATCCATAACACAGCCTACGACTTGCTGATGCGCATCAGTACCGATTCGGCCAGTCCTGTAGCCCGCGATGCCTATTTGAAGGATGCCGAGCGCATGCTGTTGGAAAGCGGTTTTGTGATTCCTGTGTATCACGGCACAACGACATGGCTGCTGCGTGATGGTTTGACCAACCTCTATGGAGATGGAATGGGGCACTATTATTTCCACAATGTGGTGGAGAAACCTCAATAAAGCGAAAAAATCGCTTCAATCGGAAGATTGAAGCGATTTTTTGCTGTCATTTAACTGCGGATGGCATTATCGACAACCACGGCGCGGGCACGGGCCAGCTTCAGATCGTGGCTCATGCGCAGAGGAGGCAATTGCGCGCGCAGCTGCTGCAGATCCATACCGTACATTTGGGACATTTCGGCATATTTGCTGTCCAGTTCTTCTTCGGCGATTTCAATGCCTTCCAGCCGGGCAATTTCCATCATAGCCAGTTCATAGCGAGCACCACGCAAGGCGTTTTCGCGGGCGTGCTCACGCAACGCATCGCGACTCAGACCGGAGGCTTCCAAATAGGCATCCAGCTCCATACCTTGTGCTGCCAACTGACGTTCCAACTCCTGCACCAGTCCTTGCAGCTGGCCCTCTACCATGGATTCGGGAATCTCGGCTTCCATATTGTCGATAACCTGCTGGATCAGTGCATCACTGAAAGCATCCTGCGCCTGCATCTGCTTGAGACGCAGCGCTTCTTCCATTACCTGACGACGCAAATCGTGCAGATCGGTAAATCCCTGCGTCACGGCAAAAGCATCGTCCAGTTCCTGTATCGTATGGCGAACGATCTTTTGAGCCTTAATATGGAACACGGCATCCTTGCCGGCCAGTTCAGGATGATAGAGCTGGGGGAAGGTAATGGGGAGATCACGCTCCTCACCAACGCGGATGCCGACTACCTGCTCTTCGAAACCGGGAATGAAAGCTCCGCTGCCCAGCAGTAAGGGATACTGTTCCCCCTTGCCGCCTTCAAAAGGCTGGCCGTCTACAAAGCCTTCGAAATCCAGCGTTACCTCGTCACCAAGTTCCGCTACTTCCGGCTCGGTGATCAGCATGTGGGCGCGCTGGTAGCTTTGGAGTGCTGCGTTGACATCGTCATCCGACAGTTCCACAGAGTCATACTTGGCGCGCAGGCCCTTATATTGACCTAATTTTACTTCCGGATAGAGATCAATGACAGCGTCGAAGGTATACCCTTCAGGGCCGATAGAGACTACGCTTAGTGTAGGAGTGCCGGCGATCTGTAGCTTCTGCTCAGCAATAGCAGAAACCAGTGCTTCGGGGAAAGTATCATTAACGGCTTCCTGATACAGTACATCGGCGCCGTAAGCCGACTCCAAAGCCTGCCGGGGAGCGGCACCGGGGGCAAAACCCTCTACCGGAAAGAACGCCTTATTCTTCATATAAGCCACGGCCAACGCTTTTTCCCACGTTTCCTGTTCTACGCAGATCGTCAGCTTCACGCGGCGGTTTTCCATGTTTTCGCGATGTGTAATGTGCATACGAGTTCTCCTTTTTTACAGATAGCAACAGTATAATATAAATCCACAGTGCGGGCAACCAAAGCAGGGGAGAAATTTGTAAAATTATTGTAACAGCTATGTTTTTCCTATGCATTTTGTGGAAGATATGGTAAAATATAAATAACATCTGCTAAGCAGAAGGGGGAAACGCTATGGAATCCGTCAAGTCACCGATTTTTGAGGGAATCAGTTGGGACGAGCGTCATTGTATGCGGGAGTGTTTCGGCATGAGGGAGCAGAATTTTGCTGCCGACGAGGTGATTTATGAATTCTCAGCTGATGGAGATACCATTGGCATCATCACCCGCGGCACGGCAATCATAGAACGGATTGATGAAAACGGTAACCGCTCCATTCTGGAACATCTGGGCACAGGCAGCGTGTTTGGCGAAATGCTGATATTCAACAATGCGGCCGGAGACCATGTAGCAGTGATTTGTGACAGAGCCTGCCAGGTATGGTTTATGCGTGGCGATCAGCTGACTAAGCGATGCGAGAACGCCTGCGACCACCACAGCCGCATGGTGACCAATATGTTCCATTTGGTGGCGGAAAAAGCAACGGCGCTGTCCGAACGGGTGGAGATCCTCAGCCGCCGCAATATCCGTGAAAAGCTGATGAGCTATTTTGGCTTGCAGGCAGCCCACGCCGGTGACAACCGCTTTTTACTGCCGTTTTCCCTCAGTGCTCTGGCCGACTATATATCCACAGACCGCAGTGCTATGATGCGTGAACTGAAGAAGATGCGTGAGGAAGGACTGGTGGAAGTCAACGGTCGGCAAGTGATTCTTCACGAAGCGTGTTAAATTTGTAACATATTCATTGACGGCGTTGCAGCAGTATGATAAAATGTAACAAGTGTGGCAGAGTTTGTCTACTTGCTGCGACCAAGTATGAAACAAACCATAAGGAGAAGGAAGGAACCGCTATGTATCGTATTGTGAACAAAGAAGCTTTGAAGCCCACGGTGATTCTGTACGAGATTGAGGCACCGATGGTAGCCAAGAAAGCCGAGCCCGGCCAGTTCATCATCCTGCGTGTGGATGAAAACGGCGAGCGTATCCCTATCACCATCCATGACTATGACCGCGAGAAGGGCACTGTGACCATCATCGTGCAGACGGTGGGTGCTACCACCGAAAAGCTGAGCCATAAGCAGGCCGGCGACTATCTGCAGGACTTTGTTGGTCCTCTGGGCAAACCCACCGAGACGGAAGGCAAGAAGAAGGTTTGTGTGGTTGGCGGCGGTGTTGGCTGCGCCATTGCATATCCCGTGCTGAAGAAGTTCTATGACTGCGGCGCTGAAGTGCACGCTGTGGTTGGATTCAAGAGCAAGGACGTAGTAATTCTGGAAGATAAGTTCAGCGCTGTGTCTACTGTGCTGAAGGTCTGCACCGATGACGGCAGCTACGGCCAGAAGGGCCTTGTCACCGAGGCTCTGAAAGAACTGCTGGATGCCGGCAATCAGTATGACGAGATTTTCGCCATTGGCCCCATGATTATGATGAAATTCGTGTGCAAGACCACGGAGCCTTACGGCGTACCTACCACCGTTTCCATGAGTCCCATCATGATCGACGGTACCGGCATGTGCGGCGGCTGCCGTCTGACCGTGGGTGGCGAGACTAAGTTCGCCTGTGTGGATGGCCCCGACTTCGACGGTCATAAGGTGGACTGGGATCTGGCTGTCAAGCGCAACCAGATGTATCGCGAATTTGAGATGCACAAGCACGAAGAGGCTTGCAATCTGTTCAAGCAGGAGGTTAAGTAAGATGGCAGTGAATATGCGTTTGGATAAGAATCCCATGCCCTCTCAGGAGCCCGATGTACGTAATCAGAACTTCCTGGAGGTGGCTCTGGGCTATACCGAGGAGCAGGCTCTGGACGAGGCTGCCCGTTGCCTCAACTGCAAACTGAAACCCTGCGTGAACGGCTGCCCCGTGAACGTAAAGATTCCCGACTTCATTCAGAAGATCTGTGAGAAGGACTATGAAGGTGCCTATCAGGTGATTCATGAGACCAGCTCTCTGCCTGCCGTGTGTGGCCGTGTGTGCCCTCAGGAGAGCCAGTGCGAGATGCACTGCGTCCGAGGCAAGAAGGGTGATCCCGTGGGTATCGGCCGTCTGGAGCGCTTTGTGGCTGACTGGCACAATGCTCACTGCACCGAGGCTCCCGCTAAGCCCGAGTCCAACGGTAAGAAGGTGGCTGTGGTCGGCAGCGGCCCTGCCGGTCTGACCTGCGCAGGCGACCTTGCCAAGAAGGGCTATGAAGTTACCGTGTTCGAGGCTCTGCATCTGGCCGGCGGCGTGTTGGTATATGGTATCCCCGAGTTCCGTCTGCCCAAGGCCATCGTTCAGAAGGAAGTGGACGGCCTGAAGGCGATGGGCGTGAAGGTGGAGACCAATATGGTTATCGGCCGTGTTTGCTCCATCGACGAGCTGATGGAAGAGTACGGCTTCGAGGCTGTGTTCGTTGGTTCCGGTGCAGGCCTGCCCATGTTCATGAACATCCCCGGCGAGAACCTGAAGGGTGTTTATTCCGCCAACGAGTTCCTGACCCGTATCAACCTGATGAAGGCCTATCGCGAGGACAGCGATACGCCTATCATGAACCTGAAGGGCAAGAAGGTGGCCGTGGTTGGCGGCGGTAACGTGGCTATGGACGCCGCTCGCTGCTCCAAGCGCCTGGGCGCCGATGTGTACGTGGTGTATCGCCGCGGTATGGAAGAACTACCTGCCCGTCATGAGGAAGTGGAGCATGCCATCGAAGAGGGCATCATCTTCAAGACGCTGAACAATCCCATCAAGATCAACGGCACTGAAGACGGCTGCGTGGCCAGCATGACCTGCATCGAGATGGAACTGGGCGAGCCTGATGCTTCCGGTCGCCGTCGTCCCATGGAGAAGGCCGGCAGCGAGTTCGATCTGGCTGTGGATGCCGTCATCATGTCTCTGGGCACCAGTCCCAACCCCCTGATCAAGGACACTACCAAGGGTCTGGAGATCAACCGCAAGGGCGGTATCATCGTCAACGAAGACGGCTTGACCAGCCGCGAGGGCGTGTATGCCGGCGGCGACGCCGTGACCGGTGCTGCTACCGTCATCCTGGCTATGGGTGCCGGCAAGTTGGGCGCCAAGTCTATCGACGAGTATTTGAGCAATAAGTAAATCTACATAGAAAAGACCGGCTGCAGGCCGGTCTTTTCTTACCCCTATGCTTGCGTTTTGGGAAAAACAATGGCATAATGTGTACATAGATTTTATAAGAGGAAGGTATTTACTATGAAGAAACTGCTTGCTTTTTTACTGGCTCTTTGTATGTTGGCGCTATGTGCCTGTGGCAGCAAGGATACTGCGAAAGATGAGACGGATGATAACCAGCAGCAGGATGTAGATCCTACACCTCCTCCGGTGCAACACCGTAATCCCCTGAACGGTGAAGTGATAGACGCTCCCTATGAAGGCCGCGTGTTTGCTGTGACCATTGACAATGTGAATGGTGCAATTCCGCATCACGGAATTAGCGAGGCAGATATTTTTGCGGAAATGTATGTGAATCACTATTCGACTCGCGGTTTGGCAATGTACAGTGATATTTCAAAGGTGTCTTCTGTAGGCCCGATTCGTTCCACAAGATATAACTTTACCGATTTAGCGCTTGCTTATAATATGATTGTTGTACATGCCAGCGGAAGCCAGGTAGTGCGGGACGATATGAACGCAGAGGGCGTAAATAATATTTTTGCCACCGGATATGCCGGCTATCGGGACGAAGTTCGCTATAATAATGGCTGGGCGTGGGAACATACGTTGTTTGTTAATGGAGAAAATGCGGTGACAGCAGCTGAAACAGATGGGTATGCGGTGAAGGTCACTGACAAAGATTATGGACTGCAATTTACAGAAGACGGAACTCCTGCTGAAGGCAGCAGTGCTACGGAAATTTCCATCGACTATTCACTCCATGGGTACACGAAGAACAGCACCATGAAGTATGATGCGTCTACCGGCAAATACGTATTTTGGCAGTATGGCGAAGAGATGATCGATGAAAACAACGGTCAGCCGGAGGCTTTCCGAAATGTCATCGTTCTATTGGCAACTGTGGAAAATGATGAGCATGACTATCACGTTGCTGACCTCTACACAACGGGAGAAGGCTACTTTGCCTGTGGCGGTAAGATGATTCCGATTAGATGGAGCCACGAAGGAAAATATGATCCAATCGAGTTTACATTGGCAGACGGATCACCGTTGAAACTGGGCGTGGGAAACACTTATTTAGCTATTGCGCCTAAAGAGAGTCCCGTTACTGCAAGTTGAAAATATAACAAAACATCGGCAGCCCAAACTGGACTGCCGATGTTTTTATCTCTTGATTCCACGTTTATTTCCTTGCCATAGACCAAACGCCATAATGAGCATGGTGGTAGCGATACCAATGAAGAGAGAGTCGACAGGGAAAACTTTCCACACGCCGAAGAGAAACACTATCATGGGTCCCGCAATGGCAGAGAGGATACAATAGCGGTGATGGATGCGACCGGGAAGCCATAGTGCGCACAACAGCGGTGTGAATACCACGGCGCCCCGGAGTCCCATAGACATAAATGCAAACTGCAGAATCACATCTCCCAATGCACCACAGGAAAGAAACCCTGCCGCCGCCAATATCGCGATAATCCATACTTTCCCCAGATGCCCTAACTTTTTTTCATCATCAAAGCGGTGAGTAACACGCTTAACGATATCGTTGTTAAGGATGGTGGAAATCCCCAAAGCAAGACCTGCGCCGGTTCCAACTACGGCAATAAAGAGGGCGCCTAAAATCACACCTGCAAGCAGAGGCGGCATATGCGCGGTGACGAAGGTGGTGAGGGCTGTTTTGGCCACCATACCGGGATAAAGCTCGGCATTGGCACGCATATAAAGACCTACCAGAATACCTCCGATGCCAATAGGTGGGGCTAAAAAAGCAGAGAGAAGTGCTCCACCTATACCGTCATGGTCAGTGCGCCCGGAAAGAACACCTTGTGCATAGGTTTGCGTGGTCAGCACACCTAAGATGAGGGACAAACAGGCTCCGCCGTCAGTGCTGATACCGCGGGCAAAGAGAGAAAAAAATCGGATACCTTCTGGATTATCAATGGCGCGAACCATTTCAGTGAAGGCAGAAACACCTCCCACGAGATGCAGGACCAATCCTCCGCAGGCAATGATGGTGATGTATAGAAGCAGCATCTTTACAATGCCCACCATGCCGGTGCCCTTGGTGCCGCCAAAGATAACATAGAGGATCATAAAAACCACAGCAATAGCTACGGCAGAGCGAATTCCCAACGAGGGAAACACTACGGCAATAACAGCTGTAGCAGAAATCAGCTGAGAAATAATATTAATAAATGTACCGGTGGCGGAGAGGAGCGACACGGTCATGCCGGCAGTATTGCCGTATTCCTGACGGATAATCCCCACTAAAGTGGTGGCTCCGGAATGACGCAGCGGTTTGGCATAAACAAGAGCCAGAATGAGGCAGGCAATACCGGCGCCCAATGTGAACCACCAGGCGGACATACCGTAAGTGTAGGCCAACTGGGCGGTGCCAATAGTGGATGAGCCGCCAATCAGAGTGCCCATGATGACACCGGCTACAACACCGAGTCCGTTTTTCGGCGTTCCGTTTTTTACTTGTGTGCCGGACCAGATGGACAGGCCTACGATGGCTACCAATGTCACTCCCAATCCGAGGTAAAGAAGTGTGTTCATCCTATACCTCCTATGCGTGAATCGATCGTAATTATTGTAGTGTGCTTGATAAAAAAATGCAAGAGATGTGATGAAAGATAAAACCGACTACCTTGATGGATAGTCGGTTTTGTTTCTCAATAATCTACAATGCCGTTAATGACACGCAGATCGTAAGGCTCAAAGACAACGTTGCGATACTTTTCTACATCCATCACCACGCCGGTCCAGTCGGAATGGATCTCGCCGGTTTGCTTGATAAGAATATCGTACAGGATGTCATAAGTGACACCAGTGTCATCCTTTTCCACGATGGTGGAGTAGGGCAGCGTTTTGTGATAGGTCATGTGCAGACCCTTATACTCAAAGTGGAATCCGTTACGCATACGGCAGCCGTCCAATCCCTTGTAAGTGAAGAACTTACGCAGATCCTGCAGGATCTTATCGTTCTCTTCCTCGTACAGATTGTCAGGTGTGGTTTCCGTATAGTCATAACGGAACTGAATGGGGATGTTGTAGGGCAGGAAACGCTCCACATAATCCACCAGCTTATCGGCGGGATAGTGTTTGTACAGTACGCAATTGATGCGTGTACGGCAGGCAATACGACCGATGACTTCGTCGGGAGATTCCTCTACATACTTCTGCAGATGACGGGAGATGTTCATGCAGGTGATTTTGTCCTTGTTCTTCTCGGTGAAGGCCAGCATTTCCTCGGCAGTGTAGTGCTTCTGCACAGGGAATGTGGTGTTGATATAGATCTTATGCGTAGAGGGGATAACATCCAGCATCTTTTGCAAGGACTCCAAATCCGCCAGAGGCTCACCGCCGGTAAAAACGAAATCACAATAGGGTGTGATAGCGTCCATGGTACGGATACTTTCGATGATTCTCTCCAAAGAAAAAGTGCTGCAGTCGGCGTATTCCTTTTTATTAATGCAGAAGGGGCAGTTGTTACTACAGTCGTAGGGTACGAAAACAGTAACAGTTGCGCCGCCTTCACGAGTCTTGTAAGGGTTGCTCATGGCAAATATCTCCAACCTTCCAGTGAAATGTCCAACGGCTATTCTATAACAAATTTACAGAAAAAGCAAGGAATATGTGCAAAATAAGACTGTTTTATTATTAACAAGCCATAAAAACAGAACTAGTATGTATTAGTGCGAAGTTCCTGCCGAATTTGTGCAAAGGCAGGCGTTTCACCTTGCTCTTTTAGAAGCAACAGCCAACGGTCAATGAGTGCATCAGTCTCTGCATTGATGATAATATGAGACTTGGAATGCTGGTAATAGTCGTAAGCGGAGGCATCGGTATATTTTGCACCTTGATAGACACGACAGGCGGCAATACGGTCGCAGAACATTTCTGCTACATATTTCTTGGGCATTTTGCACCCGCCCATGTAGACGCCGCCCTCCGGTTTGAGGCAGTAGTCGATCCAGTATTCGAAATGGTGGCGGTTACGGCCTTTGTGGTGCAGCCAGGAAAGGCTGACACCGTTGGTGAGTCGTTCCTGATCGTTGGGGCTGCGGTAACCTTGATAGTATTTCACACTGCGGCAAAATTCGATGGGAGAATACTTGCTCAAATCATGAGTCAGTCCCTGCCAATAGAGACCTAGCCGGAAACAATACTTCCGTACCAGACGCCGATGTCGGTTGACTGTGCGTAGATGGTCAAAGAAATGCATGATTCTCCTCCTTTTCCGCATAATAATTAATTATATCACACTTGCGAAAAAAAGAAAAGAAAGAGAAATGTAATTGCAAACCAAGATAAGAGGGGACCCTGTAGTGCAGGATCCCCTCTGTTTTGAGAAAAACGAGTTACAGGTTCTTCTCGTAAGACTCAATCATCTTCTTGACCATCTGGCCGCCGACGGAGCCGGCTTCACGGGAGGTCAGGTGACCGTTGTAACCTTCCTTCAGGTTGACGCCAACCTCGGAAGCGGCTTCCATCTTGAACTTGTCCATTGCGGCACGAGCCTCGGGGACGTTCAGCTTGTTGCTGTTCTTGCTAGACATAGTGCTTACTCCTTTCTTGTTGTGTGGGCGCACAGTTGTCGCGCCCGGTTGGGTATCGCACAGATAGCATGTCCCCGAAAAAACGAAATATGCTGCAGATAAATGTGGTAAATTTTTGCGCAAAAAAGGATCCAAAGGTGACACCCTTTGGACCCTTTGATATAAAGATTACAGTTTTTCGCCGCCCAGATAAACGGCTTTGCGCTGCAGGTGCTCGTTACATACAACAAAGTCAGCCAGTTTACCGACCTCGATGGAGCCGATCTCACTTTCACGCTGCAGCTGACGGGCAGGAATAATGGTCGCGGCGCGAATAGCCACGTCGGCAGCGATACCGAAACGAATCGCATTCTCCATGCACTCATACAGGTTGGATGCGGAACCGGCAATGGTACCGTCGGCCAGTTTGGCAATACCACCGCTGAGGAATACATCCTGACCACCCAATTCGTACTGACCGTCGGGCATGCCGCAGCAGCGCAGCGCATCAGAAATCAAGCAAATGCGCTCGGGGAACAGCCGGAAAGCCATGCGAACGCTGCTGGGATGGACGTGCTGTCCGTCGCAAATCAGCTCAGCGATGACATTTTCATTTTCCGAAGCGGCGCCAATGGTGCCGGGTTTGCGGTGATGAATGGAGGGCATGGCATTGAACAGGTGCGTTAAATGAGTAGCACCGGCATCAAACACAGCCTTGGACTCCTCGTAATTGGCATCGGTATGGGCAACGGACACGGTGCACAGCTTGCTGGCCTGCTTTGTGAATTCCACAGAACCGGGCAGCTCGGGAGCCAAATCGGCAATGCGGATCAGCCCATCGCAGCCATCATACAACTTTTTGAAAGCGGAAAAATCCGGATCTTTCAGGTAAGCGCCGTTCTGGGCGCCTTTTTTCTTCTCAGAGAAGAAAGGTCCCTCCATCTGAATGCCCATCAGCCGGGAACAGCCGTCAGGCTGCTCGCGGCGGAGCTGCACAGCGGTGGCAAAGGCCTTTTCCAGCACTTCGTAGGGAAGTGTCATGGAGGCAGGAGCGAAAGAAGTAACACCTACGCTGGCCAGGTGGCGAGCCATCTTCACCAGACCTTCGTAATCGCCGTCAGAGAAGTCAGCACCGGAGTTGCCGTGATTATGGACGTCAATGAGGCCGGGAATCACATGTGCCCCGTCCAGATCTACGCCGTCCTCAGCGGGAATGGTGGAGAGGATCTCGGTAAAACGGCCATCTTCCACACGGAAACTGCCGTGGATAAAGCTATCATTTTGGAAAATATAAGCGTTTTTAAATAACATGGTATTCACCTCGTCGTAGGGATTATCCGAAAACCATCAGACCGAAGTCCTGCGGGCGGTGGTAGTCCGGCGTATCGGAGGACACCGGATTCCATGTGATGTAGTGAGGCTGTAGCGTCAAATCCCCGCATTTATAGCAGTTGGCGCGAATTTGTGTGCCTGCTTCCCAATGATAACCGGGATAGAAGAGCTGTACGAAAGAAAGAGGGATGCGGTAGTAGAGTTCCCAGCCATCATCCAAATAATTGGTGCGGACAGCAAACAGTTCTTCCATCTTTTTGGGTACCAGCTGCGCTGAGTTGTGACGGCCATAGGCCAGTCCCAAATGAATGCAGCCGTTGGGATTCAATTCAAAATTAAAGTAACGCCCATCGTCTGTTAGGGAAAAGAAAAACTCCATGCAGCTGTCCTCACACACCTGCTGCAGATAGCCGGTATGCTGGGCGCGAATGTTTTCTTCCCATGCGCGCTGGTGGACATAGAGAGTCTCGGCGTCATAGCACAGCTGCTGTACCATGCGAATGCCGACATCCGGCAGCCATTGAATGTTGTCCACCTGCAGATAAGGGACTTCCGTCCACACCGGTTCACCGGTGTGGACGGGAAGAATCGTGTAAGTACGCATTATTTGTTCAGCTCGGGCAGGCTGGCAGCAGCCACGGACTGACCCACACGGCGGGTCTTCTCATCGGGCAGCATCACCTGAATACCGGCAGCCAGTTCGGGATACTCTTCGGAGAGGATGCGGTTGCACTCGCTGATGAGCAGATCGCCACCCACGCCGGAAGCTACGCGTCCCAGCACCAGCAGGTACTTCAGCGCGTAGAAACGGCTGTACAGGGCCAGTGTATGGGCGAGGTAAGCACCAATAGAGGCATAGATTTTCAACGCATCAGCGTCGTTATCGTTGGCCAGAGCCTGCACCACCTTCAGCTTTTCAGCGGGGGACAGAGCGGGATCCAGCTCGATACCCACGGCGGGAGCCAGTTTAATGACGGCGTCCTGCGAGAAGTACTTGCAGCCTACGCCGAAATCGCCGGACCACTCGTCCTGCATGGCACTCTCGCTCAGGTCAACGGGGGCGAAAGCCAGCTCGTTGAACCAACCCAACAGGTTGCCGTCGGGAGCAGCGTAGCCAACGGCTTCGCTGGTGCCCATAGCCAGACCCATGACGGAGCCGGAGTTCAGACTCATGGATCCGGCCAGAGCGGTCACGTCACCGTCGTTGGCCACAACAATGGGGATGTTCTCACCAATCTCCTTGGCGGCGCGGTCATACACGGTCTTGACGTACTCGCGATGCTCGCGGGGAACCTTATAGAAGATAGAGGAGACCATGGGAGCGTTGCCAATGAATACACCGGCAGAGGAGACACCAATGGCGTCCACGCGGGGCATCTTGGAGGCGGCAGTCTTCATGGCGGTGACGATTTCGTTGTACTGATAGGTGGGATCCTCGCTGAGTTTAGGGAACCACACCACTTCTTCGCTGTATACGGTTTTACCGTCAATCACAGCGGACACCTTACGGTCGGAGCCACCGGCATCGAAACCGATACGGCAGCCCTCCAGATGACCGCCGGCAGCGATGGTAGTTTCGTTGGCCTGAGGGAACTCCTCACGGCCGCAGATGACCACTTCGAAGGGACGCTCATATACGTCCTGCATGAAGCCGTAGTCGAAACTGCGCTTGCCATCGGCGGTATAAGCAGCCTTCACGGCGGCAGCTTCCTTGTCGCAGCCGCACAGATAGACACGCCAGCCGCCAACGCTCCACAGCAGGAACTTGACCAAACGCTCCACATAGCGCTCATTGGCTTCGGCAAATTCTTCGCTGCGCAGGAAAGAGTCAAATACGGAGATCTTGCCGTTTTCACGCTCTACCGCCACGGAGAAGGGACGATCAGCCTTTTTCAAATAGGCGTTGATCCACACGCCGAAGGGAACAAATTCTTTGTCGAGAACGGGGACGTTTTTGATGTTGTATTCAATGCCGAGATACTTCATAAAAAGAACCTCCTTGGTATGATTTGTTTATTTGATCAGGCTGGCGGCAGCTTCGTCAACAATGACGGTGACATTGCCGTGGAACTGCAGGATGGAAGCGGGAACCATGGGGGTGACGGGGCCGAAGAAGGACTGCTTGACAATTTCGGCCTTATCCTTACCGGTGGCCAACAGCAACACCTTGCGGGCGGCCATCACAGTGCCGATACCCATGGTGTAGGCTGCAGTAGGAACTTCATCGATGGAATTGAAGAAACGTTTATTGGCTTCGCGGGTGATTTCCTCCAGTTCCACTTCGTGGGTGGTGACGGGGAAGTGGTCGCAGGGCTCGTTGAAGCCAATGTGACCGTCGTGACCGATGCCCAACAACTGAATATCCACGCCGCCCATGGCCTCGATTTTACGCTCGTACGCAGCGCACATGGCGTCCGCATCTTCGGCCAGACCGTCGGGGACGATGGTGTTGGCAGGGTCAATGGAGATGTGGTTGAACAGGTTTTCTTGCATGAAATAGCGATAGCTCTGGGGATGATCGCCGCTCAGACCCTTATACTCGTCCAAATTGGCGCTGCGCACCTGAGAAAAGTTGATCTTACCGGCTTTTTCGCGCTCAATCAGCTCTCGGTACAGGGGCAGGGGAGTGGAACCGGTGGCCAGACCCAGCACACAGTCGGGCTTGGCATTTACGATATCCTGGAAAATGTCAGCTGCCAGCTTACCCACTTCGGCGGGATCCTTGGCGATGATCAGATTAACATGCAGCATCAGATGACCTCCTTGTTGTACTTGCGGATTGTGTTTGACTTATGATATTTATGCGTCGTATCCGTTGGGATTCTTACTCTGCCAGTTCCAGGCATCGCGGCACATGTCCACCTGATTGAACTGGGCTTCCCAGCCCAGTTCCTGACGGCTCTTGGCGGGATCAGCGTAGCAGGTGGCCAGATCGCCGTCACGACGAGGTGCGATCACGTAGGGTACGTTAACGCCGTTGGCCTGTTCAAAGGCGGTAACCATATCCAGTACACTGTAGCCGGTGCCGGTGCCCAGATTGAACACAGACTCGCCGGGATGATCCATCATATAATTGGCGGCAGCCACATGGCCGCGGGCCAGATCCACTACATGGATGTAATCACGCACGCCGGTACCGTCATGGGTGTCGTAGTCATTGCCGAATACGCTGAGCTTTTCGCGCTTGCCGATGGCGGTCTGGGAGATGAAGGGCATCAGATTATTGGGGATGCCGTTGGGATGTTCGCCGATCAGACCGCTCTTGTGGGCACCCACGGGGTTAAAGTAGCGCAGCAGTACCACAGACCACTCAGGGTCAGCCTTGGCGATATCCCGTAGGATCTGTTCGCACATGTACTTGGTCCAGCCGTAGGGATTGGTACAGTTGCCCGTCTTGGAGCTTTCACGCAGCGGCATTTCGTTATCACCGGAATAAACAGTAGCGCTGGAGGAGAAAATGATCTTCTTCACGCCGTACTGCTGCATAACACGGCACAGGCTCATGGTAGACAGCAGATTGTTGCGATAATACTGCAAGGGCATAGAAACACTTTCGCCTACGGCTTTCAAGCCGGCAAAGTGGATTACACACTTGATGTCAGGGTGCTTACGGAAAACTTCGTGCAGCACGTTCTCGTCGCATACATCGCCTTCAATGAAAGGGATCGTGTCGCAGCCGGTGATCTGTGCCACGCGGTGCAGACTCTCGGGATTGGAGTTGCACAGATTATCCAGAACAATGGGTTCGTGCCCGGCTTCGATCAGCTCTACGCAGGTGTGGCTGCCGATATAACCGGTACCGCCGGTAACCAGTACTTTCATGCTTTTTCCTCCGCTATGATCTTATGCATTTCGCCCCATTTGCTTTCCATATCGCGTACCAGCTTCAATTGCGTACGGCAACGGTCCAGATTGTGTCCTTCTCGGTGCACGGCAAAGTAATGGTCACCGTCAATGTAGTCGGTCAGGAAACGCATACCACACTCCAGTGTCATAGTACGGGCGCCCATGGGAAGCATAGAAATCTCGTTATCGGTCAAGCCGGGGCAGGCCTGCACAAAGCCGCGGGTATAGACACGGAAACGATCCAGACTCATAGTGACCTTGCTGAGGTCTTTTTCATCCTCGGCGGCGGTTGCAGCGCCGAAACGGATAGAATCGCCGAAATCAAAAATGCTCAGGCCGGGCATTACAGTGTCGAGGTCGATAACACACAGAGCTTTGCGGGTGGCGGCATCCAGCAGAACATTGTTCAGCTTGGTGTCGTTGTGGGTGACGCGGGCAGGCAGTTCGCCACGCTCCAGCATGCGCTGTGCGGTGCTGACAGCTTCTTCCTGAGAGAAAATGAAATCGATTTCAGCCTGCACGTCCTTAGCTCGGTTCAGAGGATCCTTAGCCAGCACTTCACGGAAGATGCGGAAACGGTCAGGGGTATTGTGGAAATTAGGAATCGTCTCATGCAGTTTCTCCACTGGGAAATCATTGAGATTCTGCTGGAAACGGCCAAAAGCAATAGCGCTTTCATAGAAGTCCATATCAGTTTCTGCACTTTGCAGGCAGATGGTATCCTCCACAAAGTCATAGACACGCCAATAGCCGTACTCATTTTTTACATAAGAGCTGCCGTCCAGGGCATATACAAGTGTCAGCACAGTGCGGGGATCAGCGGACTTTTCGCGCAGGAAAGAAGTAACCAAATCAATGTTTTCCATCAAAGCAGGCACATCCTTGAAAGCACGTTCGCTGATTTTCTGGAAAATATAGCGCTTACCGGACTGATCGACTACCAGCTGTGTGCTGTTGATGTGGCCGAAACCGTAAGGCTCGCAGTAAGTTACATCACCGTTAATCTGAAAGCCTTTAAGCGTTTGCAAGAGAATATCCTTAGTAATTACGTTGCTCATACCCACAGATCCTCCTTGTAAATGCCCTTAGCTTTCATTTCGGCGATGGCATTGCAGACGGATTCCAGATCCTCTCGATAAGTAACACCGTACCAGGTTTCTTCACAGGGCAGAACCGTTACACTGGCACTTCCGTCACACAGCTGCTCGTCTACCACGAAGGGCAGAAAATATTCGCACTTAAGGGGATTGACAGGCAGGTTCTTGTCCAAGAAAGCGGGGAAGCGCTTCCACAGCTCATCCATCATCTTGGAAGAGAAACCCCATAGATTCATGGAAACAATAGTATTGCCGCTGATTTCCACAAAGGTTTCGCCGTCGTCTTCGGTATAAGCGGCATTGTCGCCACGCTTAAAAATCTTGGTACGCTCCGTGATGCCGGTCAGCCTACCGTTTTCCACTTCGCATACGCCGCGGGCCACACTGCCGTGTTCGGTGACAGTATTGCGCAGACGGTAACCTACCATGGAATAAATGCTCTCATCCTTGTTAGAGACCAAATAATCATAAATGGTGGAGAAAGCGGTGGGACCGTAGAAGTCGTCAGCGTTGATCACAGCAAAAGGTCCGTCAATCACATCGGCACAGCAGACAATGGCGTGGCCGGTACCCCAGGGCTTGGTACGCTCAGCGGGAACAGTATAGCCTTCGGGAAGTTTGTCTAGATCCTGATAGACATAAGTAACGTTAAAATGTTCTGCTGCACGATTGCCAATGACTTCGGCAAACTCATCGTGCATTTCGCGCTTGATGATGAATACAACATCGCGGAAACCGGCTTTCCATGCATCATACATGGAAAAGTCGATGATGATATGACCCTGCGGATCGACAGGTGCGATCTGCTTGGGGCCGCCAAACCGGCTGCCCATACCGGCAGCCATAATAACAAGCGTAGGTTTTTTCATAGTTCCTCCAAAAAAACATGCGAAACATCGCAAAAGTGCTGATCAAAAGGGATGCGGTGGCCGCATCCCTTTTGGTGTCGATGGGGGGTTATCCCTTGACGCCGCCGGCAGTCAGGCCGCTGGTCAGGTTCTTTTCGATAGACATAAACAGGAAGACAACGGGAAGTGTTGCAAACAGAGAAGCGGCGAACAGATACTGCCACTGGATCATGTTGTAGCCGTTGAAGATGTTGACACCAACCGTAATAGGCTTGAACACGTCCGTGGAGATCAAACACAGAGCCACAGTGTACTCGTTCCACGCATTGATAAAGATGAAAATCAGCGTGGTGACGATGCCGGGAGCTGCCATAGGCAGCAGCACCTTGAACATGGACTGAATACGGTTGCAGCCGTCAATCTTGGCGGCCTGCTCCATCTCCTCACTGATGCTCAGGAAAGTACCGCGCAGCAGCCAGATGGTAAATGCTTGGTTGAACGCTGCGTTGATGAAGACCAGACCCATAATGCTGTCGGACAGATGCAGATCGCTCAATACGCGGTAGATACCGACCAGCAGCACCACGGGAGCGAACATCTGGGAGACGATGATGAAGCCCAGAAAAACGGTGTGACCCTTAAACTTCATGCGGGCCAGAGCATAGGCAGCGGGAATGCCGCAGACCATGGCGATGATGGTAGAACCGCCGGCGATCAGCAGGGAGTTGAGCATATATCTGCCCATGGGGGCCAGTGTCCAGATGTCAGTGAAGTTGGACCACAAAGCGTTGATAGGAAGAATGGTGCCGTTGGGATTGAAGATTTCATCACGGCTCTTCAAAGCGGTGACAAACATGCTGAAATAAGGGTAGAGGATAAAAACGCAGATAAAGAAAACCACAAAGTAGAGCAGCATCTTCAAAATGATCTGCTTCAGGTTAGATTTATGATTCAGTGACATGATCATTCATCTCCCTTCTTCAAAGTGGATACCATGTAAACACTGGCGCAGGCCAACAGGATCAGGAAGCCGATGACGGAAACGGCGGCAGCTTCGCCGCGCTTGCCGTTATAGAAGGCCAGCGTATACAGATATGTAACCAGTGTGTCGGTCTTGTGGGCCGGGGCACCCTTGGTCATGGTCCAGATAATGGGGAAGGAGTTGAACACGTAGATGATGTTCAGCACCGTGGCCACGGTCAGACTGGGCTTGACCAGAGGAATGGTGATATGGAACAGCTTCTGCCAGTAGTTGGCACCGTCCACGGTGGCAGCTTCATAGTAAGAACTGTCGATGCCCTGCAGACCGGAGAGGGCGGTGAAGCACACGAAGGGGATGGTAACGAAGATGCCGCAGGCGATCTCCCATGCAAACCATGCTTCGGGTGTGGGAGTCCAGTTGATGTTCTGCTCGATGATACCCAGCGTTCTGAGCAGGGTATTCAGCGTACCAAAGTCGGTGTTGATGATGAAGGTCCAGATACTGGCCTGCACCACCAGCGTAGTAGCCCAGGGGAACACCACGATGGCACGGGCGATCTTGCGGCCGCGGAAATTGTTGTTCAGCAGCAGGGCCAGAATGAAACCCAGTACGGTGGACAGCACCACCACGAAGATGGTCCACACCAGCGTGTTTTTCAGCACAAGGGCGAAGTCAGGGTTACTGAGGACCTTAACGAAGTTGTCAACGCCGTTGAAGCCCTTGATGAGACCCGACTTGGAGACTTCGCTGAAGGCAGTGCGGAACACGGAGAAAATAGGAATGACGATGAAGATGGCCATCAGAACGATACTGGGAGCGATCCACATGTAAGGTTCTGTTTTGCGGAGTGTGCGCTTTTTCACAAAAATAACCCCCTAAAATATTTGTAGTCAGGGAAACGTCACAAGTTCAAAAAACGGTTTTTGCAGCCGTTTTCAAAATACAGAGATCCGATGTACTTTGAAAGCGGCTGCAATGAAAATGGGCCGGGCCTTTCGACCCGGCCCATCGTCATGCATGAATTGTCAATCAGACGGAAAGATTAGCCGGCGATTTCCTTCTGCAGGTTATCCAGCAGTTCCTTCACGTTGCCGCCCTGCAGGGCCTTCTGCTGAACGTCAATGACGCCCTGCTTCACATCGGCCCACTCAGCCTTAGCGGTGGGATAGAACTTGGAGGAACCAACGATGTCGATCCAGGCAGCGGCACTGGGATCAGCGGCGGCCATGATCTCGCCACCGGCGGAGGTAGCGGGCAGGAAGCCTTCCATGATGACCCAGTCGGAGTAACGCTCATCTTCATAGAAGAAATCGAAGAAAGTGGTCACAGCGGCCAGCTCCTCATCGGTACGACCGTCCTTCTTGAAGCACATGAAGCGGTCCATAACGCCCTGAGAGACGGACACACCGGTGTTGGTGGGGATGGAAGCCACACCGTAGTTGACGGTGTTGCCGGCATCAGCGATGTAGGTGGGGATGGAGTTGGGACCGATCATCATAGCGACCTTGCCGGTGCCGAACATATCCTGGTTGATGTAACGGGTCTCGGTAGCGGGATCGCTGTTGGTGTAGCCATCCTTAACCATGCCGATGATGAACTCGATAGCCTCGACGTTCTTCTCGCTGTTCAGAGTCCAGTTGCCCTGAGCGTCGGTGAAGTCACCGCCGTTGTTCCAGATGTAGTAAGCGAAGCAGGCCTGACCCTCGTCCTGAGTCATGTCAACGCCCCAGGGATAGATGTTGGCGTCGTAAGCCTTGATCTTCTCGCAGGCAGCCTTCAGCTCGTCCCAAGTGGTGGGAACTTCCACGCCGGCGGCATCCAGGATGTCCTTGTTGTAGTACATAGCGCGGGCGGAAGCCAGGTCGGGAATGGCCCAAACTTCGCCGTCAACCACGGACTGATCCAGGAAGGACTGATAGAACTTGGCATAGGTCTCGTCAGAGACATAATCCTTGGCGGGCAGCAGCAGGTCGTCAGCCTGATAGTCGGCGAACACGTCGATGTTCAGGATGTCGGGGGCGTTGTTGTTGCCGATGCGGGTGGAAACCACGGTGTAGATATCGTTCCAGGAAACGACGTCGACCACCAGGTCGATACCCTCGTTAGCAGCCTCGAAATCCTTCTCGAAGCCCTGCCACCACTCCTTGGTCTTCAGGCCGTACTCGGCAGCGATGACGTCCAGAGTGATCTTGCCGTCGTCGGTCTTCTTATCGCCGCAGGCGACCAGACCCAGCATCATGACAACGGCCAGAACCATTGCAAGAAACTTTTTCATCTTTTTTTGCTCCTTCTTAAAAATTATTGTTGATGTATTGTGCAAAGCATGTCTGCTTGTCACCAAAACAAAAGTGAATGTCAAAAATAACAAAATTTCACACTCACTGAGTCCATTATACTTGGAACATCTTATAATGAATAGAGAAAATTATTCGTATTTTAGTAAAATTTTGCGCAATGTGAAAATAAATGCGACTTTGGAAACGTTTTCGGTATTTTAGCGCTGGGAAAAGTGGGCTTTGCGGAAGTCACGCGGGCTGACACCGGTGATGGATTTGAAGATACGGGTGAAGTAGTTGTAATCGGAAAAACCTACTTGTTCGGCGATGGAAGAAATAGGAAGATCGCCGGAGAGCAACAACTTCTGTGCAGCTTTAATACGCCGCTGAGAGATCATCTGTGTGATAGTGCTGCCGCTGGACAGCTGCTTGGCCAAAGCGCACAGCTTCGTAGTGCCCATGTGCAGATCTGCCGAGATACGGGGCAGCGTCAGCGGTTCCATATAGTGTTCATCCAGATACATTTCCAACTTTTGCGCATCGGTGTACTCTGCTGAACGAATAATGCCTTCCAGCTGAATATAGGACGCCAAAGCTTCCAAAATTTCGGCGAAGGCGGTGATCTCCTCATCACTGCACTGCTTCAGCCGGAAAAAGCTTTCGCGTAGTGCTGCGGCTCCGCCGGGATACCAATCCAAAAGCTCTTTGGCGTTTTCCCACTGGGTTAAAACAGAAGAGTCATCCAGTAACTGTCCGAACACTAGGTAGGCAATAGGCTGACCACCCTCGTAGATGGGTAGCAGAAATTCAGATAAGCCGGCATGACAGCGGTAAGCGTACAGTCCGCCGCCGGCGTTGTGGCAGGCCTGCACGGCTTTGACATCGCAGTCCACACAGCGGCGGTGACCATCCGGAATGGCATTGATAGCGTGACAGAAGTCGCTGTGTGTATTGCGAATTTGAATGTCCAGACCACTGGAGTCGAAAATGTTGGCCCAGATGCCGGTGAGCGTGTGCAGGTTGGTAATCAGCTGCTTCAACTGATTGCTGCCGAACCAGATATTCTTTGCCGGTAGGCGCTGATCCATCTGATCGACTCCTTTCAAAGAAAGATACTTAAATTATACTTTATTAGATAAAAAAAAGCAACAACGAGAACTATACCTTGCATTTGAAAAAGCTTTGATCTATAATACCTCCGTATGTGCTATAATTAAAGGAGATGATTCATTTTGAATAAAGGAAAGCGTTCCGAACCCAAGCGGGTGGGACAGCCGCGGAAGAAAGAGAATAAAGAGAAGCGAAACCGCATAACGCCGGTCGGTAAGACGGTAATTGTGCTGATGACGGTTTTGACCGTAGTCTTTTCTGTAGTTTTGGCGATGGCCCGACTGTTGCCTGCTAAGTTTTTGATACCCATTTATGCGGTGCTTCTGCTGATGCTGGCGATCATTGCTCTGCTGGTGAAGAACCATAAAAAGAAGACAAGATTTGTGGTAGGTCTGATTTTCTCGGCGGTGATGACGCTGGTGCTTGCTGTTGGTGGATTTACTTTAAGTCGCGGTATCCAAGCGCTGAACGCCATTACCAATGGCGAAGTGGAAATGGACTATATCAGCGTTTATGTCCGTGCAGACGATCCGGCACAGGAAATGGCAGATACGCTGGAGTATACTTATGGTATTTTGAAGTCCATGGACCGTCATGTGACGGACCAAGCAATTGAAAAGCTGAATAAAGAACTGAAAGAAGAAATCGCAGTACAGGAGTTGCGCAGTATTCCCAACCTGTTGGATGCATTGCTAGACGGGGATGCGGATGCGATTCTATTCCCGGAGGCGTATTTTTCTCTGCTAAGTGACCTGCCGGGATATGAAAATGTGGCATCGAAAATCCGTGCATTAGCTACATTAGAGTTTAAGGGTGAAAACAAAGACGAGGGGAAAAAGATCAATTCTGAAGACACATTTACTGTATTTATCAGCGGTATCGACACCTGGGGTGGTATTGGCGCCAAAAGCCGCAGCGACGTAAACATTCTGGCTACCGTGAATACAGAGACGAAACAGGTGCTGCTGGTTTCTACGCCCCGTGACTACTATGTGCCGCTGTCTATCTCTGACGGCATCCCCGACAAGCTGACCCATGCCGGCATCTACGGTGTAGATGTATCCATGGATACCATTGGCATGATTTACGATATCGATGTGGACTACTTCTTCCGTGTGAATTTCAGCGGATTTGAAGAGATTATTGATAGTCTTGGCGGTATTACGGTATACTCTGAATGCGAATTTGGTAGAGACGGCTATTATTTCTCTGTTGGTGAAAACCATATGTATGGCGAAGCGGCGTTAGTTTTTGCTCGTGAGCGATACTCTTTCCAGGATGGTGACCGTCAGCGCGGTCGCAACCAAATGGCGGTGATCCAGGCAGTGATCAATAAAGCGCTCTCACCGGAACTGTTGAAGAGCTACTCCTCTGTGCTGGAGGCAGTGGAAGGAAACTTTGAAACTAGTGTACCCTATAACAAGATCGCCTCTGTAGTACGTGACCAGCTGGATAAGGGCGGCGACTGGAACATCGTCAGCTACAGTGTCAACGGTACCGGCGATACTCAGATTCCCTACTCGTTGAGCGTACCGGCCTATGTGATGATCCCAGACCAATCTACTGTGGATACGGCCAAAGAACTGATGCGGCAAGTGCGTGAAGGCGAAGTCATTACAATGCCCTGATTAGTAAAAAAGAAGACCTTTCCCAAAGGAAAGGTCTTCTTTTTTACTGTTTCCGTGCGGTGATGTACTCATCACCCGGCCGCCAGTAAGGGCACTGATCGGCACGGCTGGAGAGGAATCGCACCATCTCATCTTCATCAAGGTCCATGTCACACACATAGTCATCATAGAGCTCGTCGTAGATGTAAAAAACGCAGGTTTCGCATTTGCTCATTTCAAATCTCCCCGTTCCGTCAATTCGGCGATGATTTGACTATACAGCTTGGCGTCGATTTTATACTTTTTGAGATAGATAATATAGCCCACCACAATGGCAATCAAGGGGAAGATCATCATAGCCAGTTTCATGATCAGCAGGCCTTGCTCCGTTACTTGAGTGGAATCGGCAGCCTGATTGATGCCGGAGATGATCAGTGTCAGAGTTACTACGCCGGTGGCGATGGCGCTGCCCAGCTTGTTGATAAGCGGCTGCACCGAGAAAGTGATGGACTCGTTGCGTCGTCCCATTTTCCACTGACCGTACTCGATGGTGTCAGCAAGGAACATCAGCATCAGCGTTTGGATGAAGGCCTGACCGATAAACAGAAGCACACCGGCCACGCCGATGGGCAGCATGTGCATGGGGGCGAAGAAGAACACCACATAGCCTGCCACCACCAGCGCGGTAGCGATGGAGTAGAGCTTGCGGCGACTCCATTTTGCGGCGGCTTTAGGGAAAATCACCAGTGCAGCCAGCTGGCTGACGCCCAGTACACCGGCAAACACAGAGTACATGTTGGCATCGCCGTAAGCGTAGGTGAAGAAGTATGTACCGAAGCTGGTGGTGGTGCAGTAGCCTACCATGAACAGGATCATGCTGATGGTGGTCCACAGCAGCTGGTCGTTGCCGAATACCACCTTGACAAAGTCGCGGATGGTGGTGCGTTCCTCATCTTTATAATGCTCGCGGTTTTCCTTCACGCCCAGCAGCGTAAACAGCTGAAACAGCAGCATCATAGCGCATACGACGATGGCGAAGATAAACCAGCCGCGGCTTAGATCGCCGACGGCTTCGCCCAGTGCATTGGTAATGGGCAGCATGCCCACGACTACGATGTACATACCGATATTGGCGCAGATACGGGCAAAAGCGCCCATCTTTTCGCGCTGCGATTGATCGGTACTCAAAGCCGGAAGGAGTGACCAGTAAGCGATGTCATTCACACCGTAGCTGATGTCCCACAATACATAGCAGATGCCAAACAAAATTACATAGGGCGCGCCGGAAACAGGCAGGTCTGCAAACATCAGCAGCAGGCATACACAAGCCACGATGCTGCCGCTGACGATCCATGGTTTGAACTTACCCCAACGGGTGCGTGTGTTGTCTACCAAAATGCCGGTAACGGGGTCGTTAAAGGCGTCCAGAATACGCAGTACCGTTAAAACACCGCCTACCAGTGCCAGCATGGCATCGTCCAGTTTGCGTACTTCTGTCAGATAGTGCAGCAGATACATGGATTCCAGCGTGTAGAACATGTCACGTCCCACTGTGCCGAGGCCAAAACAATATTTATTTCTTTTGTCCATCTTACTTTACTCTCCTCTCAGGATCACGGCTTCCCAGGGCAGCAGAGCTCCGTTAAATGTGTGGCTGCCGTAACTGGAGAGAACCACATCTCCTGTGTATTGGGTCTGCTGCATCTGGTCGCAGCAGTTGAGCACAATCGTCAGTGTTTCATCCTCGCCGACGCGTTGATAGGCGCACAGCGTGTCACCGGCTTCCAGCAGGCGGAAATCGCCCCACAGCAAGGTGGGATTCTCTTTGCGCAGCGCGATCAGCGTTTTATACCAGCTGCGCAGCGAGTTGGGATCGTTCTTCTGCGCCTCTACGTTGATGGTTTTATAATTGCTGTTGATACCCAGCCATGGCGTACCGGAGGTGAAACCGGCCCCCAGCTTATTTTTCCACTGCATGGGTGTGCGGGCATTGTCACGACTGGTAGCGCGGATCATCTTCCAGCGCAGAGTGGAGGGGATTTTGGCGCTTTTAAGCAGCTTGTCGACGTTGATGGACTCCACATCGCGCACCTGTGCCATGGACGTGAAATCAAAATCGTCCATGCCGATTTCCTGTCCCTGATAGACGTAAGGAGTGCCTTTCAAAGTGAAAAGCAGCGTAGCCAGAAGCTTTCCGGACTCCATGTGATAGCGTCTGGAGCCAAAACGGGGGATAGAGCGAGGCTGGTCGTGGTTTTCCAGATAGATTGTATTCCACGGCACCTCGTTTTGCCACTTGGCCAGTGTTTCCATGAACTTGCCCCAGTGATGAGATGTTTTGAGCCATTTGACGATTTTTTGGTCGCACTCCATGTGCTCGAAACCGAACACGGTGTGCAATTCATGACGTTCCGGAGCGCACAAATCGCAGGCTTTTTTTGTATCCACAAACACCGTTTCGCCCACGGTATAAGCATTGTATTCGTCGATGATCTGACGGAGCTGCCGTAGAATATTGTGCGTACCGTCCAGCGACAAATAGTGCTCCGAACCGGTAAGAATCAGCTTTTTGGGAGAAGATTCCAACGAATCTTTCCACAGAATATTGATCACGTCGCAGCGGAAGCCGGCGATGCCCTTGTCCAGCCAGAATCGCAGGATCTTTTTGATCTCCTCCAATACGCGCGGTTCATAGTAGTTCAAGTCTGGCTGATGAGGTGCGAACAGGTGTAAATAGTACTCGCCGCTGCGCTCATCGTATTCCCAGCAGTTGCCGCCGAAAAAGCCGGTCCAGTTGTTGGGCAGCTTGCCATGTTTACCGCCCTTGCGCCAGAAGTAGTAGTTGCGATAGGGGCTTTCGACATTGCGGCTGGCCTGAAACCAGGGATGAGCCGTAGAGGTATGGTTGATCACCAGATCCATGATGATACCCATATCCCTCTTCTTGGCCTCAGCGATAAGCCGTTCCATGTCTTCCATGGTGCCGAAATCGGGATGGATGCCGCAGTAATCACTGATATCATAGCCGTTATCCTCGTTGGGTGAGGGATAGACAGGGGAGAGCCAAAGCAGCGTCACGCCCAGATCCTGCAGTTCGTCCAGCTTGGAGATGATGCCGGGGATATCGCCGATGCCATCGCCGTTGCTGTCACAGAAACTGCGGGGATAAATCTGATAGACGACAGCTTCTTTCCACCATTCATGCATGGGTTGTTTCATCCTTTCTTCTCAGCGGTAATCACCGCAGCAATAGGTGTTGATCATTTCCTGTGTCACGCCGCCTTCGCGGATCATAGCGGCGTAGAACTCGCCGCTGCGCTTCACAGTGCGCTGCTGAGTTTGATAGTCGATATGTACCAGACCGAAACGGGCACTCTCGCCCTCCAACCACTCAAAGTTATCGCAGAAACACCAGTGATAATAGCGGCGTACCGGCAGACCACTATCTGCCAGCACTTTCAGGTGCTCGCAGATGTAACGGCTGCGGAAATCGTCGGTGTTGTCGCAGGTACCGTTTTCTGTGATGTAGATGGGCAGGGGGGTAATATCGTGGAGCATGCGGCAGGTCTCTGCGATGCCCTGCGGATAGATCTCCCAGCCCAGATCATTGGTGGGAACGCCCGGGGCTATGCCGTCGGCAAGACCGGACACAGTGGAGCGGGAATAGTAATTGACAGCGTGGAAATCACACCATTTGCCCTTTTGGATCGCCGGATGGTGTTTCATGGGGAAGCTGACTTCACCCAGACACATGGCGCGGCTCAATGCCTCCTGAAACGCTCTTTCGGCAAACCAACAACTGACGCGGTGAACCGGATTTGCGGCATTCAGCGGCTGAAACACGCGCAGATGGTTGGCAAAGCTGACCCGGGTATCGTTGCAGCCCATTTCGCGGCGTACCCGATGGATCATTTCGTAGCCCGCAATGTGGCAGGCGGCCATGTGGGTCAGCACAGTGCGGTAAGCGCCCAGCGAGTTTTTGCCGGGAGGCCAGCCGCCGCCGAAATAGCCGTTCATGGTGTACACATTGGGTTCGTTAATGGTAATATACTCGCTCACCAGATCTCCGACGCTGCGCACTATTTTTTCGGTAAAGCGCAGATACAGTTCCACGCAGCGCGGGTTCTCAAATGCACCCATCTGCTCGAACCAGCGGGGATTGGTGAAGTGGTGCAGCGTCAGCAACGGACGGATGCCGGCATCCACCATAGCCTGAATCTCCTGCCGATAGTGGGAGAGCGCTTCGTCGTCGAACTGTCCTTCTTCCGGTTCAATGCGGCTCCATTCCACGCCAAAGCGATTGTGGCGTATGCCCATCTGAACCATTAGTTCCAGATCTTCGCGCCAGCGGTTATAATGGTCGTTGGCATTGAACGGATTGGTGTGGTCCTTGATATGACCGGCGCAGGCCCAATCGTACCAACTGTTATTGGTGTCACCGCCCTCAATCTGCGTGGCAGCAGAGGCAACGCCTAATTCAAAGTCTTTGGGAAAACGGAAAGCGTCCATAATGAACTCCTCTCGTGTGCTCTTTGTTTCATTATACTGCTGCGACTGTGGCTGCGTCAATGAAAACAGAGCACGCAAAGCTGCGTGCTCTGGCCTTATTTTTTCTTGTTTTGATCCTTCTTTTCCTTGCGATTACGGATTTTTATCACTACATAAAGCACCAGCGAAACGCCCCATGTGGCAACCAGCAGTATCGTCAGCGCATCCCATACCAAACGGGGAATCGTTTCCTCATAGCGGATGAGAAGAAAGGGGGAGATGATCAGTACAGAGGCAGCCGTAAAGCAGATGTTGAAAATTCGCTCCAGATTCATGGGGAAATCCGTCCTTTATCCAAGTCTTTTGTTCAGCATACCACGCCTTGGCGAATTTTGTAACGGGATGCCGTTAGGAAAAAGGAGAAAACGCGAACAGGTCTTCGGCGCTCAACGGACGCATAACGGATACCTCATAAGCGGTACGTTCTTCACAACCGTTATCACAGACTTTGGTATATGTACGGCTCTGTACGCGCCCTTCCAGCGCCAGCGCGCTTCCTACATATAGCTGCGATGCCTGCTGTGCCACGGCACCCCAACAGATGCACGGCAGGTAGTCCGCCCGCCCGTAGCGTCGGTTGACGGCGAGTATCACATCGCAGATCTCGCGGCCCAGAGGCGTGCGGCGCAACGTAGGCGGCTTGCAAACAGTACCACTCAAGCGAATAAGGTTTGTATCTTCCGCGCCTCCGCGTAGCAGCTGACGGGCGAACACGGAGATGATCAGCCGTGGACCGCAGCCGCTTTTGTTGTTGAAAGAGCGCAGTTGCCCTGTTACGGTGACAGTGTCGCCTACCTGCAGCGGCACAGCGTCCAACTGCGCTTGTGGTACTACGATGCGCAGGCAGTCACACTGCCCCGAAAGCCGCTGTACCGACAGGAAAAAGCGGCTGAAACTTTCGCCGTGGTTCATATGGGAGAATTCCGGCTCGCTGACCACACGGCCACACAGTCGGACACGGTTGAAATGGATGGCTTTGCACATAGTATCCATGATGTTCCACCTTTGTTGATTGATAGGTTACTATATGTGCTGCAGTGTGGGATTATGCTCTTTTCAAACGGCGTGTGGTGGGGTATAATAAAGAAAAAGAACGGACAAGGAGAAGCATATGCGTTATTTGGGAAAAGTGTACCGACCGCCCAGCGAGGCGTATAGTCTGATCGTGCAGGTGACCTACGGTTGCAGCCATAACCGCTGCGCTTTTTGCGATATGTATGACGATAAGCACTTCGGTATGCGACCTATGGAAGAGATTTTCGAGGATTTCCGTATGGCGCGGCAGGCCTACCGCCGTGTGCAGCGTGTATTTTTGGCCGATGGAGATGCATTGATGCGCCGTACTTCCGATTTGGTGGAGATCCTTGATTTGATCTACGGCCTTTTTCCTGAGTGCGAGCGGGTCACCAGTTATGCCTCACCTGCCAGTATCCACGTCAAAAGCGAAGATGACCTGCGGCTGCTGCGCAGTAAGGGGCTGACCATGCTGTATATGGGTTTGGAGTCCGGCTGTGATGCAGTGCTGGAGAAGATGACCAAAGGTCACACCGTGGCTGCTATCGTGGAGGCGGGCCAGAAAGCCCGCCGCTGCGGATTTGCACTGTCGGTAACTGCAATTTCCGGTCTTGGCAGCCGTGAGCTGCTGCGCGAGCATGCCATCGGTACGGCGCAGGCACTCAGTGCCATCAACCCCGAATATATTGGATTGCTGACACTGATGGTGGAGCGCGGCACGCCACTGGAGCGTTGGGTGCGGGAAGGAAGCTTCCATGTGCTGAATGTGACCGAGGTGCTGCAGGAAACGGAACTGTTTTTGCAGCATATTGACTCTCCCGGCAGTGTGTTCCGCATGAATCACGCCTCCAACTACCTGACCTTGAAAGGCACGCTGAATGACGACCGCGATTCACTGTTGATGCGGGTCCGGCAAGGTTTGGAAGGGCAGGGACTGCGCAGCGAGTACATGCGAGCGCTGTGAGTTTTTTTGCCAAAAACCATTGACAAAACCACCTGATAGTGGTACATTGCAAGCAATCAAACACCACAAACCGGTGAGTAAGAGAAGTAGCCTTACGGGAAGCGCAAAGCGAGCTGCAGATGGTGTAAGTGCAGTCGGGGAACGCAGGGTGAATGGCCTTACGAGGGCGATGCGAAAGGCAACGAGTAGCATTCGACGGCAGCCGCGGCCGTTATCCCGGCGGAGCGCATGATTGTGCGTGCAAAGTGGGCGAAACTCGCCAACTTGGGTGGTACCGCAGAAGTTGTTTTCAGCTCCTGTCCCATGGAAACATGGGGCAGGAGTTTTTCTATTGTGCAAGGAAGGAGATAAGAACATGGAAGAGAAGAAGATCCCTTATAAAATTTATCTCAGCGAGGATGAAATGCCCAAAGCGTGGTATAATGTCCGCGCCGATATGACCAATAAGCCGGCACCTTTGCTGGATGGTAAGACCATGCAGCCCATCACTGCCGAAGAATTGGGCAAGGTGTTTTGCGAAGAGTTGGTGCAGCAGGAACTGGATGATACCACTGCATGGTTCGAGATTCCCGAGGAGATCCGCAATTTCTATAAGATGTACCGTCCCTCGCCGCTGGTGCGTGCCTACTGTCTGGAGGAGAAGCTGCAGACACCGGCACATATCTACTACAAGTTCGAGGGCAACAACACCTCTGGATCCCATAAGCTCAACAGTGCCATCGCACAGGCCTATTATGCCAAGCGTCAGGGGCTCAAGGGTGTGACCACAGAGACCGGTGCCGGCCAGTGGGGTACGGCGCTGTCCATGGCCTGTGCCTATTTGGGGCTGGACTGCAATGTGTATATGGTCAGGTGTTCCTATGAGCAAAAGCCTTTCCGCCGTGAGGTAATGCGCACTTATGGTGCCCATGTAACGCCCTCTCCCAGCGATACTACGGCAGTAGGCCGCAAGATTTTGGAGCAGTTCCCCGGCACTTCCGGATCTCTGGGCTGCGCCATCAGCGAGGCCGTGGAAGCAGCTACCAGCAAGGAGGGCTACCGCTATGTGCTGGGCAGTGTGCTCTCTCAGGTGCTGCTGCACCAGACCATCATCGGTCTGGAGACCCAGACGGCGCTGCGCAAGTACGACATCAAACCCGATATGATTATCGGCTGCGCCGGCGGCGGCTCCAATGTGGGCGGACTGTTCGCTCCCTTTGCCGGTGAAATGCTGCGCGGTGAAGCCAACTATCAGCTGATTGCTGTGGAGCCGGTCTCCTGCCCCAGCTTGAGCCGCGGTGTGTATCGCTATGACTACTGCGACACCGGTGCGATTTGCCCGCTGCAGAAAATGTACACGCTGGGCAACGGATTCATTCCCGCCGCCAGCCATTCCGGTGGCCTGCGCTATCACGGCATGAGCTCCATCGTGTCGCAGCTGTATGATGACGGCTTGATTGAGGCGCGCAGCGTGGCGCAGACGGATGTGTTTGCCGCGGCACAGGAGTTTGCCAAGTGCGAAGGTATTCTGCCTGCTCCCGAGTCCAGCCATGCCATCCGTGTGGCTATGGATGAGGCCATCAAGTGCCGCGAGACGGGCGAAGCAAAGACCATCGTGTTCGGCCTGACCGGTACCGGCTACTTTGACATGATGGCTTATGGCAAGCACAATGACGGTGCTATGACCGACTATGTGCCTACCGATGAAGAACTGCAGCGTGGCTTTGATTCCATTCCCAAGTTCCCCGGCAACGAATAAAGCAAAAAAAGTTCCCCGTAGGGGTAATATCACTTAGTTAGTGGCATTACCTGTAGGGTGGCATCCAAAAAAGAATGAGTGCATCCGTCGACGGATGCACTCATTCTGCAATTTGGGCATGACAAGTAAGCGGATTGGAAAATCCGC